>CAKKRE010000038.1 GCA_919902505.1 Nitrospiraceae bacterium
ACCTCCAACTCCCCTATAGTAGGTTGAAGGCGTCCACTTTTTCGAGCCTAGCTCAACCCGGAGGACCGGCCACGGTGACACGCTCCTTGAATTCAGGTTCAGCCGGTTTCTCAGGACGGCGCTCCAGAAGGTAGTCAATTAACCCTTCATTCCACTTTCTGGCGGTGCGAGGCTTGAGGCTGAAAGGTTTGCGGCTGGTCTGTGTACTGGCTGAAATTCTTTTCACGGTAGTTCATGAAGCTTTCTCCCTCCAATACGAAATGAGTGGCGGCGGAAAGCCCCTCCAAAACGGAACCCAAATCTTCATTTGGCGGCCTTTTTTGAAGAGACGTTTGCCCTAGGAGCAACGAAGGGCGGCAACCCTCGCTAGGGGTTGGGTCACCGTCTTCGATTGACCCTGAGGCATTTACGGAAGGCGGGCCTATTCTTCGTCGTCTTGGCTGTTCGCCAACTCCGGATCTTCCTCACCAATCTCTCGGAAGTACGCTGCGCGGGCTCTTGCCCTAGCTTCGGCCTTAGCCGTGGCTTCCTTATCAGTCTTCAGTCCGGCCTGTGCTTCGCTCAACGCGTTGCTGTCCAACTGAACTCGGACTGGCATGGTTGCGTTCGTGCGGTCTACCGCGCGATGGCCTACGGCCTGGTCAATCTCCGCTTCATGGGCTCGGATAAAGTCTTCAACCTCCCTTCTATAAGACGGGCTTGTCTGATATTTGGGATTGTTGAACATCTCCGAAATCCGTTCGCTGTAGATTTCTTGATCCTGCTGGCGTCGCGCTGCTTCGCGATTCGACATCGCTCTTTCAAGCACTCCATTACCGATCTGAATCCCGCTGCCCGCGTTACCCGGAGAGTATTCGGGGCTATTGCTGAGCATCACACGGACGGCAAAACGGTACTCCTCATCTACCTGATACCGTTTGTCTTGAAACGCCTCTTGGCATTCCTTTTGACTATTGAAACCACAAAGAGACCAGCGCTCTTCCGGACCTAGATACCGGTTGGTCCGTTTACCGACTTCCTCTTGAGGCGTGTCGCTGCCGATCATGAATCTTTGAAAGTGGGTTGGGAAGTTGCTCATTAGTTGTTCTCCTTCTGGTTCATCACGGTTGAGATATGCTTGCTCCAAGCTTGGAAGCCGATTTCTTGCGTAGTGGCGAAGCAAGCCCACGATGCACAGGAGCAGACGGCGCTAGAGAAGTCGGTGGGACGGAACGGCGTGACGGCCTTGCTCCGGTCCATGAAACGAAAGGCACAGGACGGTTTGAATGTTGACATGAAGAGACCTTTGCTGCTTGAAGGCGGACCAATCCCGCCAAGGACAACAGAATTATTGAACTCGACAGATGGTCCTATGGAATGGGAGTGACGAGAGGACTACTTAGGAGCAGACGGAGTGAGCGGATTGATAAAGGCTCCTGTCCGGACGCCTGTGTCCAGGCCCGCTTGAGCTAAGGAGAAGATCGGCCCAAAGTAATCGACCGGCTTCACTGGGTTCTTCTGGTACGGCGTAATGCTGTTCGCTCGGTTATCGTACTCGGTTCGATAGGCTTGGACGGCCCGCGCGTGCTGATAGTTGGCCTTCTCCTGGTTCAAGCCTAGGCGTCCTTTGGCCTGCTCGATTTGATACCTATAATCTTGTTGAATGGCGGCGAGCGATTGACCGGCTACGCCCGACTCGGCGGCGGCTACCGTGGCGGTAGCTCCGGCTGAGCGCTCGTTTCGGTCAAGGTCGCGCTCCTTCTCGGCGAGGGCTTGTTTCTCCTGTGCCTCCTGAAGCATTTCGTCTTGGACTTTATTTAAATAATCGCTAGTCGCACGTTTGCGTGTCTCAGTGATCTGTTCGTCTACCGCTTCGGCCCTCTGGTTCTCGACCTGTTGCGCGGCCTCGTTCTGTTGGGTCTGTCCGTAGATCGACGCGCCCGCGCCCATGGCTGCAATGCCGGTAGACACGGCGGTCAATGTTAAAGGCTCACACATTAGCGAACCTCTGACGGGTGTTCAGGCGTCTTCTGAATCAGGCCGCGTTCAATGAGCAACTCCAAAATGTGCAAGACCTCACTTGCGGGAAGGTTCGATAGCCGTTCCGCCAATTCGCCCTTGTCTTCCGCGTCCGCGTGAGCCAACAGTGAATCGAGTTCGATCATTTTGTTGACGATGTCTGTAGCGAGTGAGGTTCCTGTGGAAGCGTGTGAGTGCATGTGGTGTCCTTTTGTTGGTTGTGGGTTGAGTTTCGATGCGCTGACTAGTCAATCGAAGCGGCTTCGTCTCCGCCTTGCCCTTTGGGCGAGCTTCCCGATAACGGGGCCAAGAGTCTTCATGTCAGAGTCTTTGATTTGTCGTTGCGCTTCCCTTCTCTGTGCGGTCACGGATTCCGGACGGTTGGATAGGTACTTCTGGAAGGCCACTCCCTCGCAATTGTCGGAAGAGCCTTCGTTGTAGACAATTTCTCGACCCACGGCGGGATCATAGAAAAGCTCTCCTGGCCTGGTCCAGGAACATCCGGGCGGCAAAGGCATAGGCCATGGGGGACTTCTATTTGTCCGATAAGGGGCTCGTTGAACGTGGGGCCTTGTGTGCGCCTTGCGTCAAGTAGGAGGCGTACCACTGGATGGCCTTTCGTGCGGCCTGTGCAAAGTTGACTCCGCGCTTAGGCGAGGCTTGTACGCGGAGCATGTCACGCTGGATGATACCGACTCGTTGAAGGTCTTCTTCACTGAGACGGATCGGGCGGTACTCGGTGAGCGGTTCTTTTCTTGAACGGGGACGAGGGGCATGGGTATTGACGACACTCGACGGGATAACACCGGACATGGTGAGACTCCTTTGTGATTGGGGGTGACGGCGCTGATTGAAAGCCAGAGGTTACAAATCGGTCCTTTAAGCCACCCATCCGGGGAGGTCGTTGGATAGATGGCTGAGGGAAATCGACGAGCGAAGGCGAAGGTTCTGAGGCTACAAGTGGAGGGGTATTGATAAGCCTTTGAAAATGTTACATAGGCGAGAAATACAAACCGGCTGTGCGGATGGTTCTTCTGGCTACAAGTGAGGCCCTATTGATAAGCCAATGAAAATGTTAGATACGCGACAAAGAAAACAACCTGAAGGGGACAGGGTTCTCTGCTACAAGTGAAGGGTAATCATAACCTATCAAAACTAAAGGGAGCCTCCTGTGGATACATTTCCTCTTATCTCTAAGCGCGGATTTAGCCGGAAGAGGGCCAGCGCGGGAAGGGCTTTCCATATGTGGTATGGTGTTTCGCGGTTCTACTTCCTACATGGTGCAACCTATTAGCTTTCTCGCTCCAGCAAAGGCGTTTGTGAGTTTATGAGAACATTCTCAACTATAGCCAAGTACACCATATGTTGTGGGTGCCGGTCTGTGGAGAGTCTTTGAGTCGGCTTCCACAGACCTGTTTTCCCTGGCTGTCGTCTGCTCACATAGAGGCCGACCGAATCGGCGAGGAAGGAGTGAGCCGGTGTGGTTCTGTGGCTACAAGGTACAACCTATTGGCGGCTTTTCGATCCTTACGCCTGAATCATCTCCTGACAACTCCGCAATTCCCTTGGCTGAATTGCACATTCCGCAAGGGATTATGAGCCTAAGTACCCTCGTTTCCCTGCGTCCTCGACTGAGATATACCGTCCAGGCTCCCACGGCCTCATGCCGGTTTGCTCTTCGTGTTCTCGCCTCTGTCGATCTTCCTTCGCCCACCGCTTTGACTCCTCATCCGCCTTCTTCCTTTTCTCCTTGTGCGCCTCATCGTCCTTTGTGACTGCGGCGAAGAACTTCGCGTCTTGCTCCGCCTCAAGCTCTCGTCGAGTGAGCGGCCTGAACTGAACCACGCGATTGCCTTCCCGACGCTCCCACGCTTTCATGGGACGGTACCGTAACCCGTTCGGCGCTGCTGGGTCATGAACGGGGACGCTGAGACGTTCCTCTGTGGTGGTGGTGGTGGTGGCGGGGACGGCTGAAGCAGCAAGGTCTGTCTGAGGTTCTGCCTTGGGTTTCGCCTTACGCGTAGCCTGTGACGCTGCCTTCGTCTCAGCCTTGGCGGTGCCTTCCTTCAAATGCTGTTCGATCTTCTGGCGTCTCTTCTGTCGCTCTAGCTCGGTTCGATCACTTGAAACGGACATGGTCTTAGGTCTCCTTGTTGGTTGAGGTACTCGGTTTTCTTGGGGCTGACTGCCCCTTCCATCGGCACGCATGGCCGGGACGCTTCCAGGTTGGCGTCAAGGTCTTGTTCTGCATCGTCTCCCACCTTACGTCTTGCGGATAGACGCGGCTTGCGGCAAGACGAAGGATCGCCTTATCTCGCGCCGTACTGTCCTCGGAGAGGTAACGAAGGAACGGTTCTAGGTAGTCGTCCAGGCGCTTGGCAATCCATCGGCCTTGAAGCTTCGGACGCGACTTATAGAACTCCTTGCGGCTCATCCATGCAGGCCGCTTTCCGCGTCGCGCAATCAAACGCACAACGGCTTTGACCTGCATCGCTCGACGGAAGGCCTCACGATGTGAAGGCGGTAACTCAGGCCCTTCAATCTGGCAGGCAAGGCGCGTCCCAAGGATCGAACACAGAACAGCTAAGGCCGCTTGAAGGCCGTTCGGCCAGCGTGTGAGCGTGGCTCTCAGGAGGGCCTGAGCCTTACGCTTGGAGTTGATGCGCCTTCTGTTGAGATCGGTAAAGATGATTCTCTCGCAATGGTTCCGGAGGAAGCTGTCCAGTTCGGTGAGCGTTTGGAGGAGGCGTAAGGCATCCGCTGACGGCCTCTTTCGGCGGTTAGTGGATTGAGCTTGCCGGATCAGGCGCTTGCAGTAGACGAGGCAGGCTTGAATGTAGGGCGTGCGAGCCCTTGAAGACAGGGAGTGCTCAGCCAATGCTGTGCCTTTGTGCAGCCTTCGGTTGAGGTGGACTCGGCAGACCCCATGGAACGGAACAACCGAACGGGTACACCCGTACATCGCTGAACAGGCCTTGTAGGGGCGACCACAGATCGTTCTAATGCGAACTAAGTGATGGGATTTCATTTATAGGTCCCCGCTAGCCATACGAAAGCGCGGCTGGTTTGGATGAAGGGGTGAAATATTTTGGGTTCGGTTGCGGAGCGGGCGAGAGAGGCAGAGCGCACGGTCGAACTCAGGCAGAACGAAGGCCGATTGCTAGGCCGTTTCCCCTCGGCGTTGTATGCGGCTCAACTGTGTGGCCGTCCAGCGTCCATGCTCGGTCCTTGTGGGGACCTTACGCTCGTTCAAGGCGGTTGCGATGTCGCGTAGGTTCATTCCTTGCGCCTGGTAGCCCTTGATCATCGGTAGCATGGTCTTCGCAAAGGCGGTAGCGGCTCTACTCGTGGCGGCTGCTCCCTGTCCCCTCACCCTGCGGAGAGCCTGAAGGTTGCCCAATTTGACGCCTTTACGCTTTAAGGCGGCTAGTGCTTCGCGTGTCCTCATGCCGATGAGTTCTCGCTCTTTCTGGCAGACAGCGGCGTAGATATGGAGCATGAATGGGTCAACATCTTTGCCTAGCTCTGTCACGATGAATGGAACTTTCTCAGCCATGAGACCGCTAATGAAATGCACGTCACGAGAGAGCCGGTCCAGCTTTGAGACCAACACAGGAGCCTTGAGCCTTCGTGCTGTCCTGAGGGCTTCGGCGAGCATGGGCCTTCGTGTGAGAGCGTTGCTGCCTTTGCCCGTCTCCACTTCCTTGACCCACTCAACCACGTCATAGCCTTCCGTCTTGGCGAAGGTCTCTATGGCCGCTTTCTGTGCGTCCAGGCCATTCCCGCGTCTGCCTTGTTCGGAAGTGCTGACGCGGGTATAAGCGATGGCGGGTCGTGTTGTGGTGCTCATGGTGGCTGCCTCCTGTGTACACATGAGTATACCAACATTGCGCAGTGTGTACAAGTGAGATGGAGGGCATGATTGTCTCTATGCCTCTTGAACGACCTTCTCGATTTTCCTAATCTATGTGCTCGGATGTTCCTTAGGAAAGGAGGGCCTGTCGATGAAGCTGGAGCTAACGCTTGAAGAGGTACGGGTGCTTGATGCGGCGGTTGAGTACATCAAGAGACATAAGGATGTGGCGGCGAAGATCTATGCGGGCTATGAAGATGATATCAAGACGATCAATGCAGCCGGAGGAACGCTCAGGGCAGCCTACCTGAATGGGAAAAGAGAATTCGCGGAAAAGTGTTCTGCTTGTCCGTAAGTGCGTGTCCATTCCCCGCGCCTGCGCACCTGCGTGTGCGCGTCAATCAACGCGGGCGCTCGCGTCCTTCTGTGCGCGGGCAGGCACGTCCTATCTTCGCGGGCGGGCGTACGGGGGAAAGGGCGATCAGGCGCAATGCGTATACCCTGACAGATTTTTTCGCTAAAAGTAGGCCTGAGCCACGGCCGAGTCAGAGGGGACTGCATTTTCCGATTTCGACAAAAGGACTGTTTCCTCCTTCTCGAAATGCATCCGACGAGTTTCCGGGGATGGCGTCAGTCCAATACCCAATCAGATAAGCTGAAAGAAAACGCAAGCTGTTCTTGTTCATTCGGAATTCAAGGAATCCTTCGCAGTTCAAAGCACCTAAACTCGTGAAACCATTCTCACAAGAAGCTGCCGCTACTGATTGTCCGATCTCTTTCACTTCCCATTTTCCCTCAGCATCGGCCGACGACCTGGCAACCATATACTTCGTGCTGTCCGTAAAGTAGGCCTTCTTCCAGGTTTTATTCTGCTTATCAAATACAAATCCTGTGCTCATATCCGCAACGCATAGATAAGCCTCGGCGTTGACAATACTAGGAACCAACACAAATAAGGCCAGAAGAAGCGTTCGATTGAGGGCAGATCTAGGTAGCCATCCGAATGTGTGCGGGGGTCGCTTCGTTTCGGCGTCTTCCGGCATGGTTACCTCTTGTATCGCGGTGACATGCAACCGACTGCTACCGCTTTTAGCTTTTCGCTGCTACCGCTTTTCTAAAAACCATTCATTTGGCGTAGGGTTTTGCGAGCTGCTTGACTGCCTTCAGGACGTGGCATCCTGGAGCGGGATCGTACCACAGCCACCTTGACGGCTCAACGAGGGGACTCTTGCCGAATGGTAGCCAGCCGCACAGACCCCGGCTGCTTTTTCAACTTCCCTTTGTCCGCTCCCAGCTCGGTGGTACAGTGAATTCGCGTAGGATTCACGGAAGGACACCTATGTATCGACGCAATATCAAACATATTCTCGGGCCTCTAGCCGTGTTGATCGGCATCTTTATTTTCTATCAAACCTGGCTGAAGCCTCACTATTTCCACGACACACCGGCTCCCTCCCCCCAGGTCATTGTCGAGGAGACCACCCCTGCGTCAACCGCACCTGTAGGCCCATCGCAAGATCGTACCGCACCGGAGGTCAAACGGTCGAGGACGATCGATCCCGTCAGCATTCCAGTTCCGAGACATTCCGAACTGCTGGGAGCCATTCACGAAGAACTCGAGAAGCACAATATTGCTTTAGCAGAGACGAAACTGGAGGAATTGCCCTCGTCGATCCTGACGGAATCCGCCACCAAGCGGCACATTGCCATCTTGTGGAATAACCTCGGCATCCTGCAGGAAAGAAGCGGGGGGACCGAAGTGTCCGTGAAGGCATTTAGGAAAGCGGTCGCGCTCGACCCCCAAAATCCGATTGCCCACCTCAATCTCGCTCATGCCTACTGGGGGTTGCGGGACCCCGCACTCACGGAAGATTTCCTCCGGAAAGTCGTGGCACTGTCTCCGGGTGAGCCGTTCCCCCATGTTGCCTTGGCAGACCTGCTACAGGAGAAGGATCACCTCCCGGAGGCCGGCAAACACCTCGCGCAGGCCAAGGAGCGAATTAAGAAAGACCCCGGTCTTCAGTCTTATCTGAAGGCGGTCATGACGAAAGTACATCGCGTCGAGAAGGTCGAGGATAAATTCTCGACGCACAGCAGCGCCCACTTCACAGTCAAGTACGACGGAGGTGACGACCCGGACACGTGGACGGCCGTGCTGGATATTCTTGAAGAGGCCTATCGGGAAATCGGTCAGAAATTCAACTTTTTCCCGTCAAAGCCGATCATGGTCGTCCTGCACACGAAGAATCAGTTTCAAGGCGCCACGGGGAGCCCCGGTTGGGCGGATGGCTTGTTCGATCCCGTCCTTGGGCGCATTCAAATCCCAACCCAAGGCGCTGCAACGGATCGGGCTTGGCTAACACGAGTGCTTCGTCACGAATTTGTGCATGCCCTGATTCACGAGGAATTGGGGGCAACCGGTGGAATGATTCCAACCTGGCTGAATGAAGGCTTGGCGATGCAATTGGCCGGTGATCCCTGGCAAGAAGTGACCAGCGTCACGCCCGGTGAGCACAGCCTGGTTCCTTTGACGGCGCTTGAGGGTAGTTGGGAGAGTCTGCCTGCGGAGAAGGTCAGTCTCGCTTATAGGGAGGCCAATGCCGCCACCCACTATCTCATCGAACGGTTCGGCATGCACAAGGTTCACGAGGTGCTGGTCCACCTGAAGGCCCGACAGACAATTGCTGCCGCCATGCAGGATGGGCTGCTGCTGTCCTACGATCACTTCCAGCAGCAATGGGCGGACAGTCTGGACTCCACACTAGCTCAGCCAAAATCCTAAGGGCACCTCTATTAACCGCTAATTGAAGCCAGAAAAATCATGTCTCAAAAACGGGGGCTCTTGCGAGCCGTTTTTTGTTTTCTGATACCCTCATTGTCTCTGATCCCCACTTGTTTTCGCCTTTGAGCCTGTTGCACAAACCCATTGACACCTAGGTAATACTATGCATAATAAGCGC
>CAKKRE010000039.1 GCA_919902505.1 Nitrospiraceae bacterium
GAATTGCCAAGGCGAGGGTCGCGGGTTCAAATCCCGTTTCCCGCTCCAATTCACACTCCTCCTCAGCACGATCTTTACCTATATCGTTTTCGACCACCTCGGTTCGTCCCTTCCGGCTGGAGTCCTGGCCGGCCTTTGTCCATCATTTAGGCCGCCCTGACAGGTTTCATGTTGGCGGGCTGACTTGCCAGCCGAGCACGCCGTTTTCCCCCGCTCCTGTTCATACGCTTTTGTCTCTGTCGAGTCGCTGAAATCTGGCACTCAGCACTATTGTGGTGAGCGGGTGGTCGCTCGTTCTAGTGTGTGGAGCCTGCGCAGCAGGTTTTCGGCGGTGCTGTGGTCTTCGGGCGTGAGGGGATCGTGACCGAATCGGACTCGAGTATAGAGTTGTGTAAGGGCATCAGCAAAGGGCCAGGCTTCAGCCCATTCTTCTTGAACATGGCGAAGCAACTCCATGGGGGTCGTGCTCGCTGACTTCACGATGCCGCGTTGCGCAAGGCAGTGCAACATATTGGTGTAGAGCGTGACGACGGTGCGTTGATGGGCTGAAAGCACATCCGTCGGTGCCGCTGTGTTTCGGGACGACCGCAGCAGCCGCCGACCCGCATACGTCGCGCCGATGGCTAGAATGATCAAGAGTACAGTTTCCGGAATCCCGGTCGATGTGAACGAGGACATGAACCGCCGGAACATCGCGGCGCTCTGGGCCGAGAGGGAGTTGAGAGATTCGGAGAGTTTTGTCCGAACGGCTTCTCCGCCCTCTCGAATGCCTTGCACGACAGTGAGTTGATCGTTTGCGCTGAAGTGCACGAAGAGGCGATCCCATTGAAGCCGGACCGAATCCATCACACGGCCGGCGGATTGCCACCAGGTTTGCCCGATGCTCTCCGGAGCAGGCGGCGTTGGATCCATGGTAATCCAGCCTGACCGTGGGAAATAGACCTCCACCCAGGCATGGGCGTCCCGTTGTCGAACCGTATAGTACCCGCCGAACTCATTCCATTCAGTCGCAAGGAATCCCGTGACCAGTCGAGCCGGGATGCCGGTGGCGCGGAGCAGCACCACCATCGCGGTGGCGTAATGTTCGCAATAGCCTGTTTTCCGAGTCAGGAGAAAGTCTTCAAGCGGGTGAGCCGATTGGAGTGAGGGCACGTCCAGGTTGTAGCGATAGTTGCCCAGCAAGTGCGTGTGGATCAGGGTGACGGCCTGGGAGACGCTGGTAGCCGGTTGAGTGACCCGCTGTGCGAGATCAACGATCTGCGGGCTGACGGCGGGAATGTGCAGGTACTGCTGAAGGATAAAATCCGGGTACAGCACCGCGGCGGCGGCACGCTCCGCCGGATTGAGACTGGTCGGTGCGGAGTAGATGGTGTACTGGATGCGGGTGTGAGAAGGAAAAGCCAAGTGCAGAGATCCCATCAGATCGGATTGGACCGAGTGGAAATCGCCTCTGACGGCGAAGGCCAGTGGAGCGCCGAACAGCACGGCCGTATCGAGCGGTTCCAGCAGAATGTCTTGTCGGAGCGAGCGTGCCTGGGCCGGCGGTTTGGCGCCCGGTGTTCGGAGCGTGAAGGTGCCTTGGGGGAGTTCTGTGAGCATGCGCTGGTGCGGCAGGCTATTGCTCCAGGATTTTCCGTCATACCGGTTGTAGGCGACGCCACGGAGATACAGCGGCCCCCGTGTCGATTGTGTTCCGGGACTGTCCGGCAGTTCCACTCGCATGACAATGCTCGGGTCCTGCTTCACCGGTCCCATGACACCCAGATCGACCTGCTCTGAAAAGCCCGTTGTTCGCAGGCGTTCCCCGTGGGAATGTTGCAACAGGCCAACCCCTACCCGTGGGATCGAAAAGAAAAAGAACAATGTGAGGCCGAACGCGCCGGCTGCCATCGCATTCGTAGTCCAGAAGAAGCGGGCCGTCATGTGCGGCAGTGTCGAGTCAAGCGGTGCAGTTCGGTTGCCGAGCATATGGCGACCGGTGCTTTCTTCGTGCTCTTGCAACAGGTGATACAGGAGCAGCGTCCAGACTCCGGCCACCAGATAGATAAAGAAAAAGGGGGCGTACCAGATTTGTGTGGTCAACGCGGCGGAGGCCAGGAGCGTGATGAGGCTAATGGCATAGAGGTGAAGAAAATCCCGCCGCTGGTCGAGGTTGGAAAGTTTGTTCACCAGGAGCAGTACGAGGAAATGAATCCCGGCCGGGAGAAGTTCCTGCGAGATGAGTAACAGATCGATCCAAAAGCCCGCGAAGGCGAGGAGGAGGAAAATATTCCATGTCAGAGCAGAGAGGCGGACCTGTTGCAAGACTCCGGACAGGCCTGAGGGGAGATTCACTCTCAGGAGTGCCACGGCGAAGGCTGCTCCGGACAAGACGAGAAGCCAGAGTGGCAAGGCAATCGCGAGCGTCAGGCTCGCGAAGCCGGTTGCCGCCAGCAGAATTGAGCTAAGCCGAAAGGCTCGATCCAGTGTCATTGAACAGCTCTCTGTGTGACTGAGGAGACACGATGTAATCGGCCGATGGAAATTGCTCATTCCGGACAGGATCGGTCCAGGGTGAGAGTAGAATAGTCGGTCCCTCGTGCCATTCTGCAAGCGCCCGGGCCATGGAATGTCGGATCGCGGCTCCCGTTGCCATTGGGCGTCGCTCGCAGAGTGCCAGGGCGTGAAATAGAGGCAGGGCTTGGTCAGTCTCGCAGGCGAGAATGTCCTGCTGATCGCCCAGTAGCAACCTGACTTGGTACCCGTCTTTCAGGAAGTGATCAATGAGGGAGGCGCCGATCGAGAGCGCCCGCTCGAAGCTGTTCTCTGCCTCGTCCGGCGCGACGGTCGAGATAGCCACTGTGATCGATCGTCTATCCTCCGCCTCGGTTTCCTTGAGCATTAACTTCGCCGTGCGCGCCGTGGTCATCCAATGAATGGCGCGGGAATCGTCCCCCGGCCTGAATTCGCGCAAGTTGTACAGGGAGTTACCCGGCCCGCGTCGCGCGCGCGCGTGATCCTGCCCCAGGGCATTCAGTTCCTGCAGTTGCAGCGGCGGAAGGGGAATGATTTCCGGACAGACGATCAGCGTGGCTTCGAGTGGATAGAAGGATTTCTTATAAAACAGACCGAAAGGAAACGGGGTCACGATACGGATTCCGTCGAGCCGGTATGGTCCACGCTGCCGCACCAGTAGTGGGTACGAGCAGCGGGTGGAGGCGGCAGGCGCGAGGTGCGCGATGTGAATCCCCCGGTCGAGATCTTTCCCGGCAACGACATCGAGAAGGCGTAACGAGACACTCGGGATACGTGATTTGTGATTGGCGACCCGGAGCGTTGCGGTGGTCGGCTGATTGACGAAGAGGTAGTCCGGGAGGTGCCGATGGAAGTCCAGTCGCCGCACACATTGTTCAGACAGCAACCCGGACAGCACGACCAGGCTCAGCATCATGGCCAGCAGGAGGTAGAACAGATTATTGCCGGTGTTGACGGCGGCGATCCCGACGGCCAGGGTCAACAACAGGAAGCGGATGCCTTCCCTTGTCACCCGGATGGTGCGGTTTAGGAACAGCCGGCGGAACTGGGCCTGGAGGTTGTTGGTTGCCACGCTGATGAACTGCTGCCGCCTAAACCGCATTACGATATTGCGTGTGATGCAGTTTTCGGCCCTGGCGGTTGTTACACGGGAACCGGGACTGTCTCAAGAATGTCTTGAATGACCCGCTCCGTATGTTCGACGGTGTTCGTGCGCATCCCCTGGGAACGACTGAGCATGACACGGTGCGAGAGGACGGTTGGCGCGAGCTCCTTGATGTCTTCGGGGAGGCAATAGGCTCGGTCGCGCACGAGGGCCAGGGCTTTCGCCGCTCTGCACAGCGCCAGGGCGCCTCGCGTACTCACCCCCAGTGACAGCAGTTCGTTGTGCCTGGTGGCGAACACAATGGCGAGGAGATAGTCCATCAGGCTGTCCTCCATCCGGACCTTTTCCGCCTGCGCTTGAAGATCGACAATGTGTTGCGCGTTCAGGACCGGTTGAATTTCGTCGGCCGGGTGCAGCAGCTGGGGGCGATCCAGCACTTTCTTTTCCTCATCCGGAGTCGGATAGCCGATGCGAAGTCGCATGAGGAACCGGTCGAGCTGCGATTCAGGAAGCGGAAAGGTGCCGTGATATTCAGCCGGGTTTTGTGTGGCGATGACCATGAACGGCTGCTGAAGGGGATAGGTTTGGTTGTCGACCGAGATCTGGGATTCGCTCATCGCTTCGAGAAGGCTGCTTTGAGTTTTTGGCGTGGTGCGGTTGATTTCGTCGGCCAGAACGATGTTGGCAAACAGCGGGCCCGGCATGAACTCAAATGCTTGTTTCTGGCGATTGAACATGGAAATGCCGACGATATCGGAGGGCAGCAGGTCGCTGGTGAACTGAATACGTTTGAAGGAGCAATCGAGGGAGCGCGCGAGGCTATGGGCCAACGTGGTCTTTCCCACACCGGGGACGTCCTCGATCAGGAGGTGTCCGCGCGCCAGCAGGCAGACAACGGCCATCTCGATCACCTGTGGTTTTCCCTTGATGACCTGCGCGATATTGTCCTGTAACGATTTGATAGATTGAGAAGAATTCACGATGGGGTATATCTGCAGGGGTTAGGGTCGGTTATGCCCGAAGTCTAACAAAGGGTCTGGAGACCGTCAATTTATACGGGCTTTCACGCGAAGGGGATCATGGGAGTCTGCATGGACTGAAGCGCTGACTGAGCTATTGGGAGTCCGTCATGCGGTTTGGACTGATTCCGGGACAAGCGTGAGAAACCAGGGGGGAGTTTCTTCCGCCATTCCCTGAAACCGTCGGGCCGTGCTGCTGGCTGGACGACCTTCGAACAGGGCGCCGCGCTGAATGGTGACCTGTCTGAATCGGTAGGCTGCGGTCCGGCCGGCAGGTGTGCGAAGCACCGAAGGAAAGGTCCGGCGCAATGGTGTGAGGTCGGATAGCAGGCAGGTTCCGCCGACCGGGAGAGCTGAGAGCTTATGGTACGTATCCCCGAAGACCTCGGGTAAATTCTGAGCAGACAGGATGAGATCACTGGGTCTGACCCGCGGATCATCGATCAATTGCGACAGGATTTCCCAAAATACTTGGGAGTCAACAGCTCCCAAGACGCAGAGCGCTCCGCGTGTGGCCATCAATTCCAAGAGGGCAAGCGGGCCGCGGATATCGAATTTCCAGGGCGGAAAGAGGAGACTCCGTCCGGCGTGTTGTACTTCAAGGGCGGACTCTTTGCCATGCCGGACTGGTCGGGACTCGCCCTTTGTGCGTCGCAGCTCTTCGGCGAGGCAGGTTGGAGAGAGGCGCGTGGGTTCATAGGCAAAGGTCGGGGTAGCCGGCGCCCAGCAGGTGACGATCAGGTAGCGTTCGGCAAGACGTTGGTCTTGTTCGAGCGGGGCGAGTGCAAACATGTCTTGATCGCCGTAAAAGCGAAATTGCAGTCCAGGCCTGGAACGCAGACGGTTGAGGCGAAGCGGATGGGCGTGCAGGGGACCGCCCAGTTGCGAGCCGGGATCCAGCCGGTCAAGGCAGTGCAAAATGAGGGGCCTGCTTTGCGCGGCTAGCTGAGGTTCGTACAGGGTGGCCAGCTCTTCGGCAAACGAAAGGTCACCGGCTCCCAGATCCAAGACGGAGGCAGGGGACTGCTCTGTGAGCAAGTCGAAGGGGTTGTGGTGCCGGCGGATCAATGCGTCGATGGTGTCTGCCGTGACCGTCGGTAATGGCCATTTCGGTGATGGTTTCGAACGCACTCCAAAAAAAATGCAAAGCGCTCGTAAGGCTTTGGAGGTCGGGAGTCCCGTCAGGTGCTTGAGCGATTCCGCGGCGGCCGTGCGGTTGACGGCCTCGTGCTCCGGCGGCAGAGCCTCAACGAGGCTGCGTTTGATCGTATCCGGGACTGCCGAGGTTTCGATCGCGTTGACGAGTGCCTGAAGGGTCGTCGGCCACTGAGCCGCATTCACGAGATGACGCGAGGCCTCCCAGGCTTGTGCATCCAGTGACCGCGCCGAAGTGATTTGTTTCCGAAAGGCCGCCAGGTTGTCAGAGTCAACGTGCATGATTCGATCAGCGGCTTAGAGATTCCTAGGTGGTGCGGGGATGAAAGCTGTTGCCTGTGCTGGCAGAGTATCGGGCCCGTCGTAAGGGAGTCAAGGGAGCTGCCTTGCGACCACTGGGCCCGTATGTTAGGTAGACAATATGAATAGATTCACTCCATCGCTTCTCCAGATGACTCGCCCAGTCTCGGGCCGCTTGCTTGCCCTGCTTGCTCTTATGCTGGTGATGTTCGGCTGCCAAACGAAAGATCGCTCCGCAATTGTCACCCATCGGGTCTGGGACGAGTGGGCGGTGGGCCAGGTGGTGGATGCCAGGACCGGCCTCGCGGTACCGATGCAGCCGTGGTTGGAGGGACTGGCCACGTACGAGGTGATCTACCTGGGAGAAGAACATCACAATCGATCGCATATTGACGCGGCATTGACGGTGCTGCGCTCCCTTATGAGCCAGGGGCGTCGGCCGTGGCTCGCGATGGAAATGTTCGGGTGGGACGGTCAGCCGGCACTTGCTCGCTATCTGCGTTCGGAGGAGAGTGTTCGCTCGGAGTTCCTGGAGCAAGTCTTGTGGAAGCAGAATTGGGGCGGCGCGTTTGAGGATTACGAGCCATTGACGGAGTTCGCGAAAGACCAACATCTTCCGCTTCTGGCCATGAATCCGCCGAAGAGTCTGATCCGGCAGGTGGTGAAGCAGGGTTTGGTCCAAGCCAAGGAACAGCCTGAGTGGCGTCAATGGGGCATGGAGGGAGAGGGCATCGTGGATGCGCCTGCCTACCGGTCCCGGATTTTATCTCAGCTCCAGGACTGCCACGGCGGTGGGTCCCCCGAGGACTATCAGTCCATGTATGAAGCCTCTATGGTGAGAGACGAGGGGATGGCGAAGACCTTGGCAGCGGCGATGAGGCCACTACGTGTCGAGGCCAGCTCCGGTCAGGGTCCCCTGCTCAGTTATACGGGCGGTGGCCATGTGCAATACCGGTTGCCGGTCCCGGATCGTGTGGCTCGACGGGTTCCGGACGGGCTCAAGCAAGTCACGGTTTATATGGCCACATTCGAGCGAGAGCGGGCTGCAGAGCTTCATCAGGCCATGCAAGAAGGGATTGCTGACTACGTGTGGCTGACCCCCCAGGGGGCTCAAGGACCTCCTCGACGCTGCCGATAAGAATCTCCAGTGGCGGCACGAACATTTTGCGCGGCCTCGATCCATTCCTCACAATTCCCCCCGCCTGCGGGATGGCCGTTCAGGAAAACCTGTCATACACTCAGGTCTCGCTGGACAGGTGGACGTCAAAGGTGCTGATTCCATGACACTGCGGCGATCACTCGGTAGGCTGCAAGGACGACTCAACGGTACTAATCATTCTACAGGTGGCACTATGAAGGGCAGAATCGCGTGTTCGGCCGATCGTCTGAGTTTGTTGGAGGCGGCCATGATTAGCTCGGTGGTGGAGCCCAACGCGTTTCAAATCGGAAAGCAGTATCAGGCGGAACGCCGCGTGCAAATGACGGATGCGTCGGATACGGAAGTGACGTCGTCGGTCATGGGCAATTCCGGGTTGTACGAGCAGACGATTCGTCTCATTGATGGTCATCTGGAAGCCAGGTGTTCTTGTACGTTATCCGAGCAGCCGATCTGCCGACACGGTGTGGCTGCGCTGCTTGAGTATCAGCGGTGGTCAAAGGCACGAGTTGTCCCCAAGCCCAGGGTCGCCGCTCCCCGCCTCGAAGCAGAAAAACCGGCCGCTCCTGCCGTGTCCTCCGGTGATGTGAAGTTGAGCGAATTGAACCAGTTTACGGAGTGGATGCAGCGAACGGTTCAGGCCATTCAAGCCGGGAAGCCCCTTCCAGACCAATCTCCTATCGGACCGGGCCTTGCGTTGACCTGGACCCAGGCGATCCAACAGATGGATGAACGGAGGCGAGAGAGCGAAAGCGCCCAGGTTGAGCTTGATGCGGACATTCGCAATCGAGAAGCGGTCGTGGCCCGTCTCACCCAGGATCTGGAGGCTTCAGTTACAGAATCTAAATCGCTACAGGTCATTTGCCGAGACCTTCAACGGGAGATTGAGGCGCAGAAGGTTGCGGTAAGCAAGACGACCGATCTTGCCCGGCAGGTTGAGCAGGTCGAAGTCGAGGTGAAAGCGATTGCCGCTCTCTTGACGGACAAGGGGCGTCGCTTGGAAGGTCTTTCGGATACCTGCCGAGATGTGTCTTCGATGCTCAAGTCTTTGGGGAAGGCCTGATTGGCAAGTCAGTGGTGACGGAAGCTACCACCCCGATGTTTCTCCTCAATTCCCTCTTTGCGAAACCCCCTTGCGTCATCCATGGGCACTTCAGTACAATGCGGCCCTCTTTGGGTATTCCTTGATTACAAGGGGGGATCATGAACAAGCTGATAGCAGGATTGATTACCGGTATTGGGGCGCTTCAGGCAACCAGTGCGTTTGCCAATGTCAGTGAAGGTCCACCGGACTACAGTGGAATCACGGGCCTGTATTATACCTTGATCGCTCTGATCTTGGGGTTCGGGGTCTACGACACGTTCTTCAAGAAGAGCTAACCGGCTTTCAGGACTTCGTGGCGTGAAATATTTCTCCGCTTGATGAGGCGGGGAGGGTATTTCACGCCTTCTTCTTTTTCGCTGACGCGTTGTTGGTTGCGGCGTCCTTCAACACAGGAAGCAGGCTCCGGAGCACGTTCTCGACCACGATACGATATCCTTTCCCCGTCGGGTGGATGCCGTCAGCTTGATTGAGGGCCTTCTCCCCTCCTACTCCCTCCAGCAGAAATGGGATAAGTGGAAGCCCATGGAGCTGCGCGAGATCCCGATACATGGCTTCGAATCGAGCGGTATATTCTTCGCCGTAATTTGGGGGGAGCTTCATTCCCGCTAAGATCACTCGTACGTGAGCATCCTTTAGCTGTCGGATGATCGCGTCGAGGTGTGACCGGGTTTCAGGCAACCCGAGGCCGCGCAGTCCGTCATTCCCGCCCAACTCAAGAATCACCACCCGTGGCTTGCCGGCAAGGACCCAGGAGACACGGCGGAGTCCTCCTGCTGACGTGTCCCCGCTGACCCCTGCATTGAGCACTTGGTAGTGATAGCCTAAGGCATCGAGTTGTTTCTGCAGCTGGGTGGGGTAAGACTGTTCCGGGGAGACTCCAAGTCCGGCCGTCAAGCTGTCTCCAAGCGCGATGATACGGGGACGATCGTCAGGTGAAGGGCTTGGCGTGGCCGAAAGCGATTCGCGGAAGGGTGTTTGTTCGGAGGATGGAGGAGTTGCAGATCCAAGGCTGTCGGGTGAGGAAGGGACAGTGGACGTATTCGATTGATCGCATCCTGATAGTCCGCTGAGGACCAATGCCATGAGGCAAGCCGTTCCCAGGCGCGCGAGTAACTTCAACAGCTCCGAGCAGGTCATCATCTGTACAGTATAATATGAAATCGTTTTGCGGGTACTCCATCGAGGAATCATCCAAGCAATGATTGCTACTCAGCATGTGACGATGCAGCTGGCCGCAGGCGGTCAGACGGTGACCATTCTTGACGATGTCACGATAGACATTCCGGAAAAGCAAACGGTGGCGATTATCGGGCCTTCCGGGAGCGGCAAGTCCACGCTGCTGGGCTTAATTGCGGGACTCGACCGGCCGACATCCGGAACCATTTGGTTGAACGGGGTCGAGATCACGGCGCTCGGTGAACAGGCGATGGCGCGACTGCGCCTGGCCAATGTCGGGTATATCTTTCAATCGTTTCATCTTATTCCAACCCTCACGGCTCTGGAAAATGTGTCGATACCGCTTGAACTCGCGGGTGACTCTCAGGCCCCGAAGCGAGCGGAGGAATTGCTGCACGCTGTAGGGTTGGGACATCGGATGTCTCACTATCCGGTCCAGCTTTCTGGAGGAGAGCAACAGCGGGTCGCGGTGGCGCGTGCGTTTGCCTGTCGCCCGCCGATTCTGTTGGCCGATGAGCCGACCGGCAATCTCGACTCCTCCACAGGGCAGCAGGTGATCGAATTGATCATGGCCTTGCACCGTGATGCCGGGACCACCCTGGTCCTGGTCACTCACGACCAGCATCTGGCTGCTTCCATGGAACGGGTGATCACGCTCCGGGACGGACGAGTGGCGTCAGATCAACTCGCCTCACGTCACCCTAGGATGCCTGACCAAGAACTATGATTCCCTTCTGGCTCATAATGGCCTGGCGGGAGCTCCGTTCGGCCTGGCGGCACTTTCTGTACTTTCTCGGCTGCATTGCCCTGGGAGTCGGGGCAGTGGTCGGGGTCTCACTCTTTTCTAGCAATGTTGAGCGGGCAGTCCTGAAGGAAGCGCGCGGCTTGCTGGGGGGGGACCTGGAGATTCGCCTGTCGAGACCTGTGGGTGCGGCAGGCTCGGCCGTGCTTCAGGGGCTCACAGAGCGAGGGATTCTGCGCACACGAGTGAGTGAACTGGTCGCGATGGTGGCACGAGTTGATCGCGCCCACGGCGCGGCAGATGTGACGCAGCTGGTGGAATTGAAAGCGATCGAATCAGGGTATCCCCTGTATGGAATTGTACGGGTTGAACCTGATCTGCCGCTGATGGAATTGCTGCGCCAAGCCGGAGACAGCTGTCGAGAGGCTTGCCATGGGGCAGTGGTTCAGGAGAGTTTCCTGATTCGGTTGGGGTTGGTCGTGGGCGATGCGATCAAAATCGGACAGGCGTCATTCCGGATTACCGGCGTCATTCACACCGAGCCGGATCGAATGGCGAATATGTTCAGCCTGGGACCGCGAGTGCTGATTTCCCAAGACGGTCTCGTGGCTGCCGACCTCGTCAAACCAGGAAGTCGCCTTCGCGAACGGCATCTCCTCAAGTTACCCGCTGCCATGGCCCTGTCTCCGCTGCTCCGTGAACTCCAGGGACGCCTTTCCGCGGAGTCCGCACGGCTGTCTTCCTATCGTGATGCTCAGCCACAGCTCAAACAGTTTCTCGATCAGCTGGCCCGGTACTTGGGGCTAGTGGGATTGACGGCGTTGTTTGTCGGCGGGATCGGCGTGGCCTTGTCGATTCAAGCGTTCGTTCGGGAAAAACTCCAGTCGATTGCGATCCTCAAGACATTGGGCGCGGATACGAAAACCATCATCTATTCGTATTTGGGACAAGCAGTTGGATTGGGGGTGCTGGGCAGCGCGGTCGGTATTGGGATCGGGCTCCTGCTGCAGGCCGTTTTGCCGCAGGCGGTCTCCACCTTGCTCGCGACGGATGTCCTGCAGCAGGTCGAGTTTACGGCCGTGCTGTCTTGGACGGCGCTGGCACCGCTCTCGAAGGGCCTGGGCTTGGGGGTGCTGACCACGCTCTTGTTTAGCCTGTGGCCGCTCCTGACGATTCGAACCATCAAGCCCGCGGTCATCTTCAGGCGAGAAGTGGAAGGTGCAATCCGTCCCGGTGTTCGTCCTGAGGCATCGGTGTGGCGCCGCGCGATACGGGTCGTCACGGCGGATCCTGTTCGTGCCGTCACGGCGGCCGGCATTGGGCTTGGTTTGGCGGGCCTCTCGGTGTGGCAGGCCGGGTCTCTGACGATCGGAGGGCTCTTTATCGGCGGTCTCCTGGTCGCTGTGGTGGCGTTAACCGTTACCGCGAAAGCACTCCTCCTCGGGATACGTGCGTTGCCCAGTCCGCGCGCGCTATCTCTGCGGCAGGCGCTCGGCAACATTCAACGTCCCGGAGGCCAAACCCTAGGGGTGATGGTCTCCATCGGTGTCGGGGTCATGGTGATTCTCGCGATTGCGTTGCTGGAACAGGCCTTGGTGCGTCAAGTCGGCGAGAACCGACCGAACGATTCACCGACCTTCTTTTTTGTCGATATTCAGCCGGATCAGGCGGAGGGCTTCTCCGCCTTGATTCACCGGCGCACTGGCGATGTTGCCCCTGATCTGACGCCGCTGGTGCGCTCTCGATTGCATGCGATCAATGGCCAGGCAGTCACGGTTGAGCGGGAGTCCGAACAGGAAGACCAGCCCAGTCAGTCGAAAGAAGAGAAGCGGAAGAACTGGTATGTGAATCGTGAATATGTGCTGACCTTTCTCGATCAACTGCCTAAAGACAATAGGATTGTCAAAGGCGTCTGGTGGAAGCAGGGTCAGGTCTTTCCTCGAGCGCAGGTGTCTATCGAAGAAGAAGCGGCGAAGAGTCTTGGCATTGATGTGGGCAGCTCTCTGGACCTCAATATTCAGGGGACCATCATGCGAGCGGAAGTGAGCAGTATCAGAAAGGTCGAGTGGGGAAATTTCTCCACGAATTTCTATATGATTTTTTCACCGGGAGCATTGGATGGGGCGCCGATGACCTATGTCGCGACGGTGCGGGTATCCCCACAGGATGAGGTGGCGCTTCAGTCGGCCGTGGTCGCCGCGTTTCCCAACGTGACGGCGATTAACATCGGCGAGGTGTTAAGCAGCTTCGCCCGGGTTCTCGACCGTCTGTCTCTGGCCATCCGCGCGGTGGCTCTGTTTTGCCTGTTGGCCGGGGCACTCGTCATGGCGGCGGCTCTGGCGGCTACGCGGTATCGTCGTCTCTATGAGGCCGTGATTCTCAAGGCTCTCGGCGCGACCCGTGCGTTAATTGCCCGGTCGTTTGCAGCGGAATATGCTGTGCTGGGATGCGTGGCGGGGGTAATTGGCGTCTTCCTGGCCAGCCTCTTTTCATGGGCGATTCTGCGCTATATTCTGGAGTTGCCCTGGTCGCTGGAGCCGTCGCTGCTGGGCATCGGGCTGGGCTGCACCGTGTTGCTCACCCTGGTCGTGGGATTCCTCAGCACCTATCGCCTGCTCGGGCAGCCTCCGCTGACTGTGCTTCGGCACGAGTGACAGCCGGCTTGATGAGGCCGGCCGTTCCTACTACGTTCCTGTGCGTGCCAGCACCGCGCGAATGGCGTCGCGGTCGCGTTCTCGGAATCGCACGGCGATGTGCAACTGCTCCAGGTACTGCTCCAGAGTCTTACCGCCCAGGTCGATCTTCCGGGATGTGAAGAACGCTCTGACGTCTTGCTCCAATTCAGGAGTCGAAAGACCGGTGATCCCTCCGCACATGCGGCGCAGGCCGCTCTTGGGAAACTGCCGGTCCATTCGTTCCCAATTGGTCTTCACGAACTCCCAGGCTTTTTCGCGAATGTACACATTGTGCAGCAGGCTGCTGACGAGGAAAGGTGCATCTTGGGTGCGGATCTCGTCGGTCAGAGTTTTCGCCAGGGTGCGCTCCAGCAGTTCGGGTATCCGGAAGGCCGCGAGTGAAAAGAGATAGCGGCGCTCTTCCTGCGGGGTGGAGGCCTTGTGGAAGCGGTTGAGAAATTCCTCGTAGCGAGTTTCATCGCCTGTGAAGGCCAGGATGGAAACGAGCGCCGGGATCACATTGGGATCGATGGGTCGAGTCTGCTGCTGCAGAGCGGTGTAGGCGTCCAGCGCCTGGGCTTGCACCGTCTGGTCGCGACCCAATGTGCCCAAGGCGCGAATCACGTCACCGCGCAGTTCTTTCACAAGATCGCGTTCATCGGCATGCGGCGTCCATCCCAGATCCTGGAATGTCGGGGCGAGACGATCGCGCACAAAGGCGGCCAACAGCGGTCGATCCTGCTCACTCAGCAGGTGATTCATGGTGGAGAATGAGCCTAGCATCACGGCCCAGACATGCGGATCCTGTTCGCCACGGAAATGTTCAGTCAAACTGAGATAGTCGGCGGGCGACACCATGCCGGCGATGGTTGAGGCCCACGTGTCGTTCAGGAGATTAAACCGTTCCACGGGAGCCAGGGTCTGGAGGCCGGTCTGTTGCAGACCGTTAAGGAGCTCTGTGCTGTATCGAATGCGGTAGAATCCGTGTCCGCCCTCGTTCGCCAGTACCGATGTCCAATCCTTCGGCAACGGGATACGGTTCTCCCGATCGCTGAGCAGCACGCGCCGGGTTTCAGCGCCCCGCGCGGTGTGGATGCGCAACTGAATCGGAACCTGCCAGAGTTGCGCAGGTCCCCCGGACGATGCCGCCACAGAGCTTTCGGCGTAAGTGAAGCGACGTTGTGTGAGTGTCAGGATGGAGGAAGAGTCGACAGCGAGCGAGAGCAAGGGATATCCCGGCGAGAAAATCCATTCGTTCATAAGTGCCGGAACATTCTGTTGCGACGCCTGTGCGAGCGAGACCCACAGGTCGGTGGTCTCTGCGTTCCCGTAGGCATGCGTCGTCAGATAGTGGCGAACGCCGTCTCTGAACACCGTCGGACCGATATGCTGTTCCAGCATGCGCAGGACGGAGGCTCCCTTTTCATAGGTCAGCACGTCGAACATGGCTTCGGCTTCTTTGGGCGCGCGCACGGGGAACTCAATGGGCCTGGTGCTCAGCAGGCCGTCCACCGACAGGGCGGCGGCGCGTGAGACGCCAAAGGCCGTCCAGCGTTCCCATTCCGGTTTCCAGGCATCGACCACCAGCATTTCCATGAAGGTGGCGAAGGCTTCGTTGAGCCAGAGCCCGTTCCACCAGGCCATGGTTACGAGGTCGCCGAACCACATGTGGGCATTCTCGTGCGCGACCACATCCGCAATTCGTCCCTGCTCCGCATGTGTGGCTGTGCGCTGGTCCAGCAGCAAGGCCGTTTCACGGAACGTGATCGCGCCGAGATTTTCCATCGCTCCGGAGGCGAAGTCGGGGATGGCGATGAGATCCAGCTTGTCGCCCGGATAGGGGATACCGTAGTAGTCGGCGAGAAAATTAAGCGAGTACACGGCGATGTCCTGACCGAACGGAGTCAGGTGCTGTTTGCCGGGCACGGACCAGAGGCGGACGGGGGTGCCCTGGGCCATGGTCGGAGCAGTGGCTTCGAGTTTCCCGACAATGAAGGCCACGAGATATGTAGACATCTTTATGGATTCCGCAAAGCGCAGCACTCGCTTTCCACCCTCTAGGCGGTCATCTACAATCTTGGTATTCGAGATGGCGGTCAGTGCGGGATCGATCGCCAGGGTGACGGCGAAAACGGCCTTGAATTGGGGTTCATCCCAGCAGGGGAAGGCCCGTCGCGCATCGGTCGCCTCAAACTGAGTCGCGGCCAGGCTGTGCGCGATGCCCTGCTCATCCTTGTAACTGCTGCGATAGAAGCCGCGCAATTTGTCATTCAGTGTGCCGCGAAACGCCAGGCTTAATTTCCAGGCACCGGGCTGAATGGCCGAGGGGAAAGTGATGTGACATCGCTGGTGCTCCTCATCCATCCGCACGGTCCCGGTGCGCGGCGGCGTCCCTTCACCGGACACTGTCGCCGTCGCGACCTCCAATTCGGTCGCATTCAGGAGGATCTCAGTAGTCGGTTCGGTCACCGTCAGTGTGACGACCTCGTGGCCTGTGAATGAGTGCGCCTGGAGGTCGGGCTCGATACGCAAGTCGTAATGAGACGGGATGACATGGCGCGGGAGTCTGTATGGATCGTGAGTCGTCATAGATGAACCCATGGTGTGTTTCTTCGACTGTCGATAGTTGCGCGGTGGATTCGGACGGCTCCAGGCGGCGGGCACGAAGAACAATGAGGTTGCGCCGTGCCAGACTCCCAACCACACCACTGCTTTGGTGAGGACTCGTGTGGCCAGTAGCGCCGCATGTCGTCGAGTCACGGGAGGGTCGGCCTGGTCGCCCTTCATGACTCCGCTGCAAGGGTGACGTCGGCACCCTGTGCATGGCCGACGATCAGGATGCTGGTCCGTCCAATGAACAGTCCGGTTTCAACGATGCCGGGGATCTGGTTGAGTGCTATTTCGAGGGTGGCCGGATCGTTGATGTTCGGCATGTGCAGGTCGAGGATCACGTGGCCCGCTTCGGTCTGGAACACGATGCCGTTGCGCTCGCGCAACACGGCTGTGCCCCCTGATGCTTGTTCGATGTTCCGTGCCGTGCTGCCCCATCCGAACGGCACGACTTCGATCGGCAACGGGAAACTGCCGCCGAGCGCGGGCACAAGTTTCGTGTGGTCGACCATCACAATAAAGCGCTTGGCTGCGGCCGCCACAATTTTTTCCTTGAGCAACGCGCCTCCGCCGCCTTTCACGAGGTTCAAGGCGGGATCGACCTGGTCGGCTCCGTCGATGGCCACATCGATCATCCATGCGTTGTCGGATTCGATGAGGGGAATGCCGGACTGTCTGGCCAGAGCCGCTGTGTCGTGGGACGTCGGTACGGCGTGGATCCGGAGCCCTGCGCGCACGCGTTCGCCGAGAGCGATGATCAGATGCTTCGAGGTACTGCCGGTCCCCAACCCGACGACCATGCCGTCGCGTACATATTCGGCGGCTTTCAGCGCCGCCCGTTGCTTTTCGGAGTCGAGATCAGATGATGGTTTCATGATGGATGGTGTCACGCTGAGGTCGATGATGTGAGTTGTGCCGCCATCGATGCGGCGCCGAGCAGGGCGGTTTTGTCGTTCATCACGACCTTCACCGGAATCTGGCTCATGATCCGTTTGTAACGGCCTTTGTTTGTGAACCCGCGCATGAAGGAGCCGTCCTGCAGCTTCTTCAGCAATTTTGGCGCAATCCCGCCGGCGACATAGACTCCGTCGAGTGTGAGCGCCTTGAGCGCCAGGTTGCCGGCTTCTGCGCCATAGATGGACGCAAATAAATCTAGGGCCTGCGTGGCGATTTCTGCTTGCCCCTTAAGGCCGGCTTCGGCAATCTCGGCGGCCGGATTTCCTGCCTTGATCTTTTCCGCCAACCAGGTCGGCTCATTTTTCTTGGTGTCGCGCAAATATTCGTAAATGGCATGGAGGCCCGGCCCGGATACGATGCGTTCGTAACTCACGTGTAGGTAGCTCCCACGCAGATGGCGAAGCAAGTCGATTTCGCTGTCGCTGTTCGGGGCGAAGTCCGTATGCCCGCCTTCCGACGGCATGGGGCGGTAGCGAGTGCCATCCCAATAGAGAATGCATTCACCGAGCCCGGTACCGGCCGCGATCAAGGCGAGGGCCTGTTTTTTCTTCGGCGGGGCGCCGGCGTTCAATACCACGATTTCATCGCGATTCAGGAGGATCAGGCCATGGGCCGTTGCTTCGAGGTCGTTGAGTAGGCGCACCTGGGGGATGGCGAATCGTTCCGCGAGTGTCGCTCCATCGATGACCCAGGGAAGATTGGTGGTGCGACAACGGTTACCGATCACCGGCCCTGCCACGCCGAAGCAGGCCGCCGTTAATGTGATGGGCTCTGGGGGAAGCTCCGGTGCCTCCGTGGTTCCTTCTGCCGGCGCCTCGACGGGCTCGTCTCCCAGCTCGTCTTCTGCCGGTGGCTTGGGCAACGGTGCACTGAGAAATTCTTCAATGATTTCTTCGAGGGTCTTATAGTCCGCGCTGTGGAAACTATCCTCCCGCACCGGTTCGACTCGTTCAGTCGTCCAGTCGTAGAGCGCCAGATTGGTTTTTGTGCCTCCGATATCGCCTGCCAGGATCATGGTGCCTCTTGCGATGACTCATCGTCTGTTGTTGCGGTCAATTCGGATGCCGCGGCGCGGTCAAGATACCACAACAGCCGTCCGGGATCAGGCCGAACCAAGGCTGCGGGATACGGGCCGGGATCACCGGGCCGTTGCTCCAGTACGCGTCGCACGACCGCGGCTTTGTTCCTTCCGGCGACGAGGAACAGTACCACACTCGCGTGATTGATCACACCTAGGGTGAGAGTCACCCGTGCCCGCGTTCCTTGGGGAGAAGTGCTGGGAACCACCCAACGAGTCTGTTCGGTCAGTGATGCAGTGCCGGGGAAGAGTGAGGCGGTGTGGCCATCGTCGCCCATGCCCAGGAGGATAAGGTCCAATTGCGGCCATTGCCCGTGGACCGCTGCAGTGAGGTGCCGCAGGGAGGTTTCGTATTGAGCTGCCGCGGTTTCAGGCGGGTCTTCGCCGCGCATCCTGTGAATCTGTGCTGAGGGGATGTGCAACGGGCTGAACAACATGGCGTCCGCCATGGCGAAATTGCTGTCGGCATGCGTAGGCGGCACGCTGCGCTCGTCGCCGAACAGAAAGTGCACCTTGCTCCAGTCGAGTTGCTGTGCGTATTCCTCGCTGGCCAGGATCGAATACAGTGTCTTCGGAGTTGAGCCGCCCGAGAGAGCCACGAGGAAACGGTTCCGCTCCGCGATCGCCTGCCTGCCCACGTCCAGGAAGAGACCTGCAGCGGCACGGGTCAGTTCCTGGGCGTCAGTGAAGCGGTGGATTGCTGGAGCCTGGGACATGTCAACGGTGAGTGCGACGTTTGGGCAGAGGACGTTTTTTTGCCGCGGGTTTACGACGACCGGCTCTGGTCGGTGTGAGCATGACAATGAGGCTTCGGATGGTGCGCACGGGATTGGGTCCGAGGGCGATGCGGACGGCCGGTCGTTGATGTGTCTGCAGTGATTGAAGATCCCCGACGGCTTGCGCCTGTGCCAGCGTGCCGAACGAATAGAACTTTCCGGGGACCGGAACGTCGGGTTTCATGCTGTCCACGAATTCTAGGAACAGGCCGCTGTTCGGACCACCTTTGTGGAGTTGCCCAGTGGAATGCAGATACCGGGGACCATAGCCCGCCGTGGTGGCGATGTGGTGGCGCCGCATGACCGCCTTGCGCAACGCTCGTATCGAGGCGTCCAGCTGAGGGCTGGGAGTCGTGTACGCCAGAATGGCCAGGTATCGATGTGGCGCCGCCTGTTCGAGTAATTGAGTCAGTGCCTGCTTGGGCGTGAGCATCGGCAGTGAGGGGAATCGTCCCTGCGTTTCAACCTCTTTTAGCACGCGTCCTGTGTTGTCTTTGCTCTCCTGCACGTTCGGCTGATCGAACGGATGGATGCCGAGTGCCTGTCCTGCGACCGCGGTGGCGAACTCCCAACGGAAGAACTCCCCGCCGAGGTCGTAGCGATCCGCCAGGTTCAATCGAAATACCGGATGCCCGGCCCGTTGCAGCGCGATGATGGATCGATCCAGCGCGGCATTGCGGTCGCCTTTGAGTCGAAGCGCGACGAAGAGTCGATCGGCTCCATAGGCGGTCGGGGAGGCGAGGGGCTCACCTGCCACGGGGACGATTCCGGTTCCCTCCTTCCCGGTACTTTCGGCCAGGAGTTGTTCCACCCAGAGTCCAAATGAATTGAGTGCGGGGGAGGTCAGCAGCGTGACCTTGTCCCGTCCTGCCATGGCCATCGCGGCCATCATCCCTCCCAGGGCTGCTCCCGGATTGTCTTTTGGGTGAGTGGTGTGTCGGCAGGCCTCACGCATGGCGAGCGCCCGGCTTAGGAGTTTGCTCACGTCGAGTCCCAGCAGTGCGGCGGGCACCAGACCAAAGTAGGAGAGGACGGAGTATCGTCCGCCGATGTCCGGTTGATTGGTGAACGTGCGCCAAAACCCGCGCTCGCGCGCCAGCTGTTCGAGTCCGGTGCCGGGATCCGTGATGGCGACAAACTGGGCTCCACCGCGATTGCCTTTGGTCCGCCGGACAAGTTCCCAGAAGTGAGCGAAGAGTGACATCACCTCGATAGTTCCCCCGGACTTGCTGGCCACGAGAAAGAGAGTTCGCGCCGGTTGAATCGCTTTCGTCACCTGACGGACCCAGCCCGGGACTGTGGAGTCCAGTACCCAGAGTTTGGGGGACCCTTTGGCCGAACCAAATGTGCAGCGGAGGACTTCGGGCCCCAAGCTGCTTCCACCCATTCCGAGAAGGACGACGTCCGTAATGCGAGCTTCCCGGGCAGCCTGCGCGAAGCTCCGTAACTCGGCGAGCCCGTCCTGCATATGGTCGAGCACCGTCAGCCAGCCCAGCCGATTTTCGATTTCAGTCGGACTGGGCTTCCAGAGGGTATGGTCTCGTGTCCAGATACGCTCGATCGTATGGCTGCTCGCCAGGTCGTCTAGCGTTTTGCTGATGGTCGGGTTGTCGAGCAGGAGCGATGCAGTAGGATGGGTCGGCATAACACGCTCTCTTCCGTTAGCGGAGGAACGAATCGATGGACCTCGGCTCAATCGTATCTTAGGTTCGAGCGTGGGAAAAGGCAAACGAGGACAGATCGAAAGTTGCGTCGGCCTGTGGCAGATGGTGGAGCGCTGGATTACGGTGCAGTGGAAGGAATCGTGCGGAGGGATGGGTGTTTAGGTTTCTTCTTCCTGATCGCCTAAATCGGCCAATACGAGAGAAATCGAATTTTGCGATTCCAGTGCGCCGACGATGGTGACAGGCGTTCCAACAGAAACGTGATCAAAGAGCACAGCAATCTGCGGATTATCGAGGAGGATGCTGCCGTACGGTTGATCTGTGATGCCTTGTGCAATGCCATGGAGTTGGATCAGTCCGGGCATATGCTGGCTCTTGGGAATCAACCCTGATTGTTGTGCTTCCTCAAAGCGGCGTCGATCGTCGGCATTGGGATAGTCGAGAATCAGGGCGCGGAAATACGGGGTTTGTCCCGACCCGCGTTTGCGGTGGATGCGATATTCGCCTTCGGGCGTCGCGCCGTCGCCGTAGTGCTGTTTTGCCCGGATGCCTCTCGACCCCAAGCGGATCGGATAGGTCAATATTTTTCGGCCGTTCTTGTAGAGGGACAGCACGCGGTCGGCCTTGCTGATGACAATGGCTTGCGCACGATGGGTACGCGACCACTCAATGGTTCGTTGGGCTGATTCTCGCCAGGCTGCAATGAGGTCGTCATCGGCATATCGGCCTAACTCGTTTGCCAGCAAGGCGGTTTGGGTGAGAAGAATCTTTCCTGCACGATCTGAAGCCTGGATGGCATGGTCGAACTGTCCCTGTTCGATGAACAGGCGAGCTTGTCGGACCAGCAGTTCGGTTTCAACCGGATGTTCGCCGAGTACCACACGGCTGCCGATATCTCCTACGCGGGTGTTCAAGAGGCGGAGCCGTTGCTCGACCTTGGCGAGTTTTGTTTCGGCGGCGGTGCGTTGCGCTTGGAGGCGCGTGTTCACGTCGGCCACGAGCTGCGACCCTTCGACTTGCAGGCTTTCCAGGTCGGTCTCCAGCTCATTTTCTTCCCACGGCCAACGGACGATATTTTCCTCGGATTGAATGCGGGCTCGTAAAGAGATCCATTGGCGGGAGAATTTTGAATAGGCTTTGGGGCTGATGTCGGATGCCCGGAGCGTGACGAGGTCGCGGTCGATGCTCTCAATGGCTTCGACCAGCTCGTCGGGGACCGTTTCGATGCACCCGCCCAGGCTCATTGCCAGGAGTCCGGCAAGGGCTAGACTGCAAAAGGTGCGGTAAATGTGGGGCAGGCGTCTCATCGTTTCATTCTATCTCGCAGGGAGCGTTTCTCGCGAGCTCTTCTCGTTTTTGTCACTGGCACGTGCGGGCCAGCATGGCCATTTCAGAATGCGTACATCTGGTTTCTGCTGGGGCATCCGCAGGCCGCTAGGAATACCTTCAATCCGTTGCGGCCCACGACTCCGGCCTCTACTAACGCAAGCTGGATGCCAGGGGGGAGATTGTTGCGGACTGGAACGATTAGCTTTCGAGAACAATTAGTTAGATCAATGCGGCAAGACGCTCCCTCTGCCTGTTTCTGTGGCATGTTTGTCACAGTCGGGCAAGAGTGCCTCAAGAGTTCGAGGTTGCGTAGCGATCGCGCGGTCAGAAACCTTTTCCCATTCCAGCTCTGAGTCTCCTTCCGAGCGCCCATGCAGGGCTAATTGAAGCGCGCAGGTTGATTGACACCCTCCTGTCCCGCCCCTATAATGCGGCCTCTTCATTGAAAAATGATCTCTCGACAAGGAGTGCGCAATGTCGTTCACTTTTAAACAACCTTCGAATCTCAAGCGCAAGCGGGAACATGGATTTCGGAAGCGCATGAGCACCAAGAACGGCCGAAAAGTTATCGCTCGTCGCAGAGCCAAAGGCCGCGCTCGTCTCACCGTCTGATTCTTTCCTGCCGCTAGGCAATCTGCAAGTAGGCAACATCCAGGTGGTGGATGGTACACCTGGGGTGGGTCCTGTCGTCTTAGCCTGGTCGTAGAAAAATGCGGCGACGCACAGTCTCGGCACGCGGCCTCTGGCTCTTTAAGGCCTGGTCTGGACTGGTGACCCACAGGCAGGTGTGTTATGTCGGCAGGGCAAAGGGCTGTTCCGTTGTTCTTGAAGCGTAGCCGGGACATCCAGCACATCAAGAAAAACGGCCGACGGGTTTCAACAGGACTATTCAATCTCCAGATTTGTCCGGGCCTGTCCCAGGATGCGATGTTGGGGATTGTGATCGGGCGACGGTTCGGGACAGCCGTGCGTCGGAATCGGGCAAAGCGCCTGTTTCGGGAATTGGGCCGCGCGGTGCACCCGGCATTAGTCCCAGGTCACGCATTTCTCGTGTTTCCGAAACGAGAGTGCCTGAATCTGCCGTTTGCGGAGCTGCAGAACCTATGGCGAGGCACATTACAAAGGCAGCGGTTGGCCCGTTTTGGGGAACCCTCGCTCTGAGGCGGCTGTGCATTGTTCTCTTGATGGTCTATCGAGCCTGTCTGTCCCCATTGCTCGGGCCTGCGTGCCGGTTCCATCCCACGTGTTCCGTGTATGCCCAGGATGCCATCGAGCGGTATGGCGTTCTCAAGGGGCTTCTCATGGCGGGTAGGCGCTTGCTGAGATGTCATCCCTTCCATCCCGGCGGAGTGGACCCGGTACGGTAACCGTCGTGGCAATAACTCTTCAGCTGCTGCTCAGTATATAAATTCCATGGAAAAACGCGTCATCGTCTTCCTCATCGTCTCCCTGGCCGTGATTATCGGTTACGACTATCTGCTCAAGGGCATGGGGCTGTTGCCGCCCTCTGAGCCGGTGCAGGTGGCTACGAATCCAAGCCCTGCAGCCGCGGCAGGCAAGCCTGCGGGGGGGGATTCCGCGAAGGCTGCGAGTGCTGATCCAGTCTCTTCCATGTCTGCTGCGCCCGCTTCTCCCGTCAATGCGACCGGGACAGCAAGCGAGGAGCAGACGGCTGAAGTGGACACGGAACTGTTTCGTGCCAAATTCAGCAATCGCGGCGCCGTGCTCAAATCCTGGGAATTGAAGCGGTACAGCGCGGCTGTCGAGCAGAGCTCGACGCCTGTGCAGCTGGTCTATAGCGGAGGACGGTTCAAAGGGCCGCTGAGCCTGGTGACGGGTGATCAAGCCGTGACCAGCGACCTCGGGTCCGCCCTCTATCAGGTCACCCAGGATCTCACGCACCTGGATAGTGCGCATCCTGTCGCTCACCTCACCTTCCGATACCACGATACCCAGAAGAACGTTGACGTTGAGAAGGAGCTGACCTTTCACCACGACTCCTACGTGGTGGATATTGCGATACGTACTCAAGGGTTGACGACTCCGGTGGATGTGACCCTTGGCACCAATTTCGGCATCGTGGAGTGGGGCGAAGGTTTCATCGGGCTCATGGGGTCGGCGTCATTGGTCGACGACAAGGTGTTGAAGGAAACGCCGGACGGCGAGGCTGAACGCAAAGGCGACGTGAAGTGGTCGGCCATTCAGGATAAGTATTTCTTAAGTGTGTTGATGCCGCAGAAGGCTTCGGCTGCCCTCGCGAAGAAGGAAGGGGACAAGCTGGTGTCGGCCGGTGTCCGCTTCGCCACGCCCGGGAACGGGGCAACGATGGCGATGCAACTCTACGCCGGACCCAAAGAGTACGACACGCTGAAACGCTTAAACGTCGGGCTGGAAGATACGATCGATTTCGGCTGGTTTGTATTTGGGAGTTGGGGGTTGGTCAAGGCGGTGGCCAAGCCGATTTTCTATGTGCTGCGATTCCTCTACGAATTTACGCACAACTACGGGATCACGATCATTCTCTTGACCATGTTGATCAAGCTGATGTTCGTGCCGTTGCAGTACAAGAGCTACAAGTCCATGAAGCAGATGCAGGTCATTCAGCCGAAAGTGCTGGCCCTGCAGACGAAGTTCAAGGACGATCGTGAGCGGCTGAACAAGGAACTGATCAAGCTCTATAAAGATCATCGGGTGAATCCGGTCGGCGGCTGTCTGCCCATGGTGCTGCAGATGCCGGTCTTCGTGGCGCTGTTCAATATTCTGTATATGACGATCGATCTTCGGCAGGCCCCGTTCATGCTCTGGATCAAAGACCTGTCCGTGCAGGATCCCTACTACGTGCTGCCGATCGTCATGGGCGCCACCATGGTCATTCAGCAAAAGATCACTCCGACCACGATGGATCCGACTCAGGCGAAGATCATGCTGTTTCTGCCGGTGTTCATGACGTTCCTGTTCGTGAACTTCCCCGCCGGATTGGTACTCTATTGGCTGACGAACAATACGCTCACGATCACCCAGCAGGTGGTGACCGAGCGGCTGTTCGGGAAGAAGTGGCAAGTGGCTGCGGCGGACGCCGGTGCTGTCACCGTCGACGAACCGAAAGAGCAGAAGAGCAGCGGCAAGCGACGCAACAGTCCATCCGAGTAATTCCACACGATTGGGTGCGTCATGCATGGCGCGCTGGACGATACGATCTGTGCTATCGCCACCCCTCCCGGCGAAGGGGGAATCGGGGTCGTCCGCATCAGCGGGCTCCAAGCCCTTGATGTCGCCTCTCAAGTCGTCCGTCTTCGGTCAGGCAAATCCCTTCACCAACTTCGAACTCATGTCATGGCGCTGGCGGACGTAGGCTCCCTCGGCGCACTCCAAACCGCTCCTCGCGGGACGGAATCACGTCCGCATGCGGTGCTCGATGAAGCGCTCGTAGTCGTGATGAGGGGGCCGCATTCGTATACGGGCGAAGATGTCGTCGAGGTGCAGTGCCATGGGGGGCCGGTCGTGCTGGATCAGCTGTGTCGGGGCTTGATATCCGCAGGGGCCAGGCTGGCTGAACCGGGGGAGTTTACTAAGCGCGCGTTCCTCAATGGCCGACTGGATCTGGCGCAGGCCGAGGCCGTGCTCGATACGATTCGCGCGAAGACTGCGCGTAGCCTGGCGATTGCACAATCGCAACGGCGCGGCGAGTTGTCGCGTGAAGTGGAGGAGACGCGGTCGGCTTTAGTCGTGGCCTTGGCGCATATCGAGGCCGCGCTGGATTTTGCGGAAGAGGATATTGCATTCGTTCGGCAGGACGAACTTCTGCGGCTCCTTGATGAGACCTTGAGCAAGCTGCGGGGTCTGGTTCAGTCCGGTCAGGAAGGACGGATCTGGAGAGAAGGCGCCGCAGTGGCGATTCTCGGACGTCCAAACGTCGGCAAGTCGAGTTTGATGAATGCCCTGTTACGGAGCGACCGCGCGATCGTCACGCCGATTCCCGGTACGACGCGGGATATGTTGGAAGAGGTCGTCAGTATCCATGGCATTCCGGTCCGACTCTTCGACACGGCCGGCATCCGCGCAACGGATGACCCCGTCGAAGCCGAAGGCATTCGTCGGAGCCACCTCGCATGGGAAGACGCGGATTTGGCGCTGATTCTTCTGGACGGCTCGCAACCGTTGCTGGAGAGCGATCGGCTGTTGCTTCGTCGTCAGGAGGCCGCGCAGGCGTTGTTGGTCGTGAATAAGTGCGATCTGCCATCTCGGATCTCGAAAGAAGACCTTATCCGCGTCTGTCCCGTGAACGCCGGTGTGCTCGATATCTCTGCGAAAATGCAGATTGGACTGGATGGATTGCGAGATGCGATCAGCAGCCGATTGATGCCGAGGGGTTTAGAGTCCCGGGAAGGGGTCCTTGTGACCAATCTTCGGCATGCCGCTGCTTTCGCGCGCGCGTTGCAGGGGGTGGAGCAGGCCAGACAGTCGGCCGAGGCAGGGATGGCGGGAGAATTAGTTGCGATGGATCTTCGTATCGCTGCCGACGCCCTGGGTGAAATTACCGGGGCTATCACGACCGACGAAATTCTGGAGCGCATTTTCGCTGAGTTTTGCATCGGGAAATGAAAGGACTCTTGTCGTGAGTGAACAGTGTGACGTCATCGTCGTCGGGGGAGGCCATGCCGGGTGTGAAGCGGCTCTGGCCGCAGCCCGCATGGGGGCGCGCACGATCCTGCTCACGATGGATCCGGACCGGATCGCTCAGATGTCCTGCAACCCTGCGATCGGCGGCATTGCCAAGGGACATCTCGTCAAGGAGATCGATGCGTTAGGCGGAGAAATGGGGCGGAATACCGACCAGGCCGGCATCCAGTTTCGGATGATCAACACCAGCAAGGGTCCGGCGGTCCGTGCCTTGCGCGCGCAATGCGATAAGAAGGTCTATCGCGAAGTCATGCAGCGCACGCTCCGTGCGCAGCCGGCACTTGAGATCAGGGGCGGGACGGTTGATCGCATTCTTACCAGCGCGGGGGCGGTCACCGGGATCGTAACGGATGCGGGCACGCCTATTCATGCGCGGGCAGTCGTGCTCACGTCGGGCACTTTTCTGAAGGGGTTGATCCATATCGGTCTCAACCATTTTCCAGCCGGTCGCGCTGGGGAGGCCTCCGCGGAGCACCTCTCCGATTGCATGCGTGATTTTGGTTTCGAGGTTGGTCGGCTGAAGACGGGAACTCCGCCCCGCCTCGATCGGGATTCTATCGATTTTTCTGTGATGGAGCTGCAGCCAGGAGATGATCCTCCACCGCCGTTTTCTTACCGCACGCAACGCGTGTCTTTGCCTCAGGTGCCCTGTCACTTAACGTACACGAACTCGCAAACGCATGATATTATTGCTAAAAATATAGATAGATCACCGTTATTCAGTGGAGTGATCGATTCTGTCGGTCCCCGGTATTGCCCGTCGATCGAGGATAAGGTCGTGAGATTTGCCGACAAAGATCGACATCAAATCTTTATCGAGCCGGAAGGGTTGGATACCAACGAATTTTACCCGAATGGTATCTCAACCAGTCTTCCGGTCGATGTGCAGGCAGCGATCTTGAAAACCATTCCCGGGCTTGAGCGGGCCAGGATGCTGAAGCCTGGGTACGCGGTTGAGTACGATTATTTTCCTCCCCGCCAGCTTCACAATTCACTGGAGACCAAATTGGTTGCCGGCCTCTACCACGCCGGCCAAATCAACGGGACTTCCGGGTATGAAGAGGCGGGGGCCCAGGGAATTATGGCCGGCATCAACGCAGCCTTGAAACTGCGTGCTGAAGAGCCGCTCGTGCTGAATCGATCGCAGGCCTATATTGGTGTGTTAATTGATGATTTGATTACGAAAGATGCCAGAGAGCCCTACCGGATGTTTACGTCTCGCGCGGAGTACCGTCTATTACTCCGCCATGACAATGCGGATCTTCGCCTGATGGATATCGGGCACCGCATCGGATTGGTGTCTGATGAGGTGCACGGGAAGCTGGAGGCGAAACGGTCCGCAATTGAACGGGAAGTTCAGCGACTCAAGGAAACCAGGCCGAAAATAACCTCTGATGTGAAGCGGCTCATGGAGGATGCGGAGATAGGAGCTGTGGCTCCGACGCAATCGTTGGCTGAGATTCTCAGGCGTCAGGAAATGACGTACGAAAAAATCGTCTCCGTATTCGGTGGCGCTGATATTGACGATCCTGATATTGCAGAAGCGATTCAGCTCGAAGTGAAATACGAGGGATATATTAAGCGGCAGCTGCAGCAGATTCAGCGATCGGAGAAGCTAGAGCACCGAGCGATCCCGGATCAGTTTGATTATGACGGAATTGCCGGTTTCTCAAGCGAAGTCAGGGAGAAGCTCAAGCGGGTGAGGCCTGCATCGGTTGGGCAGGCTTCGCGTATTTCCGGTGTGACGCCTGCCGCTATTTCACTTCTGTTGGTTGCAATCGAGAGACATCGTCGGCAACCATCGGCATGAAATGGTGTGCTGGATTGCCGAAATAGATTCTCGTCAGCCACTCTGCTTCTAATAAGGAAGAACTTCCTTGACCCTGTTGGTTCTTTTCGCGTAAGTGTTCCACGTGGAACACGACGAGCTACAGTTCAAAAAATCTCTTCAGTCTCTTGCGGCAGATCTCTCCATCTCCATTCCTGATTCCTCTATTCCTTATTTCTGTCGTTACCTCAGCGAGTTGAAAAAGTGGAACAGGGGCATCAATCTCACGGCCATCGACGATGATCGAGAGATCCTGGTGAAGCATGTTATTGACTCAGTCTATGGGCTCAAAGTCATTGATATTAATCGTGAAATAGAGTTGCTTGATGTTGGATCCGGTGCTGGATTTCCGGCACTTCCCCTCAAATTTGTACGGCCTCAGCTGTCCGTTGAATTGCTTGAGTCGAGCGAAAAGAAGGGGGCGTTTTTGCGGTATGTCGTGGGATCGCTTGGTCTGCCGAGCGTGACGGTAGCAACGGCCAAACTAGAAGATTATGCCAATCGAGGCCAGGCTCAGGAACGATTTGATTACATCGTCGTGAGAGCCTTTAAGGTGGATGAGTGTGGATTGGCGCTGGCGACTCTTCTGAAACCTGACGGAAAACTAGTTCTATATCGTGCAGAGAAGGTCGGGCGAAGTTTTGGACTCGCCGGCCTTGCTTTGATCAAGGAAGTCGAGTATGAGCTTCCTGCTCAGTACGGGCATCGAGTGCTGTCGGTATTTTCAAAGTCATCGGGATGAAATGGTGTTCCACGTGGAACAGTGGGGCGCACATCTCTTTGTTTGGGTAGATAGGGGAATTACATGGCTCGAATCATTGCTGTTGCAAATCAAAAGGGTGGAGTAGGCAAAACGACCACTTCTGTGAACCTTGCCGCAGCGCTGGCAATCGAAGGGGCATCGGTTCTCCTCGTCGATATTGATCCTCAGGGAAACGCAACGAGCGGGCTTGGTGTAGACGCCATGTCGCTCACGAAGACGATCTACAATGCGTTGATTAGTAAAGACACTATCGAGTCTCTGACCATGCAGACCGGAGTGAACGGGTTGTCGATTGTCCCGGCGAATTCCCACCTCGCCGGTGCAGAGGTCGAGTTGGTAAATATGGAGGACCGTGAGCAGCGCCTCAAGGAGGCCCTGGCTGAGGTGTCTGACCGCTACGACACCATTCTGCTGGATTGTCCACCGGCCCTGGGCCTTCTGACCATCAACGCGATGGTCGCGGCGCACTCGGTGCTGATCCCGGTGCAATGTGAATACTATGCGATGGAAGGCCTCGGTCGGCTGATGGAGAGTATTCAACGTCTCCGGCAATCGCTGAACCCTGGATTGGAAATCGAGGGCATTGTGCTCACGATGTACGATGCGCGTAATTCGCTTGCCCGCCAAGTGGTCGAGCAGATCCGTGGGCATTTCGGAGACAGTGTGTATCGGACGATGATTCCACGCAACGTGACGTTGGCCGAGGCGCCGAGCTACGGTCGCCCGGCGTTGTTGTACAACATGGCATCAGCCGGTGCCCAAGCCTATCTATCTCTAGCCAAGGAGTTTGTGGTCCATGGAGAAAAAAGCCCTCGGTAGAGGTCTTGACGCGCTGCTGCCGACCGGCCGGACAACCGCGGAGCCGGAGCGTGGTGACGTCCAGGAGTTGCGGCTCGAAGCGATCGTCCCAAACCGCTTTCAGCCACGGCAACAATTCTCCGAGGTCGAACTGGCCGAGTTGACCGCCTCGTTGAAGCAAAATGGCTTGTTGCAACCGATTCTGGTGCGACGAAAAGGTGATGGTATCTATGAGTTGATTGCCGGAGAGAGACGCTTAAGAGCGGCTAAGCTAGCGGGAATGCAGAAGATTCATGCTCTCGTGCGAAATGTGTCCGATCAGGAGTCGATGGTGCTGGCCTTGGTGGAGAACCTCCAGCGGGACGACCTGAATCCCATGGAGACCGCGCGGGCGTACCAACGAATGTTGAATGAATTCGGACTTACCCAGGAGGCGATCGCTCAGAAAGTGGCGTGCGACCGGTCGTCCGTGGCGAACCTGCTGCGATTGATGTCGCTGCCCTCCGAGGTGCAGCACATGATCGAATCCGATCAACTCTCTACAGGCCATGCCAAGGTTATTCTCGGTCTGATGACACCGGCCGCGCAGATCAGTTTGGCGGCACAGATCGTCAGCGGGCAATTGTCCGTCCGCGAAGCGGAGCGATTGGTGCAGGAGCATGCGGAAGCGAGAAAGCCGGGGAAGCGTCCGGTTCGTGCGCCATTACGATCGGATCTTGAAGAGCGATTACAGAAACGTCTGGGGACCCGAGTGGATGTTCAGAAGGGGCGGCGCGGCGGCAAGATCGTCATCCATTATTTTTCGCCGGAAGAATTGGACGGCGTCGTCGAGCGGCTGCTCGATTGATGGCAGATGTGTTTTAGGAGAGATTTTCTGCTCGCTGCGAGAGTAAAATGTCGGCGATTTTCACCGGACACTAAATGGGGACACTCTTAGTGGTGACCGTCCGGTAGGTAATTGAAAGCCTGCCGGTCCGATTCATGGACGACGTTGTAACAGGTGGGAGGTGTAACAAATGGCGTGGATTAATAAGGACAAGCAGGACGGGAAGCGTCAGGCAGGACAAAGCGAGGGAACTGAAATGGAAAATTTGGAATCTACGGCACCGCGCGAGGGAAACGAAGAGATCAATGCCTTTGTCGGAAAAGGTGTCAGCTTCAAGGGTGTCATTTCCTATAACGGCACCGTCCGCATCGATGGCAATCTGGATGGAGAGATTCATACCGAAGGAGTGTTGCTGGTCGGTGAGGATGCGGTTCTGACGGCGAAGATCACGGCCGGTACCGTGGTGTGCAAAGGGAAGATCACCGGCGACATCAGCGCCCGGGAGAAGGTGAAGTTGCGCGCGCCTGCCGTGGTGAATGCCGGCGTGAAGGCGCCGCTGTTGGCCATGGAAGAAGGGGTGGTCTTCAACGGCACGTTGGAGATGAGCCAGTCGGGAACGCGCGAGCCGCAGGGGCAGGGATCCACGCGCGGACAGGGCGTCAAGTTGGTCAACGGATAACTCGGCTCAACGACGAATTTGTTGGACAGGGTCTGGCTTGCCTTGTAAGCAAGAGGTAGGCATAGCAAGGTTCCATTCAGCCTGCGCCCCGGTCTCTAGGATGTGTGGGGTGTGTGAAGGAGGACGCCGATGTGGGGTGAGACCAAAAAGCAGCCGGTCGCGGAAGACGATAAATTTACCTTTCTCGGCAAGGGGACCAGCTTTAAGGGCATTGTTACGTTTGATGGCACCGTCCGAATCGATGGCCGTGTCGAGGGGGAAGTGCATACGGGCGGGGCGGTGATCGTCGGAGAAAGCGCCGTCATCAAGGGCGTGATTGCTGCCGGGTCCGTCTCGATCAGCGGACGTGTGAAGGGGTCGGTGACGGCTCTGCAGAAGGTCGAGATTCAAAAGCCGGGCATTCTCATCGGGGATATCCAGAGCCCGGTGATCATGATCGAAGAAGGCGCGCATTTTCACGGCATGAGCAATATGGGCGCCGAAAAGTGGACGGAGGACGAGTCCTCTGAATTCGGTGCTCCGCAGGATCCCGGCGTGCGCGACCTCGTAGCCCATCGCGGCAAAGTCAAAACGCAAGAGCCGTAGGTGCTCGGCGCCTTCTTTCTCCGGTATCATTTATGACACGTCGGACCGTACTGTTAGGTATGAGTGGCGGAGTGGATAGCTCCGTCGCGGCCTCTCTGCTCGTACAGCAGGGGTACGATGTCCATGGCGTCACGCTCCAGGTGTGGGAGCACGAAGACGACCAGGTTGCCGTCTCCAAGCGCTGGGAAGAGCGGGGATGTTGCAAGATCGGCATCGCGAAGTATGTCGCGCAGCGCCTACGTATTCCCTACGAGGTCGTCGATCGACGGGAAGTCTTTCAGCAGGGCGTGATCGATGATTTTGTCGCCGGGTATGCTTCCGGCATCACGCCCAATCCCTGCGTTCGGTGCAACGAGCGGGTAAAATTGCGCTCCCTGTATGCCTTGGCGCAAGAGCGAGGCATGGACTTTGTGGCGACGGGGCACTATGCCCGCGTGCAGCAGATCGATGGACAGTGGTCGCTGCACCGGGCCCTCGATGCGCGCAAGGATCAAAGTTACTTTCTCTATCGGATCAATCCTGCCTGGCTCCCCCAGCTGCTATTTCCGGTCGGCCATATGCAAAAGCGCGATGTGTGGCAAGAGGCTGAATCGCTCGGGTTGCCTGTGGAGGAACTCAAGGAAAGCCAAGAGATTTGTTTCGTGAGCCACGGCGACTATCGAACATTCATCGAGCAGGAAATGCCGGAAGCCAAGAAGCCCGGATCCTTTGTGGGTGTGGATGGCGAGGTCCTCGGGCAGCATGAGGGCATCGCGTTCTATACGCCGGGGCAACGCCGCGGCCTGGGTATTGCCGTGGGGCAGCGGTTGTACGTGCAGAAAGTGGTGCCTGAATCCGGCCAGGTGGTGTTATGTGCGGAAGATCAGCTTGTGCAGTCAGAGTGTCAGGTCGCCGATCTCAGTCTGTTCGATCACGCCCTCGGTCGGCAGCCGGTTGAGGCGGACGTGAAGATTCGTTACGCCACGCCTCCCTGCCCGGCGACCCTTCTGCCGTCTGAAAGCGGCACGCTTCACGTTCGATTTCATCAGCCGCAGCGCGCGCTCAGTCCCGGGCAGTCCGCCGTCTTCTATCATGGCGATCGGGTGCTCGGCGGGGGGATCATTCAGCGGTCATAGCCGTGGGGGTGGTCCAACTTCCTCCTCCGCGTGCACTCATCTAGAAGCTCGGTGTTATGAATGGCAGCGTACATCGGGCGCCACTGGAGCGGGCCTGAGCCCTGTCGTAATCCTTCTTACGTTCTCATCCCACGCATCACTTCTTGACAGTACCCGCGTTTGAATGCTAACTTGGCGCGCTTTTTGTCGTGCCCACCGCACGCAAGCTTCCCGTTTGATCAAAACACGGTTAACCGTAGCGGATAGTCCATTGTGATTAAGACAGCCGTCGCACGTCGATACGCAAAAGCTCTGTTCGAACTTCTTGATACCCCAAGCATCGAGCCCGCCCGCGTGGCGTTGAACGGGCTGGGAGAGGCCTTCACGCAGTCCGCTGCGTTACGCCATGCCATCGCATCTCCTGTGTTCCCGGAAGAAACCAAATTGGGTGCGCTGATTGAATTGGCCACTCGACTCGGATGCCCGCCGGTCGGACAGAGATTTCTCGAACTCTTGGTAAAAAAGAATCGGGTCAGTTTCCTGCCGGACATCGCCAAGGCCTTCGCCAAGCTCGTGGATCAATCCAAGGGGACGCAACAAGTGCTCGTGTCATCCGCGAATACTTTGCCCGCGGCCGAGCAGGATCGGATCACCACCCGATTGCGCGATCTTTTACGGCGCGACGTCGATGTCACCTTCCATACAGAACCTGAACATGTCGCCGGCCTCCACATCCGCCTGGGCAGCACCGTCGTAGACAGCACGGTCCGGGGCCGACTGAGCGCCATGCAGCGTGTGTTGACCAAGGAGTAGCCATGCAGATCAAGGCAGAAGAGATCAGCTCCATCATTAAAGAGAAGATCAAGGGCTTCGATCAACAGGTCGATGTCAGCCAGACCGGTTCCGTCATTCAGGTCGGAGACGGGATCGCGAAAATCTACGGATTAGACGGCGCGATGGCCGGAGAAATGCTCGAGTTCCCGGGGGGCCTGTACGGCATCGCGTTGAACCTCGAAGAAGACAATGTCGGCGCCGTGTTGATGGGTGACGATGTCGGGATCAAGGAAGGCGATCCGGTCAAGCGCACCGGTCGTATTGCGGAAATCCCGGTCGGGGAAGCGTTGATCGGACGGGTGGTGAACGCGATCGGTCAGCCGATCGACGGCAAGGGCCCGATCAACTCCCAACATTCTTCCCGTATCGAAGTCGTGGCACCCGGTGTGAATACGAGACAGTCGGTGCGTGAGCCGCTGCAAACGGGCATCAAGGCCATCGACGCCATGATCCCCATCGGTCGTGGTCAGCGTGAGTTGATCATCGGAGACCGGCAGACCGGAAAGACCGCCATCGCCGTCGATACCATCATCAACCAGAAGGGCCTCGGCGTTTTCTGTATCTACGTCGCCGTCGGTCAGAAGCGTTCGACGGTTGCGCGGGTGGTCAAGACCCTCGAAGAAAATCACGCCATGGAATACACCATGGTCGTGGCGGCGACGGCCAGCGATCCGGCGCCGATGCAGTTCCTGGCCCCCTTCTCCGGCGCCGCGATCGGTGAATATTTCCGCGACAACGGCAAGCATGCGTTGATTGTGTACGACGATTTGTCCAAGCACGCGGTGGCCTATCGTCAGCTGTCCTTGCTGCTGCGCCGTCCGCCGGGCCGTGAAGCCTATCCGGGCGACGTGTTCTATCTGCACTCCCGTTTGCTGGAGCGCGCGGCGAAGTTGAGCGATAAGTTGGGCGGAGGCAGCCTGACGGCCCTTCCGATCATCGAGACGCAAGCCGGCGACGTGTCGGCCTACATTCCGACCAACGTCATTTCGATTACCGATGGACAGATTTACCTGGGCAGCGACTTGTTCTATTCCGGTATTCGTCCCGCGATCAACGTCGGATTGTCGGTGTCCCGTGTCGGCGGATCCGCGCAGATCAAGACGATGAAGCAGGTCGCAGGTACTCTCCGGTTGGATCTCGCGCAATATCGTGAAATGGCCGCCTTCTCCCAGTTCGGGAGCGAACTCGACAAGGCGACCCAGATGCAGCTCGCCCGTGGCGTACGTATGGTGGAATTGCTCAAGCAAGGGCAATACAAGCCGATGCCGGTTGCCGATCAAGTCTTGTCGATTTACGCGGGCGTCAACGGATTCCTGGACGATGTCCCCGTGGACAAGGTGCTGCAATTCGAGGCGGACCTGCTCCATTACGTGGCGCAGAATCACCAGGACATGCGGAAAGATATCGCCACGGTCGGAAAGATCGATGACAAGGTCGGCGGCAAGCTGAAAGAAATCATCACGACCTTTAAGCAGAAAATGGGCTACGGAGCAAAATAGCGATCAGCCTTCGCCTTCAGCATGGAGCTGAGGTCTGATCGCTGACTGCTGAGAGCGTACAAGAATGCCGAGCTTACAATCTCTCCGGCGGAAAATCTCCGCCTTCAAGAATACGCAGAAAATTACCAAGGCCATGAAAATGGTCGCGGCCGCGAAGCTCAAGCGTTCGCAGGATCGCATTTTGGCTGCGAGGCCTTACGCCCATAAAATGCGCGGGGTGCTCAGCAATCTCAGTCAGCGCGTCAACCGTACCTCCCACCCGCTGCTTCAAAAACGCGAGGGGAAGAAAATCGAAATTCTCGTCGTCACGAGCGACCGCGGCTTGTGCGGCGGATTTAACGGCAACATCGTGCGGAAGAGCTCAGAGTTCGTCCGACAGTGCGAGGCGCAGGGGCTTTCGGTCAATCTCAGCCTGATCGGCCGTAAGGGGCGTGACTATTTCCGCCGTCGTGCCTGGCCGATCCGACAGGAGTGGACCGGAATCTTCGATAAGCTGAGCTTCGAACATGCCATCGACATCGGCGGCGACCTGACGGAAAATTTTGTGAAGGGCACGTTTGACGAACTCTACGTCGTCTACAACGAGTTCAAGTCTGCGATCCAACAACGCGTGATCGTCGAGAAACTATTCCCTATCGATGCGGCCGCCGAATTCGGTGCGGCGCCGAGTGCGACCGAGCACTCCGCAGTCGGCGGTAGTTACTTGTATGAGCCGGACGAGGGCGAGCTTCTGAATGTCTTGGTTCCGAAGCATTTTCAGATTCAAGCGTATCGCATCCTTCTGGAGTCGGCGGCGGCGGAGCACGGGGCGCGCATGGCGGCCATGGACGGCGCGACTCGCAATGCAGGGCAGCTCATCAAGAAAGTGACCTTGTATTACAACAAGACTCGCCAGGCGGCCATCACCAAAGAACTCATGGACATCGTGGGCGGCGCAGAAGCCCTGAAATAAAATGTGGAATGAGGAATGCTGCATCACGGTAATGTGCCGGGTGCATCATTGACGACAAGAGGAGCCTTATGAGCACAGGAAAAGTCATTCAAGTCATCGGCCCCGTGGTCGACGTGGAATTTCCCCCCGGTCAATTGCCGAACATCTACAATGCGCTCAAGGTGACGCAGGAAGAGAATAAGGCTGCCGGCAAGCCGGCCGTGCGGATTACGCTCGAAGTCGCATCGCATCTCGGTGAGAACCGCGTCCGCGGCATCGCGATGTCGACGACGGACGGTCTGACTCGCGGCATGGATGTGCAGGATACGGGCGCGCCGATTTCTGTTCCCGTCGGTCGTGAGACCCTGGGACGGCTGATCAACGTGTTGGGTGAGCCGGTCGATGAAAAGGGGCCGATCAAGGCGAAGAAAACCTACCCCATTCACCGGCCCGCACCGCGATTGGAAGATCAGGACACGAAGACCGAAGTGCTCGAGACCGGTATCAAGGTGGTCGATCTGTTGGAGCCGTACAGCAAGGGTGGTAAGGTCGGGCTCTTCGGCGGAGCCGGAGTCGGCAAGACCGTCATCATCATGGAGCTCATCAATAACATCGCGCTCCACCACGGTGGATTCTCGGTGTTCGCCGGCGTCGGTGAACGTACCCGTGAGGGTAACGATCTTTGGCACGAAATGCAGGAGTCCAAGGTCATCGATCCCGACGACTATACCAAGTCCAAAGCGGCGCTGGTCTATGGCCAGATGAACGAGCCACCGGGAGCCCGTCTACGGGTCGCGCTGACCGGTCTCGCCGTTGCCGAATTTTTCCGCGACGAGGAAAATCAGGACGTGTTGTTGTTCGTCGACAACATCTTCCGGTTCACGCAGGCAGGATCGGAAGTGTCCGCGTTGCTTGGCCGTATGCCATCGGCGGTCGGTTATCAGCCGAACCTGTCCACGGAAATGGGGGCGTTACAGGAGCGGATTACGTCCACCAAGAAGGGCTCCATCACTTCAGTGCAGGCGATTTACGTGCCGGCCGACGACTTGACCGACCCGGCTCCGGCGACCGCCTTTGCACACTTGGATGCGACGACCGTGTTGTCCCGGCAGTTGGCCGAATTGGGTATTTACCCGGCGGTCGATCCGCTCGATTCCACGTCACGTATTCTCGATCCGCAAGTCATCGGAGAAGAGCACTATAAGGTGGCTCGCGGTGTTCAGTCCGTGTTGCAGCGCTATAAAGATTTGCAGGACATCATTGCCATTCTCGGTATGGATGAGTTGTCGGAAGACGACAAGATGGCCGTGGCGCGCGCGCGCAAAATTCAGCGTTTCCTTTCCCAGCCGTTCCATGTGGCCGAAGCGTTCACTGGTGCGCCGGGCAAGTACGTCAAGCTGAAGGATACGGTCCGGAGCTTCAAGGAAATCCTCGAAGGGAAATACGACCACCTGCCGGAGCAGGCATTCTATATGGTGGGTCCGATCGAGGAAGCCGTCGCGAAGGCGGAAAAAATGGGAGTCAAGGTTTAGGAGAGCGGGCCCCGAGCGTCCTCTCTGCTCGCCGCAACGCGCGGTCTCGTAAGACCCCGTTGGACGCGCGCAGGAGAGGACGCATCGTTTCCCGCTCAAGTGGGACAAGGGAGTTGTAAGAGAAGATGGCCGGGAAGATTTTATTAGAAGTCGTGACGCCGGAGAAGTTGCTCCTGAGCCAGGAGGTCGATGAAGTCATCGCTCCGGGTAGCGAGGGAGAATTCGGCGTCCTGCCTGGACACTGCCATCTTCTCTCCAGCCTGCGCATCGGAGAGCTTCGGTATAAGTCTCAAGAGGTGTGGCACTTCATGTCGATCCTGTGGGGCTACGCTGAGGTGACGCCATCCAAAGTCACTGTGATGGCGGAGATCGCCGAGAAGGCCGAAGACATCGATGTCGGTCGTGCGCAACAGGCCGTCGAAAAGGCCGAACAGAGACTGCAGGCCGGTGGGCTCCCTTCCGAAGTGAAGGAAGCTCAGATCAGCCTCGAAAAGGCCCGTCTCCGAAAAAAGATCGCGGACCGTGCCAAAAAATCCGGGCACGCCTAACCTCTCTTCCCGATACTTCACGTAGTCTGCCGATTGCACCTCCCTGATCCGTCGTCGGGGGACCTCCGGTGTTACGAATCACGTCATTCAATTCTTGCTTCCTCGGCCTCGCGATCATCCTCTGTCTCGGCTGTACCGCGCCCACGCTAACGAGTCGTGTCATTGAACAGGACTCCTCCTGGTTTGTGCGCCTCGACTCCTTTCTCGATGCCGGAAGTGCATCCCCACGATATGATCATCCGATTGTTTGGAGGGATGAAGAACTCTCTGCCATCCTCAGCCGATTGTTGCTTCAAGAACGAGTCGGCCTTATGGATAACGCGAGACCGCCGCGTTCGGTGTTCTCCTTGGAAGAGATCAACCTCCTTGTTCCTACTATTCGCAAGTCCTTTCAAGAAGCGACATCCCGTGAATGGATCGTCTTTGCGCTTGTTGGGCAAGAAGGGACGGGTCGTGAGACCACCTCCGGGGGGCTCTTTGTTGAGGCGGGCAAACTTCATCTAGTGATCGCCAATCACCGTCTCCCGCTTGCAGGAGACTCGGGAGAACTTGGGCGTGTGCGAGCGAATCCTCTTCATTCCGTTCAAGGCAGTGGCGGCACCTTGGCCTTTGACTCGCCTCGATTTGTGATCGAAACCAAAGCCAATTGGTCGGGTGGGCATCGAGCGTCCGCCAGCGAATTGATCCTCGCGCATGCTGCATTTCTTTCTTCTCTCCAGCGCACGGGCTCGGCGGCGGCTGTTCATATTCGTGGATCGCACGCGCCGGCCACGGCCCCTGAGTTTGATGCACCACGATCAGGATCACCCAAATCCGGCCAGATGGATTCAGAGGGGATCATTCTTCGACTTCGTGAAGAGATCGAAGTACTGAAGCAGCAACTGGCAGACCAGGCTTCCGAGATTGATCGATTGAAGCGTCGCGAGCCCCGCACCACACCAACTCCGTGATTCGTACCCCTCCCTGAGACCGACTCAAAACAATCTTAGGTGCAAGCCCGGTTCTGTTCCCACCGGCAGGACTCTGGTCCGTCCTGCCGGTAGCCGATCCGACGCTCACTGTCTGTGTACGCAGGCCGCTGCGGTTATGGCCCGACCGGGATCGTAATGACGATGGCACCCATCACGTCGTTGAGCTTAAAATCGCGCTTCGGGCTGTCGGGATGCGCGTTGTGGCAACCGAGGCAGGCTTGGGTGGCTGCGAGATCGGCATACACCGCTTGAAAATAGCGCGTCTCCCCGATCTTCATAAAGCCGGTGTGGGGTCGATTCGGTTGCGTCAAGATGGTTCCGAGCCCGGCCTTCTCAAGCTCGTTCGCCGCAACATTGCGCTTGTTGATCGGCCACAAGCTGATCAGCCGGTACTGAATTCCTAATCCCTTCTTGGCGATGTACCGTCCCGACTCCATTAGGAATTGAGCCGGTAGGGGCAGCGTATTTTTCTGCTCCCAATTTTCCGATGCCACGACCACACCCTTTGTTTGCAAGCGCTCGACAACATGTCTGGTATACACATCCCGGTCTGCTTCAATCACGGCGTGTAAGTAGTTAGCCACCGTTTCGATCGGCAGGGTGACCGGCGCGTTCTCAGGTATGGCGTGAGTAGGCCACAACAGAGTCGCACTTCCCAATACGAACCCCAGCAAGGCCGCGGTGCGCAGCAGGTTGTTGGAGGATGTCATAGAAACCTCCTTGGTTGTGCGCGTGGATGTGCCGGCGTGAGCAGGTCACACCCGACGAGCGGATGAAGTGTGTGAGGGATGGAAGGGGAGTCTTTTGGGTGAGAGTGGAATGACCGCATGAAATGTCAGATCGGCGAGTGGACGGTGATGTGATGAGGAGGCAGACAGGCGTGCGCGTCGGGATCAGCAGAGCGGTATCACGCGTAGCCTCCTGGAGGAAGAACCGGTCGTGGAAAGGTACCGAAGACATAGTCCCAGTCCCCTGCCTGTACGAGCCAGCGTGCCCACTAGATCATACGGTCACACATCATATTACGCTTCGATCTATACGCTGTCTAATCATCTTATGAGAGAGCAGGACACAATCGGTGGCCACTAGGGGAAATACGTCCATTTCTTCGTCCGTCATCCTGTCGCATATACCGCAGTAGCTTGGGCCATGATGTGAAGGACGACCTTCGGTGCGCATGAGAGCAGGTCACTGTGGGCGAGCGGCGAGGTCGCGTCAAACCGTACGCCATTTGCTGATCAGTGGGGACTCGATCATGACCGTGTGCTCGGTCGACTCCAAGAAAACATCAAGCGATTGAAACTGCAGATGGCTGAGCAGAGACGGAAATCGCACGATTGAAACAAAGTGGCGGTCCTTCCCGGTGGTATTGACCGTCGGGCCGGGGTGAGATGCGTGGGGTGGCCACTGCATCGAGCTTGGTCGACGGCGCGCTTGAGCGCGACGTGTGATCGGGACACAGCTTGTCGGTCGGTGGCCGGGCTAGCGGAGAATCGCGAGCCAGACTTACGATGCTGAATTGCCATGGTCGTGAGGGGAAGAGCGAGTGCCTTTCGGTAGAGACTCCAGTAAGCGATCGATCCACGAGGCGGGGAGCTTTTCCACTGAATCGGCGATGCGCGATTGCCACCACGAAGAAATCTCAGCTAGGTCCTCTTTTTGAAAGCGGTGTTCGAGAATGTCGAACGTATCGTGCCGGTACAGCACGACATCGAGCGGATATTCGACGCTGGTGGAACTCGTGCGTGTAGCATCGAAGGCGAGGAAGCCGACCTTCAGCGCGAGGTCCATGCTGGAGTTATACCTCAGCACGCGATCGAGGAGAGGCTTTCCGTAGCCGGATTCGCCGATGATACAGTAGGGGGTGCCTTCACTGACTTCGACCCAATTGCCCTGGGGGTAGATCAAGTAAAGTTTGTGTGTGAGGTCGTTTTCCAGTTGCCCGCCCACGAGGGCGTGGAGATTGAAAATCAGTCCGGCATTCTGCAATGCGTTTTTATCTTCTTCGGCTACACGGCGGATCTGTGCGGCCAACACGTTGACCGCTTTGAACAGTTTGTCGAACGTTTGGTCGCTTTCGCTGATGGCTTCATCAAAATAGGTGACGGCTTTGTCTCGAACCGATCGTAACCCCGATGTCATGAGAAACATCGAATGGCGGCCATGTTGATGGATGGATACCTTCCCCGCGGTGATGCATTCCGCCCCTGTCGTCACCCGCGTGTCGGCGATTCCCACCAACCCTTCCTCTACCTTCATCCCCAAGCAAAACGTCATTGTCCCTCCATGACGGCCCCTGTGTAGTGAACTCGGCGAGGTGCAAAGAACGTTTCAAAAATAGCCTCGCCCACTTGGTTCAGCCGTGCTTGAAAGTGGTCCACGAATTCATGCAGCCCCCCTGTGACGCAGTCTTCGATATCGACGAAGTCTAGTTCGGCGCGCAGGCGTCCCAATCGTTTTTCGGCCAGGTTTTGATACGATCCTCGTTCGGACCCGCTAATCGCGTGCAGGGAGTCCTCCGCTTTAATGAGGCAATAGCGGATTGCCCGCGGGAAGGTGGGTTCAAGGATGAGAAAGGCGGCCACGTCATCCGGAGCGATGCGCCCGTACCGTTTGTAATACATCTCTAAGGCGCTCGCGGATTTCAATAAGTCCGACCACTGGATGATGTCGAACGGTGTGCCGACTTCGTCGGCGGTCGGCAGAAGGATGAAATATTTCACGTCGAGAATGCGCGAGGTTTTGTCCGCTCGTTCGAGGAGGCGGCCGAGCCGCGCAAAGTGCCAACCCTCTCCATGGGACATGGTGGCATCGGTGATTCCCCACAGTAGATGGCTCGCGGCTTTGACGTCGGCCAAAAATGCGTGGAGGTCATGGTGCGACATCCCGCGAGTGACGGCGTCCCGGACCATCAGGTAAAAGCGGTTGACCTGTTCCCACATTTCACTGGGGATGATTTCCTTGATCGACCGTGCGTTTTCCCGCGCGCCCAGGAGACAGGACAGAATGGAATTCTGGTTCTCGGCATCCGCCACAAGGAAATGAAGCACCGTCTCCTTCGTCGCTTTTCCATAGCGCGCGACAAACATCTCATGATCGCCCGTCGTCGCGACCAGCGGCTCCCACTGCTCGACCGTGCCGCGAGGAAGGTCAAGAGAGAGATTCAAATTGACCTCGATGAACCGGGCATAGTTTTCCGCCCGTTCGATGTAGCGGTTCACCCAATAGATGGAACTGGCCACTCTGCTCAGCATCGCGGTCTCCGATCAAGGTGTTCGCAGAGCCGCCGGCCGACCGATCGGCAGGAGGCGTGTGCGCGCGCAAGACTCATGACAGCACCCACGTATCTTTGTTGCCGCCACCTTGGGACGAATTGACGACCAGCGACCCTTTTCTCAAGGCCACGCGAGTCATGCCGCCCGGCAACACATAGAGCCCTTTTCCCTGCAAGACGTACGGCCGCAGATCGACATGTCGTCCCTCGATATGGTCTTCCACCAGAGTCGGCGATCGGGAGAGCGCGAGTGTGGGCTGAGCGATGTAGTTGCGAGGGTCGGCTTGGATGCGACGGGCACAGTCTTCTCGTTCTTGCTGAGAGGCCTGGGGGCCGATCATCATGCCGTACCCACCGGCTTCGTTCGTCGCCTTGACTACCAACTGATCGAGATGTTCCAGCACGTAGTCTCGATCCCGGCGCTCCCAGCAGACGTAGGTGGGCACGTTGGGGAGTATCGGTTCCTCTGCCAAGTAGTAGTTGATGATCTTGGGGACGTAGGCATAGATCGCCTTATCATCGGCGACGCCGGTGCCGGGCGCATTCGCGATCGCCACACGGCCGTTCTTATAGGCCTCCATGACACCGGGAACTCCCAGCAGAGAATCGGGACGGAACACCAACGGGTCCAAATATTCGTCATTGATCCGCCGATAGATCACGTCCACCCGTTGGGAGCCCTTCGTGGTGCGCATGTGGACCGAGCCATCGATGACGACCAGGTCACTGGCTTCCACCAGTTCCACACCCATTTTTTGAGCCAGAAGAGAATGTTCGTAGTAGGCGGAATTGTAGCTGCCGGGCGTGAGAATCACGATCGTCGGATCGGGGAGGTCAGACAGGGACCGAAGGGTTTCCAGCAGGCGGCTTGGGTATTCATCGACCGGCCTGACGCGATAGGCCTCAAACAGTTCTGGGAAAGTTCGTTTCATCACCTGTCTGGCTTCCAGCACATACGCCACCCCGGACGGGCAGCGCATATTATCCTCAAGGACATAATAGCGGCCGTCGCTGATGCGTACCAGGTCGATCCCGGCGATGTGACACCAGATACCGCGAGGGGGATTGAGGCTCCAGCAGGCTTTCAGAAACCCTTTGCTGGAATAGATCAGTTCGCTCGGGATGACGTTATCTTTGAGGATCTTTTGCTCGTGATACACATCATCGATAAATAGGTTCAGTGCGCGCAGGCGTTGGCGAAGGCCGGTGTCGATGAGCGTCCAATCCGGTGCCTCCACAATTCGGGGCACGATGTCGAAGGGAAAGATCTGCTCGTGCCCCTCGTCGCTGCCGTACACGCCGAACGTCATGCCCATGTTCAGGATGACGCGTTCCGCTGCTTGCTGGCGCTTTCTAAGTTCTCCATCGGGGAGCGAGGCAAATTTCCGCAGCAGTAACGCACTTCCCCGTCGGGGCCGGCCGATTCCTTCAAACAATTCGTCGTAGAACTCGCCTGGGTCGTAGGTGGAAAATTTCATGTCAGGTCTCAGTGTTTTCCGTCGCTCTTAGGACGGCTCGGCAGGGAGCGCCGCTTCCCAGCGGGGTATCGACGTGCCGTCCGAACCTACTCCTTGCTCAGGGGAATCTCTATCACCATCCCGCCCATGACGTCACCGATCTTGAAATCGTGTTTCGGGCTCTGCGGGTGCGCATTGTGGCAAGCGATGCAGGCCTGTGTTACGGCGCGGTCGGCGTAGACGGCTTGGAAATAAGACTGACTGCCGATGGTGACGGTGCCGGACACAGACCGTTCGGGGTGGAGTCGCACGGCTTCCAGGCTGGTTCGCTCCGAATTGCTCGCCGGTGCGTTCTGAGGGTTGATCGGCCACAAGCTCATGAGGCGGTAGCGCACTCTGGTTCCGGTCAAGGTCGCCAATTCACTGGCCTCCCGCAGAAATTGGGCCGGCAGCGGCAACGTGGTCTTGTCCTTTCGCCAGGTTTCCGATGCGGGTGTGCCGCCCTGTTTCTGCATTCGCTCGACAACATGGATGGTGTAAAACGTTCGGTCCGCTTCAATCACTGCATGCAGGTAGTCAGCGACGACTTCGGGGGGGATTCCCGGCAGGTCTGCTGCTAGTCCTGTCTTCGCGAGTCCGCTCACCAGGATCAGGCACGTTGCGACGAACGCGAGCTTCCCTCTCATGGTCCACCCTCCTTCTCATAAGTCGAACCGGCCTCGCAACGTTCAGCATAGGCCGATTGTCATCGAGAGGCAATCGGTCGGCCTTCTACGATTGCATTCGGTTGCCGCGCTGCCGTAGCGTAACAGCGCTATGCAAACGGAATTTGTCATCTCCGCAGGGGAGCAGCCCAAACGGTTGGACGTGTTCCTCGTGCACCGCGAGCCGAAGCTCTCGCGCGCGGCCTTGCAGCGGATGATTACTGCGGGCTGGGTGCGGGTTAATAGTCGGATCGCCAAATCGAGTCAGCGAATCAAAGCGGGAGATGTCATCGTCTTTGATGCTCCTCAGGCTGCACCGTTACGGATCGATGGCGAGACAAAACAGCTGGAGATTCTGTTTGAGGATCATGCGTGCCTGGTGCTGAATAAGCCTGCAGGAATCGTGGTGCACCCGTCGCCGGGGCATTGGTCCAACACGCTGCTGAATGCATTGCTGGAGCATTGCGCCCGCGGAGGTGCGGTGGCCACGCCCGGCGTGGTGCATCGTTTGGATAAGGACACATCCGGCGTGATGGTGGTGGCCAAGACAGAGGAGGCGCATCGAACGCTGTCGGTGCAGTTCGAACGTCATTCCATTACCCGTCACTATGAAGCGCTCGTCCTGGGTGTGCCGGCTAAATCGGAAGGTCGGATCCAGGCTGCGCTTGGTCCGGATCGGCACAATCCCAAACGCACTTCAACCCAGACGCTTCAGCCGAAGCATGCGGTCACAGACTATCGAGTCGAAGAAGCTTTTGGCGAAGCGGCGGCGCGCATCGTGCTCAGTCCCCACACAGGCCGTACGCACCAGATACGGGCCCATCTTCAAAGCATCAACCATCCCATCCTCGGGGATCAGGTCTATGGGGGTGAGCGGGTCGGTGCGATAGCAGGGTATGAGATTCCCCGGGTGATGCTACATGCGCGTCGGTTGGGGTTCACACATCCTGTCACCGGGATGTATGGCGAGTGGACGGCTGACACGCCGCCCGATTTTGATAGGGTACGAGGAGTGCTATGCGCCGGGCGATTAGAGGGAAAGACCTGAGATATCGCGGTCCAAGTGTTGGCGCTGGACGAGGAAGTAGGGGAACCGGCCGAATGCGAGGCGGCAACCGACCAGGTAGCGCGGATGGGTGGTGCCTACCGGGAGGTGAGTGGACCAGCGCACCTCGAACAACGTCAGTGAGCGCTGTCGCTGCAGTGCGGGATTCTGAAGACTGAGTAATTGTCTGCTCTGCGGCTTCTGGTCAAGCAACAGGAGAATGCCGTCCGAACTGACATTCAACGAATAGGCCTTCCCGAGTATTGTGGAGGCGTCGGAGCCATGTCCCTCCACCAGCTCGTAGACGCAAGGAGTCCTGACGGCAAACCGAGTGTCGATGCGCCGTTCGCGCACGGGGGGCGGCATGGGCTGCTCAGTCCGGTTGTCCACAATGGCGGGCTGAGCGACCGGTGTTGGAACGAACGTGCCCTGCAGCGACCTGAGGATTCTGTGGATAAAATCAGCAGCCATTGGATCGTCACAATCTCCAACTGTTGAAGCGCCAAACCTTCTTAATAAATAAGCAAGTCAGGTGCCTGTAGCGGGAGGGACAGTCATCATGCTAACAACATGAATTTTTTCTGGAGTGCGAGTGCGCCATCATGCGACATCGGAGGAATGCGCAGAATCATGGTGTCAAATCCAACGCACCACTGACAGAAATGAACAGGCAAACGTACATTCGGGCCGGCGTTGAAGGATGCGCGTGTGCCGCGCAACATGTGGATGGATTGTGGACGACATGTGTGTGAGGTGTGCAGAGGATGGGGATGGAGCGGGTACCTTGTGTTTGATTGGCCTCTGTGGCAGCCTATGCCCACGCATGTCGCAGGATGTCAGGCAGTCACCACGTGAATAGGATCAGCAGCACTCCGGTTGAAATTGTCGTGACCGGAGGAGAATCGTCCAAGCGGATCGATGTCTTCCTTGCCAACCGCGACCCGACCTTTTCTCGTTCGGCCTTGCAGCGCTTGATCGGAGAAGGGCGCATTCTCATCAATGGCCACGCGATCCGGCCAAGTCAGAAAATTAAACCGGGTGACCGCATCCGGCTGGAGGTGCCGCGGCCTGAACCGCTGGATCTCAAACCGGAGGCCATCCCCTTTGACATTCTGCACGAAGATGCGGAGTTGCTCGTGCTCCATAAGCCGGCCGGCCTCGTGGTGCACCCGGCGCCGGGGAATTGGTCCGGGACGTTAGTGAACGCCCTCTTGCATCACTTTGCGACCTCAGGTGTCACCCCGTCGCATATCGGAGGCAAGGAACGCCCAGGACTCGTGCACCGATTGGACAAAGAAACCTCGGGCGTCATGGTGATTGCGAAAACGGACCAGGCGCATCGCGCGCTGGCCGCGCAGTTCAAGCTCCACACGATCACCAGGGTGTACGAAGCCTTGGTTTGGGGCGTGCCCAAAAAGGGGCATGGCCTGATTGAGCTGGCGATCGGACGCGATACCAAAGAGCGGAAAAAGTTTTCGGCGCGGACGACCAAACCGAAGCCCTCGGCGACCGATTATCAGGTTGATGAGCGGTACGGCAAGATCGTGGCCCATGTTCGCCTGTCTCCCAGAACCGGACGCACCCATCAGTTGCGGGTCCATCTGACGTCGATCGATCATCCCATCCTGGGGGATAAGACCTACGGCGGGACCAAAGTGATGTCGGTGGCGGGGGTGCCGATTCCTCGTGTCATGCTCCATGCGCGCACGTTGGGATTTACGCATCCTACCGGCGGGGAGTACCATCAGTTCGATGTGCCTTGTCCGCCTGATATGGAGCAGGTGCAGGATCTCCTGCGCGCAGCCACGGGGCACTAGTGTCCAGGGCGATCGGTCTGAGCCGGATTGACGACGATGCCGAATATGACAGTCGGCGAAAGTGAGGAGAGACGAACGATGGAAACCAGTGCCGTGCTTGACCGGATCGGTGAGCTGATCGCTCAGCTCAAAGGATACGCCTCAAAATTGCCGCCGGTGGTACATCTCGCGTCGGTGCCGACCGGGGTGAAACCGAAACCTGAGGCGGTGGAAGTGTTCGAGCAGGCCCTGCTGCGATTTCGGGAACAAAGCGGCCGCTCTCCGTTTAAGAGTCTGCAGGATTATCTGATCGAGTCGCTCGAAGCGTTCGAGGTCGGCAATGTGCTGGGCGTGGTTCAACCGCTTCTGGCCGTCCTTGATCAGGTGGAGCGCATGCATCGGGACAAGGAGATCAAAGTCGGTCCAGCCGAGGAGAAGCGGATGGGGGAGTATCGCGCGGCGCTGGTCAAGATCCTGCCGGGCAGTCAACCGGAGTTGGAGGGCGCAGGGCGGGGCATGTGACGCGCGGAGCGGTCATGTTCACTGAAGCGGGATCATCCGTTGAGCATGCCGGGAACGGTCAATGTCCCATCTTCGGGCCGGCCGCGTTGGCGCCGGCGGTGACCAGTTGGAAGCGGACCGTCGATCCACAGTGCGGACATTTCGCGCGGACCGTCTCCTCGTCGAGGACGTCATAATGATCCTGTTTCAGCCACATTAATTGAAAACACTTCGGACAGCTTCGCACTTGCGTTCCCATGGTCTTCCCCTTACACTACGGTTAACCGACTCACCCCGCTCGGAGGGATTAATTTAGTACAAGATGCCTCCCGCTCTCAAGACCGATCAGCATCCCATCACATTCTCCGACCGCAACGATTTCGACGCTGCACAACTGATTCATTTGTACCGGCAGGCTCCCTGGGCCAAGCATCGCGCGCTTGAACAGGCGCAGGCGATGTTGGCGAAGACGGATGTAGTCGTTTCGGCCTGGGATGGCACTCGCCTGGTGGGCTTCGGCCGCGTGCTGACCGACTACGTATTCCGGGCGTCGATTTGGGACGTGATCGTCGATCGCGAGTATCAGGAACGAAAGATCGGCACCGAGATCGTTCGACGGATTCTCGACCATCCCACCCTTCAGGACGTTGAACTGTTTTGGCTCTGCACGCGTATGCCCGGGTTTTATGAACGGCTCGGGTTCAGCGCGAAAGAGCAGACCGGCATGGTCTGGTCTCGGAAGAAGTCTGAGTCGCAAGCCTCATAGTCCATCCGCCTCCAACGGTTTTCTTTTCCGAACTCATCCAGTCCCTGTCGACGATCCCTGGTTCGCCTATCCTTGCCTGTGAGGGGTACGGTCCTATCGGGTTGTTCTATGTCGGCTGAATTCGATGCAACCGTTTGGGCGAACAACAGACCGCGAGAAAGAAAAGGCTGGTGGCCAAGAGGACAATGGACGGACCGGAGGGAAGATCAAAGGCATAGGAGAGCAGCACGCCGCTCACGGCGCAGAAGATGCCGATGAGCATGGAGTAGAGCGTCATCTGAGTCAGGCTGTGCGTAAGCTGGTATGCGGTAGACGCGGGGATCAGAATCATCGCAAACACGAGAATCGCCCCGACGGTTTTCAACGCAATCACCACGGTGAGCGCCACCAGTGTCAGAAGGAGGTAGAAGATTTGCCGCGCGGGGACGCCGGACGCTGCCGCCATCTCCTGGTCGAAGGCGATGAAGTACAGTTCCTTCGAGAGCAGAAGGATCGTTCCCAGCACCACCACGCTGAGCCCGCCGATGGTCATGAGTTCTTCCGTGGTTACGGAAAGGACGCTGCCGAACAGGTACCCGTAGACCTCGGGGTTATACGTCTTCATGAGTCCGAGGAAGAGAATGGCCAGCGCCATGGTGGCGGTGTAGAGGATGCCGATGGACACGTCCAGTTTCATGCGCCCCTTCTCCTCGACCCAACCCGTGATCCAGACGGTCGCCAGTCCGAACACAATGGCGAGACTGAGCGGCGGAAGGCCGAGGAGATAGGCGAGGGTGACACCGGCAAATGCGGCATGGGCGGTCCCGGCCCCTGCGAACGCGAGGCCCCGTAAGACGACGAACACGCCGATAACGGAGCAGACCGCGCCGACCAGTGCGGCGGCCAGAAGTGAGCGTTGCATGAAATCGTACGCGAGCAGTTCGAGCATCGTAGTATGGGGTGACGTGGTGATCTCGTGAGTGAGTGCGATGACTGAATCGACAGTGGCTCTATGCCGATGAATCCTCCGGGCCGTCGCCGGAAGGACGCATCGTATGTGCTTCAGTGGTGATGATAATCCTCGACGAGAACGAAGTCCTTGTCCGTAATGACCAGTTCTTTTCCGTATACCTGGCTCAGAATTTCCGGCTTCAGAACCTCTTGCGGCGGCCCTTCGGCAAAGAGCTTCGTCTTGAGCAACACCAACCGGTCCACCCGGGACCGGATCATGTTGATGTCGTGCGTGATCATGAGAATGGTGAGCTTCAGCTCGTGATGCAGCTGCTGAATCAATTCCACCACACTATGCTGCGCGGTGAGGTCCAGCCCGGTCGTCGGCTCGTCCAACAGGAGAATCCGGGGTTGCTGCGCCAGCGCCCGCGCGATGAACACACGTTGCTGCTGTCCGCCGGAAAGGGCGCCCAATGCGGAGTCTCGATGGTGATCCATGCCGACCTGAGCCAGCGCCTGACGGGCGATGTCCCGATCCTTCCGTGACGGTCGCCGGAAGAGGCCGAGCGCGCCGTATCGTCCCATCATGGCCGCTTCCAGCACGGTCACGGGAAAGTTCCGGTCGATCATGCCTTTTTGCGGCAGATAACCGATGAGGGCGCGATGGTGACAGCGGAGTTCTTCGCAAGCACAGTCCAGGACGCGGAGCGTCCCGCTCAACGGGGCCATCAGGCCGAGCACGGCGCGACAGAGCGTGGTCTTGCCGGATCCATTGGGACCGATCACGCCGACAAACTCCGATTCCGGAATGGTCAGGGAGATGTCCTCCAGGGCCACGATGCCGGGAAAACCGAAGGTGGCATGGTCGAAACGAATAATGGGATGGGTCATGCGCGGCGGTGTACGTTGACAATGCTGGTTCGTCGGCCGATGTCCAGGTGGCTGCGGCGGTTAGGTCTGTTCAAGTGCCTGGGCCAATTGGAGCACATTATAGCGGAGCATGTCGAGGTAGGTCTCGGTCCCCGGTACGCCTCCGGGCAAGGTCGTCAACACGGCGATGCGGGCGCCGGTTTCCCGCGCCAGCAACTGTGGAACCTTCTGATTCAGTTGTACCTCGGAGATAATCACGCGGACGTGGTCTCGTTTGATGGTTTCGATCAACGTATGTAGATGCCGCGCGGAAGGTTCTCCCCCCGGTTGTGCCTGGATCGTGCCGGCGATGTGCAGATCGTAGCGTCGGGCAAAATAGGGCCAGGCCGGGTGATGGACGATTACCGCGCGGCTCGGCAACGAGCGGAGCCGCGCCAGCGACTCGTCCTGCACGCGCGTGAGTGCCTGGAGGTACGTTGCGGTGTTGGTCCGATAGTCGGTTGCATGGGCCGGGTCTGCGGCGACCATGGCATCGGAAATGTGTTGGACCATTGTGGCTGCGGCCGCCGGATCCAGCCAGACATGCGGATTACCCGCCGCGTGCTCGTGAGAATGGATCGTCCCTGCCGGCTCGGGGTGATCCTGGATCAGCTCGATGTCTTTGGAGGTAGTCACGACCCGCAACGAGCCATTGCCGGCGTTCTTCACCAGTGAGGACACCCAGACTTCGAGTCCGGCCCCGACCTCGAACAAGAGCGCGGCTTTGCGAACCGCGACAAGATCGCTTGGTTTCGGCGAATAGGTATGCTCACTCTCATACCCGGTCATGAGCGAGTTCACATGCACATACGAGCCGCCGATTTGTTGCACCCAGTCCTTCAGGACCGGGAGCGTCACAACAACACGAAGCGGTTCGGCAGCGGATGCAGCAGAAGCTGTCGCGGAGGAACCCCATTCACAGGGCATCGCAAATGCGAGAAGCATGGTCAGGACGATCAGGCGAAACATCCGGCGGACGGTAACACCCGATTTCTGCAAAGTCAACGCGAAGGCCGATGGAGATTGTGCGCGGATGATACGCGCGATGCTTGACCCATTGCCGGGGTTTCGATTAGCGTAGCGAACCGAACAAGCACTACATTTCTCCCGGTCATGTGTCGGAGGAGGGGCGCGATGAAAGTTGTCGGACTCATGTCCGGGACATCGGCGGATGGTGTGGACGCGGCGCTGGTCAGCATCGTCCGGCGCGGCGGGACGCCGCGGATCACCCCCCTGGCATTTGCCTCCCTGCCGTACCCGCGCTCGCTCCAGCAACGAATTGTTGAACTCTCGCTCCATGGCCGCGTGGACGACATCTGCCACCTGAACACGTATCTCGGGGAACTGTTCGCCAAGGCGGCTCTGCGGGTCATTCAGCAATCGAAATACCGCCCGGCCGATATCGACTTGATCGGATCGCACGGCCAAACGATTCACCATTTGCCGAAGGGGCGACGTGAGCCTGGTGTCGGGTTGGTCCGGTCCACCCTGCAGATCGGTGAGCCGGCTGTGATCGCGGAACGCACAGGTATCACCACCATCGCGAATTTCAGGCCGCGTGATATGGCAGCGGGTGGGGAGGGGGCGCCGCTGGTTCCCTATGCTCATGCGGTGGCCTTCGGTCATGCGCGTCGAGGACGTCTGGTGGTGAATATCGGCGGGATCAGTAACGTGACCTATCTGCCGCCGGGCGGTGATGTCGCCGACCTCCGCGCGTTCGATACCGGTCCCGGGAACATGGTGCTGGATGCGATTGTGCACGAAACGTCGAAGGGGCAGAGTGCCTACGACGCCGGAGGCCGGCGCGCACGCAAGGGGACGGTGAACCGGGCGCTGCTCACCGAGTTGATGGACCATCCCTTCCTGCCGCGGCGTCCGCCCAAGTCGACGGGTCGGGAAGAGTTCGGTGCGCCCTTTGTTCGAAGTCTTCTCGCGAAACGACGTCAGGCGCGCCTGTCCGTCGAGGATCTGCTGGCGACCTGTGCGGCTTGGACGGCGGAGGCCATCGGTTCGTCCCGACGGTGGATCGCCGGAGAAATCCACGATGTGATTGTCGGTGGTGGCGGTGTGTATAATCGCGCCATTATGGCTTCTCTCCGGCAGGTATTTGCGCCGACGCCTGTATTGACGTTTGACGAATGTGGATGGAGCAGCAAGGCCTTTGAAGCGACGGCGTTCGCCCTGCTGGCCCACGACACCTACCACGGACAATGTACGAACGTGCCGCAGGTGACGGGTGCCCATCACCCCGTACTGCTCGGCTCTGTGGTTCCGGGAGCCCCTCACATGCTGACAAAATGGGCGCGTCTCGCTCGCTGAGCTGATCGGATTGTCATGGAATTGCTGTATCCTATCCTAGGCATTGGAGCGTTGGTCTTTTTGGTCAGCCTGGCGTGGGAGAGTTTCGGGCGGAAGCGTTTACCCGGTGCGTCCCCGGCGGGGGCTCCTGCCGGTATGAGCTTTGTCGCCAAGCCGTTGTTGACCGACCAGGAAGTGCAGCTCTACAACCTGCTGCGCTTGGCTGTGGAAGACCGGTACCTGCTGTTCACGCAAATTCCTCTCTGGAGCCTGCTGGATTTGCGTCTTCCTTCAGGCGCGCCGCCTGCCGAGACGTTGCGGGAACTTGCGTTGAAACGCGCCACCTTTGTGCTGGTGCACCCGGGCAGCCGTTTGGTCGAGAAGGTGGTGCAAGTCGAGCGGCCGGTGCCGGATGATGCCCCGGACGGGTCGCACGATTCACTCTTTGAGTCGGCGCTTCGTGCGGCAGGGGTGCAACTCGTGCGGCTGAGCCCGATGCATGCCTATACGGTTCCCGGTCTCGTGACCGTGTTGGATCTTGCCGATCCGGAATAACGCCGGTTCGACTGCCAACGGGCCTGTGCCGAACGGGCGCGCAATCCGGATCAGCTTGGCTCGGCAGCGACCGGTTCACCTTTTGCGGCAGCGGCCCCCAAGGCTTTGCGAGCCACCTCGGCCTCTGCGCTATCGGGATACTGGTCCGTCACCCGCTCAAACATCATCTGCGCTTTTTCGCGGTCGTCTTGCTTCGTGTAGATCTGCCCGATCTTGAGCGTCGAGGCGGCGAGCTTCTGGCTCATCGGGTAATCGGAGATGAGGTTGTAGAACGAGTCCAGCGCGTCTTTGTAGCGCCCCATGCGGTACTGGCACTCGCCTTTCCAGTATTGCGCGTTGGCGGACAGGGACGATTGCCCGTGGAGTTCGAGGAAGAAGCGAAACCCGGCGAGGGCTGCGGCATAGTCCTTGTGGCGGAACTCTTCCATCACGCGATCGTAGAGGCGGTGCGCGTCATCCGGCGGTTGAGGTGAAGCTGCGAACAGAGCTGGAACGGTCGTGAGGTTGCCGATCAACGCCACGATGACACAGATGCCTCGCACCGGACCGAGCTTGGAATGAGTCCTGGTCATGAGTGCCCCTCTTTCTTCCCTGTTGGCCGAGTCTGGGTTCACGCGGTCGTTGTGCCTTCCGATATGAAAGAACCGCACCAGCGAGGCTCGACGAGGGAACCCGTTGTGAAATTGTAGAGTTCGCGTGGAATTGAAGGCGGAGTGGCCCTGATGTGCCGGAATAACAGGGGCGGAAAGCAGACAGCATTGTACGGAAAGCGCCAGCCATGAGGCGGTGCTCTGGCCGGTTGACAGATCGCATGTTGTCACTTGTTGTCGGTTAGCATGCAACCGGTCATGGTGGCGGGTGTGCTGATTCCGAGTCTGTAGAGGATCGAGCAAGTCGGTATGGAAAGACCACAGGAGTCAGGCGCGGTCGGTGGCCGAAGGGAGCCGCTCATCGAGCCACCTCCCAATCCGAAGGGGGGCCGGACGTTGATTGTCGACGCCCGCGACCCCCACGCGTACATCAGGCCGAGCGTGGCACTGAAAGACGCCGGTGAGACCGATCAGGTCTTCATTCGACCGGGAGTGTATGAAGACAAAGTCTTTGTCGCGGACCGTTCTGTGCTCCTCATCGGCGCCGGGCGCGATCACGTGCAGATTTACAGCCGTCGCGGGGGGCCGCTCTATCTCCAGCGGGTCCCCTCGGGCATGATCAGCGGGATGACCTTCCGGTATGTGGGCAGTGATCAACATTCCGCGATCAATGTCCTGGACTCAGTCTGCACGATTACGCAATGCCGGGCGACGGAAGGGGTGTTGTCCGGAGTGGTGATTTATGGTCCTGAGGCCCGCGCGACCTTTATTGACAATGAGGTCTGTTACAACCGTGAGTCAGGCATTTTTGTGTTTGCGGGCGCACAACCCCGTGTGGCGCAAAACCAGTGTTATGGGAATCATCATTTCGGCTTGGCCGTGCGAGATCCCGGCAGCCATCCGGAATGTGTGCGCAACGTCTGTCACAGCAACATGCTCAGCGGGATCCTTCTATTCCACCATGCGGAGGCGCTGCTGCTCGACAACACCTGTCGGGACAACCAGCACTGGGGTTTGGTCATGACCCCGGATACGCATCCGACTCCGCCTCGCGAGGACCTGGTCACGTCCAATGTGTTGCAGCCCAATCCCAGAGGATCGTTGGTCGTGACAGAGCAGCCGCTCGCCGATATCGGTCGGTAAGCGGATGGCGTGGACCAGGCTGTCGTTTTGGCGTGGGCGGTTCGTGTGAGGAAGCTACGGGGCCTGAACGGGCCTGTGGCTACTGTACCGGAGCAGGGGCGTTGGAGGGCGGCTGTCCGGTCGTGGAGTGAAAGTGAAAGCGGCTCCCGCCTTGCTGCTTGGCGGCATACATGGCCTTATCGGCATGTCTGAGGAGTTCGTCGATATCCTCATCGTCTGACGGGTAGAGCGTGATGCCGATGCTCACGCCGATCGAGATCCGGTGCGGCCCGATCTCGAACGGGGTGCTGATCGACTCCACGATTCTTTTGGCCACCACGAGTACATCGGCGACGCCGGAAATGCCTTCCAGGATCGCGGTGAACTCATCGCCGCCCATGCGCGCGACCGTATCCACTTCACGAACGCACTCCAGCAGTCGGGTCGCCACGACTTTCAATAGCTGATCGCCGACATCGTGCCCCAGGGTGTCATTGACGGCTTTGAACCGATCGAGATCGAGCAGCATGATCGCCAGGGGGTGGTCTTTTCGTTTACTACGCGCCATCGCATGGACCAGCCGGTCGCGAAAGAGGGCGCGGTTGATCAAGCCGGTCAACTGATCGTGCTGGGCGAGATAGGTCAGGCGTTCCTGTGCCCGCTTGCGTTCGATCGCATAGAGAATCGAGCGTGCGAGAAAATCGGTCCCGCCTTCGCCTTTCACCAGATAATCCTGGGCTCCGTGTTGCAGCGCTTTGAGGGCGAGCGGGTGATCGTCGTGTCCGCTCAGCACCACCACCGGCACACCGGGACTGGTCGCTAAGACCTGGGTGACGGTGCTCAAGCCATGGGTGTCGGGAAGGGAGAGATCGAGGAGTACCGCATCAAACCGGTCCCGGCTCAATCTGGTCAGGCCTTCCGCCAGAATGGGGGCATGGGTGATCTCGAACTGGTCGAGCGGCCATTCGGCCAAGAGGTCTCGGGTGAGCTGGGCATCGACGGGATTGTCTTCGACCAACAGCAGTTTGATCATCGGTGCGTGCTCGCGTCCGTAGAACAGTCTGGCGAGGCGATGTGCTGCGCACAAGCGGATGGCTGGCAGATCATCGTGATGCTGCGTGCCGGAACTATCGAGTGTGGAATTTTCATCTCAAATGGTGGTGACTGCCGAGGGGCGTATTCAGTGCGGGAATCTCCCTGTGGCTGCAGGCAGTGCATGATTGAGGGACCGGCTCGAAATCGATTCTAGCACGTCATTCCGAAGCTTCAAACAAGAGCGCACTTCTTCACGATGATCGTGCGTGATCTGCCGGCATGCCCTGCGTCCTGCTGTTGACCGACACTGCCCCATGTGAAGAAATCTCCTCAGTTCGAGTCTACAGGTGCGTGTCCTGCCCGCAAACCTGCGATGGTTCGTCATGTTGGTAACGGATAGTAACGAAACAAAGAACAAAATCCGGCCAAATGATGGCACAAAACAGTTCGGTCCCTCCCCCCGCTCACCAGGGGAGAGACTCCTTGTGAACGCCCTAACCGTACGAAGTTATTGGAGCTGCCCGCTTTTGTACGCGTGAGGACGATGGCATGAAAGCTGCGCTTCAGCCTGGGGTTTGCGACGCTGTGGATTCCCCGGCTATGGGTTGCTGCGGGAACAAGAGGAGGAAGAGATGGAGCACGAAAACGTTGTCCGGCAGGAGTTGCGAGTAGTGAGCCATAACCTTGGCGACCAGAGTGACGATGGCGGGCGTGTGACTGCCACGTGGGCGATTCCTCTGGCGCTGGCGGGGGTGTTGGTGGTCGGGGAGTCCGCCTCTGCGGACAGTGAGATTTATGGCTATGTGGGGCCGAACGGGGTGTTCGAAATGACCAATGTTCCGACCGACCAACGGTTTCGCTCGGCGGAATCGCAGGTGCGTCGCCTGTCGCATCGTGCCTCGGCGAAGGAAGTGGAGGAGGCCGTCAAGCGCTACGCCTTCCAGTTCCAACTTCATCCGGCCTTACTGCTGGCGGTGATCAAGGCGGAGTCGGACTTTAATCCCACCGTCATTTCACGATCCGGGGCGGTTGGACTGATGCAGCTGATACCCGAAACCGCCATCAGGCATGGAGTGCTGAATTTGTATGACACCGGCGACAACATTCGAGGCGGCGCGCGGCACCTGCGGTACTTGCTGGATCGATTTAACGGGAACGTGCGGTTGGCGGTCGCTGCGTATAATGCGGGTGAACGGCGCGTGGAGCGGTATCGCGCCATTCCGCCCTATCCGGAAACCCGCGACTATGTCAGGAAGGTGATGATCTATTACAAGCGCTTCCGTGGTGACTACCAGGCGAGCCCAGGGAAGGCCGTGTTGCTGGCTATGCATCACAAGCCGCTGCAACTTGAGCCACTGCCTGTCTCTACTGATGCGCGAAGCTCACGACCTGCGGTCAGGAAGTAGCGGCGTCTGACCTGGCATTCTGTCTTCTGTAACGTTCCCAGAGAAAGCCGACAAATAAAAAGGCCGACCTTTCGGTCGGCCTTTACATCACATTGTCAAGAGCGCAGGTTGGTTGCGGGGAGAGGATTTGAACCTCTGACCTTTGGGTTATGAGCCCAACGAGCTACCAGGCTGCTCCACCCCGCGACCGGATACTAACAGGCGTGTGAAACGAGAGTCAAGGAACGCCCGGGGAGAATTGCATTCGCGAGGGCAGAATGATAAAGCGTGAGCATGCGTATCGTATTTATGGGGACTCCTGACTTTGCCGTGCCTTCCCTGGAAGCCTTGCTTAAGTCGGAACATCAGGTGGTCGGTGTGGTCACTCAGCCCGATCGGCCGAAGGGGCGCGGGCAGGAGGTGGTCTTCTCACCCGTGAAAGTTGTCTGCCAGCGTGAGGGGATCCCGGTGCTCCAGCCGCTCAAGATGAAGGACCCCGCCTTTCTCGAAGCGTTGCGGCAATGGAAGCCTGATGTCATTGCCGTCACGGCGTATGGACGCATTCTTCCCCCGGCCATTCTGACGTTGCCGCCTCGTGGCTGCATCAACGTGCATGGGTCGCTCCTCCCGAAGTACCGTGGGGCAGGACCTATTCAATGGGCCGTCATCAGGGGAGAACAGCACACCGGCATCACGACCATGTTTATGGCTGAGGGGATGGATACCGGCGACATGTTATTACAGGAAACGGTGGAGATCCGTGCCGACGATACGGCCGGCACGCTGGCCCCTCGGTTGGCCGAGGTTGGCGGACGACTGTTGGTTGACACCTTACGCCGTCTTGAGGCAGGCACGCTGACGCCGCAACCGCAGGATGATGCACAAGCGACCATGGCGCCATTGCTCAAGAAGGAAGACGGTGTGGTCGATTGGACCTTGCCGGCCACGGAGATTGCGAATCGTGTGCGCGGCCTGTCTCCCTGGCCTGGCGCGTATACCTATGTGAACGGGGAACGGTGGGTTCTCTGGCGCGTGGCGGTGGGGCAGGAGGTTTCCGGTGCGTCTCCCGGGACGGTGACCAAGGTGAGCAAGGACCGAGTTGAGGTGGCGACCGGCCAGGGGACGATCCAGCTCATCGACATTCAACCATCCAATAGCCGACGGATGACGATGGTGCAGTATCTGGCCGGCCATCGACTGGCCGAGGGCCTCAAGCTGCAAGCTATCCCTCCATTACAACGCTAATCGCGGGCCTGTCATTCGCATTCTATCGACGACCTTCTCGGTATGATCATCCTTTCCGAACATGGCATCTGAGCTTCCCCCGTCACAATCGGGCGGGATTGTATCTGCCGGGCGCCGCGCCGCCATGAAGGCGTTACTGGCGATCGACAAGGCGGGCTTGTTGGGAGACGACCTGTTCGATCAGGTCTCCTCACGTGAGTCGCTAGATCTGCGCGATCGGGCCTTCATGGTCGAGCTCGTGCGCGGCGTGTTGCGGTATCGGGCCACTCTCGACTGGCGCTTGGGTCTGTTGTCGGATCGGCGCATCGCGAAACTTCCCACCCTGGTTCAGACCATTCTGCGCCTCGGGGCCTATCAACTCCTGTACTTAGATCGGGTGCCTGATTCTGCCGCCGTGAATGAGTCTGTGCAGATGACGAAGCAGCAGAGCCGTCGTCTGGGTCGGGATTGGAGCGGCTTTGTGAATGCGGTGCTGAGGGCTCTGCTGCGATCACCCGAGCCGGCCTGGCCCGATGCGGGAAGCGATCCCGTTGTGGCCTTGGCTGTGCGGTATTCCTGTCCGGCCTGGCTCGTGGAGCGGTGGTGTCGTCGCTTGGGGGCCGAGCGCGCTGAGGTCTTGTGTCGTGCGTCGGTAGAGGTGCCTCCGCTGACGCTGCGTGTGAATACGCTTCGAACATCCCGCGCGGCATTGTTGGCCGACTTGGCTGCGGCGCAGGTGGAGGCCGACGCGACGTCGATCAGCGAAGTTGGCATTCAACTGTCTCGCTCCTGCTCGGTCATCGAGCTGCCGGGATACGCGGAGGGACGGTTCTATGTGGAGGATGAAGCCGGGCAGCTGATTCCGTTGTTGCTGGATGTGCAGCCGGGGCAACGGGTGCTGGACGCCTGCGCGGCGCCGGGTGGAAAGGCCACCCACCTGGCGGCGCTCATGGAGAATCGGGGAGAGATCGTGGCGGTGGACCGGGCCACAACGCGACTCGATCTTGTGATGGCCAATTGCCGTCGTCTCGGAGTGAAGATCCTGACGCCCTTGGACGGCGATTTGCGCGCGCTGGTCGGTGCAGGGATCGTGTCCCATCCGATGTTGTCCCGACCGTTCGACCGCATTCTGCTGGATGCTCCGTGCAGCGGCCTCGGTGTGTTGCGGCGTCATCCGGAAGGGAAGTGGTATAAGACGCCGGAGTCCATCGCGCAGCATCGACAGATGCAGGTGGAATTGCTTGCGACGACGAGCCGTCTCTTGCGGCCTGGAGGGGTGTTGGTCTATAGTACCTGCTCGATCGAACCGGAAGAAACCGAGTCGATTATCGACGAGTTTTGTCAGGCTCATCATCAATTTCAGCGTGAGTCGATCGCGCCCTGGTTGCCCCCGGCCGGACTGCCGTTCGTGACCCCTCAAGGGGATCTGTCTACGATGACCAATAGGAACAGGATGGATCTGTTTTTCGCCGCCCGCGTGCGGAGGAGCGAGTAATGGCCGGTCGGACGGTACGTATTGCCCCCTCCATTTTGTCGGCGGATTTCGCGCGCCTGGCCGAAGAAGTGGCGCGGGTGGAGGACGCCGGAGCCGACTGGTTGCACATCGATGTCATGGACGGGCACTTCGTGCCGAACCTGACGGTCGGACCGCCGATCGTCGAAGCCTTGAGAAAAGTCACCACCTTGCCGTTGGATGTGCATCTGATGATGACGAATCCGGATGCGTTCATCGGGGAGTTTGCCGAAGCGGGTGCCGACTATCTGACCGTACATGTGGAAACCTGCCCGCACCTGCACCGGACGGTGCAATCGATCAAAGAGCGGGGCGTGAAGGCGGGTGTGACGTTGAATCCTGCCACGCCGGCCGGTACCCTGTCGGAAATCGTCCGCGATGCCGATCTCATCCTCATCATGTCCGTGAATCCCGGATTCGGCGGGCAGAAGTTTATTGCCTCGTCGTTACACAAGATCGCCGAGGTCAGGGCTCTGATCGATCGCACCGGGAGCCGGGCGCTTCTGGAGGTAGACGGAGGTGTGAAGCCGGACAACGTGAAAGAGATTCTCGCCGCCGGCGCCGAGGTGCTGGTTGCGGGGTCGGCCGTATTTTCCACGGATGACTATGCCGCTGCCATTACGGCGCTCAGAGCCGGACATGAGCCTGCCGCTCGCACCGCGAGGGTTGCAACCGCTCACCGATAGAAGAGGCGTCGGACCACACCCTTGTTCATGGATAATCTTCATCCCCTCGAAAGCAAAGTCCTGCTGGCGTTGACCCGGCAGCCGGACGCGCCTCCTACGCTCGATCAACTTGCGGAATCCACCGGCCTGGAACCGTCGCAGTTGAGCATGGCCGTCGAATGGCTGCTGGCCAAATCGTTGATCGCCGTGCAGGCTGAAACCGTCGCGCATATCGCGTCTCTCACCCCGATCGGCGAATTGTTTTTCGAGAAGTACACCCCGATTGAACGAGTGCTCTCAGCGGCGCGGGAAGCCGGCCAGACGGGGAAACGTCTCACGATTCAGGACATTCAGGCCAAGGAAGCACTCGAGCCCTCCGATGTGAGCAAGGCGGTCGGCACCCTCAAGAAAGAGGGTGCGATCCTGATCGTCCAAGGCGGTTGTATTGAGAGCACCGGCCGCAACAGTGCGACGGCCGAGGCCATGCGCTCGTTGCTGCAGGAATTGCGGAGCGGCCAGCGGGAGTTGCAGTCTTTTTCCGAACCGCTTCGGAGCGTGCTCCAGCAACATGCGGTGAAGCGCGGGAATGCGCGAGAGCCGTTCCGGATCGATGAGCGGGTAACCCGGTCATTTGTATTGACCCCTGCCGGGCAGGAGGTGGCGGAGCAGCTGTCGCGCGATGGTGTGGCGGAGGAAGTCTCGCAGCTGACGCCGGAGTTGCTGAAGGAAGGTGCCTGGCGGACGAAACGGTTTCGGAAATACACGATCAGTTTGCGGGCCCCGAGAATCGCGGCCGGGAAGCGCCATCCCTATCGCGAGTTTCTGGATCTCGTGAAACTTAAGCTGGTCAGTATGGGCTTCCAGGAAATGCGCGGGACCCTCGTCGAAACCGAGTTCTGGAATATGGACGCGCTGTTCATGCCGCAGTTTCATCCCGCGCGTGACATTCATGATGTCTATTTTGTGAAAAATCCCACCCATGCTCGCACGATCGCCGAGCCGTACCTGACGCAGGTGACGCAGGTGCATGAAAAAGGGACGGGAGCCGGATCGACGGGTTGGGGCTATGCCTTCGATGCCGAGCGGGCGAAACGGCTGGTGTTGCGGAGTCAAGGCACCGCGGTGTCGGCGAGGACATTGGCGGCCGGCGCGTCCGTGCCGGGGAAATATTTTTCGATCGCCCGCTGCTTTCGTTACGACCAGGTGGACGCGACCCATGCCACCGACTTCTTTCAGGTGGAAGGCATCGTGTTAGGTTCGGATATCAATTTCCGGACCCTGCTCGGATTGCTGAATTTGTTCGCCCGGGAAGTGGCGCAAGCCAAAGAAGTCAAATTTCTACCGGCCTATTTCCCGTTCACCGAGCCGTCGGTCGAAATGCATGTGCGCCATCCGAAGCTTGGGTGGATGGAATTGGGCGGCGCCGGATTATTCCGGCCTGAAGTGACGACCCCGCTCGGTGTCTCTGTGCCGGTCATTGCCTGGGGCCTTGGCCTCGATCGTATGGCGATGGTGGCGCTAGGGATTCACGACATTCGCGATTTGTTCTCGGCCGACCTCGAATTCATTCGCACCATGCGGGGAAGTTTTTAGGACGACGACACAATGCCCACGATTTCCCTTCAACGAGACGATCTCGAAGCCTTGATTGCCGGCCAGGACGAAAAGCCGGCGCGGATTCCGCTCGATCAGCTTGAACAATGGCTGATGTTGGTGAAGGGAGAGCTGAAGGGGCACAATTCAGAGACCGGCGAGCTGCGGATCGAGTTGCAAGACAGCAATCGTCCGGACTTGTGGTGTTGTGAAGGCATCGCCAGGCAGATCCGGATCAAGCAGCGTGGCTCGGCGATTTCCTATCCCTTCTTCAAGAAGCCGAAGGGAGTCGCGGGGAAGCTGGTTGTGGCGCAGGGAATGGACCAGGTTCGTCCCTACGTGGCCGCTTGCACGGCGGTCGGGTATCGCGTGACGGCATCCGGCCTGACGCAGCTCATCCAAACGCAGGAAAAGTTAGCCGATATTTTTGGGCGCAAGCGGCGGTCGGTCTCGATCGGCTTATACCGTTTGGCTCCCATCGTGTTCCCCGTCTCATACGATCTGGTCAAGCCGGACGACGTGCGGTTCACGCCGCTCGGCATGGAAACCATGATGACGCTGCGGGAGATCCTCATGGTTCATCCCAAAGGCGTGGAGTATGGCGGCATTGTCGGTGGCCACGACCGGCTCCCTGTGCTGCGGGACGCCAAGGGGCAGGTGTTGTCCTTCCCCCCGATCATCAACAGCCGGGAAATCGGCGAGGTCCAGGTCGGGGATCATGAATTGTTCGTCGAAGTGACGGGGACCGATCTTTCGATGGTCGCGCTGACGCTGAATGTTTTTGCCGCCAATCTCGCGGATCGCGGCGCGGTGATTACGCCGGTCGAAATTCACTCGCCGGTGAAAACCGACTTCGGGCGGCGGTGGAGTACACCGATCGATTTCGGGGCACCCCGGACCATTCCTCTCAAGGCCATCGAGTCGGCGTTGGGGGAGGCCCTGGGAGGCAAGGAAGTCACCTCGGCGCTGAAGTCCTATGGGTACACCGTAAAGTCGGCCGGGCAAAAGGTGGCTGTGCAACTACCGCCCTACCGGAACGATCTGCTGCATACGGTCGATGTGGTGGAGGATGTGGCCATCAGTCAGGGATACGCCAGGTTTGCCCCCGTCATGCCCTCGCAGTTTACGGTGGGTGGGCTGTCGCGTTTGGAACAGATGGCCGACCGGGTTCGGCATCTCATGGTGGGTCTGGAATTCCAGGAAATTATTTCCAACATCATGGGCTCTCATCAGGACTTTTGCACACGCATGCGTCTGGATGGCACCGAGTGGGCGAAGGTGGTGGAAGTGGATAACGTGATGTCTCTCAGCTACTCCTGCCTGCGCCAGTGGATTACGCCATCGTTGTTGCAGGTGGAAACCAATTCAAGCCGGGCCTTCTATCCGCATCGCATGTTTGAGGTCGGGGAAGTGGCTATTCCTGATGCGAGTGCCGATGTCGGATCCCGGACCGTGACGATGTTGGGTGCCGTGATTGCCCATGCCGGCGCGCACTTCTCAGAAATTCATTCCTGTCTGGATCTGCTGCTGTATTACCTGGATCGCCCCTTTACCCTGGAGCCGGTGGATCATCCCTCATTTCTCGATGGTCGAGCGGGGAAGATCGTATCGAATGGTCGGGTCATTGGGTTGTTGGGCGAGGTGCACCCCGAGGTGCTGGAGCACTGGCAAATCGGGGTCCCGGCGGTGGCGCTGGAGTTGGAGATCGATCGACTACTGGAAGATGTGTGACGGGAGAATCCGTTCGATCAGGATTCTCCCGCCACAGAACGTTCGTGCGGACGTAACCGTTAGCTCGCGGCAGTTGCGAGTTGCTGCTTGGCCACCCCGACGAGTTTCTCAAATCCCGCCATATCCCGGATCGCCATATCGGACAACACTTTCCGATCCAGCAGGATATTCGCCTTCTTCAGGGCGTTCATGAAGCGGCTATACGCGATGCCATGCAGGCGGGTCGCAGCGCTGATGCGTGCGATCCAGAGCTGGCGGAAATCGCGCTTGCGATTCTTTCGTCCGACGTAGGCATAGGCCTGCCCCTTGTCGACCGATTCGGTTGCTGTTCGGAACAGCCGGCTCTTCGCGCCATACTGGCCTTTCGCCAGTTTCAGGCGCTTCTTTCGCCGCTGTCGTGTTTTTGGACCACCTTTTGTACGAGGCATCGGGAGCTACTCCTTTTTCAGATCCTGTTCACGGCACAATCGTCGTTACTGCGGAAGGATGCGGTTCAGTGCTGGGGTCGAGGCGGAGGACACCTCAACGGCCCCCTTCAGGTTCCGCTTGCGGTCGCGCGGCTTCCCGGTGAGCAAATGCCGACCGCCGGCCTTCCGACGAACCAGCTTCCCCGTTCCTGTGCGTCGAAACCGCTTCTTCGCGCCACTGTGGGTTTTCATTTTTATTTTCATGCTCTCATTCCTTCCTTGTGTGCACTCGGCACACTATTTGGGAGCCAAAATCATGATCAGGCTCCGCCCTTCCATTCGTGGCGCAAACTCCACGGTCCCTGCTTCCGTACATTCCTTAATGACGCTGGCCATCATTGTTCGGCCCATCTCCTGATTGGCCATTTCGCGTCCGCGATAGGTCAACGTCACTTTGGTCTTGTTGCCGTCGGCCAGAAATTCCTTGATCTGGCGGATCTTGATCTCGAGGTCATGCTTGTCGGTGCGGGGACGAAGCTTAATCTCTTTGACCTGCGTAGACTTCTGGTGACGCCGGCTCTGGTGATCTTTCTTGCTGAGTTCGAATTTGTACTTCCCATAGTCCATGATGCGGCAAACCGGCGGCTGCGAGGTCGGAGCCACCTCAACAAGGTCGTAGCCCCCCTCCTGGGCCTTGTTAAAGGCCTCTACGGTCGGCAGTATTCCTAGTTGCTCGCCTTCAGGACCGATGACTCGAACTTCCCGAATCCTGATTTCCCGGTTTACGCGTAATTTAGGGACGATAGGTCACCTCGTTTGTGAGTGGGTTGCCGTTTGACGCAATGTTTGATTCGCATCTGTGCGAAGGAGTTCCAGGAACGCTTCAATCGGCAGGCTCCCGTGATTCGCGCCACTCCGGCCGCGAACCGACACCATGCCACTCTGCACTTCCTTGTCTCCCACGACCAGCATATAGGGAATCTTGTTCTTTTCCGCCTCGCGGATCTTAAAGCCGATCTTCTCGTTGCGGATGTCCGCCTCAACTCGAAAGCCGTGACTCTTGAGCGTGGAGACGATCTTCGCTGCAAATTCCTGCTGGTTGTCCGTGATCGTGAGGACCACCGCCTGTACGGGGGCCAGCCAGGTCGGGAAGGCGCCCGCATAGTGCTCGATCAGGATGCCGAAGAAGCGTTCGATGGAGCCCATGAGCGCCCGATGAATCATGATCGGCTGATGCGCCTTGCCGTCTTCGCCTGTGTATGCCAGCTTGAACCGCTCCGGATTGTTGAAGTCGACCTGGACCGTCGAGCATTGCCAGGAGCGGCCGAGGACGTCTTTAATTTTGATATCGATCTTCGGGCCATAGAAGACCCCTTCGCCGGGATCCACTTCGTAGGCCACACCGCGGCTCTTGAGCGCAGCTTCCAGCGCATTGGTGGCGATGGTCCAGTTTTCTTCGGAGCCGACGGATTTCTCCGGGCGGGTCGAAAGATACACTTCAAACTCTGTAAAGCCGAAGGTGCCGAGGACGAAAAATGTAAAGTCCAGTACGCGGCTGACTTCGGCCTCGATCTGATCGGGCCGGCAAAACAGATGCGCATCGTCTTGGGTAAACCCGCGGACACGCAGCAGGCCGTGCAGCACACCCGTGCGTTCATAGCGGTAGACGGTACCTAATTCGCCATAACGGATCGGCAAATCCCGATAACTTCGCATGTGGGATTTGTAGATCATGATATGGAAGGGGCAGTTCATCGGCTTGAGTTGATACTCGCTGCCTTCCAGCTTCATCGAGGCGAACATGTTTTCGCGGTAGTAATCGACGTGGCCGCTGGTCTTCCACAGGTCCAGCCGGGCGACATGAGGTGAATACACCAGGTCGTAGCCGTCCTTGATATGTTGCTCCCGCCAGAAGTTTTCGATGAGCAGCCGGATCAGCGAGCCCTTGGGGTGCCACAGCACCAAGCCGGGACCGATCTCGTCCTGAATCGTAATCAGGTCGAGCTCCTTGCCGAGTTTCCGATGGTCGCGGCGCTTGATCTCTTCTAACTTCGCGAGATGGGCATCGAGTTCTTTTTTGGTCGGGAAGGACGTGCCATAGACCCGCTGCAGCATCGGGTTCCGCTCGTCACCACGCCAATAGGCGCCTCCGGTTGACAGCAATTTGAACGCGCCCACATACCCGGTCGTGGGGAGGTGCGGCCCGCGGCAGAGGTCGACGAATTCCCCCTGACGGTAGAGGGAAATAGGCGAGGCATCGTCGAAGCCGTTGATCAGCTCGACTTTGTAGCCTTCCCCGCGTTCCTGGAAAAATTTGATGGCGTCCTGCTTGGACAGCTCGCTGCGGGTAACCGTCAGGCCACGTTTCATAATCTCAATGGCGCGCGCCTCGATCTTTTCCAAATCTTCAGGCGTGAACGGGCGGTCGAAAGCGAAGTCGTAATAGAACCCATCGTCCAATGCCGGGCCGATCGTGAGCTGGGCCGTCGGGAACACTTCCTTCACGGCCTGCGCCATGATGTGGGTGCTGCTGTGGCGATAGACCTCGCGCCCTTCGGCAGACTCGAAGGTCAGGGGCTCGATGGTGGCGTCCTGCTCCAACGGCCGTGACAGGTCCATTGGCTCGCCGTTGATCTTGGCTGCCAACACCTTGGCGTCGAGGCGTCCACCTTCCGGAGTGAGGGCCTCTCGGACGGTGCATCCTGCTGGTACTTGTTTTCGAGTTCCGTCAGGAAGGGTAATGTGAATGAGCTGTGAGGCCACTCCGGTCAATCCTACAAAAAATACAACGCCGTGCCGACCACCATGCTGCCGGTAGTCGGATCACGAACTGTGTGCGCAAACGAAAATGGTAGGCGCGGACGGTCTTGAACCGTCGACCTCTACCGTGTCAAGGTAGCGCTCTCCCCCTGAGCTACGCGCCTATCGCCCGGCGATGCTAATACAGCCTCACCAGGAGTGTCAAGGAAACCCGGCGGCAAGACAGGCTTTTCTCTCTGCCTTCCAGAAGGAGAACCTGCCTCACCGGTCAGGCGCCGTCGGGCTTGTCAGCAAAGGTCTACTTGACCGCTGCTTTGAGTTCTTTGCCGGCCGAAAACTTGGGAATGCGGGCGGCAGGAATCTTCAAGGCTTCGCCGGTTCGTGGATTGCGTCCCATCCTGGCCTTGCGTTTTGAAATCGTGAACGTTCCGAAATTCACCAGCGTCACGCGTTTTCCCTTCTTAAGCGACGTGGTGACTGCTCCGGTGAAGGCTTCGAGTGCCACTGTCGCGGCGACCTTGGTGATTCCGGCGCTGTTCGCCATTTTCGCGATCAATTCTTCCTTGGTCATTGCTTCCCTCCGTTGGTGGTTGGCGACCGGTGGATATATGGGCGTACAGATTCTACGCCTCTGGTGAGGTGCTGATGAGCTGAGTTGCGCGCGAATCTAGCTCGCCCTGGCGCGTTTGACCGGAATATCCAGATCGAGAATCTTTTTTCTCAGCGTATTTCGATTCAGTCCGAGCAGCTCTGCGGCTTGAATCTGGTTCCCCTTGGTCTCCCGCAGGGTCAGCAAGATCAACGGGCGTTCGACGGCGGCGATCAGCATCGGATGGAGGTTTCTTCCCGAGCCGTTGCGCATCCCTTTGACGAAATCGCCGACTTTATGTTCCAGAAAAGATTCCAGGCAGACCGATTGCCCCGGTGCATTTCCATTGGATAGCGACAGGTCTGCCTTGGGGGCTTTGGCCGCGTGGAGCGACGTGGCCGTCCGTTTCAGTACGGTTCGAGAGCCTACGACCAAGAGCGTGCGCGCAGGATCAATCCCGCCAAGCAGTTTCCCAAGGTCTGCAGCAGACTGTGCTTTCGATTCCACGATGACGGCATCGCACGCACGCTTTGCCGGGTCCTTCGGAAGCGACAATCCGTCACGGCCGATGGTGACCGCTTGCTCGCCGAACAGGTTCTTGTAGTGTGCCTGGATCTCGCTGTCTGTGCTGAGCAAGAGAATATTAAATGTCGATGAACGCAGCGTCATGAAGGTACCGAGGAAGAAGAGGGCGGGATTATTGCTCAGCCCCTAGATGATGTCAATGACGAAAAATGCATTGTAATGACGCGCGGACGACAGGGGTGAACGCATGGTGCGCGGGCGCGGTTGTGACTGGCTTCTATCACCATTTCATCGCGGCTGAAGGCACTGCACTGACGAGCCACGGTTCTTCAATATGAATCGCTCGCACGGGTGGCTGTCTCAGGCAGGTCACGAGCGCGTGGTTCCCAACGGCATGATGGTTTGATGTGCTTCTACCCTTGCTTGACAGGAAAGTTGCGCGCAAGGTATAGAGATCCATGAATCCCCATCGGAATACTCGCAAATGAAGGTGAGCCTTCGAGCGACCTACGGAATTATTGCCGCCGTGGATCTTGCGCTCCACCATGCCGAACAGCCGGTGTGCGCCAAGTCGATTGCCAAACGACAGGCGATTCCGGCCAGATTCCTCGAGCAGGTGCTGCATGCGATGAAAAAAGCCGGGGTGGTGACAAGTCAGCGCGGGGCTCAAGGCGGGTACGTGTTGAGTCGTAAGCCTTCGGAGCTCTCCGTGGCGGACATTCTCGATGCGCTAGAGGGCCCGCTTCTCACGACAAATGGAGAGGCCGGTCCGAAACATTCGTCTTCGCGTGGGGGCAAGCAGGAGGCGCTGCTCGCCCACATTTGGGAGCGCGTGAAACGGGCGGAATGGAGTGTTCTTTCGGAAGTCACGGTCGAGGAGTTGGCCAAGCGCCAGCGGGCCCTCGACGCGCAGCACACGTTGATGTACCACATTTGAAGCAGCCTGAATCATGCATACGCACAATACTTCCCAACCGACGAGGTCGTCATGATGACTCCCAATACAGTGGCTCTCCGTCCAGCGATTAAAACGGAGCCTATTCCGGCCCATATAGTCGAAGAGATCGAAACGTTTGAAGCGGAAGCCCAACGTGTCCTGGGTGGAGACCTCTCCACCGACATCTTCAAGCCCTTCCGGCTGCAATATGGCATTTACGGCCAGCGGCAGCCTGGTGTCCAGATGGTGCGGATTAAGATCCCGTTTGGAGGGCTGACAGGGAATCAATTGCGGCAAGTGGCCGACCTTGCCGATCAGTACGCCACAGGTGTGGGCCATGTCACCACACGGCAGGATATTCAGCTGCACTTTGTGGAGCTCAAGCATGTCCCCGAGATGATGCGTCTGATGGCCTCCGTGGGGTTGACCACGCGTGAGGCCTGCGCGAATACGGTACGGAACGTCACGGCCTGTCATCTGGCGGGCGTGTGCCAAGGCGAAGTGTTCGATGTCACGCCATACGCGAAGACGGTGGCCTATCATCTGCTGCGCAATCCGCTGAATCAGAGTCTCCCGCGCAAGTTCAAGATTGCGCTGTCCGGATGTCGGCAGGATTGCGCGCTCACACCCATCCACGACATCGGGTTGCTCGCGGCGAAGCGGGCCGACGGAACCATCGGTTTCCGGATGGTGGCGGGCGGTGGATTGGGCTCGACGCCGCGCATGGCCCAGGTGTTACGAGAATTTACGCCGATGGACGAATTACTCCCGACCATCGAGGCGGTGATCAAGGTGTTCGACACGCTCGGGAACCGCAAGAATCGCAACAAGGCCCGCATGAAGTTCGTCATCGAGAAGCTCGGCTTCGACGAATTCAAGCGTCGCTGGGAAGCGGCCTACGCGGCCATGGGCTATGCCGTGCCGACGCACGAGCCGATCAAGCTGCTGGACTATGCCGATGCGCCGCCGCTCATTATGCCGACCAAGTCAGGCGTCCTGTCCAACGGTCATGGCAACGGCAACGGCAACGGTAGCGGGGATGGTGCCGTGTCACTCAATGGCCAGGTCTCCGCGTTCCAGGCCTGGAGGCGCACGAATGTCGTGCCACAGCGGCAAGCGGGTTTTGTGACGGCGGCAATCAAGTTGCCGATGGGCGATCTGACGGGCGACCAAATGTGGGTCATCGCAGACTTGGCCGAACGGTATTCGAACGGCAATATTCGGACGACCATCAATCAGAACATGGTCATCCGGTGGATTCCCGAGGGGCGGCTGGAGGAGTTCTATCAGGAACTGGTGCAGCACAGTTTGGGCGATCCTGGCGCAGAGCTCGTCGAAGACATCATCGCCTGCCCGGGCACCGACACCTGCGGATTGGGAATTACCTCGTCTAAGGGCATGGCCAGGGCGCTGGCGGAAGTGTTTCCCGCCGGCCAAGTCCCGGAAGATCTTCGGGATGTGAGCGTCAAGATCAGCGGGTGCCACAATTCCTGCGCCCAGCACCATATCGCCACCATCGGGTTGCACGGAGTCGGCAAACGTCTTGGCGAACACACGGCGCCGCATTACGAACTGCATCTCGGCGGGCATGTGGACGGCACGCCGAAGATCGGACAATTGGCGGTCAAATTGCCGGCGAAGAGTGTTCCAGCGGCGGTGCGCCATCTGGTCGACGTCTATCGTCGGGATCGGAAGGCAGGTGAGAGCCTCCAGTCGTTCATTACGCGTGTCGGGAAGAATGTGCTCAAGGACGAACTCATTCCCTACACGATCGTTCCGCCGTACGAGCAGGACTCGACCTATTACTACGACTGGGAAGGTGAGGCGGAATTCGTGCTGGAGGATCTAGGCCCCGGCGAGTGCGCGGGTGGCGCCTTGGAGATGATCGACGACCGTATGTTAGAGGCCGATCAGGAACTCTATCAGGCGAAATTGCTGGTCGAGAAGCATCAGTATGCCTTGTCGGTGAATAAGTCGTATCGGGCGGTACTGGCGGCGGCGAAAGGTCTTTTGGTGACCGAAGGCCTCGATCCGGCCACCGATGCCGAAACCTTCCAGGAGTTCGATCAACGACTGGCCAGCAAGGGCATCGTCCCGGCCACCTATAAGAATCTTGGCGTGCAAGTCGGCGACCTTGGTTCTAAGGATGCGACTGCCGAGGCGGCGACGGAGAAAATGGCCTTCGCCAAGCGGTTTCTCGCTGTCTGTCGGGCGGCCACGGAACAAATGGGCAAAGATCTGAAGTTGGCCCAGGTGAAGGAAGAAGCCGTGCCGACTGCAGCTCCTGCTGCGGTGCCTGCTTCGCCTGCACCCGTTGCCGCGGCTCAGGCGCCGGTGTACGATTTGCGCGGCGTGGCCTGCCCGATGAATTATGTGAAGACGAAATTGAAATTGGAAATGATGGACAACGGCGAGCAGCTGGAAGTCTGGCTCGACGCCGGAGAGCCCATTCGCAATGTGCCGATGAGCTTGCGAAACGACGGACACAAGATCCTCGACGAGGGGCCGTTGGAACCTGAGGCCAAGCATTTCAAAATTCTTGTAGAAAAGGTCGAGGGGTAAGAAGGGTGAAAGAAACAGAGAAGCCGGCTGCACGACCCTCCGACGCAGAGCTGAAGGCACTGAGTGATTCGTTTGAATCTCAGCAGCCATGGGACCTGCTGGAGTACGCGTTGAAGACGTACCGGCAGCGCATTGTGCTGGCCTGCAGTTTCGGGGCGGAAGATGTTGCCCTGGTGGACATGGTGCATCGCATCGATCCGGACGCACCGCTTTTTTATCTGGATACGGATTTTCTGTTTCCCGAAACCTTCGACGTGCGCGATCGCATTATCGCGCGGTACGGGTTGAAGCCGGCGCAGGTCATTCAAATGAAGGCCCTGTTGACGCCGGAACAGCAGGCTGCCCAGCACGGCGCCATGTTGTGGGCCAGCAGGCCGGACCAATGCTGTGAGCTCCGGAAAATCGAACCGCTCACTCGTATTCTCGGCGAGTACTCGGCCTGGATCACCGGAATCCGGCGAGACCAGGCTCCCACAAGGGCGAACGCCGGGCTGATCGAGTGGGACAAGAAATTCAACTTGGTCAAAGTGAATCCCCTGGCCCGATGGAGCAGTGAAAACGTCTGGACGTATCTGCAGCTCCATGAGGTGCCCTATAACACGTTACACGACCGCAATTACCCCAGCATCGGCTGTACCCATTGTACGGCGCCTGTCCTTCCGGGAGACGATCCGCGTTCCGGTCGGTGGAAGAATTTCGGCAAGACCGAGTGCGGGCTGCACAAGTAACATCATCATCGTCACCCTGAAATTAGACAAGGTCATTACCATCCATGCAACATCTGCTCGCCAAAGTCGCTAAAGGTCAAAAGACATCCAAAGATCTCACGTGGGAAGAAGCCAAGCAGGCCATGCGCCTCATGATCGAGGGAACCGCAACGCCTGCGCAGATTGGCGCGTTTCTCACGGCCATGCGGTTTAAGTCGGAATCCGTCACGGAATTAGCGGCCTTCACTGCGACCGCGCGTCAATATGTGCCGCCGGTGCCGGTCCGTTCCGGGCTCGGAGTCGTCGATGTGCCCGTCTATGCGGGGAAACGGGAAACCTTTCATGCCATCCTTCCCGCTGCCATTGTTGCAGCAGCCGCCGGAGCGGTGTTACTGCTGCACGGAGTGGATGGGCCTCCGGATCGCCTCGGGATTTCGTCGGTGCTGAAGCTCTTGGGCATTCCTGTCGATATGACCGCCAAGTCGGTCGGAGCCGAATTGGAAAAGAAGGGATTCGCGTACCTGGACCTGGCGCTGTATCACCCCCCGGTGAGCCGGTTTCTGGAAATGAGACAGGAGTTGGGCGTGCGCAATTTCTTTCATCCCGTGGCCCGTATGCTCAACCCTGCCCGCGCGACCTCGCAGGTGATCGGGCTGTCGCATCCGCCTTACTTCGAAAAGACGATCGAGGCGCTGCGTATGTTGAGTTGTCCCCGTGCATTGGTGATTCGCGGGGTCGAAGGGGATCCGGAACTCTCGATCGGCAATTCCACGCGGCTCTTGGAACTCAAGGACGAGCGCATCACTCCGTTCACTTTCCAGCCGAAGGATGCGGGCTTGTCGATGGCGACCTTCCGCGAAATGGCCGGCTTCCCGGTCGAGCAGCGGGAGCGGGAGGCCGATCTGATCAAGCGGCTCCTCGCCAACGAAATTCAGGGCGGGCAACGGGACTGGGTCCTCCTCAATGCGGCCATGTTGCTCTATGCAGCCGGCAAGGGGACGTCGATTACTGGAAATCTTGGGGCCGCCAGAAGCGCGTTGGAGTCCGGTCAGGCCAAGGCCAAGCTGGCTGAATTAGTGGCGGTCGCCGGATCAAGCGCGGGAAACGCGCCGAAGGTCGGCATTTCAGCGTAAACGGAAGAGTGTGAACCATGAAACATTTGCGTCAACTCGAAGATCAAAGCGTCTATATCCTTCGGGAAGCCTACAAGCATTTCAATCACCTCGCCATGCTCTGGTCGATGGGGAAGGATTCGACGGTGCTCTTGTGGCTGGCCCGCAAGGCCTTTTTCGGGCATGTGCCGTTTCCCTTGCTCCACGTGGATACGAGTTACAAGATTCCTGCGATGATCGAATATCGCGACCGGATTGCCCGCGAGTGGCGCCTCAATCTGGTGGTGGGCCAGAACAAAGAAGCCCTGGCCGCCGGGATGAACCATACGCTCGGGCGTGATGTCTGCTGTACCGCCTTAAAGACAACGGCCATGAAGAATCTGGTCGAAGACAAGGGCTACACCGGCATTATTCTCGGTGTTCGGGCGGATGAAGACAGCACCAGGGCCAAGGAACGATATTTTTCTCCGCGCGACAAACACGGAGATTGGGATTTTCGCGACCAGCCGCCGGAACTATGGGATCAGTTCAAGACCACCTTTCCGCCGGGCACGCATATCCGGATTCATCCGCTTCTCGATTGGACCGAGATCAACATCTGGGAATATATCAAGCATGAGAACATTCCCTTCATGGATCTATACCTGGACCGGGGGGATGGCACACGTTATCGAAGCTTGGGCTGTGCGCCCTGCACCATGCCGATCAAATCCACAGCGAAGACGGTGGATGAGATTATCGCGGAACTCCGCGGGACCAATGTGGCCGAGCGGGCCGGGCGCGCGCAGGACGCGGGGCGAGGCATGGAGATGCTTCGGAAGAAGGGGTACATGTGAGGCGGCCCACGCCGGCGGGATAGCTGTCGAGCATTCGAACGATCACGATCATGAACCGGGGTTCCATTGAACGAGTGAATCATATGACACAGCACGACCAGAGCAAGCCGCAAGAGAGTCTCAACATCGTCATCGTGGGCCATGTGGATCACGGGAAGTCCACGCTGGTGGGACGACTCTATGCCGATACCGGCTCTCTGCCTGAAGGCAAAGTGGAAAAGGTGCAGGCGATCTGCCGCCAGCAGGGCAAGGAATTTGAGTATGCATTCCTGTTCGACGCGTTTCTTGAGGAGCAGGAACAGGGCATCACGATCGATACGGCGCGCACCTTCTTTATCTGGAACGGGCGGCAGTACATCATTATCGACGCACCGGGGCACAAAGAGTTTTTGAAAAACATGATCTCGGGCGCGGCCCGGGCGGAAGCCGCGCTGTTGCTCATCGACGCGTTGGAAGGCGTGCGCGAGCAATCCAAGAAGCATGGCTATCTCCTGTCGCTGCTGGGCGTGACGCAGTTTGCGGTGGTGGTCAATAAAATGGATCTGGTCGGGTATCGACAGGATGTGTTCGACGGGATCGAAAAAGAATATCGGGAATTTCTGGGTCAGTTCCGGGCGGTTCCCCAACAGATGATTCCGGTCAGCGCGAAGATGGGTGACAACATCGCGACGCGCAGCAGCCATATGAACTGGTATCAGGGGCCTACGGTCCTGGAGACGTTGGCCCTGTTCAAGAAAGAGCAGGTTCGCTCGGAACAGCCGCTCCGGTTTCCATTGCAGGACGTCTACAAGTTCGATGCGCGGCGGATTCTGGTCGGCCGTATTACAGCCGGTCGTCTGAAGGTCGGTGATCAACTGGTGTTTTCGCCGTCCAATAAAACAGCCGTCGTGCAATCGATTGAAGGGTTTAATGTCGATCCACCGCGGAGCGAGGCACAGGCCGGTCAATCGGTCGGCATCACGCTCGACGAGCAGATTTTCGTGGAGCGTGGCGAAATCGCGTCCCATCGGGAAACCATTCCGCTCGTTTCCACGGCGGTTCGTGTGAACTTGTTTTGGATGGGCAGGCGGCCGCTGGAGAAGGGGCGGAAGTACGTCTTGCGCCTCGCCACGCGTGAGGTCGCCTGCGAGGTGGCCGCGATCCATCGGATTATCGATACCGCCGATCTTGCCCAGCTTCAGGAGAGTCAGTCGGTGGCCAAGAATCAGGTCGCTGAACTGACCCTGCGTGTGAAATCGCCGCTCGCGTTTGATCTCTCGTCCTCATTCGAAGCCACAGGTCGGTTCGTGCTGGTCGATGAGTACGACATTGCCGGGGGCGGGATCATTACCGAGTTGGTGCACGACGAGCAGGAAGGGCTGCGGGAGGAAGCACGACAGCGGGAATATGCGTGGCTCACAGGCGATGTCCGGGCCGAGGACCGCGCGACGCAATACGGGCATCGGGCCGCCATCGTGTTGTTCACCGGTTCAGCCCAGACAGGCAAGACGTTTCTTGCGCGAAGAGTGGAGGCGCTGCTGGTGGCCGATAGCCGCCACGCCTACCTGCTGGAAGGTGAAAATCTGCTGCAGGGATTGGATGCGGATTTGTCAGCGGCCGATCCGTCCTTTGCCGCCGAGCGCGTGCGCCGGTATGGAGAGGTTGCCAGGTTGCTCATCGATACGGGGCTCATTGTCGTGTCCACCAGCAAAACCTTCGGTATCAATTATCAGCGAATGGCCGAGATGATACGGACGCTGGTTCAGCCGGCTCCGGTGATTGCGGTGCACATGAGCAGGGCGGGGGAAGAACCGCCGCCGAATACCGATCTGCATTTCGCGGGCCCCCAGGATTTTGACGCCGCTGCCCGTCAGATCCTGGAGGAGTTGAAGCGGCGGGGGGTGCTCATCCAGCCCTCCGGAACGAAGTCCACCATCCAATATTCTATCTAGGAGCCTGTCCGACATTGACCCGAGATCCCGCTTGCATGGGCCCTCCAGGTCATGTATCAGTAATATAACGTAATTGTCATCCCTGGAGACCATCTGATGACGACTCGCACCTTTCGCCCCTATGACCCCGATGAGTTGTGGCTGTTGCCCCCATCGCCCCGCGACTGGCTGCCCGAGGCGCATCTGGCCTTTTTCCTGTCCGATCTCGTGGAGGAGCTGACGCTCACGCCGATCCTGCGGACCTACGGCGGCGTCACCCGTGGCACGGCACCGTATCATCCGCAGCGGCTGGTGAAGGTGCTGCTCTATGCCTACGCGGTGGGCATTCCCGCCTCGCGGCAGATTGCCCGGGAACTGGAAGAGGACGTGGCCTTTCGCGTGCTGGCGGCGAACCAGCGCCCGGATTTTCGGACGCTCAGCGACTTTCGGAAGCAGCATCTGGCGGCCCTGGCCGACCTGTTCGTGCAGGTGCTGACGCTCTGCCAGAAGGCCGGGTTGGTCACGCTGGGACACATCGCCCTGGATGGCACCAAGGTCCAGGCGAACGCGTCGAAACACAAGGCGATGAGTTATGAGCGGATGGGCAAGGAGGAGGCGCGGTTGCAGGCGGAGGTCGAGGCCCTGCTCCAGCAGGCCGAGGCCGCCGATGCCCGTGATGATGCGGCCTACGGTCCTGACCGGCGAGGCGATGAACTGCCCGCCGAGTTGGCGCGCCGCGAGCAGCGGCTCCAGACGATTCGCGCGGCCAAGGCGGTGTTGGAGCAGGAGGCACAAGCGGAGGCTGCGGTGCAGCAGGCTGCCCGCGCGGCCCATGAGACGGACAGGCCTCGCCGGGGTCGGCCAGCGCAGCCGCTCAGCTCCGTGCCCTCGCCGAAGGCCCAACGCAACTTCACCGACCCGGAGAGCCGGATCATGCCGGCCCCTGGGGCGAAGGGGAGCGTGATCTAAGGGTACAACTGCCAGGCGGCCGTCGATGCGACGGCGCAGATCATCGTCGCGGCGGAGGTCACCGATGAGTCGAATGACAAGCAGCAAGCCCAGCCGCTCCTGACCCAGGTGCTCGCCAATACGGGGCGCGTGCCCCGGACCGCGAGCATGGATGCGGGCTATTTCAGCGAGGCCAACGTCCAGGCCGTGGCCGCGCTGGGCTGTGAGCCTCTCATCCCACCGGATCGCCAGCTTCATGGACGCCCCCTGCCTGCCGCGCCTCGAGGCCGGCCCCCCGTCGGCCTGTCGGTGGCCGACCGGATGCGCCGCACCCTCCGCACGAAGCGCGGCCGGGCCCGCTACGCGCGGCGGAAGGCCATCGTGGAGCCGGTGTTTGGGCAGATCAAGCAGGGGCGCGGCTTCCGGCAGTTCCTGTTGCGCGGGCTGCGCCAGGTGCGGGGCGAATGGGCGCTCATCTGCACCACGCACAATGTCCTGAAACTCTGGACGGCCCTGCGCCGCCGCCGACGCCCCGGTGAGCGGCTGCGGGTGCCGTGCGGCAGCCGGAAAGCGGAGCAAAAAGCCCAGAGATAGCGGGATGTCGAGATGCCGATCGAGCCGCAGAGCAGCCCACACTGAATCAGTCGTCAAGATCTGCCTCTCTCGTTTCAATGTCGGACAGGCTCCTAGCCCGCATTATTCATGACGGTTCGTCGCGAAAGTGCGGAGTCGCGAAGCGAGACGGGCGCGCGGAGCCGGGAGGGAGGAAGGCATCCGTGAACAGGATGTCGACCGACCGAGCGGCGAGCCCGCCCGCCGACAGGCTGGTCGCAGCTGCGAATCCGCGATTGCAGCAGAAGCGCTCATGAATAATGCGGG
>CAKKRE010000040.1 GCA_919902505.1 Nitrospiraceae bacterium
CTCAAGCAACTCACCCCCAGACAGGCGGGCTTCGTTGGCTGGGCGTACTGTAGGTGATATCGGCCGCCCAGACGTGATTGGGGCGCCTGATCGTCAGATCCCTGAGGAGATAGGGATAGATGGTGTGGGCCGGATGCCGGTGGCTCGTGCGCGGCTTGCGATACAGGGCCTCCAGGCCCATGCGTCGCATCAGGGTCGCCACATGTCGCCTTCCAATGGCCTGGCCCTCTTGCCGCAAGAGATCACGCAGCATGCGGGCGCCAGCAAACGGATGAAGCAGGTGGAGTTCATCCAGCCGACGCATCAGCGCCAACTCCGCCCCTGACACCGGCGTCGGCTGGTAGTAGGCCGTCGAGCGAGACAACCCGAGGATCTGACATTGCCGAACGACTGGCAGGGCATGGGTTCGGTTAATCATCGTTGTGCGCTCAACAATCCCGCCTTGATGAGCGCCCCTTCTAAACAATCATTCTCCAGCGCCAGTTGGCCGATCTTCGCGTGGAGGACCTTGAGATCCGGCGTGTCGGACGTCGGCTTGGTGCCGCCAAACACGTCCGCGGCCCGCGCCAGCAATGGTTGCTTCCATTCGGTGATCTGCGTGGGATGGACCTGAAACTGCTCCGCCAATTCGGCCAGCGTCTTGTCGCCCTTGCACGCCGCCAAGGCCACCTGGGCCTTGAATGCCGCGCCGTGATTTCGTCTCGTTCTCTTCATCGCCGTGCTCCTCTAGTTCGCCACCGTTCGGTGGCGTGGGTGAAGCCAGGCTACCACTTATCACACTGTCCGAATTTCCGGGGCCCCCTCTGAGACGCTGGTATTCAGGTAATCGGATGGCACACCATTGTTGTCGCCGATTTCGAACTGCGCGCAGAAACAAACGGGTCGGGACTCTTTTCTCGCCTCGGCAATGCACCGTCGACGTTCCTGCATCCCTGTGACTCGCTTACAACTACCGTTACCGACGGCGGCGGATCCACTTCTCCCCATTCGACTCACCATCTCGCGCATAAGCTCCCTCTCTGGAACCGGCTCGCACCCCGGTTGGGCAAGCAGGGTTACCCCGGCTATCTCACAAGCCATCTGGTCAAGTGGGTGCTATATCCGAAGTCGCTCACACGTCCAGTGCAGAGTCTGTTTGAGCCATCGAGCAAGATGAGAAGACTTGAGGAGTGAGACAGGGATAAGAACAAACGAGCCAGAAGCCTTTGCTGACCGAGTGAAACCGACGGCATCTCGCGGTGAATCACAAGAAAAAACGTCACGAGCGACTTGGACGTAAAAGGAGGAGGGAAACTATCCAAGCCGCCCGTGGCCGGCGCTTGGGACGCCGACTACCGTTATGTGGCTGTGGTACCGGACAAGGCCACGCGCGACTGAGGGGCTGAAGGCTGCTCGATCTGGAACGTTGCGCAACACCAGGCGGTGTCACATCTCACGTCAGCTTACTGTCTCCTGTTCGGTCTGGGCGTTGTGAAGAGCTCCCTTACACGGGAGCGGCGTGGCCGTCGGAGATTGGGCTGACTCACTCGCCGAGCGCCCCGCGTTCAGTTCAGCGGGCCGATCAGATCCGGTGGACCGAGGTCTCTTCCATCAGCGACCTCCTCTCTGAGGGTGAGAGCACGGATATTTCATACTCCCGGCTGCAGCTTCATGTCAATGAGGGAATTTCATCAGGGCAAAGAAGGCAGGTCTTGCAAATCAACATCAGGAGATTTCGCGGCGAAGAGATAAATGGTTCGGGAGTCTTTTCTGATAGGCCCATTTTGCGGCACGCGCCTGGCCGATGGACTGACAAGGAAAAACAAAGGGGTCAGGAGTCTTTTCTGATTGCTCAGCGTGAAGAACTCACCGCAACCTAGCTTCCTGGCATTTGACAGCCTGCCTCTTGCGCCTTAGTTCGTACGCCTGACATTCACCCTCCCCCGCTCACGTCGCATAGCGACCACTGGCCCGTTCATTTGACGGCACCCCGCCTGTCGCTGTATTCTAAAGACCAGAATTCTGGTCTCTCATACAAGAGGTCTACCATGGCAAAAACACTGTCGTTGTCGGAGGTCAAAACCCGCCTGCCTGAACTCGTGGCGGGGGTACAAGAGCGCGAGGAGGAAGTCATCGTCACGAAGAACGGCCGTCCGGCTGCCATTTTGATTAATGTCAATGAATATACCCGCCTCAAAGAGACCTTGGATGTCCTGAGTGATCCTGGACTCATGAGCCAGATTGCCGAGAGCCGGTCCTTTTACAAAACGAAACACAAAGGGCTCTCGTTTGAAGACGTGTTCGGCGAACCCTTCACGCCCGCCAAGAAGCGGCGCACTGCGTGACCCCCTTCCGTCCGGACATCCCTCCACATGTGGCAGAGGTGATCCGAGTGCTCCATCCCGATCTCAAGCAACTGATCAAGTCAGCCATTCGTGCCATTGCCGCGAATCCCGAATGTGGAGAGCCGCTCCAGCGGGAACTGGACGGGTTACGAACGTATCGAGTTCGCCGCTTTCGCATCGTCTATGCCACCGACCAGAAAGCACGCGCCATTCGCCTGATGGCCGTTGGTCACCGTCGATATGTGTATGAGGACCTGACCGACCGGCTTCGACGAAAGACCCAAGAATAGCACTTCGCCAGTTGACTCCCTCCGGAAGCGCGAACCGCACTGTTTCCTCTTTGCGCCTACGTAGCGCATCGCCCCACGTCGAGATTCGTTTAAGCCATGTTACAGTGGAAGTTGCGGAATGATCGGGGGGAAATGATGCTGGTACGACTATTTGTAGTCCTGCTCTGCTACGCGGGTCTGGCTGCATGCGGTGAAAGCGGCCGTGGCGCCGGCTCCGGCATCAAGCCAATGGGAGAATGGGCCAAGATGGGCGAGACGGACAACTACGTGTACTACGCCGATTACGCCAGCATCAAGAAGGCGGACGAGACGGTCGTCATGCTGGACCTGTTCAATTACAAGAGCGCGCAGACCGAAGGTGGAGGTGCCCCGGTCTTGTCGAAAGCCACCGAACGCGAATACGACTGCCAAAACAAGAAGAGCCAGGCGCTCAAATCGAGCTGGTTTTCCGGACAGATGGGAGCCGGAACCGTCGTGCGCTCCGCCGGCACGTCGAACCAATGGTCCACCGCCACGCAGGGCACCGCCACAGGCGGGCTCTTGAAGGCCGCCTGCGGCAATTCGTAGCCCGACCATCGGGCTGAACAGTTCGGAGCTTTCGCTACCGGCACTTGTCGATGCAGCAGGACTGTCCCCCTCGCCTACTCCACGCATGACGCATAGGCCTTCGGACAGGTCGAATCGAGTCCATGGGAAGGACCGGCCGCTGTGGAGAGCCCATTCATCAACTCCAGCACCTTCGGATAGAAGTTCGGAGCGCGGGTCCAGAAGATATAATTGGCTTTCAACCGGTCCCGGGCGAACGCCAGCAGCTCGGGAACCGTAGGCACTCGCCCTTTTCCATCGTGCCGCGTATTGTCGTAATTCGACTGCATCACCGACGGCGCCAGCGGCACAATTCCCGCCAGCGGCGCATAAAAATGGTAGACCCCTTTGGGCTTATTCGGTTGATCGAAGTTCAAACCTGGGTCGTCGATGAATACATCCGGGCCGCCTAAGCCGGTCCCGATCGTTCGCATCCGGACCACGAATGTCGGTAAAATCTCGCGCGGGTAGTTCACGAATTGGTAGGTCATCGTGTTCGGAAACGCCGCGCGCATTTCCCGCTGCACGCTGAGCAGGCTGTCGTAAAATCGCTCGACCTCCTGCTTGGAAACCGACACGAGCGGTTGGCCCATGGAGGATTCCGGTAGGCCGATCCCCTCGAAATGCGCCTGGCCGTTGAACCGTTTCCCCAACTCGCGGATGAGCGCCACCAGACGATCATGCACCCGCGGGTTCCAGAGTTTGAGATTGTTCCCGCGCGGCACGTCTTTGCCGAAACTGCTGAACGGGAACGCGCCTCCCTCATATTGTTCAGTCGCCATATACGATGGCACTGGCGAAACCTGGGGCTTAAAGGATTTCAATTCGAGGAGCACAACCAACCGTTTGTCCTGCGACGCTAATTCCGTGAGCACCTGCTCAATGACGGTAAAGTCATACCGACCTTCTTCCGGCTCCAGTTCAGGCCATTCATACCGAACCTGTAGCCCGCGCAAGGCAGGTGTTGCCTTCAGTTCACTGTAAACGTGCGCCATGATGTTCGGGTTATTCCGCATAAAACTCATTGGCGCGTAGTAATGGCCGGGGTGCCACTTCACTGCGCCAGGATCCATCGGACCTGCGGCACCGACCGCAATCGGCCCTCCCCACAGGCCGGTCACCGTCCAGAGGAACCAGACCACACCGCTCAGCCAAGTGCCATATCTTCTAACAGCCGCCGAACAACCGGGCCCACACATTTTCTGTCGCGGATCACCCTCGTTCATCGTTTTTCCTTCCAACCATCACAGGACGGCCCATGCGATCATGGCCATGCCCATCTCCTCACGTGAAATCGAAAGAACCCATTCTTTCATCATCACCGTGACGCTGCTAGACCATGCAATACTACCCAGACGTCGTGAAATAGATGACGGCATCATGCCCGCTGAGACGAGAGAAAGATCGACGAGACAGAGATCGGATTATCGGGATTTCGCGATGGAATCACGCGCGGTGGAACGGCCAAGCGAGGCGTTCGGTTGGGGCGGAGCGAATGCGGAGGTCAAACGTCTCGTTGCGTAACGTTTGAGCCTCCGCGAGATGAGAACACGAAGCTGACGAACATTGCAGCGCTTGGCTACAGTTCCAGCACCTTTTGATAGGCCCGGAGTAAGTCGCCCACGGAGAGCACTCCGATGATCGTGCCGTCCTCCGTGACCGGCAAGTGCCGGATGCCCTCTTTTTTCATCAATCTGAGCGCTTCCATCAGCGGCTCACTGTCCTCGATGGTGACCACAGATTTGCTCATGCAGGAGAGCACTGCGGTTGTGTTCGGGTCCAGTCCCTTGGCGACGGCCTTCCGGCTGAGATCCGTATCCGTGATGATGCCGATATACCGCGATCCGTCGTCGACCAGCAGGGAACCGATCCGCCACTTCTGCAGCAGACGGCCGGCCTCCTTGATTGACGCACTCTTATGCACGCTCCGGACTTCGGCCGACATGAACTCGGCCACCGTGTGACCGTCGATCCGCTCACCGAGGGTCCGCCGCCAATCCCGGCCGGCTCTGGCGGCCTTTCTCAACTCGAGCTGTGCCAGACAACTTTCCAGCACCTGCTTCCGCTGATGCAGGCTCTCACGATCGAGATTGTGCGTGCCGGCTTCCTGCGCTTCCTCCGGCAGGATCGCGGCCTCACCCAGCTTGGCATACTGATAGGCTTCGAGTTCCTCGGACGCTCCGCCGAAGGTTTCACTCAGCACCTCTTCCGTCTGCTCATCGAATCCGTCCAACGAGGCGGTGGCCTTACGTCGGGATAAGAACGGCTGGATCGCCACCAACGTCGCTTGAATCTGCTCTATGTGCCGGCTGAGCAAATCCGCCGGTTCCTGGCTCGTTTTCACTCTCTTGGCCATACTGCCTCCTTGTGAGGGCAAGAGAATAACGCAACTTTAGCACCGGCTCAAGCCTACACAGCCTGGCATGATGCTGAAAATGTCCGCCAGCTTTGTTCTCGCGTCGTTCAGAGCCTCAACGTACCGCAAGGGTACGCCTCGCCTCCTCACATCGCTGCGGCCTCGCTGGACGGGCATTCTGAGCATCCTGCGGGGAGACGCTCTCTGCTGCCATCCCATGCTTCAGTTCACTAGCGTCCATGAGCATCCTAGGCCGAAAACGGTTGAGGCGTAAGGTCCGGCATGACTCCGGCCGCCTCGGTTCCGGATGCCGCCCGCTTCGTTGACCCCGTTGCTTTGGGCGCCGCCTTTCCACGCACGCGATGCATTTTTTCACGCGTGTGGTAGGGCATCAGCATCTCCAACACCGCAGGAAGCCTATCGCAGGGCACATCCTCCATGATCTTGGTGGCAAGTTTGGCATCGGGCCCCGAGCGCCCGCCCACGAAAATGTCCACGGCATCGACGACCTTGCCCCCCACCTTCGCCTTCTTGCCCAAGAGTCCGATGTCCGCCACGAGATGGTTCCCGCACCCCGCCGGACAACCGGACCAATGCAAGGTGATCGGCTTGAGGGTATCGCCCAGCTTCCGCTCCAGCACCCGCGCCGTTTCGACGGCCCGGCTTTTGGTTTCAATGACAGCCAGATTGCAGTAGTCGCTTCCCACACAACTGACCAGTCCCTTGTAGAGGGCGGACGGATTGTAGGCGAATTGCTTCACCAGCGGCTCTTCGGCCAGGTCACCCACCAGCCGGTCGCTGATATGAGGGATCACGAAGGCTTGCGCCGGTGAGAGACGGACTTCTCCGTTGCCGTACCGAGCCGCCAGCGCGGCCATGTTCCGGAGATCGGCCGCTTTCACACGACCGACCAACACCTTCAGGCCGACATAGTTCATGCCCCGTTGTTTTTGACGGAAGATGCCGATGTGGTCGCGCTCCGCCCCTCCCCTCGCATCCACCCCCGCCGTGGGCAGGGTTCTCCCGACCAGCCGTTCGACTTCGTGCCGCAATCGCGTTTCGCCCCAGGCCTCCACGAGAAAGGCGAGGCGCGCTTGGGTGCGATTCTCACGCGGGCCATGATCACGATAGATGTGCAGCAGCGCCCGGCAGACTTCGAGGGCTTCCGCCGGATTCACGAACATGTCCAAAGAACCGGCAATCCGATAGCCGCCTGATCCCAGCTTGCCCCCGACCAGTACGTTGTACCCGTAACACTTATCATGTCCCAGATCGTGATAAGCCGGGACCAGCGCGATGTCTTGCGTCTCCGTATGGAGGCAATTGTCCGGACAACCGGTGACCGCGATATTGCACTTGCGCGGCAGATTCGTATACGCCGGATTACCCAGCACTTCGTGATTGATCGCCCGCACAATGTCCGTCCCGTCGAGCAGCTCGTTGGGATTCAGGCCCGCCACGGGGCAGGTCATGATGTTCCGTACCGTGTCCATCCCGGTTTGCAACGAGGTCAGTCCCGCCTCCTCCAGCTTGGTAAACACCGACGGCACATGGGCAATCGTCAGATGCCGGAGTTGGACTTGTTGCCTGGTGGTGACATCGACTACGCCGTTGCCGTATTGCAGCGCGATGTCGGCCAACGTGTCGAGTTGAGCCGACGTGGTTTGACCACCCGGCAGGCGTACCCGCAGCATGAAGTGGCCCGGAGTCGGATTTCGCAAAAATAACCCGTACCACTTCAACCGTTGAATATCGTCTTCCGGAATAGCCTCCCATCCCGCTTGCGCATAGTGTGCAATCATGTCGCGCACCGTTAACCCGTCCCGCTCCGACTTGATTACCTCGATCTTATTCATCACGTGCCTCCCAATGCGACGGAATAGTCCGGTCCGGATTTCCTCAACACCACCGCTCCTGCCCGACTCAACCGATCCACGACCAGCAACACCTGTGATGCGCTCAAACCGGAGAGGGCCATCAGTTGCTCGAATGTCTGGGGAGCCTGTCGCTCCAGGACTGTCAGTACGGCAGTTTCTGCATTCGTACTCATGATGCCCTCCTTTCGGTTGATCGCCATCCACGCATCAGGGACCGGTTCTTCTTAAAACGTTTTGTACTCGAGCCACTTGCCGTTCAACGTGATCTTGCACCGGGCCTCGCCCTGGCTACCGGTGACCTTTTCCATATCCAGCGTAAAGTCGATGGCGCTCATGATCCCGTCGCCGAACATTTCATTCGCCATCTCCCGCATCGAATCGCCGTAGACACCGACAACTTCGAGCAATCGGTACTTGAACGGATCCGTCAGATTGGGAAAGTCTGCGCGAGCTGGAAAGGCGCTGAGCGCGGCGACTTGCTCTTTATTCAGGCCCAACATCTTTCCGACCTTTGCTGCTTGTTCCGGAGACAGCCGATGATTTCCGTTCAAAGCCGCCGCCACGAATGTCGGGTTTCTTCCCACCTTCTTCGCCACCTCTGCGATCGTCACGTTCTTCTTCAACCGTTGAGCCTTGATCGCCTTCCGCATCGCTTCCTTCTCCATGACACTCTCCTTTGAATACTTTCCCCGTGAATAAATACCCGCCGCTCTGCGCTACGACCCCACCACCGCCGACACCACCGGTTGATCCACCGGGGCTGCCGTCGCTTCAGTCACGCGATAGGGGCTCACCATCCAATAGAGCCCGCCGACAAACAACCCGCCGCCCACCAGGTTTCCCAGCACGACGAACAGCTGGTTGTACCAAAAGGCCCCCCAACTCACAGCCGCGTCATGCGGCAGAAACAACGCCATGCCCAACAACGATTGATTGGCGATGCTATGCTCGAACCCGGTGCCGATGAAGGCGAACAGGCACCAGAAGATCAGGAGAATCTTCGCCGTATCGTTGTTCGTCCGCCCCGTCATCCAGACCGCCAGACAGATCAGCCAATTGCAGAGAATGCCCCGCACGAACAGCTCCCAGGCAGGCAACGACATTTTGACCGAGGCCACTTTCTCAATCAGTTCCGTCGTCGGCCCTTTGGCGAACACGCCTGATTGAATAATGAGCCAGGCCAATCCCAACGAGCCCGCCAGATTGCCGAGCCAGGACCAGGCATTGAGTTGAATGACTTGAGACCAGGTGAGACTTCTCGATAGACCACCGATGGTGCCGATGAGGTTATTGCCGGTGAACAACTCAGACCCCGCGAAGATCACGAGCGTCAACGCAATCCCGAACGACACCCCCATCACGAGCTTGACCACCGGAGACCCGGCCGCCGCCAACGGTCCCCCCACACTGAAGATCAACGCAATTCCAAACCCGAGATAGATCCCGGCCAAGGCCGAGAGGATGAGATATCCGCCCGGTGACCGTTCGAAAAACGACCACTTCCTTGCCGCCACCCCTGCGATCCGCTCGTGATCCGCTGTATGCATGAGGCTCCCCTTTCGGTGGTCACTGTGTTCGTGGAACTCAAAAAAAAAGACGTCCTCATCCCGCACTGGGGAAGAGGACGTCTTTGTCCTACGCGGCAAAGTCGCTATGACCTTGCCTGATGCTATATGCCGACCTCACCGTCGGCAAAATCAAAAAGGCGCCCGCCACTCTTGGAAGAATGACGGACGCCTTTGTCCGTTTACTGTCTGTGGTGCGGGTGTGACATCAGGCGTCGTTGCCTACTCTCACCCACGCCTTGCATATATACCATCGCCTCCTGAATTCGTCAAGCTCCCTCGACGAGGAGCCCCTTGGCTACACGTCGTAATACAGGAAGAACTCGTACGGATGCGGCCGCAACCGCATCGTGTCCACTTCCTTTGCGCGCTTGTACCCGATCCAGGCCTCAATGAGGTCCTCGCTGAACACCCCGCCCTTGAGCAGGAACTGATGGTCCTTCTCCAGGTGATTGAGGGCCTCGTCCAGGCTTCCGGGCATGGTGCGGATCTTGGCCGCCTCTTTGGCCTCGAGATCGTACAGATCCTTCTCAGCCGGCTCTCCCGGGTTGATCTTGTTTTCGATACCGTCCAATCCGGCCATCAACATGGCGGCGAAGGCCAGATACGGATTGGCCGCCGGATCAGGGAAGCGCACTTCAATCCGCTTCGCCTTCGGGCTCGGGGAATACATGGGAATACGGATACCGGCCGATCGGTTCCGGCTCGAATAGGCCAGCAACACCGGCGCTTCAAAGCCCGGCGTCAACCGCTTATAGGAGTTCGTCGAGGGATTGGTGAAGGCCGCCAGGGCCGGGGCATGTTTCAAAATGCCTCCGATGTAGTGCAGGCACATCTGCGATACGCCGGCATATTCCTTCCCGGCAAACAACGGCTTCCCGTCCTTCCAGATGCTCTGGTGGGTGTGCATCCCCGATCCGTTGTCGCCGAAAATCGGCTTCGGCATGAAGGTGACGGTCTTGCCGTGCCGACGCGCGACGTTCTTGACGATGTATTTGAACATCATCATCTTGTCCGCGGTTCTCAGTAGGCTATCGAAACGGATATCGATTTCAGCCTGGCCTGCCGTGGCCACTTCGTGGTGATGTTTCTCAGTGGCGATGCCCGCCTTTTCCATCTCGAGAATCATTTCCGTGCGGATATCCTGCTGCGTATCGGTCGGCGGAACCGGGAAATACCCTTCTTTCTGGCGGATCTTGCCGCCCAGGTTGACGCCCTCCTGGCCCATATTCCACACGCCCTCGTCGGAATCGATGTGGTAGTAGGCGCTGTGGTTCGTCTGATCGTACCGCGCGTGATCGAAAATGAAAAACTCGGCTTCCGGCCCCCAGTAGGAGGTGTCGCCGATCTTGGTGCTCTGGAGATACTTCTCCGCCTTCTGGGCGATGAACCGCGGATCGCGATCGTACATTTCACGCGTGATCGGATCGACGACGTTGCCGATGAGGCTCAAGGTGGGCACCGAACAAAACGGATCCATGCAGGCGGTTGCCGGGTCCGGCACGAGCAGCATGTCGCTGTTGTTGATCGCTTTCCAGCCTCGAATCGACGACCCGTCGAGCCCGGAGCCGTCCTTGAACAGGCCTTCCGTCAGTTCACTGACCGGAATCGTAAAATGCTGCCAGGTGCCGATCAGGTCCACGAACTTCATGTCCACGACCTGGACCTTATTCTTCTTTGCAAAATCTAACACCTCACGAACGTTCATCCCCTCCTCCTTTCAACCGCCGATAAAATAACCGCACCAGACTCTCTCGCTTACGCCGCATGAGCCCCGAGAAACAGTTCTATCTCATTGAGAATCGACGCCCGAATCGATTCCAGACGACCGGCCTCCTCCACCTTCTTCCCATCCTTACCCGTTACATAAAACACGTCGGCCACCTGATCGAGCCGGGTGGAAATCCTGGACGCATGCACCGACAACCCCAACTGAAAAATCGCGTTCGTGATAATGTACAACAATCCCTGCCGATCATCCGCAAAAACATCCAGAATGGTAAAGCGGTCGGACGTCTCATTGTCGATCCGCACCTCCGCGGGCTGCCGGTGCGCGGGTAAGGACCGCCCCATGTTCAGCCTGGCCCCGCGACGCATCACCGTCTCTATGGACTGACGCCCGGTCAACACCTCTGTGATCGTGGCGGCAATCGATTCCCGCCGCTCAGCAGGCGGAGCGCCCTGGTAATCGGGGTCGGCGACCTGGAAGGTATCGACGACCACACCGTCTTTTCGCGTCACGATCTGGGCATCCAGAATCTGCAATCCCCCCGCTGCCATGACGCCGGCAATCTTCGAGAACAAGCCGGGGATCAGATCGTTGTGCGCGATGACCGCATATTCACAAGTCCCCAATGGGGCGTTAAATTCCGTCTCCACCACGACCCCGTTGGGTTGCAACCGGCGAATGGCCCCAAGATGCGCAGCAATGCGCCGGGGAGAAGACCCATAGACGTATCGCAGGGGAAATTGCTCAAGCTCCGACCGGATCCATGCCTTATCGGACGGAAGCTCCCGATCGGCCCCCTGCTGTGAAGCCACATCATCAGCGATACGCGCAAGGCGCTGCGGTTCGTCGGCCGTCTCACGCTCGCCGGACACTTCCTGCATGGCCCGCAGATACAACTCGATCAACAGGGACTCTTTCCATTTCGTCAACACATCCGGGCCGACCGCGGCAATATCTGCGGCCGTCAGGGCCAGCAACTTACGCAACACTTCAGGCGTGCCCACTTCGCGTGCGAACGGCAGCAACACTTTTTCATCGTAGGGATCGCGACGAAAGGCCGTATGGGCCATCAGCAAATGGCGATGCACCAACATGACCAACGTCCGCGAGTCCCGCTCATCAAACCCCAATCGCGCGGCCGTTTCTTCCGCCAACCGCTTCCCGACTTCGCTGTGGTCTTCTTCGTGGCCCTTTCCCAGATCGTGAAGCAGCAACGCCAGATGCAGCACATCCTTCCGCTTGATCTCCCGATAGACTTCACCGAGCACACCGGAATGCTCAGCCAAGGCTTCGGCCTTCGCCACTGCCAACAGACTATGCTCGTCGACCGTGTACTTGTGGTACTGGTTGAATTGCATCAGCCCGCGTACGCGCGAAAAGGCCGGCACCAGTTTCTCCAGGAGATGCGCACGGTGCATCGCCTCCAGTGTCCGCGCCGTGCCGGGCCCCGCGAGAATCGACAGGAACGTACGGCCGGTCTCCGGTGTATGAAATTGCTCGGCCGACAGCGTCTCCGCCTGACGATGAATGTCTTCGAGGAGCGACGGATCGATATTCAATCGGCGCGATCGCGCCAAATCGAACAACGTCAGCAGTGAGGCGGGTCGTTCCAAGACCTGAGACCGCAACTCGACCGGCACGGTCAACGCCTCGCCGTCGACGACAAAGTACTGATCGATCCGGGGAGACGGCAACCATTGGGAAACACGTTGCCACAAGGAGCGACGGCGACAGCGCTCGACAAATCGCATCAACGCCGCGTGCAGCCCCATCGTGTGCCGATAGTATTGCTGCATGAATTGTTCGACGGCGAGCAGATGCGGCCGGTCGGTGAAGCCCAGATGTGTGGCCAGCCAGACCTGCTCATCGAACGTCAGGATTTCCTGCGCCAAGCCGGCTCGAATATGGAGAAACGATCGCACCCGAAGAAGAAATTCCCTGGCTTCCTTGATCGCCCGATAGTCGGTTTGGGACAGAATACCGCGATCCGATAATTCACGGATGGTGGGGGCATGGAAGCGCGCCGATCCGATCCACTGCAGCAGGTGTAAGTCGCGCAAACCGCCTTTGCTTTTCTTGACGTTCGGCTCCAGCAGATAGACCGTCTCGCCGAACTTGTGGTACTCGCGCTGCCGCTCCGCTACTTTCTGTTCGAGATAGGCATCGAATCCGCGGGACACGACTTTTCGAACATAGCGGGCATGAAACTGCTGAAACAGTTCGGCGCTGCCGGCGAGGAACCGAGACTCCATCATCGACGTCCGGACCGTCAGATCGGCGAGTCCCAAATCCACACAGTCTTGAATCGTCCGTACGCTATGGCCGATCTGGAATCCGCCGTCCCACAACGGGTGGAGCACCTGCTTTACCAGTTCGGGAATCACCTTCGCGGCGTCCGGATGAAACAGAAACATCAGGTCGATATCGGAGTATGGCGCCAATTCCCGCCGACCATAGCCGCCGATCGCGACCAGGCAACAATGCTGAAAACCCGCCGTCGTGAGCGCCTCGCCGCCGGTTCGCGCCGCAGTCCGATACCGTCCGACAATCAGCGCATCGGCGAGATCCGTGGTCGCGCAGACCACGTCATCGCCTGACGCGCCGGCCAGCAGACGCTGTTGAATCGCCTGACGCTGCTCCGCCAGAAAAACAGAAGCCGCGGGGACCTCTTCGTGCACCATGTGAGAACCTGGATCCAACGCCTGCGACATGGCTACAATGCGCTTTCTCCCGTCTCTCCCGTCCTTATCCTCACGGCGGCGCTGAGATCCCGGACGAAAATTTTTCCATCGCCGATGCTGCCGGTCTTCGCCGCCCGTGTGATCGTCTCCAACACGCGCTGGACTTGGCTGTCGTTGACCGCCACCTCGATTTTCACCTTCGGCACGAACTCGATGGTGTACTCCTGGCCGCGATAGGTTTCCTTATGACCCTTCTGGCGGCCGAAGCCTTTGACCTCCGTGACCGTCATGCCCTGAATGCCGATTTCCAGCAGGGCGTCCTTCACTTCATCGAGCTTGAACGGTTTGACGATGGCTTCGATTAATTTCATCCTTGCCTCCAGGGAGTAGCTCTCAGCCGTCAGCTCTCAGCGAGGAAAGAGGCCTGACAATCCTGCTGACGACTGATAGCCGATTGCGCTGAGCCGGCGTCACGAATACGCCCGCTCGTTGTGTTGACTCAAATCAAGACCGGTTGCTTCTTCCTCCGAAGACACCCGTAATCCTGTCATGGAATCGACCAGTTTGAGGATGATAAAGGTCCCAATCATCGAGAAAATCGTCGTGACCGCCACGACGAGCACCTGAACCCCGAATAGACCGGGATTGCCGAACAACAATCCGTCGGCGCCGCCCGGATTGACGACCTTGCTGGCGAAAAGTCCCGTAGCCAGAATCCCGATCACCCCCCCGACTCCGTGGATGCCCACGACGTCAAGCGAGTCATCATAGCCGAATCGCCCTTTCCAGACAATCGCCGCGTAACATGCCATGCCCGCCACCACCCCGATGGCGATGGCGAACAGCGGGCTGATATAACCTGCCGCAGGAGTCACCGTCGCCAATCCGGACACGGCGCCGCTGGCCACCCCGAGCACTGTGGGTTTGCCCCGATGCGCCCACTCAACGCCGCACCAAGCAATGGCACCCGTCGCCGCCGCCGCATGGGTCGCGAGGATGGCCGAGACCGCAATCCCATTGGCGCCGAGCGCGCTGCCCCCGTTGAAGCCAAACCAGCCGAACCACAAAAATCCGGTCCCGAGCAGCGTCATAGGCAGATTGTGTGGCGCCATATAATCGATGCCATATCCTCGACGTTGACCCAGTACGATGGCACAGACCAGGGCCGACGCGCCCGAGCTGATATGGATCACCGCGCCGCCGGCGAAGTCCAAGGCACCCAGCTTGGCCAGCCAGCCTCCACCCCAGATCCAATGCGCCAGCGGCACATAGACCACCAGCGACCAGATCGCCGCAAACAGCACGACCGATATGAACCGTTTTCGCTCGGCGAAGGCGCCGGTGATCAACGCCGGTGCGATGGCGGCGAACATCAATTGAAACAGCATGAAGGCCTGGTGCGGAATGGTCGGTCCATAGACCGGATGGGGCTCACTACCCACCCCGCTGAGCCCGACCCACTCCAATCCACCAATCAAGCCACCTTTATCCGGCCCGAAGGCCAGGCTATACCCGGCCAGAATCCACAACACACTGACCACGCTCAAGATCATGACGCTTTGCATGATCGTCGCGAGCACGTTCTTGGTGCGCACAAGTCCGCCGTAAAACAGCGCCAGCCCCGGCATGAGCATCGCCAGAACCAACGCAGAAGAGGTGAGTACCCATGCGGTATCCCCTGAATCCACTTTCAAGGATACGCTCGGCACGGCCGGAGCCGGCATAGCAGATGTTTCCTGGGCCATCGTGACCGACCCGATACAGGCATATGCGGACACCAGGGCCACAAGACCGATGATCGCAAGCCACGGTTGGTTTGCGCTTTTGCGAGCGTTATCTCTGCCAGGGTCACTCACCACATTCCTCCTCCTGTTCGGTTCCTCTGCGCCTACGAATAGGCTCGTTCCTCGTGCTGACTCAGATCCAATCCCATTCGCTCTTCGTCCTCCCTGACCCGCAGACCCATCACACCATCGACCAGCTTCAAAATCACGAAGGTCCCCACGAAGGCGAACACCACGGATACCAAGACCGCCAGAGCCTGAATCCCAAGTTGCGCAGGATTCCCTAAAAACAACCCGTCCGCTCCAGCCGGATTGATCACCTTTGACGCAAAGAGACCTGTTGCCAGCGCGCCCCAGATCCCTCCGATCCCGTGAATCCCGACCACATCGAGGGCATCATCGTACCCACATTTCGACTTCCACAACACGGCCAGATAGCAGAACACTCCTGCCCCGAGACCGATCACGATCGAGGGCATCGGGCCGACAAATCCCGACGCCGGAGTAATCGCTACCAATCCCGCGACAGCGCCACTCGCTGCCCCGAGCACGGTCGGTTTTCCTCGATACATCCACTCCAACACCATCCAGGACAGCGCTGCCGAGGCCGTGGCCGTGTTGGTCACGACGAAGGCGCTGGTCGCCAGCGCGCCGGACGCCACCGCGCTCCCGGCGTTGAACCCAAACCATCCAAACCATAGGAGGCTTGCGCCCAACACCGTCATCGGCAGATTGTGGGGCGCCATGTGCTCCTTGCCATAGCCCAACCGCGGTCGCAAGACGATCGCGCAGGCCAACGCGGATGCACCGGAACTAATGTGCACCACAGTACCGCCGGCAAAATCCAGCGCGCCAAAATTGCGCACCCATCCTCCTACCGCCCAAACCCAGTGGGCCAGTGGATCATAGATCAGCGTCGCCCACAAGAGGGTAAACACCAGGAAACTGCTGAACTTCATTCGTTCCGCGAAGGCGCCGGTGATGAGCGCCGGCGTGATCACGGCAAACATCATTTGGAAGATCATGAAGGCCTGATGGGGTACGGTCGCTCCGTAGTCGGCATTAGGCTCCAAGCCTACGCCGTTGAGGCCCAGCCATTCGAGACCTCCGATGAGATGCCCCTTGTCCGGTCCGAACGCTAAACTATATCCCCACAACACCCATTGGAGACTGATCAGGCAGAGGATAATGAAACTCTGCATGATCGTCCCCAGGGCGTTCTTCGACCGCACCATCCCGCCATAAAACAGCGCCAGCCCCGGCGCTGTCATTGCCAAAACCAACGCGGTCGATATGAGCAGCCAGGCCGTGTCCCCCGTATCGATCTTGGGCGGGGCTTGCGGCGGAGCCGGCGCCGTTATGATTTCCTGTGCCGCAGGCACCGGCGGCGCCGCGGTCTCTTGCGCCCAGACTCCTGCGGCCCCCAGCGTCATCGCAAAGCTGGTCAGAATCGGCAGGATCATCGTCACGAAACGCAATCGTCGTACCATGATCTATTCCTTTCTCATCATTCTCAGAACACGTAGATGACCTCGAACGAGAGGGTCTCCTGGTTATTCACCGCTCTGCTGCCGTAAAGGAATACGTTCTTGTCCGACTTGTCATACCGGAATTCGACCCGTGTGATCAGCGATGGAATCGGCTTGAACTGCAGCGTCGGCGTGACTTCCCACAGCGTCTGGGCAACCGGTGTGGCGGCCGTGGTATTCGTCGCCCCGAAGCACGTGTTCGTGCCGCCCGCGTTGTTCAACGTTCCACTACAGGTGCGGAAGCCTCCTGCATCCTCGAAAATTTCTCCACGGAGACGAAAACTCCACTGGTCGGTGAAATCGTGGATCAAGTAGCCGGCCAACCCATTCCAGCGCGCGTTCCGTTTCAATCCGTTGGCGGCTGTTGCCACGGGGTTGCTGGCTTCGTTCGCGTAATACGGCTCCAGAATGATCGTGTCCTTGTCCGTCGGTTTCATCGAAATGATGAGACCGTTGACAAACCGCTTCGCAGACGGGTTCCCTGGCGCGCCTCCTGATGCGAGATCGCCAAATTGCCGATTCGCTTGTTCCGGCCCATAGGAGCCGTACCAGCTGACACCGAATTTTTCATGGGGCGTCAGGGCCACCAGATACTCGATCGTCTTGCCCTTGTTGTTGTCATCGACGTTGTCCCAGCCGTTGACGACGCCGAAGGACGCCGTCACCATCGGGTTGAACGTATAGGTGAACCGGATACCGGTCGTCGTGAAGGCCTGGCCCAACCCGAACATGAAGGACCGGGAAAAGTTCGCGTTCTCGAAACTATTGATGACCTCATATCCGATCAGCGTGTTGATTTTGCCGGCTTGGACTTTCAGACCGTTGCCAACAGGAAGGATGTACTCCGCGTAAAGTTCCTGGAAATCGATTTCATCGTTGCTGGTCCCGGTTTGATAATTGGTTCGTGCCCTCGTCACTCGCGAGTCGAGGCCGAAATTCAGCCTAGCGCGGAATCCGGCTCGTTCTAACGCGCTGCCCCCGGCATCAGCAGGCCGCTCCACCATGATCTGCGCCAGGTGCGGCATGAAGGCATTGGCGTTGGTGTCGAAGATATGCAGTTGGTTCAGATTCGTATTTGGGTTGTTGACATTCTGCGTATAGGCCACATCTAGAAAACCTGAGACCTTGAACCCCAACGTCTTCCAGATGGATGGGGCATCCACTTTCTTTTCTAAGGAATCCAGCCGCTCCTCCACATTCGCAGTCGACGCCGGAGCCGGCGCAGATCCTTGACCCAAAGCTTGTTCGCCGCCGAACAGCACGGGTCCCATCAGCAAAACGAGCAAATACACACATAGGAACTTCATGTTGCCCACGTGCATGGCGATCTCCTCCGTTCTCATCTTTCCGATGATGCTGCATTGTCGACTCACCCATTCCCCTCGACATCATCGTCGCCACGCACGCCATTGTGCGCAACCTCCAGCCACTCCCCATCTCGACTCTCAGTTCCGCACCGATTTGCACCAGCTAACCCATACATTTCGCTTCTCTTACTTACTTCAACATGTCGCGATGCCCCTTGGCCAACAAGTCGGCTTCTTCAGCTGCCTTCGTATACATGCCGACAAGGCCCTCGCAGTGCTGAAGAAAATCGATTTTCGGAGAGACTACACCACGGGTACTGGGACCTGGATTTTTTCGATACTCTTCCGCCATCACCATCATCTCCTTCGCATGTTGCCGA
>CAKKRE010000041.1 GCA_919902505.1 Nitrospiraceae bacterium
TGGGTGAAGCCAGGCTACCACTTATCACACTGTCCGAATTTCCGGGGCCCCCTCTCTAACCACACGTCCATTGAGAGAATGAGGTAGGGGAAAAGGCATGAGGGACAAGACAATGACGAGGAGTAGGAGCTAGTGCACTGAATCCTTCATTTGGCTGATGGTTTTGGCGATCGCCTGTAGTACCCGCCGGCATTCGTTCGGAATTTCTTTTCATTAAAATCTTCAATGACAAAAGAAATCTCCCAGTTATCATGGAAGTGGACGGTTACGAGATGCACTTTGATGTTTTCTGCCAGCGCCTTCTTATAGACTTTCAGCGCAGAGGGGGTGAGGTCCGGTCTCCTCGTAATGCCAAATGTCTTTCCTTTGACTTCATAAATCTCCAACTGTCCTGACTCATCGCAGCTGTAAAGATCGATGCGTTTCCAGACAGTCTTTAAGAAGGTGTTTTCTTTTGCGGAAAGCCCCGCTTCTCTTCGAAAATCATAACCTTTTGTCCTCCTCGCCCCGTAGTGATGCTTTGCGAGGAGTTCGGCGACATCGCCACGCCAATTATATTCCTCTTTGAGATTGTAGATTTTCTTCGGTTCGGAAGCGACGCTGGATTCAACTGGTAGCAGCTTCATATAAAATCCCTCCTCGCCCAAGTTTGTCCCTGGTCATCCGCTCGGTCAATTCATAACGGCTTTCGGACTCTGCGGGGAACTTGAATCCGGCTGGGGGGAAACAAAGTGGTCGAACAAAGGGGAATCTTTTCTCTGCTTAACATCATTCACTACTTCCCTGACAGGCGTCAATGAGAGTTGTGATCCGGGTAGGGGCCCTCGCGGCGGGTCTGCGCCCTGCTGTGAGACGGTCGGACAAACACTGTTACCCTAGCCAGATGAAGAGGGAAAGGTAGAGGGGGGCTTCGCAGACACACTGGGCAGTTCATGCACTCATTCCTGCCACTGGATGAGGTCAGAGCTGACGCTGGTAGCACTTGACGTGCTCGAACAGCACAATCCCCACAAGCTCAAGCGGCCTTGCGATATTCGTGCAGCTCCTCGTTGGACACGGGTTTCCATTCGGGCTCTTGCTCTATCATCACCGACGGTTCTTCATCCTCCTCTGCAACCGTCGCCCACACTGCGATCACAAGGATGAGTATCGTCAAACCGATGAGGAAGTAGATGGGCATGATAACCTCCTGTGTTGCTGGTGGTCCTACTGTCATGCTAGCCCTGCCGTCGGCTATCGACTACGAGGGAAATCCCCGGGTTGTGCGTGGAATACCCCCGTAGTGGGAACATGGACTGCCGGCCACCGCAGCCTAATCTCGAGCGCCCCCGTGCTAGACTTCCTTCAGCATGCAATCATTCCCTGCAAGACTTCACGTGCTGCTCGCCAGGGAGGCGCCGGTTGGATTGGTGATCCGCCGTGGGCCATCGCGGCAGGTCTGCACTCTGCTGTGGGATCGCCGGACAGATACCTTCACGCTTGGGCAATGGTTCAAAGGCCGGATCTATGAGCGGCGGTGCGATCTCTCACCCGATGGGACCCACTTCATCTACTTTGCGATGGATGGCAAGTGGGGCGGCTTGTCGAAGGGATCCTAGTCGGCCATTTCGCGTGCGCCGCACTTGAAAGCCTTGGCCTTTTTCCCCAAAGGCGACGGCTGGCAAGGCGGCGGACTTTTTCTCGACAACGATCGTTACTGGCTGAACGGCGACGGCTGCCACCAAAAAGGCCGCGACTCCACAAGACTACAGCGTAACGAGGCGTATCGCCCTGCTGGTGGACGCGGCGGTGCATGTTTGGGCGTCTATTACCCACGCCTGCTGCGGGATGGCTGGATGCTCAACGAGCACCTCTCAGCCGGCATCACGGATCAATGTGACATTTTCGAGAAACCGCTGGAAAACGGCTGGCTGCTGCGGAAGTACGCCCATGTACAGGTGGGCAGCCCACCGGGCAAAGGCTGCTATTGGGACGAACACGAGCTGATCAAGACACAATCCAACCTCTGCATAAAGCAGCCAAACTGGGAATGGGCGGACCTGGATGGTGAGAGACTAGTATGGGCAGAATTCGGCTGTCTCTGGACCGGTTCGCTCACCGACTCCGGCCTTGCCGAAATCCGCCTGCTGCACGACTTCAACCAGATGACCTTCGAACGCCGCACGGCCCCCTACTGACTGAATCGACCATCTAACATCGATTGCCGACCTCGCGACCCTTGCCTTGCCGATGTCGCTGCGGTACAAGACAGCAGCTATCAAACTCACTACGATGAAATTCTATTTCTCTAAACATGTGCAGGAACAGTTGGAAAAGCGTAAGATTTCAAAGACGCTTATCGAGCAGGTACTTGAGACACCAGGGCAGACAGTACCCGAAGTAGACAACCTTACTTGCTTTCAGTCCCAGGTAACCATCGATGGGAAGCGGTACCTCGTACGTGTCATCGTCAATACCACGGTTCACCCGCCTGTCGTCGTCACGGCGTACCGCACAACTAAGATTCAGAAATATTGGAGGGAATCATGAAGGTGAAGTACGATCAGGAAGTCGACGTGCTGACGATTCAACTGAGTAGCGCCCCAATTGAGGAAAGCGATGAGGACAAGCCCGGGGTTATTCTCGACTACGACAAAAACGGCAACATTGTCGGAATCGAAATCCTTAACGCTTCGAAACGCATGGAAAATCCGCGGGCACTCGAGTATGCCGTTGCCTAGTCCGGTCGTTATTGCCTTGCTTCTTCCATTCATAGGCAAGGGTTGTGTTAGAAGTTTCACCCCCTCAACCCTCTGTCAAATTCGCGCTATGTGTTCACCGGGTTTTACGCTGACCAGTCTATTTCGACGCCTCTACCGACCTGGCCCGTAAAATCTCGCCCGCAGCTTTCTTCCTCCATTGGCAAAAACAAAGGGGTCGAACAAAGGGGTCGGGAGTCTTTTATAAGACCGACTATCACAGGCTGATAGCTACGTTACCCCGATTCGGAGTGTGGTTTCTGAGGAAGTCGCCGCGCGGATGGGTCATTCACCGGGGACCGTCACGGCAGGTCACACAATCCTCAGGGAGCGTCAGCGGGCACACATCAGACACTTCATGCATTCATTCCTGCCCCTCTAGGGGACAGAGGCCCAGACCGCAATGGCGTAAAACAGGATCGTTAATGCGCCAAGGATGTAGCCTGGCATAGAGAGGGGGCTCCGGAAATTCGGACAGTGTGGTAAGTGGTAGCCTGGCTTCACCGAAGCCACCAGGTGGTGGCGAACCAGAGGAGCGAGGCGATGAAGAGAACGAGACGGAATCACGGCGCGACCTTTAAGGCCCAAGTGGCCTTGGCGGCGGTCAAAGGCGACAAGACGCGGGCCGAATTGGCGGAGCACTTTCAGGTCCATCCCACGCAGATCACCGAATGGAAGCAACAATTGCTGGCGCGGGCCGCGGATGTCTTTGGGGGGACCACGCCGACGGCCGACACGCCAGATCTCAAAACGCTCCACGCCAAAATTGGTCAACTGGCCCTGGAGCATGATTGTTTAGCCGGGGCGC
>CAKKRE010000042.1 GCA_919902505.1 Nitrospiraceae bacterium
GGTGGGCGATACTGGTATCGAACCAGTGGCCTCTTCCGTGTGAAGGAAGCGCTCTCCCCCTGAGCTAATCGCCCACGCGGCCAGAGTCTAGCATGGTCTGCCAAAAGGGAGCAACAAACTCAGAGGGCCTTTTCCAGCCCGCCTTCAATTGATCGGCTTCAGATGGCGTCATGGAGCGAGGGCTACAGGGAATAAGCCCTCCGTTTCTTGACATCGAGAAAAGACGATTCCTACAATGGGCCTCCTTCCATCTTTTCAAAGGTTTCCCATTCATGCGTGAAGACATCGTGATCATCGGGGGTGGTCTGGCCGGCACAGAAGCCGCCTGGCAGGCAGCGAATCGTGGCGCCAAGGTGACGCTCTACGAAATGCGCCCCAAAGAGATGACCAAAGCACATAAGACAGGCGATCTGGCAGAGCTCGTGTGTTCGAATTCCCTTGGATCCGCCGACCCGCTCAATGCGCCCGGCATTCTGAAGACGGAGCTGCGTCGCCTGAACTCGCTTGTGATTCGTGCGGCGGAGGAGGCGCGTGTGCCGGCCGGCTCGGCATTAGCGGTCGATCGCGAGCAGTTCGCACGGGTGATCACGCAGGCGCTGGAGGGACATCCGAACATCCGGATCATGCGTGAGGAAGTCACGGAGATCCCGCAGGACGCCGTCTGCATCATTGCGACCGGTCCGCTCACGTCGGAAAAGTTATCGAAAGCCATCAGCGAATTGACGCACGAGCGGCATCTCTATTTCTTTGACGCGATTTCGCCCATTATCGACGCGGAGTCGATCAACATGGACATCGTCTATCGTGCGTCACGGTACGGCAAGGGGGGGGCTGATTACCTCAATTGCCCGCTGGATGAAGCTGCGTACAATGCGTTGTACGACGCGATGATGACGGCCGAGAAGGTTCAGCCGAAAGAGTTCGAGAAAATTGCCTATTTTGAAAGTTGTATCCCGATTGAAGTCATGGCCGAGCGTGGTCGGCAGACCATGCAGTTCGGACCGCTCAAGCCGGTCGGGCTGGAGCATCCGAAGACCGGCCTGCGGCCCTATGCCGTGGTGCAGCTTCGTACCGAGAACGCGCATGGGACTTGTTACAACATGGTCGGGTTTCAGACCAAGCTCACGTATCCGGAGCAGCGACGGGTGTTTCGTCTCATTCCGGGGCTGGAGAATGCCGAATTTCTACGACTCGGCAGTCTCCATCGCAATACCTTCATCAACTCGCCGCAACTGCTGCGCGACACGCTTCAGCTCAAATCCCGCGGTACCGTATTCTTTGCCGGACAATTGGTTGGGGTCGAAGGCTATACCGAGTCTGCCGCAATGGGGGGAATTGCCGGCATCAATGCGGCGCGAGGCCTGGCGGACCAGCCGTTGGTGACTCCGCCGCCGAACAGCGCCCACGGCTGTTTAATAGCGCATATTACCACGAGCGATCCGACCCATTTTCAGCCGATGAATACGAACTTCGGGCTGTTCCCACCCGTCACCGTCAAGACGCGCGACAAGGATCAGAAGCGGCGTCTCATCCAGCAACGAGCCGTTGAGGATTTTGACGCATGGATCGCGCAATCCGGACTTTCCTAGACGTCCTTTCTGTCCAGCAGAGCGCGTCCCCCCAAACTATTCGTGCGTATGCGTCCGACCTGGCTCAGTTCCATGCCTTCGCGCTGGGGGTGCTGAAGCCGGGCGGGCCGCTGGCTCCTCACGCGGTGGCACCGGCTCTGATTCGCGAATTTCTCGCCGCACGTGATCGCAAGGGGGAAAAGAAGACCTCGTTGGCGAGAAAGCTGGCCTGTCTGCGCAGTTTCTTCCGGTATCTGGTGCGCATCGGGCAGTTGGAAGTGAACCCCGCAGAGGATGTGCGCGCCCCCAAACTTCCCAAGCACCTTCCCCAGGTCCTCACGAAAGACGATGCCGGTGCGTTGATGGAGTTCCCCGGTGGAACGGAGCGGGAAGGGGTACGGGATCGTGCGATCCTCGAGACCTTGTATTCCACGGGGGCTCGCGTCAGCGAGTTGGTCGGCATGAATTGCGTCGATATCAGCCGGAGCGAAGGATTGGTGCGCGTGCGCGGGAAGGGGCGGAAAGAGCGCGTGATTCCGATGGGGAACATTGCGCTGGAGGCGATCGATGCCTACCACGCGCAGATCTCGATGGTGGCGGGACCGTCCTCAGTGCGATCGTCGGACACCGTGGCTGTCTTTCGAAACCGCCGCGGAGGACGATTGACCACGAGGACCATTGCGCGCATTGTGGCCAAATATTCGCGGCAGCTGACCGGAGGCGCGGTTCATCCTCACACCTTGCGCCATTCGTTTGCCACGCATTTGCTGGATGAAGGCGCCGATCTGCGTGCCATTCAGGAAATGCTGGGGCATGCCTCGCTCAGTACGACACAAAAATATACCCATCTTGCGACGGACCAATTACTCGCGTTATACGATCGCACGCACCCTCGTGCCGTGAGTGCCACGGAGGCGAACGAGGCCACCAAGCGGAAGGGGTCTCGATGATTATTCGATCCACCACGGTGTTGTGTGTGAGACGAGGCAGCCAGGTGACGATGGGCTGTGATGGACAGGTCACGGTCGGCACCACGGTCATGAAGCACAATGCCAGGAAAATGCGCCGTATGCACGGGGATACGGTGCTGGCGGGGTTCGCCGGCGCCACGGCCGATGCCTTCACTCTGTTTGAAAAGTTTGAGGCCAAGTTAGCCGAGTATCGTGGAAATCTCACTAGAGCCGCCGTGGAACTGGCGAAGGACTGGCGGACCGATCGCGTATTGCGGCGCTTGGAGGCCCTGCTGGCCGTTGCCGATCTCGATCATTCCTTCATTATTTCCGGAACCGGAGATGTGGTCGAGCCGGAGGACGGCATCCTGGCAATCGGATCGGGTGGACCCTATGCACTGGCCGCCGCCCGCGCATTACTGGGGCATTCCGAACTGGTCGCCGAGCAGGTGGTGCGGGAATCCCTGATGATTGCCGGCGGGATCGACATTTATACCAACCAGCAGATTGTGATCGAATCGCTCTCGCGTTAGGATCTGCCTGCCATGACGACCGAATCGACGCCCCGTCCTGTCAATGTGAATAGTCTGACGCCCCGGCAGATCGTCGAAGCGCTGGACCGCTATGTGATCGGTCAGCACGATGCCAAACGCATGGTCGCGATTGCGCTCCGTAACCGCTGGCGCCGTCAGCAGCTGGCTCCTGAGCTGCGTGATGAGGTCATGCCGAAAAACATCATTATGATCGGGCCGACCGGCGTGGGGAAAACCGAAATTGCCAGGCGTCTGGCGAAACTTGCCGAAGCGCCCTTCATCAAGGTGGAGGCCTCGAAGTTTACGGAAGTCGGGTATGTCGGCCGGGATGTCGAATCCATCATTCGTGATCTTACCGAGCTGGCCATCAGTTTGGTGAAGACCAAACACTTGGAAGAGGTGCAGGGAAAGGCGTCGCGCCTCGGAGAAGAGCGGCTGCTGGACCTCTTGTTGCCCGGGGCGCCGTCACGCCCCACCTCACCTGGATTTGAGCCCTCCGGGCCACGCACCGACGTTTCGGAGCCCATTGAATCGCCGGATGCCACGCGATCCAAGCTTCGCCTGCAACTGCGCGAGGGCAAACTCGATCAGCGATCTGTGGAAGTAGAGGTCAAGGAACGGGCGTTGCCGCTGGGGGTGATGTCCAATGCAGGCGGCATGGAGGATTTTGAAGGGAACTTGCGCGACATGCTGGGCGGCATGTTCCAGGGGAAGAAAAAGAAACGGATGATGAAAGTGCCCGATGCACTGAAGCATCTCACCCAGGAAGAAGCGCAAAAGCTGATCGACATGGATGAAGTGGTCCGGGAGGCCATCACGAAGGTCGAGCAGACCGGCATTGTCTTTTTAGATGAGATCGACAAGATCGCCGGTCGTGAACGCGCGATGGGGCCGGATGTGTCCCGTGAGGGGGTGCAGCGAGACCTGCTGCCGATTGTGGAAGGTTCCACAGTCAGCACGAAACATGGCGCCGTGCAGACCGACCATATTCTGTTCATCGCCGCAGGCGCCTTTCATGTCGCGAAGCCGTCTGATTTGATCCCCGAACTGCAGGGCCGGTTCCCTATCCGTGTCGAGTTGGCGCCGCTCACCAAAGAAGACTTCGTGCGTATCCTGACCGAACCGCGGGGTGCGTTGGTGCGTCAGTATCAGGCGTTGATGGCGACAGAAGGGCTCACCGTCGAGTTTACGGAAGACGGATTGGCGGAGGTTGCGGCGACGGCGGTACAGGTCAATGAGCGGACGGAAAACATCGGTGCCCGGCGGCTGTTTACGATCATGGAGCGGTTGCTGGAACAGGTGTCGTTCGAAGGGTCCGAGATGAAAGAAAAGACCATCGTCGTGGACGCCGGGTATGTGCGGGAGCGCTTGCAGAATATTGTGAAGGATCAAGACTTGAGCCGCTATATTCTGTAAGCGGCAGGCTGGACGGGGGGGGCGCATGAACAAATTGATTAAGAAAGCGGACGTGCTGATCGAGGCCCTGCCCTACATTCGCACCTTCAAGGGCAAGACGGTCGTGATCAAGTACGGGGGGCATGCGATGACCGATGCGCCCCTGAAAGAGCGATTTGCCCAGAATGTGGTGTTGCTGAAGTATGTCGGGCTCAACCCCGTGATCGTGCATGGCGGGGGGCCGCAGATCGATCAGATGCTGGATCGGCTGGGAATGGTCGCGAAGTTTCGGCACGGGGTGCGAGTGACCGACGCGGCCACGATGGAAATTGTGGAGATGGTACTGGCCGGCCGGATCAATATGGAAATCGTCGACCTGTTGAATCGACACGGCGGGCAAGCGGTCGGACTTAGCGGCAAGGACGGCGGGTTGATGTTGACCAAGCCCCTGACGGCCAAGGCCTGGGCGGAAAGCATTGAGAAAGATCTCGACTCGGATGATTCGGATGCCGATTTCGGGTTTGTGGGCGATGTGAAATCGATCGATCCCACATTGCTCTTGAAGCTCCAGGAAGACAATTACATTCCCGTTATCGCGCCGATCGGAACGGATCGGGAAGGCAATACGTACAACATCAACGCCGACCTCGTGGCGGGCGCGATTGCCGCAGCGTTGAAGGCGGAGAAACTCGTGATGTTGACCGATGTGAAAGGCATCCGCGATGCCAATGGCCGCCACCTGCCGACGGTTTCCCGCAAGGATGTGCAGCGGATGGTCAAGCGCGGCACGATCAGCGAGGGCATGTTACCCAAAGTTCACGCCTGCCTGGATGCATTGGCCGGCGGTGTGGGGAAGGCGCACATTATCGATGGCCGCACACCCCATGCCATTCTGTTGGAAATCTTTACCCACAAGGGTATCGGCACAGAGATCGTCGCGTAGTCAGTGATGGCGCGGCTTCTCAAACATCTACAGGTGCTACCCTCGGCGCTCGGACCCTATCCCCATCAAGCAGGCGAACTCAGGATAGTTTGAATATCAATTGTATGGACCGGCTCGTCGCTGCGCTAGCATCGCGGCGGTGAGTGTGGCCGGTGTGGAGCATCATGGCGCGCAAATTAAGAACCGTGGGGACGGCCGCTCGGCGGGCGACGAAGGAGATCTTCGCGCGGCTCGACTATGCGCGATTGGGTTCCATCTATTGTGACGAAGGCGGAGATGAGTTTTGGGCGGCGAAGCGCGGACTTTGTCAGCGGCTTGGGCTGAAACTGGCGAAGGCGCTCCTGCCGCGACTTCAGGCGGGTGCTAGGAGTTTGTATGTGGGAGCCGGGGTGGCGGAGATTCCGCTTCTGGCTATGGAAACCCTGGAGTTGGGGCGACGGGTGACGGCCTGCAATTTGCGCAAGCAGGAAGTGCTGGTTCTCAATCGAGGCTGCGTCGGCTTTCCGGTACGATTTGAGCATCAAGATGCCGGGGATGTGAAAGGCCGGGTGGATCATCTCTGGCTGGTCAGCGTACTCAACGATCCGGAGCGGTTTCCGGAACTGTCCGCATTGTCCTACGGTCGTGCGAATCCGGTGACGTTTGATGCCCAAAAATTTGTGCCTCAACAACGCACGGTCGCCACATTGGTGGACCGGTGCCTCAAACGATTGACCATCCCGGGATTGGTGACGACGACGGTGGAGGAGGCGGTGTGGGTTGCTGAGTGGTGCCATCGGCGGGGAGTCCGCTATCGGATCGACCAGCGCACGTATGCCTCGCCGACGGTTGGTGACCCCATCTGTTTTATGCAGATCGGGTAAGAATCGAGTTGTCGAAGGCGGGTCTGTGCGTGGATGGTACTAGACCCAGAATCCGGGGCGAGGCTTATCCGGGCCCGAGAGGTATTGGCGTGAATAGCGGATATAGTTTTGGGCCGACTCGCGGATCCAGGCGAGTTCCTGCTCGGTGACGGGGCGTTTCACTTTGGCCGGTGAGCCCAGGATGAGACTCTTGGGCGGAACGACAGTGCCTTCGGTGATCAATGCTCCGGCACCGACTACCGAGTCTTCCCCGATGACCGCTCCGTCCATGATAATGGCGCCCATTCCGACCAGCACGCGGTTGTGAATGGTGCAGCCATGCAGGACCACGTTGTGCCCGATGGTGACGTCGTCGCCGATGATGAGCGGATGCGTGTCGTGTGTGACATGCAACATGCAGAGGTCCTGCACGTTCGTTCGGTGCCCGATACGAATGTAGTTCACATCGCCGCGAATGACGGCATGAAACCAGGCGCTGCACTCTTCGCCCATGACGACGTCGCCGATGACCACGGCGGTCTCTTCAATAAAGCAGGATTGCGGGACGGTCGGTGTGATGCCCTGAAATGTCCGGATCATGCGCTCAATTTAGGATAGCTGCAGACGGAATAGCAAGAGCGCTCGTTTGACAGAGTTTTCCGGCGTCTCGTAGACTGCCAAATTATGGCCTCCTCATTGATTACCCCATCACGCGCGAAACGCAACAAACCCACAATCGGTTTTGTGAACCTCGGTTGTTCAAAAAACCAGGTGGATTCAGAAGTCATGCTCGGCACATTGGTCGCCGGAGGCTTTCAACTCACGGGCGACGCGCGCGCCGCGGAAGTCGTGATTATCAATACCTGTGGCTTCATCGAGGAGGCGAAGCAGGAGTCGATCAACAGCATCATCGAACATGGGCGATTGAAGAAGTCCGGCTCCTGCCGCGTGTTGATCGCAGCTGGCTGTCTTGCTCAGCGGTACCAGGGCGAACTCTTGAAAGAATTGCCTGAGCTGGACGGCGTCGTGGGAACGGGCGAGTTCGGGCGCATCGCGGAAATCTGCCGCAGTCTGTTGGCGCCGAAAGCTCGTCAGCAGCGTTTGTGGCTAGGGCAACCGCCCTATCTGTACGATGCCGAGACCCCGCGCATCCGGCTTGGGACTCCCCACAGCGCCTATCTGAAAATCGCCGAAGGCTGTAACCGGAACTGCGCGTTTTGCGCGATTCCCATCATGCGGGGCAAGCAGCGCAGCCGCCCGATCGAATCGATTGTGGCTGAGGCTGGACGGTTGGTTCAGGAAGGGGTGAAGGAGCTCAACCTGATTTCCCAGGACACGATCAATTACGGAGTGGATCTCGGACTCAAACAGGGGCTCACGGCGCTGCTTCGCGAACTGGTGACGGTGCAGGATGTGCGCTGGATCCGGCCCTTCTATCTGTACCCGCAACAGGTGACGGATGAGTTGCTGGATCTCTATGCCGGAGAGGCGCGTATCACCAAGTACCTGGACATGCCGTTGCAACATATCAGCGACGGCATGCTGAAGCGGATGCACCGGTTGGGGGACCGCAAACACGTCATCAAGCTAGTCGAACGTATTCGAGCCAAGATTCCCGGCGTCTTTTTCAGGACGGCGTTTATCGTCGGATTTCCCGGTGAGACCGACGCCATGTTCGAGGAGCTCAAGCAATTCATCCTCGATATGGAATTCGATCGCGTGGCGGTGTTTCTCTATTCCGATGAAGAGGGTACGTCGGCCGTCGATCTCGACCGGAAAGTCGATCAGGCGGTGATGGAAGAACGGCGCAATGAGCTGCTGGCTCTGCAGGAGTCGATTTCAGAAGCCAAGAATCGTGACTACCTGGGTCGCACGATGGAGGTCCTTGTGGATGGGATCTCTGAAGAATCTGACCGTCTGCTTGAATGCAGACACGAAGGGTTGGCGCCTGAGATTGACGGGGTGGTCTTCTGTGATCGCAGCGCGGCGAAGCCGGGTGAGTTTATTTCGGTTACCATCACCGATGTGGCCGGATATGATGTAATTGCGCAGCCGGTTGACCGGGCCGACGCGCCGACCCCTGTTCCGACCGCTCCCACTCTCCTCATGCCCAAGAAAGCCGGGGCAGGCTACCGATAAGCCTGCGCTCACCAGTAGCCTACCCCGATACTCCGAACCTCTCTTAGATCTTGGCGCTGAGGTACAGGGACGCGCCTCTCCGATTGACCAGCACCAGCACCGTTTGCCCCTTCTTGAGGTCCGATGCGGCCCGATCGAAATCCTTCATTGAGGTGACCGGTTTGCGGTTGATCTCCCGGATCACGTCGCCCGGCATCAATCCGGCACGCTCCGCGTCGCTCTCTGGATCGACGGTCGTGACGACGACGCCTTGAATTTTTCCTTTGATCCCGAGTTCCTGGGCGGTTTCCCGGTCCAACTCCTGCACGGCGAGTCCGGCCAGCGGCTGTTCCGAAGGACCGGCCTCCGCCTTGGCGACCTGCGGGTTGTCCGGCAGTTCAGCGATAGTCACGGTGAGGTCCTTTTCGCGACCATCCCGCATTACCTGTACCGTCGCCTTGCTGCCGACCGAGCTTCGTGTGACCGCGCGCTGAAGGGTGACAGCGTCCTCGATCGGGGTTCCCTGGAAGGACAGGATCACGTCTCCCTGCTTCAGTCCGGCCTTGTCTGCAGGCCCCTCTTCCTTCACATCGGTGACGATGGCGCCATTACTTCCTTTGACGTTGAACGACTTGGCCAACTCCTGATTCAGATCCTGTATTCCGACACCCAGATACCCACGTACGACCTTTCCGGTCTTGACCAGGCTCTCGTAGATGGGTTTGCTCATGCCCGTGGGGACAGCGAAGCCGACGCCTTGGTAGCCGCCGGTTTGAGAGAAGACCGCCGTGTTGATGCCGATCAACTCACCCCTGGTGTTCACGAGTGCGCCGCCGCTGTTGCCTGGATTGATCGCGGCATCCGTCTGGATGAAATCTTCATACTGCGTAATTCCCATGTGTCCTCGGCCGAGGGCACTGACAATGCCCAAGGTGACGGTGGAGTTCAGCCCAAATGGGTTCCCGACGGCCAGGACATATTCACCGACCTGGAGGCGGCTGGAGTCGCCCCACGTGACTGTCGGAAGCTGGGTGCCGTCGATCTTGACCACGGCAATATCGCTCTTGGGGTCACTGCCGACGATGCGCCCCTTGAACTCCCGCTTGTCCGGAAGTGTGACGGTGACGGTTTTGGCTCCTGCGATCACGTGGTTGTTGGTTAGGACATAACCATCCGGGGTGACGATCACGCCCGATCCCTGCCCTCCGCCACGACGTTCCCGGGGATCCATCGGCGGCCCGAATCGGCGGGGACCGAACGGCGATCCGAAAAAGTCCTCCATCCGGCCGCGTGGGCGGGACGAATCAGAGACTTCTTCTGCGCCGCTCGTAGTGATGTTGACGACTGCCGGCGTGACGGTCTTGGCCACATCCGCAAATCCGGCTGCAGGCAGGGCTCCGGCCATCGTGGCCGGGCGCTCTTCTGCGGTTGGTGAGGGATTCGAGGCGTGTGAGGTGGTAAGTGGGAGATAACTCCATAGCAAGGCAGCGCCCAGGGCGGCGATGCCGGCAATGGCACTGACGGACTGCGTGGGTCGTTTCATGGGGCTCCTCCTCCTGAAGTCGGTGATCTGTATGCGCGGGAGAAATCCCGCAGCAGACACTCTGTAAGGTAGCAACCGTGGATGAGAAACCAATTAGCGAGGGATTAGAAGTTGTTAAGCTGTCGACGGAGCGAGGGGCAGCACGATGGTGAAGGTCGACCCTGTGCCGACTTCACTCTGGACCTCGATGTGTCCGTGGTGCGCCTCGGCAATCCAGGCGCAGATGGCCAGGCCGAGCCCGGTCCCCTTTTTCGTGTGGGAGCGTGCGTCGTCGGTGCGGAAGAACCGGTCAAAAATTTGTTTATGCGCGTCCTGGGGGATGCCGATCCCGTGGTCCCGCACTGAAAGGCGCGCCGTGCGGCCTTCTACCAGCAAATCGATATCCACCGTGCCTTTCGGATAAGAGTATTTCACGGCATTGTCGACGATGTTCAGAATGAGTTCCCGCAGGCGGAGTTCGTCGCCACGGACGGTTGCCGGTTGAATGGTGCCCATGATCACGTCCACCTCGCGCTCTTGACCGAGCAGACAGGCTTGACGCTGGATATCTTCCACCAGTGCCTCCAGGTGGACCGGTTCACATTCTGTTTTGACCTGGCCCAGATCGGCCCGCGAAAGGAAGAGGAGTTCCTCGACGATGCGCGACATCCGGTCGATTTCCTCCAGATTACTTTCCAGGACGGCGATATAGTCTTCGACGGGACGAGGACGACGGAGGACCAGCTCGCTTTCGCCCTTCATGACGGTCAGCGGGGTCCGGAGTTCATGTGAGGCATCGCTGCTGAATTGCCGGATTTGCGCGAAGGAGGTTTCCAGACGCGCGATCATGTTGTTGAAGGTGTCGGTCAAGCGTCCGATTTCGTCCGTGGAACGTTCGGAAGTCAGGCGCTGTGTGAGGTCGCCTGCGGCAATGCGTTGCGCGGCGATGGTAATGGAATCGACGGGCCGGAGGGCGCGTCCGGCCAGAAACCATCCTCCGACCAACGACACGACCAGGGCGATCGGCGCCATGACCACGAGGACCAGCAAAAACCGGCGGAGGGTTTCCTCGACACCTTCCAGGGTCGTGCCGACTTGCACGATATAGAGCAGGGAGCCGCGGTAGATGATGGGAACGGAGACCAGACGGAGGGGAGGTTCGTTGGGATACCTGGCCGACTCGAAGACGGTGCTGCCCGTAAAGGCGGCCTCCAGCGCGTGACGGCTCAATGGCACGTCATGTTGCCGGATGTTGGGGGAGCGGATGGTGATGGTGCCGGTGGGACTGAAGATCTGGAAGAATTTGTCGATGCGGGTCAATTCGGGGAATTGGCTCAACAACGCGTCTTCATCGATCAAGGGGAGAAATCCGCGCTTCTCCAGTGAACGCACGGCTGCCGATGCGGTTTCTTGCAGCGACTCATCGACTTGGTCACGGAGACTGCGGGCCGTGATGGTGTAGAGCACCACGGAGAATGTCAGCAGGATGAGGGCCAGGGCCGTTCCATACCAGAGTGTGAGCCGGACTCGAAGCGGCATCAGTCCACCTTGAGCATATACCCACTCCCTCGAATCGTATGGATCAACTTTTGCGCGCGTCCGCGATCGATCTTATTCCGCAAGTAGTTCACATAGACGTCGATCACGTTGGTGAAGGTGTCGAAGTCCTGGTTCCAGACATGGTCGGAAATCATGGGACGAGTCAGCACTCGCCCGGCATGGCGCATGAAATATTCCAGCAGCGCATATTCCTTCACCGTCAGCTCGATGCGTTGTCCGCCGCGTGTGACTTCGCGAGTGGCCGGATTGAGCAGGAGATCGTCGATCTGGAGCGTGCCGGATGATTCGGCCGTGCCGCGTCGTAGCAGGGCCCGCACACGTGCGAGCAATTCATCGATGGCGAAGGGCTTCGTGAGGTAGTCGTCCGCGCCGGCGTCCAGTCCTTTGACTCGCTGATCCACTTTCGATTGCGCCGTCAGGATCAGCACGGGAGTCTGAATCTTTTCCTTGCGGAGGCGGGTGAGCACTTCCAGCCCGGGCAGACTCGGCAGCATGAGATCGATCATGATGAGGTCGTAACTGCCGCTCAAGGCCATGTCGAGGCCTTGCGCGCCGTCCTCGCAGAGGTCGACGGCGTAACTCTCCTCCTCAAGCGCTCGCTTGATGAAGGAGCCCACCTTGGTTTCATCTTCAACGACGAGGACGCGCATACATGGGGCCCATAAGTCGGTGGATTATACCAGAGGCCGTCGGATCTGTGAGCAGCGGAATCGCGGAGCTAAGGCAGGTCGGGGGAGGCTGAGGCGGAGCGCCCGCCTGCCTGTAGGCGGCAGAGCGTGCGGATATCTTTCCAGTCTTCTCCGGGGAGGAGCCGTTGTGCGTTGGACGGAGGAGGACCGGCCAGCGCGATGAGCGTGGCAAGCCGCTCGCCTATGTCCGGATGGGTGGAGAGAAAATCAGGCGATCCGGTATGGTCCTGCGCCCCTCTCTCCATGGTTCCGTAGAAGGCAATCATGGCGGCGGGATCGAGGCGGGCGGCCTGCATCATACGAAGTCCTTCGAGATCGGCCTCCGTTTCATGGTTGCGGCTGTAGTGCAATGAGCCCATCGTGCGCGCGCTTTCGAGGCCCCAGGCGAGCCCGCCGGACATGTCGCCGGAGACGGCGGTCAGAAGCAACGTGGCGGCCGTCTGTTCAAGAATGGCTTTGGTCGTATGGCGTTGATAGACATGTTGGAGTTCGTGGGCGAGCACTCCGGCCAGTTGCTCCGGGCTGGCTGTCCGTTCCAGCAGGCCGCGGAGAATCACCAGCCGGCCGCCGGGCGCGGCGAATGCGTTGACGGTCGGGGCATCGACGACGGAAAGAGTGATCCGATAGGGGGACGCAGGATGAGTGGCGGCCAGAGTTTGCACGATGTGGTCGAGTTTGCGCAATCGCTCCGGATCGCGACACTGCTGTGTTTCCGGTGCAAGGTGTGCGACGACCTGCCGGCCCAGCGATGCTTCCCATGCCACGGGTATGTAGCGCGTCGCGGCGGAGGCGATACCGGGAATGCCCCATCGATAGAGACCCACAACCATGAGGGCGACGCCGACTGCGGCACAGAGGGTCCAACCGATGCGCGCGTGTCGTCTGGCCGGGCTGTGGAAGTGCCGTGCGAGAGCCGGCGCCGCCGCGTGAATGTCTTTCAGCAACGCGGCTGTGGAAATCACAATGGCTTCGGCCGGTTCAGGCCCGAATTCCAGGCGGACCGGTTCGCCCTGGTAAGTCCCTTGCGTCTGGCGGATCTCGTCATAGGGCCATTGTTTGGTGCTGCCGTCGGGCATCACGATGTGCAGGGTCGTGGGGGCGATCGTGAGGGTGACACGATGGCGCGTGGCCGTGCGACCGTCGAGATAGTGGGCGCTCCGGCTGGTGGGCATGCGGGTTAGTCCATATCGAAGCCGGTGTCGAGCAGGTTCGACAGGCCTTCGCCGGTGACGGAGGTTTCGGTGGTGTCTTGCAGGACGCGGTCGAGATCCGTGACACCCTGCAACGAAAGCATGCCGATGAAGAAGCGGGCGTTCCGGACAGTCACCCATGGCCAGGCCCACCCCAACGTGAGCAGCAAGAGGGCAAGGTTGCCGAGATAGAGGCCGAACAGTTTTTGCCAGGTGATGCTGGATGAAAATCGTGCCTCGCCGAACGTGGTGTGATCCCAGTAATACTTCTGTTTCTGCCCGAGCAGCCACACCCACACCGGACCGAGCACGAAGGGAATCAGGAGCAGCGTGAGTCCGGCGTTCGTCAACTGGAGGGCCAGGGCGAGGCCGCACAGGCACAGTACCGCGTAGGTGGTGAAGAGTGCGACGGCAAAGGGCATCATCAGGCCCGATCCGTGTCCGGTAAACTGGAACCGCTGATTGCCGAAATAGGTGTGGGAGTGGAGAAATGCCTGCCGCTGCGTCTGGAAATAGGGATAGTAAGTGCCCAGGGTCAGGATGGTGAAGAGCCACCCTTTGAAATAGAGCTTCAGGAAGTCCACCGTTCGTCCTCGAAACGAGAATCGGATGCCTCGCCAGGAGGTGCGCGTGCAGCGATACCGCCGCGCATTGACGATGGCGACCGGGACATAGAGGAACAGCACCAGAGCGGCCATCGCTTGTAATAGGAAGTCGACCGATTGCGGGAGGGCCAGAAAACTATGCGCGGCGCCTAACGAAAAATAGGGCATGCCGAAGACCACCATCGCTTTCAGGAACCCCTGATACAGTTCTTTTCCGGTGCCGTGATGGGCAAACCGGTCTCCCGCGAATGCGGTTTGACTGAACAGGTACCGGCGGATTTTCGCTTTGGCCCAAAAGTGGTAGGCGCCAAGGGTGACGATGGTCAGGCAGACGTTGACGATCTGCATGCCCAGCAAGGTGCCGCCGGCTCCGTGAAAGGACCCGCGTTGTATTGAGAGGGTGGATTCAGGGGTGTCGGTTGGCAGAGGCTGGAGGAGCACCGGCGAAGGGACCTGTTCCTCAACGTGCCGTTGATTTATCGCAGGCGCGGCGACCACGACGGCGAATCGTGCACCGCAAGTCGGGCAGGTGCTTCGGGATCTGTCCGTCAATCGGCGTGCGTCGCGAATCCGATAGCGGCCGAGGCAGCGGTGACAGGTTATGCTGAGGGTGCGGTCGCCGGTCACGGTATACGCGTCGGTGGTGGTCATGGTTCAGCAGGCCGCCCGATGTCCGAAGGTGCAGGCCTGTTGTAGTTCCTGCAGGAAACCCTTGCTGTCTCCCTTCGCTCGCCTGACGATCGCTCGTTCAAAATGGGCGCGGCCGTCCTGTGGCCGTAGTGCCAGGAATCGGTTCCACAAGGCTAAGGCCTGGTCCCACTGTCGGCGCGCGATGTGCACCGAGGCCGCCGCGCTATAGGCCTCAATGAAGGTGGAATTGAGGCGGATCGCGGCTTGAAAAGCGATGAGTGCTTCATCGGGGGAGTCCTTTTCGAGCAGTGCGGTGCCGCGGTCGAAATAGGCTTCCGAATCATCCGGGTCCAGGTTGAGGGCCTCGGCGTACGCGAAGAGCGCCTTATCGACCTGTCCCTTCTTCTGGAAGGCCACGCCTTGGGCACGATGGGCCTTAGCCTGGGAGAATTCTCTGCCTCCGTGCGCGCGCAGCAGCTCGATCAATTCCCGATCCTCGTCATGCTGCGCGATCTCAAGGGCGGTCTCCCCATGGCTCTTGTGGTTTGCGGCGATGCCCTGCTCCAGCAGGACTTGAGTGGCAGCCAGATGACCGCTCCGTACGGCCCGGTGTAGCGCCGAATCGCCACAGGTGCACAGCGCATTGATCTCGGCGCCGTTGGACAGGAGCACGGCCATGGTGTCCGCATGTCCGTGCTCAGCCGCCGTCAGCAGCGCGGTCATGTTTTGCTTCATCTTCGCGTTGGGATTGGCTCCATTTTGCAGCAGCACCGTGACCACCGGTGTCTGACCGCGCTTGGCTGCTTCGAACAAGGCCGTTCGTCCATTGTTATTGTGCCGGTCGACCGGGCTGCCGTCCTCCAGCAGCGATGTCACCTCGGATACATCTCCTCGTGCCGCTGCGAGGTGAAGCGCTGTCCAACCGTTGGCGTTCAAGATGAGCGGGGAGAGCGTCAATTCATCGATGTCATAGGGGTCATGGGTCGATTTGATCTGATTGAACATCCAGGACGCCATGCCGGCCAGCAGCGCATAGTTCAAGACACAGGCCAGCAGAGCCACAGCGAGACCTACGAGACGCCGTGACATGTCGGTGGCATCAGACCCGCCGGCTGACGATGGGGCGACCATGTCCTCATCGGCTGGTTGCCCGTCCGGGTTGAGAATCAGGAGATTTTCGCTGCAGGAGGGACAGGGACATTGATGCAGGGGGGCACCGGCAACAGGCGCGCAAGGGGTGAGGGTGTGGCAGAAGGGGCAGACGACCGCCTGCGTCGAATCCAGCGGCGAAGAGATGGCGGACGCAGATGGTGCTGTGCCTGGGTGAACGGTTGCCATGGTGCCTAACGACCCTTCGCCCGGGCTTGTTGTGGACGGTTCCGTGAGTGGAGCGATCGGTGATTACTGAAAAGGATAGCGCAAAACGGTAGGAGCGCAACCGGCCGGCCGGTTCAGCGGCTACTCATCGAACAGGGGACGGCTGGGACGGGAATCGAGGCGTTATGCGGGAGGGAATCGTGTAATGGTGACGGGAGCATAGCTCAACCGGGGCCCGTCCGCCTGATGGTGGCTTACGGTGTGGCGGAGCCAGGCGTGGTCGTTTCGAGTGGGGAAATCGGCCCGGTAGTGGGCCCCGCGGCTTTCTTCCCGTCCGAGGGCGCTCACGACGATGGTGTCCGCGATGTCGAGCAGGCACTGGAGTTCAAGCGCCTGGATCAGGTCGGTGTTGAAGATCTGTCCCTTGTCCTGCACGCACATCCGTTGTGCACGGACCTTGAGGGCTTGAATGGCCCCCAGGGCCTCTTGCATGGACTGCTTGGTGCGGAAGATGCCTAGATTGAGGCTCATGGTCTTACCAAGGTCATCCCGTATCTGCCAGGCCCGCTCTGGGCCGGGATTGGTCAGCAGGGTCTTCAGTCGCTGTTCTTCACCCTTGAGGACTCCTTCGGGAACGAGCGCCAAGTCATAGTCGCGGATCGCCTCGGCGGCTCTCGTGCCGGCACGGCGCCCGAAGACAATGGTTTCGAGGAGGGAATTCCCTCCCAGGCGATTGGCTCCATGCACACTCACGCAAGCGCATTCGCCTGCGGCGAAGAGTCCCGGTAGGTCGGTCTCTCCCCAAGCGTTGGTTTTCACGCCGCCCATTTGGTAATGGGCGCCGGGTCGAATGGGAATGGGTGTTTCGATCGGATCGAGTCCGGCGAATTCCAGCGCCAGCTCTCGAATCTGCGGGAGCCGCTCCAGAATACGGGCGCGGCCGAGGTGTCGAAGATCGAGCAGGACGCAGCCGTCGACGCCTCGTCCTTCTTGAATTTCCTGGCCGATGGCCAGCGACACCGTGGAGCGGGTCGCCAGTTCCATCTGCTCCGGCGCATATCGTTTCATGAATCGCTCGCCGAGCGTGTTCAGCAAATAGCCGCCTTCCCCGCGCGCGCCCTCGGTGATCAGAATGCCCGTGTCTTTCAAGGTGGTCGGATGGAACTGGACAAACTCCATGTCTTCCAGCGGGAGGCCCGCGCGATAGGCCAGGGCCATGCCGTCCCCGGTGTTAATGACGGCATTCGTGCTGGTCGAAAAGACGCGGCCGCTTCCGCCGGTGGCAAGAATGACGGCCTTGGCGCGCAAGACCTGCAATCCTCCATGGACCAGATCCCAGGCCGCCACTCCGCAACAACGGCCCTGTTCGACCAGCAACGCCGTGACGTACCATTCTTCATACACTCGGCATCGTCGCTTCATCAGCTGCTCGTACATGGCGTGTAACAGCGCGTGTCCGGTGCGGTCGGCGGCGTAGCAGGTGCGTGGAAATCCGGCTCCCCCGAACGGCCGTTGGGCGATTCGCCCTTCCGGGGTGCGGCTGAAGATCACACCCATGCGTTCAAGCTCTAGAATGTCTTGCGGGGCTTCCTGGCACATGGCCTCGATCGCATCCTGATCGCCCAGGTAGAGTCCCCCCTTGGCTGTGTCATAAGCATGGGCTTCCCAGGAGTCCTGCTCCCCGATGGCCGCGTTAATCCCGCCTTGGGCGGCCACGGAGTGGCTGCGGACCGGATGAACCTTGGAGAGGAGTGCCACATTGAGGTCAGGCGGTGCGGCAATAGCCGCCCGCATTCCGGCGAGTCCTGCCCCGACAATTAAGATGTCATGCGTGATCATGGGTCTTCCTGTACTGATGACTGTTCTGGGGCACAATCGGTGTCCCGCAACGGAGATCCGTCGTCACTATTACGCTATGGAATTTCGGAAAACAAGCGATGGGAGTGGACGTTGAACGCTTGGAAAACTCGGTCCTGCATGATAGGTTAGGCCACGCCGCTTCGAATGGACGAGAGCGCCAACTTTTAGCAGGATTTCACCCCCATGCCACAACCGAATTTTCTTGAGCCGAACGATACCTTTGTGCCCCGCCATATCGGCCCGACGGATTCCGACATCCAGGAGATGCTGGCCACATTGAGCCTGCCGTCGCTGGAGGCCCTCGTCGAGGCGACCGTCCCGTCCGATATTCGCTTGCAGACCTCCTTGGCGGTGCCGTCCCCGCGGGGCGAGCAGCAGGTGCTGGCGGAATTGCGCGATTTGGCCGGACAGAACCAGGTGTGGCGGTCTCTGATCGGCATGGGCTACTACGATTGCATCACGCCGTTGGTGATCCAGCGGAACATTCTGGAGGCTCCCGGATGGTATACGCAGTACACCCCATATCAAGCCGAGATTGCGCAGGGGCGTCTCGAAGCCCTGGTCAATTTTCAGACCATGGTCGCCGATCTGACCGGCTTGCCGCTCGCCAATGCGTCGCTCCTCGACGAGGCGACTGCCGCGGCCGAGGCGATGACGATGTGTGCGGCCATGTCTCGAGCGGCCGGGCATGAGCGCAAGAAGTTCTTCGTCTCTGAAAATTGCCACCCGCAAACGATTGCGGTGGTGCAGACCCGTGCGGAACCGCTGGGCATCGTCCTGCAGATCGGTGCGATTCAGTCGTTGGATCTTTCCCGGGACGAGTTCTTCGGGCTGTTGCTCCAATACCCCTCGACGGACGGGTACGTCGGTGACTACAGCGAGTTCATCACGCGCGCGCATGCCTCCGGGGCTTACGTCGTGGTGGCGACCGACTTGCTGGCGCTCACGTTGCTGCGCTCACCGGGAGAATTCGGTGCGGACGTGGCGGTCGGATCCAGCCAACGGTTCGGTGTCCCGCTTGGATTCGGTGGACCGCATGCGGCGTTTCTTGCCACCAAGGAGGAGTTTCGCCGACAGATGCCGGGCCGGATCATCGGCGTGTCGAAAGATGTGACGGGCCGCGTGGCCTATCGCTTGTCGCTGCAGACCCGGGAACAACATATCCGGCGCGAGAAGGCCACCAGCAATATCTGCACGGCGCAAGTGCTGTTGGCGGTCATGGCGGGGATGTTTGCCGTCTACCACGGCCCGGCGGGATTGCGGCGAATTGCGGCACGCATCCATGGCTTGACGATGATGCTGGCAGAGGGACTGCGTCGGCATGGCTGCGCCGTCGGCCTGGAGCCGGTGTTCGACACGTTGCGTGTGCCACTGTCGCTGGCACAATCGGACACCATTCTGAACCGGGCGCGACAGCAAAAGATCAATCTCCGTCAGTATGACGATCATAGCCTGGGGCTTTCGTTGGATGAATGGAGTACGGTTGAGGAAGTCCAGCAGGTGCTGGCGCTCTTCGTCGGTCATGAGATCCCCGCCGAAGAATTCCAGGCCATTCTCGCCTCGGTCGATGTGCGTTATCCCGCACCGCTCGCGCGCACGAGCCCCTATCTCACGCATCCGGTGTTTCACCGGTACCATGCCGAACATGAACTCTTACGCTACATCCACCGGCTTCAGTCCCGCGACTTGTCGCTCGTGCATTCCATGATTCCCCTGGGCTCCTGCACGATGAAGCTGAACGCGACGGCGGAAATGTTGCCGGTGACCTGGCCGGAGTTCGGGCGCCTCCATCCGTTTGCTCCTTCCGAGCAGGCGCAGGGATACCAGGCGCTGTTCCAACAGCTCGAAGCCTGGCTGGCTGAACTGACCGGGTTTGCCGCCATGTCGCTGCAACCCAATGCCGGTTCGCAGGGGGAGTATGCAGGGCTGATGGTGATCCGTGCGCATCATCGGCATCGCGGCGAGACTCAGCGCGATGTCTGCTTGATTCCAGTGTCGGCGCACGGGACGAATCCGGCGAGCGCGTCGATGTGCGGAATGACAGTCGTTCCGGTGGCCTGTGATGAGCATGGCAATGTGGATCTGAACGATCTGGAGGCCAAAGCCACTCAGCATCGCAATCGCCTCGCGGCGTTGATGATCACCTATCCCTCGACCCACGGTGTGTTTGAGGAAGGGATTCGCCGCATGTGCCAGCTCGTGCATACGCATGGCGGGCAGGTCTATATGGACGGGGCCAACATGAACGCTCAGGTCGGGCTCTGTCGGCCGGCTGACCTGGGGGCGGACGTTTGTCACCTGAATCTTCACAAGACGTTCTGCATCCCTCACGGCGGTGGCGGGCCCGGGATGGGACCGATCGGTGTGGCCCGTCATTTGGTGCCGTTCCTGCCCGGACACCCGGTCACCAAACTGGGTGGACCGGAGTCGATCGGCCCGCTTGCCGCCGCGCCATACGGGAGCCCGAGCATCCTCACGATTTCCTGGGTCTATATCGCTCTGATGGGACGAGAGGGCCTGACCAAAGCCACGCAGGTGGCCATTCTGAACGCCAACTATATGGCCAAACGATTAGAGAAATATTACCCCGTGTTATATAGCGGCACCCGCGGTTTCGTCGCACATGAGTTCATTTTGGATCTGCGCCCGCTCAAGGAGAGCAGCGGTGTGGAAGCGATGGACGTGGCCAAGCGTCTCATGGATTACGGGTTCCACGCTCCCACGGTCTCGTTTCCCGTGGCCGGCACCTTGATGATCGAGCCGACGGAGAGCGAAGTGAAGGCGGAGTTGGATCGGTTGTGCGAGGCCTTGATTGCGATTCGGGGCGAGATTCAATCGATTGCCGAAGGCCGGCAACCGCGTGTCGGTAATGTTCTCAAGAATGCTCCTCACACGGCATTGGCTGTGACTGCGGCTGAGTGGACGAAGCCCTACTCCCGTGAGCAGGCGGCGTTTCCTGCTCCATGGGTACGTGACAACAAATTTTGGCCGAGCGTGGGTCGTATCGATGAAGCCTATGGCGACCGCCACCTCTTTTGCACCTGTCCTCCGATGGATCCTGCTTCCTAATCGGTTTGTGGGCGGTGGCTCCTCGACTGGAACGGCGACAGCTCGCCTGTCCCAGGGGCATGCCGTACTGTCGCTCATCGCAGGTTGTCTTCTGCTGCCCCTGTTCTTGTCGTCACCGGCTTGGGCTGATTTAGAATCGGGCGCGACTGCGGAGACGCAACAGAGCAGTCCTATGCTCGATGTCGAGCCCGGCGTGACGTACCGCGCCGGCGCCAGGATCAGAATTCCCGGAACCGATTGGTCGTTCCTGGTGCCGACCGGTTGGCAAAGTACTCGCCCCGAAGATTCGGAAATGCCCTTTCTGATGGCGGAGGAAGGGAAGGGCCTGGGGATGATCTTCCCCCTCACCGATGTGACCCGTGAGACGGTCCGTGATCACCTCAGTCAACCCCTGTCGCTGTTACACGGGTTGTCGTTTATTCCTGCCGGTGCTGAAGCTGACACCGATCTCTCGATCGCCCGCTCGTATCAGGGTGAAGACCTGGCCGGTCGTGCCTTGGCAGTCCTCGGGCCCGGCAATACGTCGGTTATATATTTCCTCATGGGACCTCCCGATGAGGCGTCCGGGTATCAGTCCGTTCTGGAAGGACTTGGGCAATCTACCCGATTTGCCGCGTCGGTATCCGGGCGTGGCGCCGGCTTGTAATAGGGGTCGCTTTCCTATCAAATCGTCTAGGCATGCAGAGATCATCTCCTACGAAAGTGATTCTCGATACCGATCCCGGAGTCGATGACGCGTTGGCGATTCTGCTGGCGCTCGCCTCGCCGGAATTGGACGTCGTCGGGGTAACCACGGTATGCGGGAATGTGCCTGTGGGACAGGCAACGAAGAATTTGTTCCGCCTGTTGAATCTTGTGAAGCCACCGCCCGGGCTGCTGGTCGGACAGGGGGCGGCCAGACCCCTGGAGGAAGACCTCGTGACGGCGGCCCAGGTTCATGGCAGTGATGGACTGGGCGAGCTTGACTCTGTTCTAACTGCGGAGGGGACGCCGCGATACCCTCAGGTCCGGTTGCCTTCTGTGCTCTCAACTGCCCAGGATGTGTGGAATGAATGTGTCCGCCGGTATCCCGATGATGTCACGTTGATCACGTTAGGACCACTGACGAATGTGGCCGTGGCATTGAAGGTGAATCCCCTGACGGTTCATAAGTTCCGCTCGGTGATCGTGATGGGGGGCGCGGTCGGCGTGCCCGGCAATGTTGCGCCCGCAGCCGAATTCAATATGTATGTAGATCCGCACGCGGCCCATCGAGTCTTTCAGGCCTCGCTCCCGCTCATGCTCGTTCCGCTCGATGTGACGACCCGCGTCGGAGTGACAAGGGAAAGTTTGATGACTTGGGCCGCAGCGTCGCGGGACCCGCTCGGCCGGATCGCGACTGATATGACGCGGAAGGCGTTCGAGTTCGCTGAAAAGGTTGAAGGGCATGGGCTCTTCTATTTTCACGATCCGGTGGCCGTTCTGGCCGCCGTCGATTCCTCGTTGTTGAAGGTGGAGCCATTGCATGTGGCAGTTGAAATGGCCGGGCGAGTGTCTCGCGGGATCACCATCGCCGATCGTCGCCTGCGCACGCCGGAGGAGAAGGCACGTCCGAACATGCGTGTCGCCGTTGATGTCGATGTCGACCGGACCCTGAGTCTCTTACGCAACCGGCTGTGCCCATGATCCTAGTGGTCGGGTCCAGCAATATCGATTTGGTGGCGTCGGTCGATCGCCTGCCGAGTCGAGGAGAAACCGTCCTCGGGTACCGTTTTGCCCAGTCATTCGGCGGCAAGGGCGCAAATCAGGCCGTCGCGGCAGCCCGCGCCGGAGCGGAGGTCACATTTCTCAGCAAGCTGGGGGCGGATGCCAATGGACGGTTGATCGAACAGCACTTGGCCGCGCAGGGGCTGTCGCGCCCGATCCTTCTTCGCGATGCCGAACTCCCTACCGGAGTCGCGATGATTCTCGTCGACCACTCCGGAGAGAATCAGATCGCGGTCGTGCCGGGGAGTAACGGGCGTCTGACGCCAGCAGATCTGCGGCAGCATCGTGAGTTGATAAGCGGAGCGCGGGTGCTGCTGGTTCAGATGGAAATTCCGGGGGAGACTGTCTTGGAAGCGTTGAGGCTTGGCCGCGAATGTGGTCTCACCACGATTCTTAATCCGGCTCCGGCTGCTCCTTTGCCGTCGGACCTCTTGCGATTGGTCGATATCCTCACTCCCAACGAAAGCGAAGCGCATGCGTTGACCGGTTCGGCGAATCCGGCAGAGGCGGCACGAATTCTCACTGATCGTGGAGTCGGCACCGTGGTCGTGACCTGTGGCGCAGAAGGGGCGCTGATGATCGCTGCTAACGATGTGACCCATATCCCCGGCTTTCTTGTCGAGACGATTGATTCGACGGGCGCCGGAGATGCGTTTAACGGGGCATTGGCCTGTGCTGTGGCTGAAGGGGTGCCGATCAGGAGCGCGATAGAGCGGGCCAATGCGGCCGGTGCGTTGGCCACCACCGGCCGTGGGGCACAGGAGTCGATGCCGACCAAAGATGACATCGAGCGGTTATGTCGATCCGGGGCACGGAGAATGGGCCGGGCCTAACGCTCGCAAGTCTGAAGGCCTGATTTCAGGAGAGTGGGAGAAGCGGCCTGATCAATTTCCCTTGGCTGCTTGTGCTCGTAGTTGCGACAGCACTTGCCGGGCTTCGGGAATGAAGTCCGCGCGCTGAAGGCTTTGCGCGAGATCCAACGCCGTTGTCGCGATAGCGACCGCTTCTTCATGTCGCCCATTGGCGCAATAGCTCTTTGCCAGGCTCAATCGGGCATTGACGGCAGCCGGTTCCCTGGCAATGACCTGACGCAGCAGCATCTCCCCCTTTTCTTTATCCCCACCCATGAATGCCGGAATGCGCACCAGAACGGTCCCCTTGGCTGAGAGGGCATCCAAATGGTCCGGAGCCAGTTCGAGGGTGCGGTTCAACTCCTTCATCATGCGTCGGAAGCCGAAGAGCGAGGTCAGGCTTTCCCCGTCGATCCGCAGTTGCTCACCGAGGTTACAAAACAGCGAGAAGTGGGCATCGGGCGATGAGTCGTCCTTTTCAACCGCCTGTTCTCCGAACGTCTGTCCCTGTGCGAAATGTTGAACGCGCTCCGCACGAGTCTGAGCGTGACGGCCCAGCGCACATTCGTGCAGCGCATCGGCCGTGAGTTGTTGAACCGAGGTGCCTGCGGAAGTCGGTTCGGCAACAAAGAGAAGAGCGATCGCAAGGCTCATCGTGATGGGAAAACATTTCATGGAGTGTCCGTTTCGGTGTGCCTGAAGGAAATCAGCCGCAGATTTTACAGCAGGTCCCCGACGGAATTCCAGCGGAGCGCATGGCGTGAATAGGATAGTCAGGGAGGACTCTCGAGGCCGCTCTTGGCCCACGGTGTCAGCGTACGAAAAGCCTCCAGCATGGAATGGTAGGGATAGGATGCGTTTCGCCCACTCGGGTTCGGGAGTAACACGATATTGGAGTCGTACAGTGTCGCTGGTTGCAGACCTGGTGTTCGTCCTGTCCGTTTTGGTTCGAGTGGAAAGAGGATGGGGTAGAGCGTCATGCCGAGCAGGGCGACAACACGCGTACGATACCGGAGAAGTTTCTGCATGAGCACAAGTCGGCCGGCCGCATAATCCTGCGGCGTGAGACTCTCCATGCTCGCGGTCGATCGGCTGACCAGATTGGTGAGTCCCAATCCCCATTCCGGTAGTCGCCCGTCATCTCGGTAGCTGAGTGGTTCCGGCACAAGGTTCGCGTCGTAAATCAGTTTCCAGAAACGATTCGAAGTTCCCGCATAGTGATGACCCAGCGCGGCTGAGCGTAGCCCGGGATTGATGCCCACAAATACGATGCTGAGTTCCGGGCGGAGATGATCTGGCAGCGGAGGGTGTTTTGGCATTATGGTCGTGAGAGCGTACCTTGTCGCGCCTGCTGAATCGACTGATGAGGCGGTTTAGTATCGTCCAGGCTATTCTGCCACAGAATCGAGCGGTGCTTTTTGTAGCATTACGAAGTGCGATGAATGACATGTCCGGAAAAACAACAGTTTAGACCTGTGGGTGTATGAGGCAAGGACTTTGCTTTATCGAACATCCGTCGGTCGTTGGTAATTTCAAACCTAACAGGAGGTGAGTCAGAATGAAGAAGATGATGTTGACGGTGATGGCGGCTGCATTGTTGGTGGCGTTCAGCGCTCCTTCGTTCGCCGGTGACGACAAGAAGAAGGACGAGAAGAAGGGCGGACATTTCTCTCAGACCCTCTTCGGTGAAGAGAAGAAGAAGGACGAGAAGAAGGGTGGCAAGCTCACCCAGATGGTGTACGGCGAAGAGAAGAAGAAGGACGAGAAAAAGGGCGGCAAGTAATTATTGGAAGTCTCTTGGCGAGGCTAGCTGGCTTGAGAGGTCTCCCATCCTCGTGGCGGGAGGCCTCTTGAGTCGCTCACTTCTTTTGTTCCTGCCGAATATAGACCGCCTGCAACCCCACAATTGTTTTCCCGTCTCGGATGGTTCCGTCCTGAATCTTTGAGATCGCATCGCGCAAAGGCATTTCCACCACTTCCAGGACTTCATCCTGATCCAGATTTTGCGTGCCGATCGTCAGGCTGGTCGCGAGATAGATGTGGATGACTTCATCGGTAAAGCCCGGTGCCGTAAAGATGCTGGAGAGTAACTCGAAGCGCCCGGCCTTGTAGCCGATCTCCTCTTCAAGTTCGCGGGCCGCACAGTCTAGCGGGTCTTCTTTCGGATGGAGTTTCCCGGCGGGTATTTCGTAAATAAAACCGTTCGCCGCATGCCGGAACTGACGAATCAGTACGACCGTCCCATCTTCCTTTAATGGAACTACGGCGGAGGCGCCGGGATGGCGGATGACTTCCAGATCAATCGTGTGGCCGTTCGGCAGGCGCACCGTATCGACGTTGAGCGTGACCACCGTGCCCTTGTAGATCGGTTTCACCATGACTTACGGCGTGCCCGCGGGTTTCTTGTAAAACGGTGGTTTCACGACGACGGCGGGGCAAGCCTTGCCTCGAATATCGATCAGAATGGACGATCCTGGTTGGGCTGCAGCGGGCGCGACATACCCCATACCGATACCTTTTTGCAGCAAGGGCGACAAGTTTCCGCTGGTGACTTCGCCGATTTCGGCATGAGGTGCCTGCGCGCTCAGAATTTTGAATCCGTGACGCGGCACAGCCTTTTCGACGAGCTCGAACGCCACGAGCCGTCGTGCCGCTCCACGTGATTGTTGGGCAAGCAAGTCAGTCCGACCGATGAAGTCTCCCTTATCGAACTTCACCACCCATTCCGCTCCGGCCTCGATGGGGGTTGTCTCCTCGTTCATGTCATTGCCATAGAGCAGATAGGCCATTTCGAGCCGGAGCAAATCACGTGCGCCTAACCCTGCCGGTTTGATGCCCAATGGCTGTCCCGCTTCGAGGAGTTGTTCCCAGACCTTCGGCGCCCCTTCTGCCGGAAGATACAACTCATATCCCAACTCGCCGGTATACCCGGTCCGTGTCACCAACGTCGCGTGACCACAGAGCGTGGCGTCCAGGCAGTGACGAATTTTCAGCGTCGCGAGGTCTGCAAGGCCGGCGGCTGCCAGGATGTCACGTGAAGCCGGACCTTGGATCGCGATTTGCGCGAGGGACGCTGACTGGTCCTGGACTTTGCAGCCCTGGGCCTGCTGAACCTTCTCGTGCAGCCATGCCACAATCTTTTCCCGGTTCGAGGCGTTCACGCAAACCAAAAACTCATACGGCTTTACGTGGTAGACGAAAATGTCGTCTTTGATGCCGCCGTTCGGGGCGCAGATCATGGAGTAGTGCGAGTGACGCACAGACAGTGTCGACACATCGTTCGTGGTGACGCGCTGTAAAAATGCCAAGGAGCCAGGCCCGGTGACGCTGATGCGGCCCATATGGCTCACATCGAACAGGCCTGCGTGACGGCGGACGGTCTGGTATTCGTCTACGACGCCGGAATATTGGATGGGCATCTCCCATCCTGCAAAGTCGACAAGCTTGCCCTGGGCTTTGCGGTGAGCGTCGATGAGGGGTGTCTGTTTCATCTGGTGCGTCTACAATCCTAAGGTGGTGAGTGAATGCCTGCGCGTGTGAATTGGTCCTACCGGACTTCCAGCAGTTCCACGTCGAAGACAAGGGTCGCATTAGCTGGGATCACGCCGCCGGCCCCGCGTGCTCCGTATCCAAGTTGCGAGGGAATGGTCAGCTTCCGTTTTCCGCCGACTTTCATTCCCGCGACGCCTTCATCCCATCCCTTGATGACCCTGCCGGCACCGAGTGGAAAGGCGAACGGCTCGCTGCGGTCGACGGAGCTATCGAACTTTTTTCCGTTGGTCAGCCAGCCGGTATAGTGGACGGTCACCAGGTTTCCCGCGGCGGCCTCACGGCCTGTGCCTACCACGAGGTCTGCGTATGTAAGGCCGGAACCGGTCGTAATGTCAGGCGTTGAGGCGGTTTGTTCACTCTGTGCCATGATTGGTCTCCCTATGGTCAGAAATAAGAATCCCACGATACCGCAAGTCGTCAGCCAGAAGCGAGTGTTCATAGAGGTGTCCTTGTCCAGTCTGCAGGTCCGGTGGCGTGACCTGCATGCGCTGACGGTAGTCAATGATTCGAGCCTTGTGTGTCTGATCGGTCCGGTTCAGAAAAGATAGCGATGCTCGCCGTATAACCGTGGAGAAAATTACGTCCGCCGACCGGTCCCAACTCGCCCTGCGCAAAAAATCCTGCAAGAGGAATGGCACCCAGTTGCTCCCCCAGGACAGAGGCGTCGTGGTTGGGAACTCCGAAGAGCCCTTTCCCGCGTCCGCAACAACTGAACAGCAGCGCCCCCAGTGGCCGTTGTGATTCCTGGAGACGGGAAGCGGCGAGGAGCGCGTGGAGATCCTCGTCTGCGGACTGTGCGTCCCGGACTTGGAATTGAACGGTTTGTCCTTCCTGGATAACGTCACCGACGACGATGGCCCCCGTCTGCTGGTCTGCTCCAAGTAGATTGCGGATCAGAAAATCCCCGCGGGTAAATTGCGCGCGTTGCTCATCCATGGCGATGCCGATGTGGAGGGCCCGTTGGGCCTGCGCGCGTTCATCCATGGAGAGTTGTCCGAAGACGGTCTGCAAACAATGCAAGGCCGGGATTCCGCCGAGTTCTTGAATGACGTTATGCTCCGCCTTTGTGACGATGAACCGGTCTCCGATCGGACGACAGCCTTGCGAAATAACAGTGCGAACCGAGATGTTCCCGGAGAGCGCGACACCGACCAGGCCGTCACTGTATACCTCGTCATCCAGAAAAAGGCGATTCTCGGCAAGGTCCTGCCCACCGCCTGCCAGCCCGCCGAGTGCACGAGCGTGCGGGTAACGCTCCTCAATGACACCCAGCACGTCTTGCAGTGGGGTGGAGAAGGGATCTGCGAAGAGGAGCATGATGGGGGCCGACTTGCCTCCATAGTCCAGTTCAGGCCAGTCATGCAGTGAAAACTGATCGTGGACGCTTGAGAATGACAAGCGCAAAGGATGCGCGATGACCCCGGGCAAGTGGGCCGCCCAGAGGGTGGCGGCCGGTCCCGTTTCGACTTCTCGTCCGGTGGCAATGACTCCCTCTCCTGTACAGCCGACCAAGGTATCGGGGCCGAGTGCCGTGCGGAGTGCGTGCGAGAGCGTATCGGCCTGATCGGCATGTTGGGCGGAGATGAACAGGAAGGCGACGTCGATGCGTGAGGAGCCCAATTGCAGGCGAATGGCTCGGATCAATTCATCCGCCGCAGCCTGCGCGTCAGCCTGACGGGTGAGGGCGGAGGCGAACCGCAGTGTTGATGGAGGTGTGAGAATCACGGGTCTGTCTTTGCCAATAGGATCAGGGCCGTGAGCTGTCCGGTGCGGTTTAGACACCCGGATTCATGCGCTCAGGTCGGTCCGACGCGAGTTTCTTGTAATAGCGCCACATATACGAATGGTAGTCATCGAGCTGGGCGAGCAAGTAGTGGAGTTCGGTCGGGTCCTGGGTTTCCAGTGCTTGCGTCATCCGTGTTTGCAAAAAATCTGCGAACTTGCCGTTCTTTTCGAGCGCGGTCAGAAGTGTGAGGCCACCTCCGATAGGATAATCAGCCATAGCCCTCCGGATGACGTACTGATAAGCCAGGAGAATAGCCGTGGGGCCTTGCAAAAGCAAGGTATCGAAGGCTCAGCCGGGGAGATGGCGGGCTGTTAGGGCCCGGGCGTGGCACCGGGGGATAGGAGCTCACGCAGACGAGGGATGGAGATGGCTTCGGCCCGAAACCCGTCGCGCCCGGTGACGGTGGTGGCTCCGGTGAGCGCGTTCAGAATCGCTTCTTCTGTGGCCTCAACCGTGGCGGTGATCACCGGATTGAGGTGGGTGTCGGCTAGGTGTGTGAGTGAAAAGGTGGGGTCGGACGGGTAATGGGGGATGACGTTGCCGGTGGAGAAGGCCAGCATGAAATCCCCGCTCCCGTGGCGGGCGGTTGAGCCGGTGCGGGCGAGTCCTAGTGCGGCTCGTTTTCCGAGGCGGGTGAGTTGCCGACTATCCAACGGCGCATCGGTGGCAATGACGACAATGATCGACCCTTCGGCGTTGCCGCTGGTTCCTTCGCGGGAGGCGTGAAGGGAGCTCGAATTCTGATCCGGTGACAGGCTGGATTGGGTTGGAGCGGCACCGTACCGTTGCCCGACCGGTACCCCGCCTATGCTGAGCTCTGGTCTGCGGCCATGGTTGGCGTTCACCAACACCCCGATCGTAAATCCGCCATCAGCCTCAGGGAGCCTCCGCGAGGCCGTGCCGATGCCGCCTTTGAATCCATAGGAGATCATGCCGGTTCCGGCTCCCACGCTGCCTTCCGCCACAGGGCCTGAGGAGGCTTCATCCAAGGCCCGCATGACATCGGTTTCCGAGACGTGACGCCCTTGAATGTCATTCAAGCGTCCATCGTCACATTCCGCCACGACGGGGGTCAGGGTGTCGTCGGTAATGCCGATGCCGGGATATTGCTTGAGCATCCAGCTGATCACGCCATTGGCCACCCGGGGCACGTTGAGGGTGTTGGTCAGCGCGATGGGGTATTCGAGAAAGCCCGATTCTGCGACCCAGGAGAGCCCCGTCATTTCTCCGGTGCCGTTCAGGACAAAGGCTCCGGCCGGGACTTTCTTGTGCCACACATCATCCCGTGGCACGATCACCGTGACGCCGGTTCTAACCGGTCCCTGTCCGGGCTGCAGGGGGCCGTCCCCTTGCATCAGCGTCACCTGGCCGACCTTGACCCCCGGCACATCGGTGATGGCATTCAAGGGACCGGGATGAAATTGTCCGGGGTGCAGCCCCAATGCGCGCGCGCGGACTCGGCCCTGGTCCACCGAATCGGGCGATCCATCCAGGCACCAGGCCGGAGACGCACAGGCGGTCAAAAAGATCACGGCGCAAGCCCGGACCGCATTGAAAGTCGTTCTTGACGGGTTCATGACTGCCGATCTCCTTCGTGAGTAGGTGTGCCCGAGCAGCGGGGCTAGCAGGATGCGGAAAAAGTCCGCCAGCGGCGTTCTCGCCTGGCGCCGAGGCTCACCGTACGGCCCGAGTACGATTCGCCTCGTCGCTTGCTGCGGCCTTGCTGGACGGCCTTTTTGCGCATCCTGTCTCCTATTGCAATGGTGACACCCTACAGACGCTGATCGCAGGGTATGGCACCAGCATTGAGTTTTTCCGCGGCCTGCTAGATCTCGTACATGCTGTCTTTGGCCGGGACCACGACAGCCATGTTGGGATGTTCAGTCTGAATGGCGGCGCCCAGCGACAAGGCTTGTTTTTCTTCTCCATGGACCACGAACACTTGCTGAGGGGCGGGAGAGATCGCCCGCACGTACGCAAGCAGATCGTTCCGGTCCGCATGGGCCGACAATCCGTTAAAGACGACCACTTGAGCACGCCGCGGCGTCGGGATCCCGAAGATCGGCACGACATCCCATCCTTCAACCAGTCTGCGCCCCAGCGTATGCTCGGCCTGAAACCCCACGATGGCGATGATGTTGGCTTCGTCCTGGATGCCATGTTTGAGATGGTGTACGACGCGCCCTCCTTCGCACATGCCGGAAGAGGCGATGATCACGCAGGGGCCTTTCATCTCATTCAGTCGTTTGCTTTCTTCCGGTGAGGAAACATAACGAATATATCGGGCCGCAAAGGGATCCCCTTCCGATGTGAACGTGCGGAACGTTTCCTCGTCGTAGCACTCGGGGTGTTTTCGGAAGACGTCAGTCACTTTCGAGGCCAGCGGCGAATCGATATAAATCGGGAGCGGGTCGATTCGCCCCTCCGCCACCAATCGTTTGATCCGCATGACCAGGTCTTGCGTGCGCCCGAGTGCGAACGCGGGCACGATGATCTTGCTCTTATGTTCCTTGGCATGGGCGACCAGTTGCTGAGCTTTTTGGGTCAGTGCCTCCCCGGCTTCTTCGTGCAGGCGGTCGCCGTAGGTCGATTCGATGATCAGCACATCGCAGCTTGGCGGTGGAGTCGGATCGCGGAGGATCGGCATCTGGGACCGTCCCAAGTCGCCTGAGAAGAGCACGGTCGTACTGTTGCCGCGCGCGGAATATTTGAGGCGAATGGCGGCGGATCCCAGAATGTGACCGACGTCGTGAAAGGAGGCGGTGACGCGAGGGGTGACCTTGATCGTGTCTCCGTATCGCGCGCCCACGAAGCGACGGATGATGGCGCGGGCATCGCGGCTCTCATAGAAGGGTTGCAGGCAGCGCTTGCCCCGACGGTTTTCTTTCTTGTTCAGATAGGCGCAATCGTTCTCCTGCAGGCGGGCCGAGTCCTCCAGCATCACCGCGGCCAGATCGACGGTCGCGCGGGTCATGTGCACATTCCCGCGGAACTGATGTTTGCCCAGCACGGGAAGAGCCCCGGAATGGTCGATATGGGCATGGGACAACAACACGGCTTGGATCGAGCGCGGGTCGAATCCCAGAAGCCGGTTTTGACGATCCGCTTCCTGGCGCTGCCCCTGAAAGAGGCCGCAATCCAGGAGAATTCTATTGCCGGGCATTTCGAGCAGATGGCGGCTTCCCGTCACGGATCGCGCGGCTCCGTGGAATGAGAGTTTCATCGGGCGGACGGGCCTCCATGGTTTCGGCTGATGAGATCCCAGGCCTGCTGAGCCGTTTCTGCAAAGTGGAAGAGCGAGAGGTCCTCGGGGCCCACCAGGCCTTCTTCAATCAACAGCGGCCAATTGATGAGGTGCTCCCAAAAGGCCTGCCCCATCAGGATGATCGTGATGTTGCGCGTTTTGCCGGTCTGGAGAAGGGTCAGTGTCTCAAAGAGTTCGTCGAGTGTACCGAACCCGCCGGGGAACACGACCAGCGCCCGGGCTCGGAGGAGAAAATGCATCTTGCGCAGCGCGAAATACCGAAATTGAAAACAGAGGTCCGGGGTGATGTAAGGATTAGGTCGCTGTTCGTGAGGGAGCGTGATGTTGAGCCCCATCGACTTGGCGCCTGCGTCTGCGGCTCCACGATTGGCCGCTTCCATAATGCCCGGGCCTCCACCCGTGACGATGACGTAGTCGCATTGCCCGTCGATCTGGCAGGTTGAGGACACAAGCCGGCCGAATTCCCGGGCGACATCATAGTATCGCGAGAGGGCCAGCCGGCGTTCGGCTACGGCGACACGTTGCTGACAGGTTCGATCGTCGGGGGCGGCCTGCCATGCTGCCGAGGCTTGTTCCAGGGCTTGGCGTGCGCGCGATGGCTCCAGCAGCCGTGCGCTCCCGAAGACCACGATCGTCGAGCGGATACCTTGCTCTGTCTGGATCAATTCCGGCTTGAGCAACTCCAGCCCGAGGCGCAGGGGGCGCAGTTCGTCGCGTTGGAGAAAGTCGATGTCGTGATCAGCCGGGATATAGGAGGATGATGTGCCGGGGGCCTGTTGGCTCGATGACTCGTCGGAAGAACCTGCACCCATGAGCGGCATTATAACGAGATGTGCCGGGGGCGGCAATTCACCGATGCGAGGCCGATGTGCAGAGGGTTCAGAACGGATAGGGTGTGAACGGCGGTGCCGGGCGGTGACGCACGAAGGCATGGTGGGTGACGACCCAGTTGTTGTCGCAGAGCAGATCAAAGGCGTCTGTCCCCAGGCCTGAGCGCGAGAAGACGAGGTCGGGATCCACCGGCGACCAAGGCTTCAGCAGCCATCCGAAATTCACCCGCGAATATTTGGCGTCGAGGAACCGGTAGGTCACGAGGGTTCCGGCTTCCGCATCGGTCATGGAGTCTGGGGCCCCTAGCGTGTCGATGACATCCGCCAATGTGGTGCGGCCTTCCGTAATGAAGGCCACCGATTGAGGCGTTAAGGGGGTGTTGATCGTGAGGCGAACCACGTTGCAGCCGGACAAAGCCAGGGCAATGACTGCGGAGAACAGCAGCGTGACAGCGCGGTTCCGGCCTGCCATGACCTTAGTCTCCGAATGGCCAGAATCGGAACTCCAGCCCTTCTGTTCGTTTTGACGCGATCACTTCCTCGACCGTTCCTTCGCGGTTGATGATCACGAAAAGATCATCGCTCTTGACCGAGACGCGCGAAAAATTGAGCACGATCAACAGCAGGCTACCGACCTTGGCATCGTACCGGTAGTATTGAAAGAGATCGCGTCCGTTCAGTTGAAGGAGTCGGTCCGGAGCGCCGAGTAGAGCCAGGACTTCCGACCTGGTGGTCACGCCCTTCTTGATCGAGTTGACGGTGTCGGTCTTGATCTCGTCGCCGAGGGTGCCCCGGCTGAACGCGCAGGCGTTCAGTGTCAGGAGCATCAGAACCAAAAGCGCACTCACTCGTCGCATGCGATCCTCCTTATGCGGACGTCAATCGGACTGACTTACGATTTTGTGTCGGCACTGTGGGTTTTCGGTAGGACAAAATCGGATTCGTATACCTGATAGCTGGATGGTGAGAGCCCGACTCGTTCATAGACGCATTTGGCAATGTGATTGTCGCCCTCGACGTACAGCCGGACACCGCACACGCCTGATCGTGATTGAGCCAGCTTGAGAATAGCGCCATGCATCGACCGGTAGACGCCTTTGCGTCGCCAGTCAGGGTGCACGAATACGCTCTGGATCCACCAGAATTGGGCGTTTCGCCAATCGCTCCATTCGTAGGTGATCAGCAGCTGGCCTACGGTTACTCTATCGGCAGACAGATCTGGCTGCAAGTCTGCCACGTAAAACCGACCTCGTTCAGGCCGTTCGAAAACGGCTCGGGTTCCCAGGCGAAGGCGTGTGTGATCCAGTGCGCGTTGCTCGGTCTCCATCGCCATGGCGGCGCTGAATGTTGTGAGCGTGTCGAGGTCGTCCAGTGTGGCGGGCCGTATGGTCAGGCTATTGCCTAGACTCATGATGGGTTACGTGCCGGAGACGTCAGCCAGCCTGGTAAGGGGCGATATAATCCCGCTGAAAACTCTAACTTTAATGCCTCTTCCGGCAACAGGTTGAGCGGATGCAGTTGTGTTTTTGGAATCATGGCCAAGTATCCCGTAAAGGGATGGATGGCGGTCGGGACAAAGACCATCACGAGTTCCACCATCGGCGCGATTTGAAGTGCCACCGGCGGAGGGCCCATGACGAAACCCAGCGCCCAGAGCCCGTCGCGTGGAAAGGGGAAGGCCACCACGGTGCTTTGTCCGAAGCGTGCCCGGTAGTTCAGTAAATCTGTCATGCCCTTGAGTGTCATATAGATGCTGCGAATCAAGGGAATCCGCTCCAGGACGGCCTCGGTCCAGCGTACAATTCGTTGTCCGATGACCTGGGTCGCAATGGCCCCGAACGTGAGTACCATTCCAATGAGCAGCAGGAGGCCGAGGCCCGGGGCATAGGGCTGGATCTGCCGGCCGATGAGATTGAGCAAGAGGGAATCCAGTGTTTCAAACAGCGCGGCCAAGATGAGAAATGTCGTCCATGCCGGAAGGAGCACGAGGAGTCCGGTGAGGAAAATGCGTCCGAGCCGATGCGAAGCAGTCACGTCACGTCCCGATGTTGGCGAGTGAAGGGGAATAGTTCAATGACGATATCAGAAAGGGGGGCGATTTGGTATCTTCTTGATCTGTCGATTCATTTGGACTATCTTTCCGGTAACCGTTCAGTCACCCCTATCGGGTGGGATTGTGAGACATATTGTGAGCGATGCCGCAGGAAAAAAGGTGAATCTCGACAAGGATTTGTTAGCCATTCTTTGTTGCCCCGAAACAAAGCAGGCCGTGGCTCTTGCCGACGAGCCGTTGATTCAAAAGGTGAACAGTGCGATTGAGCGCGGGGCGCTCAAAAATAAAGCCCAAAAGCCGGTTACGGAGAAGCTCGATGGAGGATTGATCCGATCCGACAACAAGATTCTCTACCCCGTACGAGAAGACATTCCTGTCATGTTGATCGACGAAGGGATCCCTCTCGATCAGGTTTCCTGATTACCCTCCCTCGGTCCTCTCTTCCTTAATGCGAGTTTTCCCTTGGCAGGCGTTCGCGCTTCGCCATGGGCATTGATGATCCCGGCCTATAGCCCGGCGTGTCATGCGTGAGCGCACGTGCCGAAGTGACCGTTTGGCAGTGGATTGCGGCACGAATGGTTACGGGGCGAGCAGTCCACCTTCGGCCGAAGCACTTTCCGTCTTCGAGCCGGTCGAGGCTCCGCATTGAGCGCAGAGGTATTCGTAGAGATTGCCTGTCGGCAGGACGAGCAGGAGCCGTTGGCGTGTAGGCGTTGCCTGGCGGCATTGTCCGCAGTACAGCAGGGAGGCGTTAAACGAGTCATATTGATCTGTCTGGCGTTGGCCAGGCTGTGACGGAGCGGGGCGTGGTCGCATGGCGCTTGGAGGCCAATTGGGCGGCGAGGGTCTGTTCGAACGTGGCTGCATGAGCGGTATTCTACTGAGGGAGATGGATGCGGTGCAACAGGACGATGCCTGCCTGATTGGAATCAAGAATGGCCGATACGTTGATCCTCGGGTGTTTCCGGCTCCTCGGCGTTCCTGCCGCGAAAAATCCACCAGAGTGAACGGATGACCTGAACCATGACGTAGAGCGCGACGCCTGAGAGCAATCCATAGAGCCAGGCTTTGCTCCATGGCCACAGGTCAGGCGCGTGCAACACCACGGCAAGGGCAATATGGCCTCCCAAGCCGAGACAAACGGCGAAGATGATCCACTCACGGGCCATAGTCGCCCTCGGAGGAGGCCATGACGAAGGATAAGCCTGGAGACAATCGACAGGCGGTTACACGGAGGTTTTCGCGGATTCGATCTCAGTTGCCGTGATCAGGCTGGACAAGTAGTCCGCCACGAAGGTCAGGGCTTCCTCGCGTCCGTCGGCCCGTCGGCCTTTTTCGCGTCGCTGTACGGAGAGCTCATGATCCAAGTCCGATTTCACTTCCGTCAGGACACGTTGCAGTGTCGTGGGAGTGATATTGGCATCCATGTCCTCAAGCTCCTGACAGCGATCCAGGACCCAGTTCAGTCCCTCGATCCGTCCGGCATAGTGTTCCTGCTCGGCGGTGTCGATCCGGGACATGGTGGTCGCGAAGGTCTGGGCTTCGTATACCAGATTATAAAAACTCGTAACAGCGCGCTGTAACGTGGGATTCATAGTGCTCCTTGGCTCATTAAGAGGTTCTCGTGATTATACCTGAGAATGGGGGGGCGACAAGGTATTTTTTTACTGGGCAGTGGCTTACGTAAATAGGAGGGAATGAAACTCGTTCATGAATCCATAATACAGCGGGGCAAAATCTTTCAGACTATCCGGACTATTTTCTTTCAGTCGCTTGAAGAAGAAGACCTGGGCGCGTGGATCCAGCTCCTCGAGAAGACGGCTGAGTTGTGCCATCGTGTAGCTCCCGGCAGGAACGCTCAGAACGTAGTGAACCAATCGCTCAACAAACTGTTGCCCGACGTATTCGCTCGTGAGAAGCCCCTCGGGGATCTTGCCCGCTGCGAGATACTCGTCGAAGGGAATGGCTTGTGCTGCAAAAGGAGCGGACTGCTGAGGACGTGAGGTCACGCTACGGGTACCTCGCTGATGAGGATGGAGTGGGCCGACATTGGAATCACTCTACTCAAGCCTCGCAGGTCCGTCAAGTGGACAGAAGAAGCACGCAGGTCTGAGGCGAAAGGCTGTATGTTTGCGAGAAAAGGGGCCACCCGCGCTTCGTACAGATGGTCGGTTTTGACGGTGGCCCCGCGTCGGCAGCTACGTAGAGTCGCTGTAATGACGATATTTCTGCTGCCCGGCTTGACAGTCTTTACGCATGGCCGGTAGAATCCCGCTTCTTCTGTCGGTGGAAGCGGGAATAGCTCAGTGGTAGAGCATCGCCTTGCCAAGGCGAGGGTCGCGGGTTCAAATCCCGTTTCCCGCTCCAATTTTCTCAAGCACTTGCACAACACTCTCCGACGGCTCCACCCTCATTGTGATAGTTTTGTGATATCTGAGGGTGAACGCGCTCCAGAATCAACACTCCCTCTCTTAAACTCTCCGGCGAATGATGCGCGTAGCGCTGCGTCATAGCTGCTGTTTTGTGCCCCAACAGACGTTGCACCTTGTACAAATCGACACCAGCTTGTGCGAGCCGAGTGGCAAAGGTGTGTCTCAAATCGTGAAAGCGGAAATCGTTCAACGCTGCCTTCGTTGCCGCGAGTCTGAATGATCGCGTGAGGTTTCGAGCGTCGAATAGCGTCTCAGCTGAACTCGCAAACACGAACGAGCCTGCTGCCCTCTTTGACGCTTTTCTCTTCAGCAAGTCCGTTAACCGACCGTTGAGCGGGACAGTCCGCTTCTCGCCATTCTTGCTTCGCATCACCACCAGGACCTGCCGATTGAGGTCTATGGCTTGCCATTGCAAGTTGAGAATCTCGCCTCGCCGCATGCCGGTGTTTAAGGCAAAGACAATGATGTCCTGCAGCCACGGTGCCGAATGAGCCAGTAATCGGCCCTCTTCATCCGAGGACAGCCACCGGTCGCGCTCGTTGCGCACTTTCTCCATGCAGACTCTCTGCATGGGATTGTCTCGACACCATTCCCACTCTCGGATAGCCACGTTGAAGCTATGCCGAACCAAGCCGAGTTCTTTATTGACCGTGGCTGGCTTGGCCGTCTCACGCCTCTTCGCCTTGTAGGCGGCAAGAAGTTTCGGTGTGACTTCTGCAAGATTCAAGGAGCCAAACGCACTTCGTAAATGCGTGAGGCACTGCTCGTCCCGCCGTCGGCTTGCCGGGGCTTTGGTGATTGATCGCTCTTTCAGGTATCGATCCATCATGTCGTTGAACGTATGGTCTTTGGCTTCCAACGTGTCAAAGAATCGGCCCTCAACAATCTTGACCCGTACTTTCCCGAGAATCGCTTCTGCGAGGCGCTTGTCCGTTGTCCCTGTGGACCGTCGTACTTGCTGGCCCTGATGAATGAACGTCATCCACCATACTTTATTGCGTCTAAACAGCCCCATCTGCATCCTCCTTCTGGATGAGGCTTGACTGAATGGTTTCCCCGTGACGGGAAGTATAGACTTCGCGTTTTGAGGCTTCAATGAGCTGGTCAAGGTCACGGGTGTAGTGGCGAGTCGGCAGAGAGAACGGCTTGACGGAATTGGTCTCAAAGCCCTTCAGCCAGGCCTGAATCGCCTCAGGTTCAAAGCGGACGAGACCGTGAATGCGCCGGCAGGGAATCTTGTTCTCTGAGGCCCAGAGATAGAGTGTGGATGGCTTGATATTGAGCCAAGCCGAGAGCTCTTTGACGTTGAGCATGTGCAGATACACCGGGGGAGTCTCTCGACACCCCCAGTCCCCCTAACATGGGCTGCCCGCGTGACCGCCGGCAGACCGGTGAAACCGAGCGGGCTGTTTGAGCAAGTTCCGGTGTCGGTCCTTCCACCTGGAGATGCCCCTGACAATTTCTTCCAGTAGCCATTCTTCCCCTCCAGGGGTGGCACAAATGACCGCCAACATCGGCGTCAGGGTGTCACTCACCCATCGTTTCACATTTTGCAGGGTCTGCACCTGCTGCTCCTGGGCCAATCGCCCCTTTTGAAATCCCTCCGTCAGGAGGGCGTACCACTCCAGCATCGGAGCCCGGTATCGTTCTTCATCGGCATGGTTTGAAGTCTGCCGGAAATCCACATAGGACCGGAGCAACCCAATGACTAACTCCTTCCAGTCGGTTTCGTCTAACGTTGCCAGTGCCCTTGCGCACTGTTCGGCGCGATCCTTTTTGAGCTCTAATTCCCACCGAGTCCCGTACTCCGGCCAGTTCTCTTGTCCTTTGCTCTGCAGTTCCAGCCGTTTGTCGTAAATGCGCAATAAGGTCTGACTCTGAGGACTCCCGAAATACATCGTCTCACCCGTCGTCGCTCCGGTCCCATGCGTCAGGTTTGAGACGATATGCCGGACTTGAGCCGCCCTCGTGACGCACTGGCCTGCAGCAACCGCCTCTCGAATCGTCCTGACCGGGACCGTTCCCGCCCGGTCATCCAGGGCGCAATCAATGCGCGTGACGTGTCCTTGCTGCTTATGCACCCACTGGAGGAGGGTTCGGATTTGATCCAGTGTCAGGGCGGACGCCAGGCCGCCCGACAGATCCACATGGATTTCATTCGGACGACGAGGGGCATTGGTGCCCAATTTGCCGACCCCACGCAGACCGTCGCTTCTCATCCAGGACAAGGGATAGCCTCGGAACCCGCCCTTAGCCTTGCTCCAGTCTCCACCGAGGACCCGCATCGTCTCTTGCGGGTTACTGGCTAAGACCGTGAAGGCCAGCCAATCAATCGTGAGGGTGAAGCTCGACTCCATGGAATCTATCGAACTCCTGTACGGAGCGCTGTGGGTAGCGCCCCCGTGTTACCAAGACGGGGGCCATTCCGGTCCGCCCCGCAGCCTCTCGGCATGCGGCGCGGACCGGCTTTGCCTGCTGATGGTGAGGCGGATAGCACTGTACTCAGCGTCCTTCCTGTGTCGGTCTGACCAGCTTCTGTCGGACCACGCCAAAGGCCTTTTCTCCGACCTCTCTTGCCACGATCTTAATTGCCTCGGCCTTGCCGTCCATCACCAGGCTCATGAGGACTGCCCCGCGGACGTACTTGGAGACGGTCGTCCCCTCATCTGATGCACACTTCTCAATGAGCTTGCGTTCTTGTTCGGTGACTTTGAATTGCAGCGTTTCGGTCTTAGTATCCTCACCCTTCATAACGTCCTCCATGATATGTATGCATTACATAATATAGTACATATAAATTGTCAATGGCCGTGCTAGGTTTATGAGAGAGCTTCCATTTCAAGTGGCCAAACGCCCAACCCGGTTACCGAAAATAAATTCCTTCCGTACTCCTCTAATCAGCTTGTTTTGTAACCCCCCCCCAGTCAGGTGGGGTTCTGATCCCACTGAGGACTACTCACTTGCCGACGCCAACGATTAGACTTAGCCTCGTTCATCCTGCGACCGATTTTCCCGGGGATACTAATCGATGCCGACTCGCAAGCACATATCCTTGGTTGTCTTTTTCTTGACCGCCCTGCTTATCGGCTGTGCAAGTGACCAAGTCACTCCTATTAAGGTTGTCACCCTTAGAAGTGGCGCTGGACAAGCGATATCTCATATCCCTCCCTGTAGACCGACTGCCCCTGAGTCGAATGTGGAAGATCATCTACCAGTGGACCATCCCAAGGTGATAGGGGCATACCTTTGGCAGCAGATTCCACAACCGACCTATCCTACTAAGGCTCAACAACGTGGCTGGCAGGGAGTTGTACTCATTTGCGTAGTTTTCTTGAAGGACGGTACGATAACGGAAGCTAAAGTGCACCAAAGCTCTGGCATTCCATTGCTCGACAATAATGCTCTAGACGCTATCCAATCAATGAAGCGGCTTAATCTTGATCTGGATCTCCATCGCCCGGAATATTCCGCTGTAATTCCTTTTCGATACCACCTGCAGCCTATGACTGAACATCAACGTAAGATTGCTGCTAATGTATGGGCTTGCCTTACTGCCCAAGCAGCTAAACCATCTCAGTTGATAGGGCTTGCGTCCGCTCAAAGCGGCACTGTCATTATGCGGGTAACGTTGAGGACGAACGGTGAAGTCGAAGAAATAAAGTTAGACGAAAGTTCAGGATCGGACGTGCTCGATCAGACCGCTACAAAATTGGTCATGGATTGCTCCCCATATCCACTAAACAGTACTGATGCTCATAAGCCAACAGTCTTTGTAGTCCCGTTTTCCTACAACATCAGATAGTAAGAGACAATCAGTTCAAACGGACGTGTGCTAGATTTGTGCTAGAAGTCGTCAGAAAGTATCAACCTCGTCAGAACCTATCGACCCAATCGACAGTGCCCAAACTGAGCCACTATCAGGAAAAATCGGGGAAACCACGGCTCAATCAAGCCCCTACGAAATTACTCTTTTCAGAATTGCCAAGGCGAGGGTCGCGGGTTCAAATCCCGTTTCCCGCTCCAATTCACA
>CAKKRE010000043.1 GCA_919902505.1 Nitrospiraceae bacterium
GGCCGTGGCTATGGCCGGCAGTTGGTTGGCCAGGTTCTCCAGCCACTCGTCAAACTCGGCGTCTCCGTATGGTATATAACGCATACTTACCTCTCTTTTCTTACGGACTGTTAGACTTTAGTCGTTGACCTGCGCTCCCCGCCCGTACGGGTCGGGGTGCTCGGAGTCACGTTTCGCTTAGTCCCAGTCCGTTAGACCCCGCCGAATGGCGGGGCATTACCATTAAAACAAGCCCTAATTCCTTGAATTGCAAGGAGTTAGGTAAACAATCCACCCTATCGGGGGAATCGTTCCACTGTATAGTGGAATCGTTCCACTGTATAGTGGAATTGTTCCACTGCATAGTGGAATTGTTCCACTGCATAGTGGAATTGTTCCACTGTATAGTGGAATTGTTCCCCCGCATAGTGGAATTGTTCCCCCGCATAGTGGAATCGTTCCCCCGCATAGTGGAATTGTTCCCCCGCATAGTGGAATCGTTCCCGCAGACGGTGGAATCATTCCCGTGTATAGTGGAATCGTTCCATAATTCTGATGAAAATCACCTCTGGCGCGTACAGGCCATGCCCCGATGTCACATCGGGACACTTTCTTCCCCACTGGGGGCTATTACAGGTTATTGCAGTTAAGTATCCGGGAATCAATTCGGGCCAGCAGGTCAGCCAGTCCAAACGGCTTGGGGATAAAATCCGCGCCCAGGGAGAATATCTCGTCCCGCTCTTGCCCATCCGCCGAACCGCTCATCACAATAACCGGCAGGGCCGGGAACAATGTCCTTTTAATCTGGGGACACATACATATTAATCATAGAAACTCGCCCTTTGCGTAGCAATGGTCGTGAGCACCAACGGAGCGCAACGGGTACATGTGTCCCCAGATTACTCCAGATTACTATGTAGCCGCACCCTTCAGGGTGCGAATTAAAGACGCAGGCTAAAGCCTGCGGCTACTTATACTAATCGGGGGACACCTTGCAGTCCCCCGAATTGCGCGAACTCCCTACTGCCCGACCTGGGTCGGGGTACTTTTAGCAACGGTCGTCCCATCACCTAATTGGCCAAAGTCATTCCGTCCCCAGGCCCAGAGTGTCCCTACGGGAGGCTGCGCACTGTTGTCGGTCTTGCGGGCCAGGGTGTGACCGTACCCGCCGGCGACCTGTGCCCAGGTCGTCCCGGCAATCTGGACCGGTGCGGATTTATTAACGGTCGTCCCATCACCTAATTGGCCATAGTTATTACGTCCCCAGGCCCAGAGTGTCCCTACGGGAGGCTGCGCACTGTTGTCGGTCTTGCGGGCCAGGGTGTGAGCGTACCCGCCGGCGAACTGTGCCCAGGTCGCTGGTGCTGGGGCGCCACTACTGCCGCTGGAGCCGCCACCGCCACCGCCGCAGCCGCCGTAATTAAAGGCGGTGATAAACGCCACAAAGATAATGGCGCTGATTACCGAGACCAGTTTTGTTTTTCTCATACCACACCTTCTTTTAGTCGCAGTTAGTCCAGCACCTATCCCGAAGGGATGGGTGCTGGGCGTTATCAGCGACTTATCCCGCACCTATCCAAAGGATGGGTGCGGGATTCTTACTGCCTCTAATACGTAATAATAATCTGGCCGTTACCAATCTGATAGCCGTCTGTATAGGTAATGCCGGTTCCTATGGAATAACTTGAACCACCACCGCCGCCGTGACCGGCGCCACCACCACCGCCATAGTAGCCGCCACCACCACCACTGGCACTTCCGCCACCGCCGTTCCCGCCTATTCCGAGGACTCCGGCATTGCCGGGTTCGCTGCCAAATTTTTACTACTGTCCGTTTTCCCAGAGGAAAACATACCCGATACCGCCGCTGGTATATGATACCA
>CAKKRE010000044.1 GCA_919902505.1 Nitrospiraceae bacterium
GGCTATGTCTGCGTTAACAGTTGAGACTGATTTTTACGTCCAAGAGCGGCCTGGAGCCCGACGATTGGCAAGTTGTGCTCGCCCCAACGTTCCAACCATCTACGCCAGCCCAGATAATTTTCCAGGTACTTGGTCGCGACCCCATGAAATCTTTTCATCCACTGTTTGAGTCGGCTGTCGTAGGCATTAACGTTCTGGATATGGTAAACGCCAGCAATGACTCGAATGCCAGCAGAGAGATTGACGGGGCGATGAGTAATTCCGAGGCTATGAGCCACAGATCGGTAGACGGCAGCGCCATCGCTACAGAAAATGGCATCTTTCGCCAGAATAGCCTGCAAAGGGGGCTCGATTGTCTTCTTATCAATCGCAGTCAGCATGAAATCCGCTGTTGCGCCAGAGCGGTCGCGTACTACCAGCACCGGCACCTGGTCTTTGCTCGTGCCACGTGCATGGATTTGCTTGCCGCGTTTGCGCGGTGGACGATTCAGATGGCGTTGACCTTTGCAGGAAGAGGGAAAGAAGGTCTCATCCGCCTCGACGATCCCTTGAAGATGGCTAGCTTTGGTGGCCGCCGGCAAAGCCAGGAACCGATGGCGCCAACGGAAACCAGTATTTTTGTCGATCCTGCATCGCCTGGCGCTCGCTCGCACGGTCAAGCCTTCAATCAACGCCGCGCTGTAATTCAACCACTGTTCCTTATGCCGCAGACGGGCCAAAGGGGTTCCCGATACGGCCGTGAACGTGTGCTTGCACACGCAACAGCGAAAACGTTGCAACCCCGCTTGTGATGCCCCCAACGATAGGGGTGATCCGCCTGGCAGGCCGGGCAAGTCGGTTCAAAAGAATCTTCAAGCCACTTCACGACCGCAGCTTGTGGCGCTACTTCGCTCAGGCATTGCCTGACCTGTTCTTTCTGACCACAACTAAGTTGCGATATTTTTTCCAACCACTCCCGAAATTCAGAGGCTTTCATGATTATGCTCTCCAGTCTTGATATTCCAGTCTATTGGACAAAAAAGTCTTTTCAACGTTTAACGCAGACATAGCC
>CAKKRE010000045.1 GCA_919902505.1 Nitrospiraceae bacterium
CACCGGGCCAGACTCGCCCTGGATAAGACAAGAACAGCATGAATCACTACACTAGCTTGGAATAGCCATGGGTTTCGTGAGAGACGACGATACAGCGCGCCCGCGTCCCTATCCTGAGCCGGAGTTCCCGGACCAGGGCACCAAAGATTTGCCATCCCCCGCCCAGGAACAACCGCGTCACACCGCGCAGTTGAATCAGTCGGATTGGCTGATTGCCACAGGCCTGGCCCTCTCGGTCGGCATCGCCTGCTTCTTCATCGCGAACACCATCCCTGCGTTTCTGCTGCAGTCGATGGACTTTTGGTTTGAATCCGACACGGTGCGTGAAGTCTCGAACATGACCTCCACCACCGATGACCACTCACGGACCTCCGTGCATCCCCTGTTCTCGATCCTCACCTTCGCTCCCGTCTACCTGGTGAAACATGCGCTGGCGATCCCCCCGCTGCGAGCGGTCTTGTACGTGACCAGCATCCTCGGTGGCGTATGGATGGGGACGTTGTATCTTCTGCTGCGCCTGCTCGGCTGCCGGACACTCGATGCCTGCGTCTTCACGGCACTCGGGCTCTCCAGTGCCTCGGCGATCTTCTGGCTCCCTGTGCCCAACTCGTATACCTGGGGCTCCTGGTCGATCATGGTTGCGCTCGCCCTGCTCTTGCTCGCCGAACAGCATCGAGTCGGCGCCCTGCCCTATGTGCTCGCGAGCGCCTTTACCCTCAGCATCACGGTCACGAACTGGATGGCCGGTCTCCTGACGACGCTGGCGCGCTGGCCCTTGAAACAGGCGGTGCAACTCTCCATTAACGCCTTCTGTCTTGTGGTGCTCTTGTGGGGTGCGCAAAAATTCATCTTCCCGTCCGCGGAGTTTTTCATCGGCAGCCGCAAGGAAGCGAACTGGATCAACCATCCTCAGTCCGGACAAGCGAGCAACATTGCCTCGTCGTTTGTCTTCCACACCCTCATCGCTCCGGCGATACGGTTCATCGATGACGACGGGTACATTCAGGTCGGTGACGACTCCGTTCGTCTGGCGCAACGCCTGGCCTTTCAATTTTCCTCTCCTGGGTCGGCGGGCCCGCTCGGGTTGGTCGCCGTCTGCTTGTGGTCTGCCTTACTTCTCAACGGACTCTGGCGGCTGGTGACGATGGATCGCCAGGTGCGCTTCCGCCTCGTGCTGGCAACCCTGTTGCTGTTTGAACTTTCGCTGCACATGGTCTATGGAGAAGAAACCTTCACCTACAGTCTGAATTTCACCCCCCTTCTCATCGGCCTCGCCGCGCTGGGGACACTCAGCCCGGGACGCTCGGCGGTGCTCGTCCTCGCCGGCCTCCTCGCCCTGTGCGCCGGCATCAACAACTGGCAGCAATTCCGGCAGGCGACGGAGTCCGCGACCCACTTCACACCGCAGCGCGACGCAATGACCAGCCTGATGCAGAACGATCCGGACCGCCCCTGGCCCCGATCGGTCGGGCATATCCCACTGGCCGTGCCCGGGGCCCCTGAAGCCGAACATGCCTATCACGAGCCCGGTGGGGACTTCAGTCCGCAAGCCCCGAGTTTCGGTGTTTCGATCTGGCTCTGCGATGCCGAGGGTCGCCCGCTCGTCACCAGCCAGTCGGTGCCGCTCAATGACATTCAGCAGACATTCGAACCGTCCACCCACCCTCATGTTCCTGCCATCGCGACCCGGACACCCTACTATGACGCCACCTGGACACGGCTGGACGCCACCCATTGGGAACTCCGATTCAAGAACCATACGTCGCACACCCCCGCGGTGCTGATTCGCAGCGTCGGGCCCTCCGGGGGACCGGTCACCGAGTTGAGCTGGGACGGCGAGCAACTCGACATCAATCGTCGTTGGACCGTCCGCGTCACGCCTGCTCCTGCGAAGGTCTCTCTCGGAGACGAGCAGACCGTGAACTGGATGACGTCTGAATCGGCGAACCGGTCCTGGGTCAGTGCATCCGGCTGGGGCTACGCCCGTCTCGCGCTACCCCAGGAGGTCTCGGCGGCGGGAGACGAATACCGGCTCATCTTGTCCGACTTACGGATTCCCATTCAAATGCAGCGGTGGTATAGAAACTCACCGGAGCAGATCCGTCTCGACTTTCCCGACAAACGATTTGAGGCTTCGCTGACGGCACAGACGACTCACCTGATGATGAGTTTGATCGGCCGCGAAACCAGACCCGGTGACCCCACGTTTTTCTATCGCGCCTGGCAGCGGCAGGGAGCCTATATCGCGACCTCTCGCGCGCGCGCGGGCGATCCTCACGTCAGCCGCGTGCTTGCCCAATATCTAGCAACCCACGATTTTGCCGGTGGGAATGGGCCCGAAGCCGATGCGCCCGGCCTGACCATCTGGGCCCTGACCACATCTGCGGCCTATATCGCCGATCATGCGCATGATGAGTGGCTATGGCCTCATGTGCTCCGCAAGGCACAACGCATTGAGGACATGCTGACGGCCCGCGCCCCCATCGAAGAGTCCTTTGCCGTGCCGTCTCCGTACGACATCCAACACGGCCAACAGATAAAACGAAGTGTGCTGGCCAAACCGTCACGCGACGGACTGATCGTAGGCCGTGTCGGAGACGAGTGGCCCTCGCTATACGTGAATGCGGTGAGCTACCGTGGCTTGCTTGCCGCTGCCGAGTTTGCCGAACGGCTGGGCAAGCATCGATACGCGACAGGCTGGCGGAACCATGCCCAAACGTTACGCAACAATTGGCAGAGCCGAAACCGCAGTGGCGCCTCCGACGCCAGGGTCTCGCTGGGGCCATCAGCTTCGACGATGTCGAATCTCGACCAATTGGGGCAAGCATTGACGGTCTATCGGCCTTCCTCAGACACCGCACCCATTGCCGCGCAATTGAACGACGCTCATCTGGCCTTGAGACAGGGGCGACCGGACGCCGTCTGGGCTTCGCTGCACCGGCTTTGGAATCAACAGGCATCGCCCGGGCTGTATACGTGGGATATGCCGCGGCCGGCGACCACCGATGTGGCGGATGGCTGGCAATATGTCAGAGGGTGGCGCAATCAGTCCGTCGTTTCTCCCGATTATGAGACGGCGGCGTTGCTCTTGCTGTTGCAGCAAGACATGCTGGCCTATGTCGATGAAACGACCGACGGCCTCAGCCTGGTGATCGGCGCCGGCATTCCCAAGGCGTGGCTCGCACAACCAATGGCAGTGTCCGGGTTGGCGGTCCCAGGCGGGGCGATCGACTGGGCATGGGACGGACACAGGATGCGGGTGACCCTATACGGACCCTCCCGGACGATCCGGTTGGGCGCTGCATTCCCGGCCGGTACCGAGCTCTCTATCACTGCTCAGATGTGATGCCGTTGAGAGAATCTCTGGCTACTCCGTACAGGCGCTTGACTCCCGCGAGAGCCAGCGTGTCGACTAAGAGTTCCGCCACCGTTTTTCTTCCCATGGAAGAGTTCCTTTCTAGGCAATACAGAATTCCGCTTCGATTGCACCCTGCCGGCGAAATGGACTGCTACCCGTCGGCCGGCCGCTCGACATGGCCGCCGAATTGGTAGCGCATCGCCGAGAGAACCTTTTCGGCAAAGGTATGGTCTTGACGTGAACGGAACCTGGTATAGAGCGATGCAGAAAGGACCTCTGCAGGAACTCCCTCCTCTACTGCAGCCATCACCGTCCAGCGACCCTCTCCAGAATCCTGGACGGAACCGGTAAAATTTGACAGGTCCGGATTTTCCGCCAGCGCGGTTGCGGTCAAGTCGAGCAGCCACGATCCCACCACACTGCCACGGCGCCACACTTCGGCAATGTCCGCAAGGTTCAAGTCGTACCGCATGTCATCGGGAAGGTTCTTCGAGTTGGCATGACGAAAGATATCGAAACCTTCGGCATAGGCTTGCATCAAGCCGTACTCAATCCCGTTGTGGACCATTTTCACGAAGTGGCCTGCGCCGGACGGTCCGCAATACAGGTATCCGTCTTCTGCCGTTCCCTTCATGCTGTCCCGCCCCTTAGTCCGTTCAACGTCGCCCCGGCCAGGCGCCAGGGTTTTGAAGATCGGATCAAGCTGCGTCACCACCGGCTCCGGACCGCCGACCATCAGGCAGTAGCCCCGCTCCAATCCCCAGGTTCCCCCGCTCGTTCCGGCGTCCACATAATGGAGCCCTCGCGTCCTCAGCGTTTTGGCACGCCGGACATCATCCTTGAAGTAGGAGTTTCCTCCGTCGATGACGATGTCCTCCGGACTGAGCCGTTGGGCGAGAGCCTCCACGGTGGTTTCGGTGGGGTCTCCGGCCGGCACCATCACCCACACCGCCCGCGGTGGGGTCAATCGGCTGATCAGATCGTCCATGGAACTCGCTCCAATCGCCCCCTCCCCGGCCAGTCGCTGCACGTTCTGCCGGTTCACATCGAACACTACGCAATGGTGTCCTCCGCGAATCAACCGCCGCACCATATTGGCACCCATTCGTCCCAACCCGATCATCCCCAGTTGCATAGGTCCTCCTCCCCTGCTCCGGCAATACCGTAGTCTTCCTGTCACCCATGAATCGCCGACGGCCGCTCACAACGCTATTCGACAACGCGGTCACGGCGGGCTCGATTCCGTCTCTTCCCACAAACGCTGTCCCCCGAGGAACGCATGGGCATTGCCTCCGAGTCGAACGCCTTCCGGGAGTTGCTTGAGTTTCTTGGCGTTGCCGCCGCCGAGCAGGACATCGTCGGCCACCAGCGCGTTCTTCAGACGGATCACGACATCCTCCACCGTGCGGCGCCATTTCTTTTACCGAGTCGCTCAAACCCGCGACGCCCGACATAATCCTCGAAGGTCCCGCCTTTCTTGTACGGCAAATGAGCCAGTTCCATCGGCATGATCACCTTTTCTGCAATCAACGCTGAGCCCAACCCCGTTCCCAAACCGAGAAACAGCATCCTGCCTCCCTCATAGCCGCCGAGAGCCTGCATGGCCGCATCATTGATCAACGTGACGGGACATCTGAAGGCCTGCTTGAAATCAAACCCTACCCAGCCAGGTCCCAAGTTTTTTGGTTCGGCCAACAAGGCACCGCGGAGCACGGGGCCGGGATACCCGATCGAGACCACGTCGTACTTCGAACCCTTGGTCGCTTTGAGCACGCCGGCGACCATCTCTTGTGCCGTCAACTCCGGTCCGGAAGGAAACGTGCGCACATTCTGCTGCCCAGACAGCAGGATTTTGACGCTTGTGCCGCCGACATCCACCACCAATACCTTCATGCGTTACCCCCTGCAACAAACCAGGCCTTCCGATTCCACGTGACGCAGCCCACCCCGGCAGTCATTCATGCTCCTTCGGACGCTGCCACCCGCCGAACGGTGCGATCAGCGCCTGAGACTCGCTCGGTCCCCACGTGCCCGGTTCATATTCATAGACCGGCGTCGGCGTGGTCAGGATTTGGTCGACCACGCGCCAGGAGGCTTCGACCCCGTCCTGCCGCGCGAAAAGCGACGCATCACCGATCATGGCGTCGCCGATCAACCGTTCATAGGCTTCCATCTCGTCTCCTCGCTGGTGACTCACGAAGAGTTCCGTCTCACGCCCGATCATCTTTTCTCCCGGGACTTTGGCGCGCGCCCCGATCGCCACCGCCACCCGATCAGGGCCAAGCCGGAATCGAACATAATTGCGTGGCTCCCCGACTGTCTCACCGAACACGTCTTGAGGCGGACGCTTCAAAGTCACAAACACTTCCGTGGCCGTGACCGGGAGATGCTTCCCGGCGCGGATGAAGAATGGCACCCCCGCCCATCGCCAGGAATCGAGGTGGATCTGAAGCGAGGCGAACGTCTCTACTCGCGAGTCGGGAGCGACTCCTGGTTCGTTTCGATAGCCGCGAAACTGCCCGCGCAGCAAACGGTCCGGCGTCAGCGGCCGCATGCGCTTGAAGACCTTGATGCGCTCGTCCCGCAACGCTTCGCCTGCTCCACTGAGGGGCGGCTCCATGGCGAGATTCGCCACCACCTGTAACAAATGGTTTTGGACCACATCGCGCAGGGCCCCGGTTTCCTCATAAAAACTCCCCCGACCGGAGACGCCAAACTGTTCTGCCATCGTGATCTGCACGCTTTCGACGTGATCACGATTCCAAATCGGCTCGAGGAACGAATTGGCAAAACGAAAATACAGAAGGTTTTGGATTGATTCTTTTCCTAAGTAATGATCGATGCGAAAGATCGCCGACTCGTCGAAGACGCTGTGCAGGGTCCGGTTCAATGCCTGCGCTGAGGCCAGATCCCGACCAAATGGTTTTTCGACCACCACCCGTGCGCCACGAGCACAGCCCGACTTGCCGAGCCCCTCGACCACCGTCCGAAACATACTGGGCGGGATGGCCAGGTAATAGAGCGGCCGCTGAGCGCCGCCGAGTTCCCGGCGGAGACGGGTAAAAATCTCATCCTCCCGGTAGTCGCCATCCACAAACCGTAAGATCTGTATGAGTCTGGCAAAGGCCGCTTCATCGATGCCTCCACCGAATTGTGTGAGGCTTTCGCGGATGCGATCTCGCAGTTCAGCCTCATTCCTATTCGATTTGGCCACCCCGATCACGGGCACCGTCAGATGACCCCGCTTGATCATGGCCTGCAGGGCGGGAAAGATCTTCTTGAACGCCAAGTCCCCCGTGGCGCCGAACAGCACGAGTGCATCTGCCTGTGACTCGATCATGATGGCCTCCCGATTACATCAAACGCATCCATTCCTTGTGATTGTGTCCCGCCGTGACCGCGCCTTACCACCACCGGAGGTACGGAGCCCTCAATGCCCTTCATGCCAGCGCCTGCTCCATGACCGACTTCAGAGTCGCCAGTCCCGCCCGGACGTCGGCGCCCAGATGCACCCGCAACAGCCGCCGGCCTCGTTCCGCCAGCACCTGAAAATCTCCGCGGGCCTGCGCAGCTTTGACGATCCCGAACGAATAGCGCTGTCCCGGTACCGGCAGGTCGACGGCATCCTCGCTCGTGATCTGGAGAAACAGGCCGCTGTTCGGCCCACCCTTATAGGCCTGTCCCGTGGAGTGGAGAAATCGAGGCCCGAAGCCGAGACATGTGGCGGCCTGTTTTCGATCCCGCACCCTATGACGGATCGCTTGGAGCGTCGCGTCATTCTCCTCATTCATTTCGAGATAGGCGAGGAGCGCGAAATACTCGCCCGCTGCAAGCCGATTCAGATGCGCGGTGAGGTACCCCTTGAGCGATGGAGACGGTCCTGCCGCTGAATAAAGGAGCGTCGCGTAGTGCGGATCAGCATAGAGTTTGACACCTTCCGCTTCGAAGATCGGAGATTCCAGCGGAAGCGTCCCGGTTCGTTCATACTCGGCCGTCAGTCGTTTGGTCGCCAGTTTGCTAGCCTCTACATCCGGCTGGTTAAAGGGGTTGAGCTCCATGATCGCCCCCGCCACCGCCGTGGCAAATTCCCAGCGGAAAAATTCTTGCCCCATGTCATAGCGCTCGGCCACCGAAATACGAACCACCGGTTGGCCCGCACGCTCAAGCAGGTCGATGGCTTCGTCCTGGCTCTTCTCGGGCTCAGTCTGCAACCGGATGTAGACGAACAACCGGTCCGCTCCATAGACCTCAGGAGCTCCGACCGCTTCACGATCGATCGGAATGATCCCCTTGCCCTCCTTGCCGGTCGACTCAGCCAGGAGTTGCTCAAACCAGGCGCCCAACGCCGCCAAGCCTGGCGAGGTGATGATTGTCACCTTGTCGCGGCCATGATTGGCGCATACCCCGAGGATCGTACCGAGCACCAGGCCGGGGTTTTTTTCCACCGGCACATAAGAGGAACAGGCCTCCACCATTTCCTCGGCACGTTCGAGGAACTGGGCTACGTCGACACCCACCACAGCAGCAGGCACCATGCCGAAGTTTGACAGTGCCGAATAGCGGCCTCCGATCGTGAGCAGCCCGAAGTAGAGATGGCGAAAACCGTCCGCCTCGGCGAGCTGCTGCAGTGCCGAACCGGGATCCGTAATCGCAATGAACTGCTGAAAGGCCGCTCTGGCTCCCACAAGACGTTGCACGCGATGAAAGAAGTACTGCTTGAGGATGTTCGGCTCAAGAGTGCTCCCGGATTTACTTGAGACGATGAACAGCGTCGTCGCAAGATGAACCTTTTTCTCGACGGTTTGGATCTGAGCGGGGTCGGTCGAATCGAGTACGTGGAGCTCCGGATACCCCGCTTGCTTCCCAAACGTCATTTGCATGACTTCCGGGCAGAGGCTCGAACCGCCCATTCCCAACAATACCGCATGGGTGAATCCTCTGCGCCAGGTTTCTCCCGCAAGATTGGTGAGCAACGGCAGATGGGCCAATTGCTGATCGGTGACGCCCAGCCAGCCAAGCCATTGACCTTCGCCCCGATTGGTCCAGAGGGCTGGATCGCGATCCCACAGACGTCGCACCTTGTGACCATCGCTCCATTCCTTCAACGAGGATCGCACGGCGGCAGCCAGGGGCGGCGGCAGCTTGTAGGATTGTCCATCGAGCCGAACCGCTGCATTCCCTTTGGAATGTTGTTCGACGGCGACAAGGAGCTTGTCAAAGGCGTCCCTGAACAACTGCAACCCCTCCTCCAACAACCGGTCGGTGATCACGTTCATCGACACACCCGCATGCTCCAGCGAGAGCAGAGTCATCTTCGCCTCATCGATCCCTTCGGCAAGCCGGCTCGCAGGGTGCCCGTGCTCACGGAAGGCCTGGAGCGTCGCCGGCGGCACCGTATTGACGGTCTCCGGACCGATGAGTTCTTCCACATACAGCACATCGCGGTAGGTGGGATTTTTTGTGCCGGTACTGGCCCAGAGCAACCGCTGCGTCATCGCGCCCCGCCGGGCGAGCGCCTCCCAGCGTGAACCGGCGAACAACGTTTGGTACCGTTGATAGGCCATCTTGGCATTCGCGATGGCGACCTTCCCTAGGAGGTTTCTGAGCGCAACCTGCTCCCCGCCATCCGTGGAGGTCTTGAGGCGTGCGGCAATCGCGGCATCCGCCGCCGTATCAATGCGACTGACAAAGAAGCTGGCCACACTCGCCACACTTCCTACGTCACCGCCCCGCGCCGCCAACTGTTCCAAACCCATGAGATAGGCCTCAGCAACCAGTTCGTAGATCTCCAGCGCGAAGATGAGGGTCACGTTGACATTGATACCCTTGCTGAGCAGTTGCACGATCGCCGGGATCCCCTCCGGAGTGGCCGGAACCTTGATCATCAGGTTGTCGCGTCCGACCGCCTCCCACAGCCGCTTCGCCTCGTCGAGTGTGCCCCTTGTGTCGTGGGCCAAATGAGGCGAGACCTCCAAGCTCACGTAGCCGTCACGCCGCTTGGTGCGGGCATAGACCGGCTGCAGAAGGTCGGCCGCGGTGCGGATATCCTCGATGGCCAACCGCTCATAGCAGGCTTTCGCGTCCAGACCAGGCTCTCGCCTGAGAGCGCTCAGGGCTTCTGTATAGTCTGAATTGCCGCTGATGGCTTTCTCGAAGATGGTGGGGTTCGATGTGACCCCGCTGACTCCTTCTTCGACGATCACACGACGCAATTCTCCGCTGGTCATGAAATTCCGCCGGATATAATCCATCCAGACGGACTGCCCGAATGTGTGCAGAACACGAACCGGATTCATGGTATCGACATGTGAGACGTTCATCCTGTCATCTCCTTGAAAATGGCCGCGTCGGAATCACCCTTCTCTCAATGCACTGAGAGATGATCTTTCTTTCCGCGCGACCGGTCTGCTGCCAATTGCTCCCTGACCGCAGCCATCAGGCGATCAGGAGTAAACCCGAACTTCTTCTGCAACTCCTTTAAGGGCGCCGATGCGCCGAATGTGTTCATCCCGATGCTCATCCCCGCCGCACCGACATAGCGATCCCATCCGGTCGTCGCGGCTTCTTCGACGGAGATCCGAGCCGTGACATGCGGCGGAATCACCTGGTCTCGATAGGCTTGGCTCTGCCGTTCAAACAGTTCCCAGCAAGGCATGCTCACCACACGGGCCTGGACTCCTTCCATGATGAGTCGCTCATAGGCTGCTACGCAGAGCGACACTTCGCTACCCGTCGCCAACAGCAAGACTTCCGGCTGTCCCCCCGGCGCCTCGGCCAACACATAGGCCCCCCGTGCCAGGCCGGACGCCGGAGCATATTTCGTTCGGTCCAGCGTCGGAAGCGCCTGTCGGCTGAGCACGAGTGCGGCCGGTTCATGATGAAGCGAGATGATGACCCGCCAGGCTTCCACCACTTCATTGGCATCAGCCGGTCGAATCATCAGGAGTCCCGGAACCGCTCGCAGAGAGGCCAACTGTTCGATGGGCTGATGGGTGGGCCCATCTTCCCCCACGCCGATCGAGTCGTGTGTGAAGACATGAATGACCGGAATCTCCATGATCGCACTGAGTCTGATCGCCGGTTTTGCGTAATCGCTGAAAATTAGGAAGCCCGATCCGAAGGCTCGTACTTTGGAGAGGGACAGGCCGTTCAGGATCGAGGCCATGGCATGTTCGCGAACCCCGAAGTGCAGGTTGCGACCGCTATAGTCCGCGGAAGAAAAATCGCCGGCGCCGTCAAACGTGAGCCGAGTCTTGGTCGAGGGGGCAAGGTCCGCCGAGCCTCCGATCAACCAGGGCACTCGGCCAGCCACGGCGTTCAGCACCACGGCCGACGCATCCCGCCCAGCGAGGCCCTTCGGATCAGCGGGAAAGGTCGGCAGATCCCGCTCCCAACCACGGGGAAGCTCTCGATGCTGCATCCGATACAAGGCGTCTGCCAACTCCGGATATGCCAGCCTATATGCGGCAAATCGCATCATCCACTGCTCCCGCGCCATTCGTCCGCTGCGTCCCATGAGGCTCTGGAAATGTTCCGGCACTCCGGCCGGCACGAGGAACTGTGCGTCCTCCGGCCATCCGTACGAGCGCTTCGCCAGCTTGATTTCTGCTTCGCCCAACGGCTCTCCGTGCGCCGCGCTGGTATCCTGTTTATGAGGCGCCCCATAGGCGATATGGCTATCGACGATGATCAAGGTCGGCCGGTCCTCGCAGTCCCGAAAAGCCGTCAGGGCCCGGTCGAGCATTGTCAGATCGTTGGCATCGCAAACCACTGTCACGTTCCACCCATAGGCGCCGAAACGGGTCGCGACATCTTCACTGAAGGCCAGGCGCGTGCTCCCTTCGATCGTGATGTGGTTGTTGTCGTAGATCCAGCAGAGGTTGGACAGTTTGAGATGGCCCGCCAACGAGGCCGCCTCTCCCGTCACACCTTCCATCATGCAGCCGTCGCCGCACAGGGCGTAGACGTCATAATCGATCATCTGAAAACCAGGTCGATTGAAGTACGCACCCATCCACCGGCCCGCCATGGCCATCCCCACACTCGTGGCCGCGCCTTGCCCTAAGGGACCGGTGGTCGTTTCTACTCCGGACGTCCAGCGATATTCCGGATGGCCCGGACACTTGCTCTCCAGCTGGCGGAACTTCTTGATGTCATCCAGCGTGACCGACAGCTCTCCGACCGTTTCGTAAGCGGGATTGACGGCTCTCACTCTGCAGAGATGGAGCAGAGAATAGAGCAGCATTGAGGCATGCCCGATCGAGAGCACGAACCGGTCTCGGTTGGGCCAGATCGGATCCTGCGGATCGAAGCGCAGGAAATGCTGCCACAGCCAATAGACCACGGGAGCCAGGGCCATGGCCGTGCCGGGATGGCCGGAATTCGCCTGCTGGACCGCATCCATCGACAGGGTCCGGATGGTGTTGATGCATTGCTGATCAATCGGTTGTGTTTTCATCGTGACTCCGACTCCTTCGGTCTGAACATCCTGCCCTTCCAACACGTGATTCCCCTTACGATCGTCATGACCTGTCTTCGTGGATCGGCGCAAATGGACTGCCGAGAGCCTCCAATGGAAAGGCCGGTGCCCGGTCGATCCGGCGCAGCGCCTCCGTGATGCGTTCCGGCCTTCCCCAATCGCTCCACAATGCGTTCGTGAGCTCAGTCACTGCCACCCGATCGGGCACATGCTGGAGAAGATCGGAGGAAAAATTCCTGCTCGGCATGGTCCGATAGATCGACTCCAAAACCCGAGCCTCCTGGGGAGTGCCGATAACACGATCCAGTCGTTCGAACCGCTCGATCAGTTCGGGGAAACATTGCTGCCCCAGTCTCCAGAGCGTCTCCACCTTGGCCGTCATCACCATCGTGTTCCAGAGTGCACGATGTGCCAGGGCGTCGTCAGCCTGCTGCGCCGTGGGTTTCTCGAGGAATGTCCGGACGGCCTGGACCGGATTCGTTCCAGCATGGGCGAGTCGTTCCCCCGGTAAGATCCAGCCGTAATCCAGTTCAAGACGGTCCGGTTCCACACCAAGCAAAATGATTCGATCGTACAACCGCTCTGCAACGAAGACCGCATCTCGCACTGTGTCGAGAAACCGCTCTTCCGGATAGACAAAGTGGTCGGAGGGATAGATGATCACGGTCGCCAGTGGATCGCGCGCTCGTACGTAAGTTAACGGCAGAAATACCCCGGCCCCTGTATCCCGGTTGGCAGGTTGAAACAGAACCGTCCCCACCCCGCGCCCATCGAGTTGGGTCATGGCTTCCTGACGATAGGTCCGCGCGATGACCAGGATGGACCGTGCCGCCGGTGTGAGGCGCGCTGCGCGATCCACAGTGTGTTGGAGCAAGGAGCGCGTGCCCGCAAAGACACAAAACTGTTTCGGTTTCGGCCGTCCTAACCACCGCTGCACGAAGGATCCCATGCGCGTGCCTTCGCCGCCTGCCAACACGATCGACCACGTATTCCCTTGGCTGGTTTGGTGTGCCATCTGTCCCTCCTTCCCGCACGGATCACGGATGGAATGCAGGTTCACCTATTCTCGAACCGCCTTCGCGCGTTTCTGCCAATAGGCGTTACGAACCGCCGCATACAGATCGAGCGTCGCTTCTTCCACCCCTTGGAATTTTTCCAGATTGAGAGAGCGATCGTTCGTCATCATTCCGACACGGGTACCGAACTGCGCGATTGATGACGTGGCTCGATTCTGATGCGCCACGATTGATGGAATGTGGTTGACCTCGATGCTCGGAAAGACCAGCCAGTTGATCGGGTCAAGCGCAAGATCCGCCACGTACCCGACACCATCCCGCAGGGTCAGCGGCGGAAGGAACGGTAGCACCAGGTAGGGACCGGGTTTCACTCCATAGACCGCCAGCGTTTGACCGGCATCTTCATCCGGAGTATCCAGCTGCCACCAATGTTTTGCCGGATCGAAAAAACCGCCGATGCCCACCGTGCTGTTGATGAGGAATCGACCCATCTCGATTCCGGCACCCCCGGCCTTCGCCTGGAACACATTGTTCAGGAAACGCGGCACGAACCGAACGTTATGGAAGAAGTTGCCGATTCCGACCTGCACCGCGTCGGGCAACACAAAATTATAAGCTTGCGCAAGAGGCTTCAAGGCGTATCGATCCACATTCCGGTTGAATTCAAACATCACCGAATTAAACGGTTCCCAAGGGTCGTCGTCCTCAGATATCGTCGTCCCGTCGAGTCGTGCGAAGGGATCATCGTACTCATCACGATCCGGTTCCTGGTCCGGCAGAGTAGCAACGCCCGCCGGCAGAGAGCCGCCGTCTGGTTCTGGGCCGAGCAGGCTTTGTGTCGATACGGCCATCGTCGTCGATTCGATCGGCCGCAGACGGTCTGGAGCCGTACCGCATCCTCCTACGATCATGGCCATCAAGCCGGAGAGCGCCCACAGCCGGACAATCCAGCCTTGTGGGTTTCCAGGATTGTGTTCGGCAGTAGCGCTTGCCCCTTGCCCTGCCATCACTGACGGAGCGTTCCGATTGCATGCTTGATGAACCCCTTGGAATTGACGATGCACTCCTGCCTTGTCACACCCGGCTGCATATGTTTCAACAACATGATCGGTATATTGTTCATGTATCTCCCGTTGTTACGAAGGCCGGCGATAATTCTACCGCCGGCTCCTATCGGCGGTTGCTCCACCACCGAAATCGGTTTCCCCATTCGATCTCAACCGTGATGGACTGCGACCTGCTTCCGGTCCGATCAGTCCGGATCCGGGACCTATCGAGGGAGAGAGCGGCGCCGTCGCCCTGCCGAGGTCGGGGCTGCGTGGTGGAACGTGTGACTCAGGCGTGACATCACGTGCTCCATGGTTGAGCCACCCCTCCCAGGAACTGCGCGGCGCCGGTGTCATGCCGGACGTTCCCGAAGGCGCCGACTGAGGCGTACTGGTTGACCCAAGCGACTGCGCGTGCACGATGGCAGACCAGGACACCAACGAGATCAACAGGAATGTGCTCAGGATGTTGTGCTTCATATCTATTCCTTCCTTTCTTCAGCCTCGCCGCAGCTCAGGCGTGAACGCGCGACGGGACATATGGCAACCGCGCGTATTCTGTTTCGTCTGTTTCAAGTGTTCCTTCAGTCGGAGCGGCGGCCTCTCCCTTCAGACTCAAGAGGTAGCTGGCCAAGTCGTTTACCTCCCGGTCCGAGAGGGGAAACTTCGGCATGATGGAACCGGGCGAGACGGAGGCCGGGTCCCGGAGATGGCGAATGTGCCAGTCACGATCCGGCCGTCTATTTCCTACATAAGACAGATCAGGGCCCACCTTCCCGCCTTCTCCGTGTAAGCCATGACAAGCCATGCAATGGTTCTGAGCGAAGAGGGACTTCCCCCGTGCCACGGACGGATCGAGTTTCGGCAGCGCCTGGAGATCCCGGATCGAGATCCCGAGCAACGTGAAGATGGTCACCAGAAAGATAGTCCCGGCCAGCACTGCCGTCGGACGCGAGCTTGGCCGCCGTTCCGGATTGCGATCCAAGAACGGCAGCAACAACAACCCCAGGATGAACAGGATCGGCAGGACCCAAGTCGCCAACGGTTCCAACGGTCCGGACATGTATTTCAGGAACTGATAGTAAAAGAGAAAGTACCACTCCGGAACAGGGGTAAAGGTGTGGTCGGCCGGATCCGCTCGATCGGCCAGAGGAAACTCAATCGTGCCGGCCAGCAGAGCCAGGACAAGGAACAGGCCCAGCATCACCACCGCATCCATGTAGACCTGGCGAGGATAGAACGTCTCGCTCCGTTGCTTCGCTTCCGCAACGCTCCACGGACCTGCCGGACCGGCCCGCCGCAACATGAACAGATGGAGCACGATCCCTCCGACGATCAGCGCCGGCAAGAACAGGGTATGCAGCGCGAAGAAGCGCGACAACGTCAAAGCTCCTAATGTCTCGCCTCCACGCAACAGTCTCACCAACACATCCCCGACCAACGGCACCGAAGCCATCATGTTGCTTCCGACCTGGGTAGCCCAATAGGCGTTTTGGTCCCATGGCAACAGGTAGCCGGTAAAGCCAAACGTCAGCATGAGCAACAAGAGACCGATGCCGACCATCCACATGAGTTCGCGCGGCCGCTTATAGGCGCCGTACAGATAGACCTGGAGGAGATGCAACCCGATGGCCACCATCACGGCCGATGCGCCCCAATGGTGCAGCCCCCGGACAAACCACCCGAACTGGACCTCATGCTGAATAAATTGCACGGTGTCATAGGCGGCATCCGGAGAGGGGACGTAATAGAGCGCGAGAAACATTCCCGTCGTGGCTTGCAGACAGAACAGGAACAAGGTGGCCGACCCAAAGACATAGATCCAGCTGGCGCCGCCTGGAATCGGTTCATCCAACAATGTGTGTCCAAGAGACTGCAGCTTCAGCCGAGCATCGAACCAGTCATAGAGTTTCCGTGCCACGTTCTGGTTTCCTTGCGACCGTTACAGTTCGACCGGACGATCGAGGCCTGACTTATATTGCTTGTACGTAACCCACAATCGTCCCTGCTCCACTTTGGAGGGCAAGACGTCCAACGGCCGCGGAGCCGGTCCCGCGAGCACCTTTCCTGTCACGTCGTAGACGCTGCCGTGGCAGGGACATTTGAATGTCTTGTCGTCACCGTCCCATCTGAATCCGCATCCGAGGTGAGGGCAGATCGGCGAGAACACCACGACGTGGCCGGCCGGTTGCTTGATCGCCCAGACGACTTTCTTCACCGACGCGGTGCGCCACCCGTCCTTGACCGTATTCACGAATTCCAACTCTTCAGGCTCACCGGAACGGAGGTTGTCTAGAGGACCGATCTCGTTCCACGAGGACTCGCGCCGCTTCAGGGCCGGAGCCACCGCATAGCCGATGAGGGGGACCGCCAACCCGACTCCAATCACGCCCATCGCAATCTTCGTGACCCACCCGAAGAACCGGCGTCTGGTGCCGACCGGCGTAGAGGTGACCGGAGCGTCTTCGTGCTGCGGATCGTGCCACCTCATCGGACTCCCTCACTGCTCACAGCATGCGGGGCCGGAGCGCTTCCTTCTCCCCGCTCTGTTTGGCGGGACAACTTATTGAAGGCATCGAGGGCCGCGACCTTGTAACACTCCGCCAACGTGGGATAGTTGAAGACGGTGCGCAGGAAGTACTGGAGACCGCCCCCCAACTCCATCACGGCCTGGCCGATATGGATCAGTTCCGTGGCCCCGGTTCCCACGGCATGGACCCCCAGCAGTCGCTGGTCCTCGCGATGGACGAGTAGTTTGAGAAAGCCGCTGTCATCACCAAGAATCTGTCCTCGCGCAATCTCCCGGTATCGGGCGATACCGGTTTCATAGGGGATCTTCTTCTGGGTCAACTCATGTTCCGGCGGGCCGATCGCCGAGACTTCCGGCATGGCATAGATGCCGATCGGAAGATGTTCACTCATCGGTCCGACCTCCACCCCAAACGCGTAGCAGGCTGCAAGCCGGCCCTGCAAGAAGGAGGTCGAGGCTAAACTCGGATAGCCGATGACGTCGCCGACGGCGAAAATATGCGAAACCGCCGTTCGAAACTGCCGATCGACGGTCATCCGTCCCCGCTCATCTGGTTTGAGCCCCACCGCCTCAAGGTTGAGCTTGCCCGCGGCTCCGATTCGTCCGACCGAAAAAAGGACTTGATCGGCTACGATCGATTTCCCCGATTCCAGATGCACAACGGCCTGCCCCGGAGTACCGGCTGTGACTTCCAGCCGCTCGACCGCTTCCCCTAAGCGGAACGTGACCCGTTGTTTTCTCATCTGATACATCAGTTCATCGACCGTCTCCCGGTCTAAAAACTCCAGGAGGCGCTCGCGCTTGTCCACCAGGATCACTTCGATCTGCAGCGCGGCAAACATCGACGCATACTCGATCCCGATGATGCCTCCGCCGACCACAACGAGCTTCTTGGGCAACCGTCTCAGCCGCACGAGATCATCGCTGGTCAGGATGATGTCTCCATCGACCGGCACGCCGAGAGGCGAGGCCGGGTATGTGCCCACGGCGATCAGAATGTTGGCAGCCGTCACGGTTCGCCGGCCCTCCGCGGAGGCCACAACCAGGGAATGGGGATCAAGAAACGACGCCTCGCCCCGGATCAGCTGGATGTCATTGCGGCAGAGTTGCTGTTCGACCACCTGTGATTCACGTCGGGCAACCATCCCCACGCGATGGAGCAGTTCTTCCACGGAAGGACGGTGCGGCCGATCTGATTCAGATCGATAGGCCTGGCTATGGCCGAACTGGCCGTTTCCCTGCGCAAGAGAGCAGACGGCTTCGCGAAACGTCTTGCTCGGGATGGTTCCCATGTCCAGGCAGGTGCCTCCCACAGAGGGACGTTTTTCCACCACCGCCGCCCGTTTTCCCAGCTTGGCGGCCTGAATCGCGGCGCGCTGACCAGCCGGACCACTCCCGATGCACAACAGATCAAAATCATAGCCTGCGCTCATAATGGACATCTCCTCTGCAGCGGAACCAGTCGAGTGCATTCCGCCCTGTTCGGTCATCTATCAGACAACTGGTTCGGTCAACCTCGCTCCGACGGGAATCTCCTATTCCATACGCTTCAACCTCTGGTGAGCCTCAACGGCATAGTAGGCATTGACTGCTCCCTGCTGTGCCGCCACAACCGCCGTGAGCAGCGCTACACTCAGCCCCGGCTGGCCGGCAGCCTGGGCCACCTCACCACCGTGCAGCGCGCAGGCCACCGACATCGCATGGGGATCAACCGCGACCCTGGACGGAAGTGCGGCAATCAAAGACCGCATGGCGGCAGGCAGCAGAAGAACGGAGGAGTGGTTCTGCAGAGAAACCGCATGGCTGCTGGTGACCCGGTTCAGCCGTTGCAGATCGGCACGGATCTCGTCCGGCTCCGTGCTCGAGCGGCAGTGGAGGTAGGTCTTCCACGTGTCCATGAACTGAGCGCTGTCGAGAAGAGAAGCCGATCTGTCGAATGGCCAGGAAATCTGGCACCCACTCAACCCGATCACGCTCAGGAGGAGTAGGAGGCCCACCGTCCCTGCTCGGGACGCAGCACCATGAACCTCGGCAGGGAGCCCGTAACTCTCGTGACACCATCGTATGTGAAATATGCGACGACTCCGCAGGGCAATCCTGAACAATAGCTTGGCTGATGGCAGCTTCATGACGTTCACTGCAGTCCTCTCATATCCCTGCTTCCGTCCTCATTCACCTATCGATGCAGAATACGTAGTTCTGCTTCGCGGCAGATGCAAGCCAGATACCAGACGAGTCATCAAAGTCGCCGTGCATGGAAGGGACGCTATTACAATGCCTTAGAGGCGGATGCCGATCGATCGCGCTTCAAACACGTACACCACAACATTGGGCAGCCGTGAAGGTTCGCGGTTTATGAGGCAGGCTCGCGGTTTCTCGTGATCGATATGAACGGGTGACGATGCTCAGAGGCGTGGATGTGCCCCGTAGACGTCACCTGTACGGAGACGGTCGTGACGGGAGAATTTGGACAGAGAACCGCGCTGGCCCTGTGCTGATCGCATCCGATTCAGGCAGAGCCTCGGCGGGGATGGGATTGAGTGGTTTTGCTTGTTCCGTCCCAGCAGAATGTTGAAAAAGCCTGCCCGCTTTGCTCTCGTGGCGCGCAGCGGCTCACCGTACGAAAGATAGTACGCCTCGCCGCTTCGCTTGCTGCGGCCGCGCTGGACGGCCATTTTGAACATCCTGAGTGTAGACGTTTCGTGATCTCACAGGGTCGAGCATTGGCTTCCAGGAACTCTCCGAATAGTTTCCCACAGCCTGCTAGGTCTTAGGCGACTGGTGGAGCCGCCAAGAGATCGTCCAAATCGTACTGCAACAAATCGCTGATCCGTTCGAGGGTGACATCTGCTGCCGGATACAGGCTCCGCTTCGCAGCCTGCGCGTAGTGGCCCTGCTGCGAAAAGACTGTAGTGACCCGTGCCCCCCAGACGTTTTTGACCGCCGACAGAATACGCAGCTTGTCATCAACCAGCACATAGTGCTCGGCAGGATAACGCTCCTCAATATCGTCTAATTCTTGTTCTTTATGCACGTAGATCAATACGCGGCCATCCACGGCATCGAGGAGACCAGCGCGCTCGATCTTGTGTGGCTGAAAGACCGCATCCCCATCTGAGACCAGTACCACTGGACCGTGCTGCTTCATATGCTCCACGGCATCAAGCGCATTTGGAAAGAGCCGATTCGAAAAGGGATAGTGAAGCAGAAACCGCGACACCATGAGGGCGTGCGGATCGTGCGAATACTCGATCCGATAACGTTGGAGCGCGCCAAGGTAGTCGGCATACCCCAGTTCATCCCGCAATTGCTTAAAGAGACTCCAATACCGTTGCTGTCGGTCGTGCCCCACTGCGTTCTCCAGATAACGCCCCAGATCAGTCGTGACCCGGTCGGCATCAAGCAGCGTATTATCGACATCGATGAGAAAGACCACATCATGGCTCATCATGCGTTCACCTCGGTTTCGCAGAATTACTTGTCTTTGGCATGTGAGACAGCAAGTCGCGTTCCAATCGATTCGAAGGAACCGGGTGTGAGCGAACTCCTCGCAATGACAAGAGATTCGAGGTGTCGCGAGCGCGAGTCGGCTGTGTGACACATCGCCGAACCACATTACGAGACCATGTACCCCGCGATCACTCGCGGTTTCTCACACGAGGTCGCGATTTTCCGCAATGGCTGAGTTATGACGGGGAGAGGTGATCGAACGGAGCGAGAGATGTGGGGCGAGACAGCCCTAACTTCTTCATTCGACTACGCAACGTGCTGGGGTTGATCCCCAAACGGTTTGCCGCCCCCAGGGGGCCGTAAATTCTCCATCCAGCATGTTCAAGCACATTGAGGATGTGATGACGCTCGGAATCGTGCAACGTGACGGATGGTTCCGCGGCCGCCACGTGCCTTGGAGAGGGAACTACGACACGTTCGTCAATTCCGACGAGATGGGTCGGCGCGAGAATGGCCGCCCGTTCAATGACGTTCTGGAGTTCGCGGATATTCCCAGGCCAGTCATATTGCGCCAACCGTGCCAATGCCTGGTCATCGAAGATGACATCACCACGGTTGAGCTTCACCCGGCAGAGCTGGAGAAAGTGTTCCGCTAACGGCGGAATATCCTCGCTACGATCCCGCAAGGGGGGGAGCGTGATCGGAAACACCATCAGTCGATAGTATAAATCGGCTCGAAAACGTCTCTGTTCGACGGCTTGCGCAAGATCTACATTCGTCGCAGCGATGAGGCGCACATCCACGGGGACCGACTTCGCCCCTCCCACTCGATCGACTTGATGATCTTCTAATACGCGCAAGAGTTTGGCCTGCACCTCTAACGGCATCTCCCCGATTTCATCGAGAAAAAGTGTCCCCTCATGTGCGAGTTCAAACCGACCCTGATGCCGCTGAACCGCCCCAGTAAAGGCCCCTCGCTCATGCCCGAATAGTTCACTCTCTACGAGGCCGCTCGGCAGGGCCGCACAATTGAGCCGCACAAAGGGTTTGTTGCGTCGTAAGCTGCTTTCATGGATAGCGCGCGCAACCAATTCTTTTCCGGTACCCGTCTCTCCCATGATTAAAACCGTGGTGGACGTCGCGGCCACCGCCTGAATTTGCGCCAGGACCTTGCCGAGGATCTCGCTTTTGCCGACCAAGAGGCCGAAATTGCATTCCTGCTTAATCTCCTCGGTGAGGTAGGCATTCTGCTTGGCAAGCTGCTGACTCAACTGGGTCAGCTGCTCATAGGCCCGCACATTCTCGATCGCCAGCGCCACCTGGATCGCAACCTGACGTAAAAACTCCAGCGTCTCGCTATCCGGCTCACCTGAAGCCACACTCCCAATATTGAGCGTGCCCAGGCAATTCCCGCGAGCAAGGAGCGGGAGATTCACCATTCGGCCGAGTCCTTCTTGCGCGTAGAATTGGTCTTCGATGAACACTTGATTGTGCTGCAGGTCCGGCCGAACATGAATTTCGCGGTGGTCATACACCCACCCCACCGCACTGCCGGCTCTCGGAATAATGGCGCCGCGCTGGAGCACCCGCTTCGGTATGTTGGTCTTAAGGGCATGAAACCGAAACCCGTCTTCCTCGGGTACATAGAGCAGAACTCCGGCTCGTTCCCACGAAATGACTTCTTTGATGCACTCAGCACAGGCTTGCCAAAGACTGTCCATCTTGCGCTGCGAATTCAGTGCATTCGAAACTCCAAGCAAAGCGTAGTACCGGCGATGGACCGCCGTCATCACCATCGATCCCCCCTTTGAGGCATGTTTCGCAACATGAAGGTCTCAGTGTGCATCGGCTATCCACCCACCATGCGATGAATCAAGGGCCGCGAGTCCGATATACGCAATATGCTTGCCTGCAACGATTCTCTCGAAGTCTGTCACGGCTGTGACGACTGCGAACCACTCCAACAGCATGAGGCAGGCCACTGGACTACCTGGAACTCTCTAGAGTGGCTCGGCGCATCTTCTTCCCATGTGAAGAAAGTTCTCCTCATGAGCAGAATATCAACGAGCGCACTGTGCAGAATCGCTCGTCTCCTTTGAATGACGAACCCCATGCCCGAGTCATGGTCACATCGCATGACGTTTAGAGGATGCCCCACAAGGATCCAGGAATCGGGCGAACGCGCTGGAGAGGAGACAGTCAGAGCCGTCGAGGAATCATGTTCACAGGGCCGCTGTGATAGGCAATCGAAGACGTGGCGTGCATCTTGCGTCGGATTCAGCTCCGCCGCTGAATCAATCGTGCTCTGGCACAAGTGATGCCCTGCTGGGAGGTACGGAATGAAGGCGAATGTCCTGCTGCTCATGCTCACACTGGTCCTATGGCCTGCATTGAGCGATGCGCGTTGTCGGACAGTGGGTGAAAGTGCCAGTCGCGGCACCGAACTCGGCACATTTCCGCTGTACCCCGCACAACGTGTGGTAGAGGCCGGAGAGAAACGCGATAGCGCCGCATTGCAATGGGTCGGTTACGGGATGGGACTGCCGCTTTTTGTCGTCGCGATGCCGTTCGCCATGGTGGGAGCCGGCGTCGGCGCTGTGCTACACCCCTGGACGAAATGCGACCAGCAAGAAGATTGGCCAGGACTGAAGTGAGGCAACTATTGTGGCAGCTCTAGACCTGCAAAATCTGGCGCACATCGATGCAGCGCGATACCTATCACTGCGCGCCTCGCTCTTGTCGGGGCGCACACTTATTGAGGCCGGGGGCGCATACGAATCGAGGGCGATCTACGATGAGCAGCCATGAAACGACGGCTTGGGGAACATTTTGGTCGAGAAGGATAGTCAGGCGGTCAGGCACGCGGAATGATTTTCTCTTCGTCAATCACCTGGCTGGCGTACTTTAGCACGGCAGTGACATCGTCGCTGGTCAATTCAGGGTACGCATCGACGATCCGAGCCATGGTGTAACCACCAGCCACCATGCCGAGAATGTTCGTCACCATGATGCGAGTACCTCGAATCGTGGGCTTTCCACTGCAGATGTTAGGATCGACAACGATACGATCATCCATGGGCAAGGTCCTCACTAACGAGTAATCGCTTAAGGTCAGGAGGTTCTGCCTGTCCTGTCAAGATAAGCCGCTCAGTCCAAATTGCAGTAACCAAACGCCTGACGCCGGTGAGCGGGGTGGCGCAAGCCACCCGTGCACGGCAGCCGCGCTGAAAGCTGTCATTTCAAGAGAGCTCTAAGACCTGCTGAACGGCGGGAGGTCGCGCGCAATGCCTCACTCCTGCTTCAACAAGGAATGTCCATTGTATACGTGCAGCGTCAACTCGGCCATGCCAGTCTTCAGCTGACCGTAGGTGCCTACGGGAAATGGCTTCCGACGGGAATAAAGCCGCAGTCGATCGGCTGGACTGCGGCACGAGTGGTAGCAACTTCGAAGTTGGCAACAAAAATGGCCCCTGCCCATTTCGAACAAGAGCCATATTCACGCGCTTCAGATGGAGCCGGCGAGTGGTAGCAAGGCTGCATTGAATCGCCACCTTTCTCTCCGCAGCTAGAACTACGTATCTTCAACCCGTCCCTCTCCAGTGAATCCATTCGAGCAGGGAACAACCTCTCACGCTTACGAATGATCTGCTATTCGTGGTCGCCAGGGTAGTCGAAGTGCAATTCCGGCTTTTGATCAAACGCAAAAGAACCTACGTTTCGCTTATTTCGATTATTGCGCTTATTTCACTTGACTGCTATACTGATCTTACATCACAGGAGAGCGCCCATGGCTACGATGACCAGTAGGACGAGAGAACCGATTGTGCCGACTGCGCAGGATGCTGCGATCGCTCGTGAAGCCAGCCGCATGCTGGCACCTTATATCGATCGCCTGGAGAATCTCCGATTCCAAGTCGGGGAGGAGAGGAAAACCTCTCAGAAACTCTCACTGCCGGCATCGGCTATCCGGCTTCTGCTCGATCTCCTGACGGAAATGGCGGCCGGGAACGCCGTCACCCTCATCCCAGTCCATGCCCAGCTGACGACGCAACAAGCCGCCGATGTGCTGAACGTCTCCAGACCGTTCCTCGTGAGTCTTCTCGAAGAAGGGAAAATTCCTCATGTGAAAGTTGGAACACACAGACGCATCCTTTTTGAGGATCTCATGCGCTACAAGAACAGCGTGGATCGGGAGCGCCGCAAAACCCTCGATGAACTCGTCACACAATCAGAAGCGTTGGGTATGGGCTACTGAAGTTGGCGACGTTCACCGCATTGTACGATGCATGCGTCCTCTATCCCGCACCGTTGCGCGATCTTCTGATGGAGCTTGCGCTCACCGACCTCTTCCGGGCGAAGTGGTCTGCCATGATTCATGAGGAGTGGACAGGCTCCGTGCTGAAGAACCGTCCGGACTTATCTCCCGATGTTCTGAAGCAGACGAGAGAACTCATGGATCTCCACGTCCGCGACTGCCTGGTCGAGAACTTCGAAGACCTTATCCCTGCCCTACATCTTCCCGATCCGAAAGACCGGCACGTGCTGGCCGCTGCGATACGGGGCAGGGCCGACGTGATTGTCACGTACAATCTCAAAGATTTTCCCGAAGAAGAGCTTCAGAAGTATGGCATTGCGCCCCAGCACCCCGACGAATTTCTCACACATATGCTCGATTTGGCTCCGGGCACGGTCTGCACGGCAGCGCAGACGCACAGAAAAAGACTTCGCAATCCAGGCAAGACGGTTGACCAGTACCTTGACCCTGGAACGGCAGGCGCTGAATGAATTCGTCGCAGGTCTGCGGGCTTTTGCGGCATTGCTGTAACGTTTACCCCCTGCTTTTCCTATCCTCTGACCCACGCCATCATCCCTATGCTTTCAAGTCGACTCGCGGTCGCCTTAAAAGGGCCCCAGGTGAGAAGTAACACCAAGGTGCTACGAGCTGAAACATTCCAATCTCATACATCGTTTTATATGGCTGACAAAGAGGTTGTCCGATATAGGACGCGAATAATTACGGGTCCGGTGAGGGTAGAGGTGGCTCCGGTTGGTTGGACAGCCTAGGCCATTCCTTAAGTGGTGCCTGGCGGGTTGCTGACTACGCGGCCGTCAGCCGTGTCGTCAGATTGTCCGAGTACACCTGGTCAGGCGTCTGGCCGTCAAGTGCCTGATGCGGTCTGGTCTGGTTATAGAACGTCAGATACTGCGCCAAGCCCTGGTGCGCCGCCCCAATAGTTTCGTAGGCGTGCACATACACCTCCTCGTATGTGATGCTTCTCCAGAGGCGTTCCACGAAGACGTGGTCTCGCCAGCACCCTTTTCCGTCCATGCTGATCTGGATGCCGTGGTGTGTCAGAAGCCCGGTGAACTCCTGGCTGGTGAACTGGCACCCCTGGTCGGTATTGAAGATGGTCGGGGTGCCATGCCGGGCGATGGCCTCCTGCACCGCGTCGAGGCAGAAATCGGTCGTCAACGTGTTGGAGAGCCGCCACGCCAGCACCCGGCGACTCGCCCAGTCCAGGACCGCACACAAATACACGAAGCCCCGCGCCATCGGGAGTGGAGTGAGAGACTGGGCGTAGTCGAACTATCTCCCAGCCTCTC
>CAKKRE010000046.1 GCA_919902505.1 Nitrospiraceae bacterium
CGGTGAGCCGCACGTCGCTCATGGTGAGGTTCCCGCTGCCGTCGACCTCCATGACCCGATCGATGCCGCCGCCGCTGATGATGGTGCTGGCCATACCGGCACCGAGGATGGTGATATCCGTTTGAATGTCCAAGTCACCGGTCGCACTGCCGTCCTCGTTCGTCCCAGTGATCGTCAGTGTATAGGTACCTGCTCCCAGGATGATGGTGTCCGCACCAGCTGCATTATTTGCCGCGATGATGGCTTCGCGCAGGCTGGTCACACCGTCAGCGCCATTGATCACATCATTGGTGGTGGTGACCGTGTACGTCGCGAGTACGCCTTCCCACGCAGCTTGCGAGGCGTCAGCAACCACAATTGACGCTTCGATGGCACCGGTCGACGCTTCGAGAATCCAATTTCCAAATTCAGTGGCGTGTCCAGTGCGGTCGGTACTCGCCGCGACATCGGCGCCGGTGAGCTGCGCCAATGTCTGCATCGCCAACTGCCCGGCCTCACCACGGCCGAAGTTGCAGCCATAGACGAGGATGTCGGCGTTTTGCGACAGGCTTAGACCGATCTGCTGGAACTGTTCTGCATAGCGCGTGCTGATCGAATCTTGTGTCAGGAAGCTCGAGCCGAGATGTATCTCCGCCTCGGTCCCTTCGCCGATCAGATGGATCGCGGCGATGCCTGTCCGACCGGCCAGCACCTCGGCGATCTGCGCGATGCCGTCTCGTCGCCCATCAAGCAGGACGATCTCGGCTTCGGGATTGATGCCCTGGAGGAGGACTTGATAGTCGGCAATGGTCGAGTCGACGAAGACGACTTCGCGACGCTGGATCGCCGGCGGATCGTAGGTGGAGATGGCGTCGAGAAGCGGATCGGGTGGAGCGGTGCCCGCATGGGACGTGTCGTGGGAAGCGTCCGCACTCATCGCCGCGTCGGCCTGTTGTTTTGCGACATGCTCCGGGGCGAGTTCGGCCGCGGTCGCGGCGGCAGCCGCGTCGAACATGAGGCGCGGCTCCAACGCAAGCAAGGAGGCCTTCACCCCTCGAAACCGACCTGTTGGACGGCCCTTGCTGTTCGGCGCCTGCTGCTCCACGCCTGCCGGCTTCTTGGGCTGTGCTCGTCTTCCCATGCTCGCGTCTACTCTTCAGACCCCTCGGCCGATGCGATCGTACATCCCACCTTCGTGGCGTCAACCGATGGATTGCCTAACCATCCATGTTCGATCCACGACCACCTGCTCACCATTGAGATACACCTACCCATACTGTCCTTTTCGTCCGAAATGGCACCCGACTTGAGGCGACCACCAGACGCCGCGCTGACAATTCGAACCGTCACGCACAATTCGGACTAGCCCGGACTATTCATGAATGCCTGCTCCGTCGTCCGATCCTCTCGCCCGGCGTGTCTTTTCTCGTTCGGCCTCCTCGACGGACTGCACGTACGCCTACGTCGGCCTCGCTTGCGAGAAGCCCCGGCGGGCTTCGGTCTCGAACGCCTCGCGACGACATTCATGAATAGTCCGGGCTAGGAGCCTGTCCGAGTAATCCTTCGTTGCGAGGCCGCAGGCTCGAAAAAACCGGAAACCAAGGCGGAAATACGTTGAGGATTTTTTCGAGCCGAGAACGAAGCAGACAGCTGCAGATCATTTGCCGCAGTAGAATGGCATGACTCGGACAGGCTCCTGGCCTCAGAAGCCGCTCTCCCGGGCTAAGACGGCGACCGTTCGATCCCAAACCCGTTTGGCGACGCTCCAGTGACGGCCCTCGACCTGCAGCGTTCCCGTGACAGCCTGATTCCACGCCGGTACCGCTTCGAGCACCTGGACATGTACGCGGAAGATGGACCCATCCGGCCTGACCCTACCCTGAGGATCTTTGCGGGTCGCGATGCTTCCTCCATAGATCGACGCGTAGTAAGGAAGGGCGACCGTCGTGTCATCGATCTGGCGAATTTCCTGCACACGAGCCGGCAGAGAATCACGGGTCAGATCTTTCGGAACGAATCGCGCGAGTTGTCCCGGTTCGAGATAGGCCAGTTCACTCTCCAGTGCGACGGCATCGATCCCGGCCTGCGCCAAGCCGATCACATAGGCTAACGCCAGCTTCTCGTTGACCCAGCGGCCTGGATGGAGGGATTCCGCGCAATCGGTCACCACCCCCGCCATCGGCGCCCTTACGATGAGGTGCTCGCGTTTCTCCAGCAGGCCTTGTCGCTCTGCCTTGCGCGATTGCAGCGATTCGCTGACGACGGCATTCTGCATCCGGTCGGTTTCGCTGGAGGCCTGCCGCCTTGCGCGAACTTCGAGGGCCTCGATCTGAATCTGCGTGCGCCGGAGATCCCGTTCGAGCTCCGGGGACTCAAGGGTCAGCAACATGTCGCCGGCCTGCACTCGTTGCCCATTGCGGACCGTGACGGCGCGGACCCGCGCCGGAATCGGAGCATAGAGGGTGGCATAGGGTGAGGCCTGTACCACGGCCTGGAGTGAGACCTGCGAAGGCCACGGCACGACCATCAGGGTGACCAGTGCGAGCGACACGAGTGCAGTGACCCAGGACCGACTCCCCACGGCCAACATGGATCGCTCCTGCCACCACCCATGGAGTTCATGTCCGATCGGCAGCAGGATGAACCACATGATTTCGACGGCAAACAGGATCACACCCAAGGCCTTGAAGAAGAACGCATAGACAATCATGGCGATCCCGAGGAACACACCGAACCGATAGAGCCAGGTCGCCCACGCATAGAGAAGCAGTGTTCGCCGCAAGGCCGACGAAATGGCCTCCGGCGCCGCTGCACCCGGCGCAAATACCAGTTCGCGAAGTTTCCATCGGCCGAAGGCGAAGGCGCGGTCTTGCAGGTTGGGGACTCCCAGCCAGTCGGCCAGTAAGTAGTAGCCATCGAATCGCATGAGTGGATTGAGGTTGATCGAGAGTCCGATCGCCCAACTGGCCGTGGCGACCACGAAGGCCAGGGTACGGGCTGTGCCATCGGGCAGGAAATTCCAGACCAAGGTGGCCACCGCGGCCAAGGCGAGTTCCACCACCATACCCGCGGCCCCGATCGCGAGCCGCTGACGTCGCGACGTCAGGCGCCAGGCGTCGGTGGTATCGGAATAGAGCACCGGAAAGAGCACGAGCAATGCCACGCCCATGGTCTGCACGCGACAGCCATACTTGGTCGCCGTGTAGGCATGCCCCAGTTCGTGCAACACTTTGATGCCGGCCAAGGCCGCAGCGGAGAGCACTGCGCCCTGGAACGTGAAGAAGGTGGGAAAGGTCGACACGAACGTCTCCCACTGTCGACCGACCAGATACAACCCGCTCACCCCGAGCAACAGCACGAGCCAGGCGGCGCCCCGCGTAAACAAGGGCGCGACCAGCGGGAGGGTCGCTCGAAGGAACCGTTCCGGTCTGACGAGTGGGAGGCGAACGAACAGGTAGTGGTGGAGCAGCCACGCCCCCCATCCCTGTCGCCTCGCTTCGGCCTGGGCGGCATAGTCCCGGCTACTGCCGCTGGGCGTCTCTTCGGTGAGGTTGTTGACGAAGAGAAACGTGATGAGGTCTTGGACGTCTTGCTCGGTCGCCCGACAGGTGGTCTCACTCTGAACGGAGCGGATGACCCGGTCGATCGATCCGCATGCCCATCGCTCCAGCAGTTGATGCGCCGTCCAATCGATCTGAAAATACCGGTTCCGAACGGGATCGACGATCGTCCACATCGGTTGTCCATCCGGGGTAGGCGTCGACTCGAGACAGTGCAGATTGGCGCGAAGTCTCGGCAGCGGGCGCGCAGGCGATGGCCCCATCGACATGGATCACCACCCCACGAATTGGCGAAGGGCGGACAGCGGACGCCGGAACAGGAGGAATGCCAACGGGCCTTGCTTCCCATACATCTTGGCGGTGCCTTGCCACCCGATTCGGACCGTTCGATTCGGGCCCGTCAGCCCGGCGGTCACGTGATAGGCCAGCTGATCGCCGGGAAGCACTTCGGCATGGTATCCGGCATGCGTCACCTTGGCTTCGTACGTCTCGAGCGGCTTCGCGTCGAAAAACACCGCCACGTCCGCATCTTCCTGCAGCATCATCGCATCGTTGACGGCCAAGTCGATGCGTAATTCCAGCTGCGCAGGATCGGCGATCTCCATAATCCGTTCTCCCACGACCACCGGTTTCCCGACCCAATCGGCCCGATCGGTATAAAGGAGCAGGCCGGACCGCAACGCCTTGATCTCCACTCGATCCAGGAGTTCCTTCGCATAGTCTCGCTCGGTCTCTTTGAGACGGGCTTCTGCCTCCAGAAGAGGCACTTCGGCCTTGCGCTGTGGGTCGAGGAATCCCGATTGAACGGCTTGGCGGTGCTCCGCCTTCGCGACCGCGAGCTGCTTGTCTGCGACGTGATACTGATTGCGCACATTCGTGTCTTCGTACCGCACGATCGTCTGCCCCTCGACGACCATGGTGTTCGGCGGGACGAGGACCTCCGCCAGCACGCCGTCCATCGGTGCCGTCACCACGGCCGGCTCTTTGGCGACGACCTTGACCGGGGCCAACGTCGAGAGGGGCACCGGGATACAGAGCGCCAGCAAAACACCGACGACGACAAGCCAGGTCACCGGACGAGGCGGCATCCAGGTTCCGAATGGGCCGGGCTTCGCCAGGGCCTTCCACGCATGGGCATAGGTTTCGACCAGCCGTTGTACAATTTGAATCTCGTTCTCCTGCCAGGGCCGATCACGGTCGAGCCACAGCCCCCCGAGCAGGGACTGGTCGGGATGACGCAGGGGGCACCAGAGGGCGTGCGCACCGCCAAATTCTTTCCATCCGTCCCGGAGGGAGGGAGGGCCGTCTTCAGCGGAAACTCGCATCGGCCCCTCAACGTCAGGACCTGTCCCGATATTCCGCACCACCTGCTCCAGCCATCGCATCATCGGCGCATCGCGCTCCACGAGGGACAGGCTGGAGGCCGCATGAACCTGGTAGGGCGAGGTGGGACGCCTGCCTGCGCCAAGCAGAAAGGCCTGACGGTAGGCGATGAGGCGCCGCGTTTCGTTGACGATGAAAAACTCTAGCGCGTTGGCGGTGGGTTGCGCTCGTGCCTGACCTTCCAGTTGGAGCAGGATCGTCAGGGCCGGCGTTCCTGGCGGCGCATCGTTCTGGTTTCCCGACGTAGCGCCTGAGAATTCCCTGCGAGGACTGTGGAGCACGTTCTGCATAGGACGACCGTCGTGCTGCTGATTAGCGGATCGCTGCGTCCACGGTTAGGGGTGTGGAACGGGAAAACTTGCCGTGCCGCTCATCCCTGCCAACACCTCGGGAGGGAGCTTCTCAAACCGGCCCGTGACCTTGATGGTTTGACTGGCCGGGTCGACATTGGCCCCCAGTTCCTTGACCACCGCGGGATAGGGGCGTCCGGTTTCATCCACCGAGAAGACAAACGGTCCCCCTCTGGTCAACCAGCTCAGTGAATTCGACGGCAAGACCAGTTCGATCTCCAAGCTGGTGTCATCCAGCAGGCTGAGCAACTTGTCGTTCGGAAAAACGTTTTCATATTCGTGGACCAAGACCTCTACGATCCGTCCCGAGAACGGCGCCGTGATGTCACACCCCCGCACGTTCAGTTCCATGATCCGGATGCCAGCCAACGCTTTTTTCGCCTCGGCCGCCGAAACTTCGACTTCCAATTGGCCGACGGCATGGAGTGTGGCCAGCTGAAGATTGTTCCGATGGGTCTTTTCTTTCGCTTCGTGTTCCGCCATCGCCCCTGCGAGCTCCGCTCGGTACTTGTCGCAATCGATTTGGACGAGCGAACTCCCCTTCTTGAACCGTGCCCCTTCTCGGAACGGCAATCGCTTGACGCGACCTTGAATCTGACTGAATAACACCGCCTGCGTGGCGGCCTTGACGATGCCGCGCATCGCCTGGAGCTCGCTACGTACCGCCTGCGACGACGGCTCATGCTTGGCCTCCCCACGGGCCTGGCCGGGCACACACAGGAGGCTTCCCGCCAGAACGAGACAGACGTTACTGAGCCATCGGACGAATCGTGGGGACATCCTGTTCCTTCCTGTTCACTGGGGCCAGGGCGACCGTCTCCGACTGTTCCCAGTGTGCTCGAATCGCCTGGGCCAACTCCGCGACGTGCTGACTCGGTGTCATCGACGGTACGGCGTCCTCTCCGATGGCCGCCATCAGGTTGCCTTGCGCGGCCTCGACGGCGGAACGCGCCACGTCGAGGCGCACCTCGGCGAGCACCTCGTTGACTTTTTCACGAATCAGGTTGAGATCGCTCGTGCTGCGGGTCAGCCAACCGCGCTGCGTCTGATCGGCGATTTGAACTTGGGTGACTTGATACCGCGCGGCATTGTCCAGTTCTTGACGCGAGTACGCGAGTTGCGTGGCTCCGACATGCACCTCCGTCAAGACGGTCATGGATGTGGCCAAGCTTTGAGTCTTCAACACGTCGTCCTGGGTCTGAATGACTTTCGCTTTGGCACGTTGGCTGAAGACGTTGAGCAGATTCCAGCTGACCTGCGAGGCGTAGCCGAGCCAGTTCTGGTACAGAAAGAAACTGTTACTGCTGTAGTTCCCGCCGAATTGGGCGCGCAAATTGGGGAACATTTGCAGGAGGGCGACTTTCGCTTCCTTGACGTTGACTCGCTTCTGATAATCGATGGTGCGGAGTTCCGGCCGGTTCATGAGAGCCTGTTGCTCAAGATGGTCGATGTCGAGATTGGCAACGGGGACGGCATGACCGGCGGCCGGCATCGTCAGCTGATAGTAGGCGTCGGGCTGAAGATTCATCAGTGACGCCAGCTGCACCTTCGCGATATTCAATTCCCGGTAGAGCCGCTGGACTTCACGCTGAATATTGAGCAGATCGCGCTGGTAGTTGAGCGGGGCGAGCGGCGACTGAAGCTTCCTATCGTAAATGGTCCGGGTGTTCGCCAACGCTTTGGCGACCTGATCGTCCAACAACGCCACCTTGCCGATCAATCGATCGGCGCTTGCTGCCCGCCAAAACGCGTTGCGGACGTCCTGTATCAGTCGAATGGCCTGCCGCCGCTTTTCTTCCTGCGCGATCAGGACGTTATCCGCCGCTTGCTGCGCCCGCACATAGGAAAGGCCGAAATCCAACACGTCCCAACTCAAGTATAGATTTCCGGTAAAGATGTTCCGATCAGCGGAGGTGACCGGTTCCAGGATCTGCCGACCGGTAAGGAGCGAGACGGCGGTGCCGCCGCTGAAGTTGTTGCGACCATCGTACCCGGCATTCGCCGCAAGCTGAGGCAGAAGCGAATAGTGCGCGAGGTCCAGTTGCTGGTGCGCAAACATGGTCTGCATCACCTTCACTCGACTGTCCAAGTTATATTTCAACGCGCGGGCCATGGCTTCGTAGAGATCGATGGGACCGGTCACCGGCTCCTGATCCGCGTGAAGAGCCTGGAGATCACCCACAACGCGCAAGCGGATTTCTTCGTCCGTCAGCGGATGCGGCTTGATCGTGCAGGAGGTCAGGACGAGGAGAACACAGCCCATCGCTATGGCATAAAGACGATTCATTGCCTTTCCTATCGGTTGTTCGCGATCCTTTCTTTACTCACATTCAAGCACCTCCTTGAATGGTCATCTATGTAATGCCTTTCACGACGGCATCATTCTCCCATGGATTACGTACGTCATTTCCACCGTGGATCGGATTACGCGACGGGTCGCCCCTCACACCACTCGCGGACGACCGAACGAGAACAGCCCTGCCGCTACACCAGGCCCCTGGCGTAGCGGTCCCCGAGGAAGCCGATGAGCCAGGAGGCCGCGACGAAGCCCGGCGGCGAGAACAGGATGCGGATTGGCGTGGGATGTTGCATGCGGTGGCTCCGCGCCGGAACCTGCACAGTTTTACGCGATAGGGAACGCCTGAAACGCCGCCGCAGATAAGGCTGTCACACAGGATCGCGTCACAGAAGGACTCACTTGAATGTGCGAAGACCTACATTTGCTACAATGTCGCCCGAACCGAATATCTTGCGGCACCCCACCATGTGCAGAGGAGTCTTTGCGATGATCGACCTTCGCAGCGATACCGTCACCAGACCATCCCCTGCCATGCGCGACGCCATGGCCCGCGCGGAGGTGGGTGACGATGTGTACGGGGAAGACCCGACCGTCAACCGGCTGCAGGAAGCCGGAGCCGCGCTGGTCGGCAAACGGGCCGCGCTCTTCGTCCCCTCGGGCACCGCCGGCAACCAACTCTGCCTTCGCGCCCAGACGGAACCGGGGCAGGAAGTCATTGTTGAAAGCACCTCCCACATCGTTCGTTATGAGGTGGGCGCGGCGGCGGCACTGGCCGGAGTGCAACTCCATTGGGTCACCGGCGCGCGAGGACTCATCACGGCGGAGCAGGTCGAGGCCGCCGTTCGCCCCAAAGATACGTACAGCATTCAGAGCGCGCTCATCTGTCTCGAAACTACCCACAATGCCGGAGGCGGCACGGCATACCCGCTGGCAACGATCCAAGCCATCCGTGAGGTGGCGTCCGCCCACGGGGTCCCCATGCATCTGGACGGGGCCCGGCTGTTCAACGCGGTCGTGGCCTCGGGAGTGTCGGCAGCCGAGTATGCACAGCACTTCGAAACGGTCACCTTCTGCCTCTCGAAGGGGCTCGGCGCCCCGGCCGGCGCATTGATTGCGACCGACGATCGCCTGCTGCTGGAGCGAATCCGCCGGTTCCGCCGCATGTATGGAGGGGCCATGCGCCAGGCCGGTATCCTGGCGGCAGCAGGACTCTATGCCTTGGAACACAACATTCAGCGGCTCGCGGACGATCATGCCCATGCGCGACAACTCGCGGCGCGGCTGCAACAGATGCCCGGGATCTCGATCGATCCAGAAACCGTCGAAACCAACATTCTGTTCTTCGACGTGATCAGTCAGAAAATGCCGGCGAAGGAATTCGCTGCAGCCCTCAAACAGGAAGGCCTGTTGCTCAACGCCGTCGGCGCCCGCCGCTGTCGCGCCGTCACGCACCTCGACGTACCGGCCGAAGCGATCGAACAAGCCGCCGAGAAAATCGCACGTGTACTCGATCGCTAACCCCTCCTCACATTGACAGTCCGTCTGCCCCCTCATAAAATGCCTCCACCGTAGATACACCAGAGGGGGATGCGTGCCGCTCGAAGTCGTCTCGTTTCAGCTGATCAACCGGATTCTCGATGTGACAGACGGGTTGGGACTCAATCGCGAGTGGGTGGAAATTCCTCTTTCGCCTGAATCCCCAGGCCTGGTCCGCAAACTCCCGAATGGAAAACTTGAAATCATCGTCGATGCCGACCAGCCTTTCGATACCTGGCTCGGCACCCTCGAACAACAGATACAACGCGCGCAGGCCACCTGACACGCCGAAGGATAGACATGGAACCACAACTCGCGACCTCCTCCCCTCAGTCCACCCCGGCGACTCCATCATCGGAAGAGCTGCAGGCTGAATTGTTGGATATTCCTGAACCACCCGACATGCCCCCGGCCGTGACGCCGCCCGGCTACGAGGATGCCCTCGCCGGCGCCGTCAAATACGTCCGCGCCAAACGTGGCGGCGACCTGGTGGGCATTATTCTCGTCGGCTCGGGCGCCCGACGGGCGGTGACCGCGCATAGCGATATCGATCTGATCGCCCTGGTCAAAGGGCCGGCCGACGGACAGGAAATGATTCGTGTGGGAGACCGACTCGTGGACATCCGCTATGGCGAGCACAAGACCGTCGCCGAGGATCTGGCCTACTCTCCCCGTCTGGCTCCGTTGCTCCGCAAGGGACGGATCCTCTTCGATCACGAGGACATTGCGGCACAACTCATCGCCAAGGCCGCGCAACGATTCCGCCAGGGGCCGCCTCCAGCCGGCATTCATGAACGCATCCGCCTCAAAGCGGAGTGTCTGCACTGGCTGGGCAAAGTCGAGGACCTGCGCGATAAACCCAACACGGCGCACTATCTCCTGCAACTGTTCTTTGAGGACTGCGTGACGGCTTTCTTTCGCACCCGGGGACTCTGGTTCACGGCACCGGTCGATACGCTCCGGTTCCTGGCCTCACGCGACCCGGCACTCGGGGAACTGGCCAGCCAGTTTCTCAGCGCAGGCACACTGCATGACCGATTGACGTCCGGCCGTCGGTTTGCCGACCTCCTGTTTCGCGACATCCCCCTTCCGCCTCGCGTGGATTGACGGGGCCCGTCAAGGCGCTCGAATGCCGCCATCCGCTTGCATCGGCATCCGGTCGTGCTACCATCGGTACTCCACCGGATCTGTGCGGCAACAGGCCGCATGAGACCCGCTCAGTATCAGTGACTACGAACCGGCGATCACCAGAGAGGATAACCTATGGAACTCGGATTTGTCGGACTCGGCAAGATGGGCATGAACATGGTCACGCGCCTGCAGCAGGGTCGGCATCGCGTTGTGGCATACGACCGCGCGCCTGAAATAGTAAAACAGGCGGAAGATAAGGGTTGCGTCGGCGCCGCGTCGCTGAGCGACCTCGTCGCAAAACTGGCCGCCCCTCGCGCCGTCTGGATCATGGTCCCGTCGGGCGCGCCGACCGAGGAGACCATTCAAGCCATCGCCGCCCTGCTTCAACCGGGCGATACCATCATCGACGGCGGCAACACCCGTTTCCACGACGATACCCGGCGCGCCGCCGAGCTGAAACAACGAGGCATCCACTATGTCGATGTCGGCACCAGCGGCGGAATCTGGGGGCTGACGGTCGGCTATTGCCTCATGATCGGAGGTGAGAACGAGCCGGTCCAACGATTGACACCGATCTTCCAGACGTTGGCGCCCGAGCAGGGCTGGGCTCACATGGGAACCCACGGCGCGGGCCACTACGTGAAAATGGTGCACAACGGAATCGAATACAGCATGATGCAGGGCTACGCCGAGGGCTTTGAACTCATGGCAAAAAGCGAGTATCAACTGGACCTGGGCAAGATTGCCGATGTGTGGATGCACGGCAGCGTGGTGCGATCCTGGCTGCTGGAGCTGGCCGTCGGCGCCTTGCAACAGGATCCGAAGCTCGAAAAGCTCAAAGGCTATGTGCAGGATTCCGGCGAGGGACGGTGGATGATTCAGGACGCGATCGATAAGGACGTGCCGGTGCCGACCCTCACCGCCGCACTGTTCACCAGATTCCGGTCACGACAGGAAGAGTCCTTCGCGGAGAAAATGCTGGCGGCTTTGCGCAACGCCTTCGGCGGACACAGCGTCCGCCGCTGAGGCCTTAACCCAACGGACCACCACACCATGTCTTCTCCAACGACTCCCGTGGACATCAAGCCTCTCCCCGAAGCCATCACGCCCGTTGAAGCCTGCACGCTCGTCATTTTCGGCGGTTCCGGAGACCTGGCCCGGCGACGGCTCATCCCGGCCGTCTACAATCTGCTCCTCGATGGTTTGTTGCCGGACAAATATGCGGTGATCGGACTGGGTCGCAAACCGATGAGTGATGCGGAGTTTCGCACTCTGGTGCGGGAAGGAGTCGTCGCCCATTCACGGCAAGCCCTGCTGGAGGACACCTGGCAGGCATTCGAGCGCCATCTGTTTTACATCCAGGGCGAAAACGAGGATGCCCAGACCTATCGCGCGCTTCGTACCAAGGCGGAGCAGATCGAACAGTCGATGCAGTTGCCCGGCAACCGGATTTTCTATCTGAGCATTCCCCCGAGTTCCTTCGCCTCGGTCTGCGAGGGATTGGCGCAGTCGGGCCTGGCGACTCCGCCCGCCGGTTCGTCGCCCTACTCAAGAATCATCGTGGAAAAGCCCGTCGGTCGCGACCTCGCGTCCGCGCAAGAGATCAACGAGGTCACCGGCAAGGTCTTCGACGAGTCGCAAATTTTCCGCATCGACCACTACCTGGGAAAAGAGACCGTTCAGAACCTCATGGTCGTCCGGTTCGCCAACAGTATCTTCGAGCCGATCTGGAACCACAAATACATCGACCACGTCCAAATTACCGTCAGCGAAGCGGAGGGCGTCGGAACGCGGGCCACGTATTATGAAGAGGCCGGCGCCCTGCGGGACATGATTCAAAATCATCTCCTGCAGCTGCTCTGCCTCGTCGCAATGGAGCCGCCCTACTCGCTCGATCCCAACGTGGTGCGCAATGCCAAGATGGAAGTGTTGCGCTGTCTCCGGCCCATCGTCGGTAAGGATGTCGAACACTATACCGTCCGGGCGCAGTATGCGCAGGGAACCGCGCATGGCCAGGCCGTGCCGGGATACCGTCGTGAGAAGGGGGTGAGCCCCGACTCCATCACCGAAACGTATGTGGCGGTGAAAGCGTTCGTGGAAAACTGGCGCTGGTCCGGCGTGCCGTTTTACCTTCGAACCGGAAAAGCCTTGCCGAAGCGCGCGAGCGAAGTCGCCGTCCAATTCAAAGACATTCCCCAGATTCTCTTCAACGCGAACCCCGCGAATCCTCAACCGGCGAATGTCCTGACCCTGCGGATCCAGCCGGATGAAGGCCTCTCGCTACGCATCATTTCGCGAGTTCCCGGCACACGCGCACAAACGCATCCGGTGGAAATGGACTTCCAGTACAGCGACGTCTTCGGGTGCCCGTCTCCGGAGGCTTACGAGCGACTGCTGTTGGATGTCATGGCGGGCGACGCCTCACGGTTCATGCGCCGCGATGCCGTAGAAGCCTCATGGGACTGGGTGACGAAAATCCTGGATGGATGGGCTCAGCAAAAACTCCGCTGGTTGCCGGAATATTCCGCGGGAACGTGGGGCCCGGTGGAAGCCGAACGGATGATTCAAAACGACGGGCGCGCCTGGCGCATTCTTTAACCCGGATTATTCATGCATGCCGTCGCGAGGCGTTTGAGACTGAAGCCCGCCGGGGTTTCTCGCACGTAAGGCCGACGCAGGCGTACGCGCAGTCCGTCGAGGAGGCCGAACGAGAAAAACCCCGCCGGGCGAGAGGATCGGACGCCGGAGCAGGTATTCATGAATAGTCCGGGTTAAGCCAATCCGAGCTGCTTGCGAATCTCGTCTTTCCTGCCGATACCTCCGATGAACCGCACGAATTCGCCTCGCTCGAACAGGGCCAAGACCGGCAGTGAGCTGATGTCCAGTTCAGCGGGAATCTGAAAATTCTCCTGCACGTTCATCTTCACAATCTTCACTGCCGACGCGACGTCCTCCTGCAATTGCTCCAACTGCTTCAACAGGGCCATGCAATGACCGCAGCCCGGTTGCCAGAATTCCACCAGCACCGGCATCGCAGCCTGCTCCACTTCACGGACGAAATTTCGATCAGTCACATCCTGAATCATGTGCCTGATGGCCTGGCAGGAGAAACGGCTGCCGTAGGGGGAAAGAGCTGTTCGTAAAGCAATCGACCGAACAGCTGGTAGCCGCGGGCCGTGAGATGGAGGCCATCGTTCGAGTAGGGTTCGGCCAGCATGAGTGAGTCCGGATCGGCCGTCGCGGTGAACAAATCGAAATAGCGCAGCCCTTTCCTCTCCGCATAGTCCGCAATCAAGCTATTCAACTGTTGCCGCCGTTGAATATGCCCGGCGAGCCAGGCGGCGGCATCGGGATGGTCCGTTCCCGCATCGACACGAATCGACGGCACGGTCACAGGAACCGGAACGATCGACGCGGCCCTCGCCGATTCATACATCTTGACGAGATTCCGCATGATTTCTGCCGGATCGGCGTTCCAGCCCAAATCATTCGTTCCTCCGAGAATGATGACCATCTGAGGCTTACGGTCGAGCACCGTGCCGCGAAACCGCAGCACCATTTCGCCGGTGGCTTCGCCGCAGATCCCGCTGATCTCGACTCGCCCCCGGTGGCCGAGGCATTCCTGCAAGACAAGACCATAGGGAGTCTCTCGCTCATGAGCGTTGGTCGGGCCGGGGGTTTGATACCCTGCCGTGAGGCTATCGCCGAAACAACAAATGAGCGGTGGTTGGGGTGATGCCGTCACGAAGCGATTCTACTGTTCCGGACAACTCGACGCAATGCGGGAGTCCGGCGATCGACCGGCGCGGCTCGACGCCCGGACCGGTTGCCGGAACGCCTGCGCGGAGCGGCTATTTTCTTGACGAAAAAGAGACCTCACGGTACGACTGAACACATATGGAACCGACAGCACCGCTCGAAGAAGGCGCTCCACTTGTGCCCTGTGTAAAACCAGGGGCCGATCCGGAAGCGGCCATGGTCAAGCAGTTGCTCAAGCTGCTCGACAAAGCCGCAAAGTCGGCACGAACCTACGGCACCAAAAACCCTGTCGCCCAGCGCTTCTTTCAGCAGTTTTACGACGACCTCACGAAGCATCTCACGGTTCACACCCCTCTCGCCCTCTTAGTCCAACGCGATCAACTGTTTTTCAGAAACGAAGTCGTCTATCAACCGGAGCGCGATGCGACCGGAGACAGCTTTGCCTTCAAGATGTACGCCGACGGAATTCGCGAATTGAGCTTCCATCATGGCCTCACGCAGGAGGATCTGGCTTTTTTCCTGGATGCGCTTTGGGGGACGCCCACCGGCGAGGCAGGATCGGCAGAGGAGCCGATCGACGTGGAAGAAGACGATGACATCGTGACGCGAATGTGGGCCAAGAATCTGGACACCATCACCCTGGTCACCGCAGAGGAACTCGTTCGGTCGTCCGGTTTCGGACTGGACGAGCTTGAGTTACAGACACAGGGCTATATGAGCATGTCGGTCACCTCGCTGCGAGACCTGCTCGACCGCGAGCGCGCAGCGGCGGCCCCCGAAAAAGACAACAAAACCGAAACAGCCGATCAGGAAGGTGGCGGACACACCGGCAGCGGCGCACACAGAAACCGTCGCTTCCAGGCCAACGTCGTCGGCTATGACGTCTCCCAAGAAGAGCATGCCGTCTTGACTCAAGAGATCCAGCGCGAAACCGAGCGTGATGCCACGGCGTATATTCTCGACATCCTCACGGCAGTGTTGGCCTCTGAACCGTCCCCCGCTTTGCTGACAAAATTATTCGAGGTCTGGGATCACGTGCTGGATGTGCTGATTCTCGGCGGACATTGGACACAGCTCGAAACCGTCTTGACACTCTTGCAGGATGCCGACGCGGTGCGCCCCGATCTGTCAGAGGCGCACAAGCAGCAGCTCGCCGGCCTGTTCGAAGGATTGAGCCGCCCCGAGCGACTGAAGGCGATCGGACTTCACCTGAATCACGCCCTCCACGCCAAGACAGAAGGTCTCCTGACCCTCCTCCTGATGATGAAACAGGATTCGATCCCGGGACTCTGCTCGTTGCTCGCCAACTTGGATACGCCTTCGCATCAAGCCGTGGTCATGGAAGCCCTGCAGACGGTCGCGCGTGACCATTCCGAGGCGATCGTGCGAGGCTTGACCGACAAGCGGCCGACCTACGTGAGAAATCTGCTGACGCTCATTTCCCGATGGGGCGACGCACGCTTTGCCGACCACGTCGAAAAAACGCTTCGGCACCCGGAATCCACCGTCCGACGCGAAGCCCTTCGGATCCTGGCCACCATCCGGCCGTCCGGTAACGGCACGAAGTTGGTCGGCCTACTGAGTGACGGCGACGAGACCGTTCGCCTCACTGCCATGAAGGTGCTCTCCAGCGGACAGTACAGCGCCGGCTTCTCCGCCTGGGCCCCGTTCGTCACCGCCGATGACTTTCATGATCGGTCGCCCGCCGAAAAACGCGCGATCTATGTAGCCCTCAAACAGACCGCCGCCGACGACGCCGTGCCCTATTGGCAGGGCCTGTTGACGGAATGGTCCTGGACCAACCGGAAGAAGAAGGAAGAACTCGCCATACTGGCGGCGGACATTCTCGGCAAGCTGGCGACACCCCCAGCGTTGGCCGCACTCGAAGTCGGACAGAAGAAGGGCGGTACCGCCGTCCGCCAGGCCTGCAGCGCGGCGCTCTCCGCCGCCAACCGTCAACAACGGCAGTCCCTTCCCTCGGCCGCGAATTCTTGATTGCGAGGAGACGACCAGTGACCGATACGCCCTCCCCCGTCAACCCGGCCCCTACCTCCGACGACGCGCATCCGATTCTCACCCATGAACGGTCCCTGGCCAATAAGATCGCCAAAGGCTCAGAAGCCGGAGACATCCTCGACCAGCAACTGGCCATGCTGGGGATTCAGCTCGTCACCCAGTTGAACGTCCTCATCAAGACATCGCGGATCCATGGACGCACGAATGCCGCGCTCGACACACCCGTGGACTCCATGCTCACGCTGGTGAAGACGCTGGCAGCGGATCATCCGGTCGTCCTCCGGTTGCAAAGCGACTTCTTGTTTCTGGGAGATACTCACCTGAAGATGAGCTCGCAACAAATGGCCGTCTTTGCGAGCATTATCGAAGCCTTGAATAAGTGGCATATCGGCGGGGTGTCGTTCGCGTCGACGGCTGACTCGAAGGATTTTCGGGAGTTTGCCTATCTTTTCGTCAGTCTTGACCCGGACAAACATACCCTCACCGATCTTCAAGAGGCCATGCAGGCTGCGGGCATCAAGGGCATCGAACTCGAAGAACCCCGCTCGCTTCAACTTCAGCATCTGAACGACACAGAGTCGGCTGGAGGTACTACCGGCGCGCATACAGGTGGCTCATCGAACGGCTCGGAGAGTTTGAAAGAGAAACGAAAGGCTCTGGCCAAAGGCGGGTACGCGAAAGCATCGGCGGCGCTCGGCGACCTGGTCAAGAATACGCGCGGCGGCGGGACCGTGAGCTTCAAACAGGCCAAACGCGCGATTCAGAACATCGTCGAGCTGATGATGCGGGATGAATCGACCCTCTTAGGCCTGACCAATCTGCGCTGCCACGATCAATATACGCACAATCACTCCGTCAACGTCTCATTGCTTGCCATGGCCCTCGGTAACCGGGCCGGTTATCCGAAAGTCGAGCTGGCCGATCTCGGATTGTCGGCGCTGTTCCACGACGTCGGGAAATGCGCCATTTCTCTGGACGTGTTGAACAAACCCGGAGAATTTACGCAGGAGGAATGGACGGTGATGCGGTCGCACCCGATCGAAGGCGTCTTCACCCTCGTCAAATCTCGTGGCATCAACAATGTGCCGGCGCGGATGGCGGCTGCCTCGTTCGAGCACCATATGAACTACGACTACTCGGGATACCCCAAACTCAAGGTGCCCTGGACGCAAACGGTCGCCAGCCGGATCATCACGATCGCCGATTGTTACGATGCGATGACATCCTCCCGGGTGTATCGACGGGAACCGATGTCTCCCGCGAACGTGTTGAAGTTTATGTTCGGAAAGAGCGGCCAGTCGTTCGATCCGATCCTGCTCAAGCTCTTCGTCAACTGTGTGGGGATCATCCCGATCGGCAGTCTCATCCGACTCGACTCCGGCCCCCTGGCCGTCGTCATCAAGCCGGCGCAGGACAAGACCAATGCCGAACGCCCGTTGGTTCGAGTGATTACGGATGAGAGCGGCACATCCATCGAGGACGGCCCTGAACTCGACCTGACCGAGCAGGATGAGGCCGGAAACTACACCCACAGTATCCTGCAGCTCGTCGATAACGCCGAATATCGCTTCGACACCGGCCGGTACTTCGTCTAGCCCGGACTCCTCCGCCCCTTCGCCCTCGTCGGCCCCCTGAATCGTTACCGCTTGCTCTCAGGCGGAGGCCAGTCCATGACGATGTGTCTGCCGCAATAAAAACAGGCCACCCGATATTTCGCCTTGCGCCGAGGATTCGGCATGGAGATAAAGACAACCGGCGTCTCGTCGAACGGACAGACCGGCTGCTGATGCATGAGATGTTCGTCGGCCATCAACTCAAGGGCGGCGTTGTCCCAGGGAGGGGTGAGTTGCTCCTGCCCCGTGAGACTGGTGTGCCAGCCGCACCGCTCACAGCGCAGGTCGAAGGTTTTCACCCGATCGCGCGTCTGGGATTGGTCGACCGTTTCGACCGGTCCCGGACATCCGGCCTGCTCACAACTGATGGCTTCGTGTTGGAGTGCGCGCACGAAGAGTCGATGCGTCTGCTGTTGGTCCGAAGGTCGCATGAGATCCTTTCTCACCCGCTCTGTGGGAACACCTACCCGGATGTCGGAACGCTGACGGACGTTGCCAGGCTTATAGCCACCGACATCCCTCCTGTCAATTCGCCTGTCCCTTCGATGACACTTCGATGGCGCCCTCCTTGACACGATCACGACGGGCGGCTATTCTCCCGAGGTTTGTAGCAGACATTTTTTTCGGCGAAAGGAGTCCCGAGATGGGTGTGAAGTGGCAAGGAGCAGGCCGGCGCGCGGCAGTGGTCGGAGTTCTCGTCGCAGCGACCCTCGGCCTGTTCTCGACGAGTCCGGCGGCGGAATTCAAAATGGGGGTCATCGATCCTCAAGTGGTGCTGGAAAAAAGCAAAGCCGGTAAGCGGGCGCTGGACGGGTTGCGGGAGTATGTGGCGACACGCCAGAAGCTCCTGTCCAGGGATGAAGAAGAGTTGCGCAACACCGAGAAACAGCTCAAGGAGCAGGCCTCCAAATTGACCGACGCCGAAAAGAAAGAGAAGGACACTTCCTTCCGCGCCAAAATTCAGGATTACCAGAAGCGCGCCCAGGAGTTTAATCAGGAATTGCAGGGCAAGCAGAAGGAACTCGTGGACGAATATATGAAGAAGATTGCCGTCGCCACCCAGGCCGTCGCCGATAAGGCCGGGTACCAACTGGTGTTGGATAAGGGCAGCGAGCAGACCGTGAAGATCGTGATCTTCAACAAAGACACCATCGATTTGACCGAGCAAGTCATCAAGGAATTCGACCGCACGAACAAGTAGTACTTACACGCTACGCAGCTCCCGCCGAATATGCTCCACCAGCCGTTCAAACGCTGGTGGAGCCGGGTCCACCGCCTCCGTCACAAGCTCAATGTCCTGCCCTGATCCGACCCCCAGCCCCAATGCCGCCGCACGCTTGATTTGCCGCTGATCCCCGATTCGCTTGTCCTGCAGCTTCGGCCAGGTGCCGAAGGACCGCAACAGCGCGATGGCCACCAGGTCCACCGCGACCCGGTCACCGCTGCAGATCACCAGATCCGTTTTCGACGGGGTGCCGGATGTCGGACCGCCTTCGATCATGGTCGTCGTCCCGTCGGCCACGGTCAACGCGGGGTGCACGGCCAGATTGATCTCGGCAATGCGCTCGTGCCAGTCACCGGTCCAGAACGTCACAGATGGGCGATACCGCGGATGAACCGCCCCCACAAAATTCTTGAGGCTACAGGAATATTCGGCAAACCGATGGGTCTTGATGACCGGCATATTGATCACCACATCGGACTCGTAGACCGGCCGCGAAAAATAAAACTGCCGGAGAGCCTGAGCCTCAGGGGCCTCGATCTTCACCCAGGGTTCATCCTCCAACGCCAGGACGCGGGCCCCGGCCGATTCCGCCGCGCCTCGCATGCCCGTGCTCGTCAGGTTGGCGGACGTGGGAAGGCGGATGATTCCCGATCCATCGGCCACCACCACTTCGGCAGCCCCGTTCGCTTTAGCCATGTCCGCCATGGCTGCGACCACCTGCGGATTCGTCGTGGATGGAGGCGGCTGGTCGTTCAACACATTGGGCTTCAGCAGCACGCGTTTCCCGCGCATCCCCAATAAATCAAGTCCTCCCAGCAGATCGACGGCGCGTGGAAGCATGCGACGGGGATCCTTGCCGTATACGATCGCGACGATCGACCGTCCGTTGCGCCGAAATGGATTGTCGGGAATTGGTTTAAGCGGGACGAGCGGACCGTCCGGATCGAACAGCAGATGGCCGAGAATGGTCCTGGGGGAACGCATGAGGGCCGGTAGCAACAGGAGACCGAACCCCGCGTTATTGAACAATTCGCGTCTGGAAAACGCCATGGGATTACGGACGCCGGCCCTTCTCGATGGGGTACCCGGCGGCGCGCCAAGCCTTGATTCCCCCGTCCATCGAGATGACATCGGTGTAGCCCATGAGGCGTATGCTGTCCGCAGCCAGCACGGACCGGTACCCGCCCCCGCAATACACCACGATCGGCTCCTGCTTGTTCGGCAACACCGTTTCAATGTCCCGCTCGATGACGCCCTTGCCGAGGTGAATCGCCCCCGCCGCATGGTCCTGCGCATATTCATCATCTTCGCGGACATCGACGAAATGAAACCGTTCCGCGCGATCCAGCCTGGTCTTCACATCGGCGACGGTACATTCGCGCACACGCCCCCGTGCCTCCTCCACGACTTTCAAAAACCCCGGGTTATGACTCACGCCTCTCCTCCTAATCGAACAATGATTGCTGCACCTTCGGTCGGCGGAAGGTTCTGGGAACCGGACGGTCATCCTCGACGAATCCGGCGCGACGGCGGCCCACGTCAAACAACCGTTCGACGCAATGCCAGTAGGTCCCGTTGCCATGATGCCGGCTGAAGAACCCTCCTTCGCTCAGTTGCCCCCCACGCACTGCTTGAAGTCGGTGGATGATCTTCGAGATCCGGTCGGGAAACGCCTCGCGCATGCGATCGAGAAACACCGTTTCTACATGCCCCGGCAAACGCAGCAAGCTGCAGGTCGCCGAGGTCGCTCCGGCCGATTTGGCACGAGACAACAACTCAGGGATAGCCTCTTCATTCAGGCCGGGAATGATCGGCGCCACGGATATGCCCGTGGGAATCCCGGCTTCTGAGAGGATGCGCATCGTCTCGAAACGTTTACTGATGGTCGGGGCCTGCGGTTCCACCAGACGGGCCGTCTCGTCGTCGGCAAAGGCGATGCTGAAGTACACACGGATCCAGGCCTGCTCCTGCAGTTGCTTGAATAGATCGATATCGCGAACCGGCAGCGCGCCTTTGGTGATGATCCCGACGGGATTCCGGTATGCGGCACAGATTTCGAGACAGGCCCTGGTCAGGCCAAGGGTGGACTCGATCGGTTGATAACAATCGGTGTTGCCGGAAAACACAATCAACTCACCGTCCCAGGATCGCTTTTCAAACGCCTGCTTGAGGAGATCCGCGGCACGGCGCTTCAGTACGATCTTTGATTCGAAGTCGGTGCCTGCGCCGAATCCCCAGTATTCATGCGATGTCCTGGCATAGCAATAGGCGCAGGCATGGAAACAGCCACGATAGGGATTCACGCTCCATCGAAACGGAAGGTCCGGGCTGTCATTCCGGCTCAGTATCTGGTGGGTGTCATCTTCAAAGAGCTGAATCTCCACACGCGACGAGGGTTCAAGCGTCTCACGCTGCGTGGATTCAAAGCGATTCGGTGGATTGGCAACGAGCTTCACGGCCGCTATGGTGCCGCCCTCCCCACCTGTTGTCAATTGCCTTTCCCCGGCCTTGCTTGGCGACCGGTTTCATTGACTACGCGGACATCCAGTGTTAGATTTCTCGCCGCTTCAGAGGGGAGAGTCTATGTACGACCTTCGTGTATTGCGGGACAACCTGGACAAGCTCCGTGACCAATTGGGGTCACGCGGGAAGGATGTCGCGTGGGAAGATCTGAGAACACTCACGGAAGATCGTCGAACCCGCACCATACAGGTCGAAGACCTACGGCACCAGCTGAAAAAGGGATCGGACGACGTCGCCCGGCTGAAGCGAGAGAGGCAGCCGGCCGATGAGGCCATGGCGGCGATGAAGGCCTTGGGAGAGACGATCAAAGGTCACGAGGAACAGCTTCGTGCCGTGGAAGAACAGTTGGCCCATATCGCGCTGCGCATTCCGAACCTCCCGCACGCCTCCGTACCGGACGGCCGGGATGAGGCCGACAATATTGAAGTGCGCCGATGGGGAACGCCGCCGCAGCTCTCGGCTCCGGCCCAATCCCACTGGGATCTTGGCGAAGCGCTCGGCATTCTGGATTTCGACCGCGCCGTGCGCATGGCCAAAGCCCGCTTTGCCGTACTGACCGGATTGGGAGCCCGACTCGAACGGGCGCTCATCAATTACATGCTGGATATGCACACCACACAGCATGGCTACCGGGAAGTGCTGCCGCCGCTACTGGTCAATCGCACGGCCATGACCGGGACCGGGCAATTGCCCAAGTTCGAGGACGACCTGTTTCAACTACGAGATGAAGAACTCTTCCTGATTCCGACCGCGGAAGTGCCGGTCACCAATCTGCATCGTGAAGAGATCCTAACCGAGGAATCGCTGCCGATCCGGTATACCGCCTATACCCCTTGCTTTCGACGAGAAGCGGGATCCTACGGGAAGGACACGCGCGGCCTCATTCGGCTCCACCAATTCAACAAGGTCGAGCTCGTCGCGTTCACAAAACCGGACCAATCCTATGATGAGCTGGAGAGATTGACTTCGCACGCCGAGGCCATTCTGCAGGGGTTAGGATTGCACTATCGAGTGATCACACTGTGCAAAGGGGACATGGGGTTTTCTGCAGCGAAAACCTACGACATTGAGGTATGGTTGCCGTCGCAGCAGACGTTTCGAGAAATTTCCTCCTGCAGCAATTTTGAAGCGTTCCAAGCCCGGCGGGCGAACATTCGCTGCCGGGCAAAGACCGGAAAGAAAGACAACAAGCCGGAATTCGTCCATACATTGAACGGATCCGGGTTGGCGGTAGGAAGAACCCTCGTCGCCATTCTTGAAAATTATCAGCAACCGGACGGGACGGTGGCCGTGCCGACAGTACTACAGCCTTACATGGGTGGAACTCAGACCATCGAACGATCCTGACACTGAGTGTGCTACGGCCTGTTGTGGAGGGGTGACGGAGTGGCCGAACGTGCCGGTCTTGAAAACCGGAGATGGGGTAACCTATCCGCGAGTTCAAATCTCGCCCCCTCCGCCATAATTGTGTTCCAACATGTGGATCGTGAGGCTGCCACTAGCGCGGCTGGTTGCTCAGCCGGCACGTGACTCACCCCGGTCCATCTACCAACAACGATACTCGCGTTCAAGCTCCTCCTCCTGAATTCCCTGACTGGCCAAAACTTTCCAACTCAGGCTGTCTGCTGTGATGGCTCGATCATCACAACTCAAAGCTTGGGAGGACAATTTCAATTTAAACACATGCACATAGGTGGCATCACATCGACATTAATTTACAGCTAAGTCCACTGCGGCTTCATACATTCCCACCGAACAGCCCCCCATCCGAGGGACACCTCTCGCGGAATGACATCGTTCGATTCCGGCATATACTTGGACTAGAACGAGACATGAGGCTCACCTAACCAGGAGGCACTGTGAAACAGCGATACACCAAGCGCGAACCGGTCCAGAGCACTTGTATCCTCTCCTGTGAGGGAATGATGGGGCAGGGACAGCTGGTGAATCTCTCCGTGCCGGGTTGCCTGCTGAAAACCAGCATGAAGCTCAAGGTCGGGCAGTATGTGGACCTACGCCTCTCGTTTCCCACCAGTCCAACTCCTCTGCAGATCAAATTGGCTGCTGTGCGCTGGGTACAGAACGGGCAGGTTGGACTTGAATTTATCCGCATGTCGGAGCCGGACCAGACCCGGCTCCGCCTTCTTGCCGGCTATATCGAAAAGCGTACACCGCAACAGGCTTGGAGCGAGCGGGTGGTGTGCATGGGTACGACCACGGTGTAATCGTGATCGCTTCATCGGTACCCGCCGTGGGATCGGTTTCTCCTCTGAACGTCCCGCACCGTTGCCACTATCCACGATGGGAATGCGCCCCGGAGGTGCATTCCCATCTCCCCCCATATCTCCACCTCCGAACAACTACGGACTTGCACGACCACCTGACGGCATGGTTGAGTGAAAAAGGGTGAAGGTGTCTGCTTTGGTTGTGCCCACCCAGGGCGGCAAGAGGTCTCGACATCCTCCTGGCGGGATCTGCCTTCACCCCCGAATTTATTTTCCTACTCTCTCTGCCCTCCCGGCATATTCAGAGCCATTCATTTTCTTCAGCTTCCCGCCCTCTAGCAATATCTCTCGAATCACATCGCCTACATCGCATAGGTATTTGATATTTAAAAGTTATTAGCCAAGTAAAACAAAACGATATTTCCGCTTTACCGCACCCCCTCCTTAGATCACGACCCCTCCCCTCCTCCACGGTATTCTCAGCATCCCGCTTGCTGGGTATTGTTGAGCATGCACGAGTCATTACAAACCCTGCCCCAATCCCCCGGCAGGCTCCCCCAAATGACTCTCCCCTTTCACCGGAGGCACACGATGCATAAACAAGTCGGAAGAATCGGATCCGTGCGCCGAGAACTTCATGGCAAGGCCTGCCCGTTCTGCGGAGGACACAAGTATCAATTGGTACTCCGTTCTCAGACCTCACCCGGTACCGACGGCCTCTTCGCCCGCTGCAGCCAGTGCCAACGAGCCAAGGAACTCGACGAAGATCTGGGCCGCATTCTGTGGATGTAGCGATCTTCGTCCACCCGGTATCACGACCCACACACACTGCACCACGAGGATTCATGGCCAGTTCAAAAAAGGCGATACGCAAATCATCCCAACAGAAAGCGCATGCGCTGCGAATGCTTCTGACCAGCGGGGTGATCCGATCCGCCGAGATCGATCCCCCGGGCACGGGAACTTCACACTCACAGATGAGTCCGTCTCGAACCTTGTCTCCGGGGAGATCAGTCTACGGAAAGCGCGTTCACACCACAGACCACAAACGACACATGGGCCTGCTCGCCCAGTGGCAGACCACTTTTATCGATATCCTGAAGGAATTCGGAAAAAGATAGCCGCCGTCCCACCGCCCCCGGTCCCACAGCACGCCTCTACGAAGCCGGCATGTCCGGCTTCAAAATCATTCGCGAGAATTACTTGAGTGCGCTCCATGCTCTGGGGTATGATCCCCCCTCTTCTTCGAGAGGGTTCGTATTCGAAAGATCTAGGCGCGGGAACTCAATACAAATTCTGCGGGTAGCGACTTGCGGAGAGGTGGCCGAGTGGCCGAAGGCACCGGTTTGCTAAACCGGCACAGGTCAAAAGCCTGTCGCGGGTTCAAATCCCGCCCTCTCCGCCACGTCGAACATCAAGAGTTGATTTTTCTTCGGTGATCCTGTAGACAGAAACCCCTCCGGTACCCTGCCGAAATGCCGAGGTAGCTCAGTTGGTAGAGCACAGCCCTGAAAAGGCTGGTGTCGACAGTTCGATTCTGTCCCTCGGCACCATATACTCGATTCTCTAGAGGTCACAGTTTGAGCGGTTGTCGAAGGGTTCTCGGCTGCTCGCCACTTCCCTGTGTCCCTCCCGACTTCAAACGGTCTCCGCACCTAACTTTCAAGTTTTCGTCTTGGCTACTCGATCGCGATTCTCTGCTGTGAACAGCCCCACTATTCCCTGCGGACGGTGGACGCGCAACTTTTCAAGTACGGCACAGTTAATTCCACCTTCAAGCAAAGAGACCGCAGCAACAAGACGTAGATTGCACAAAACGTCGGTAACCAACGATGGGTTCCGGCCAACGCAGGTTGATCGACCTGGAATCCTCAACGGCAGAATGGAACGCATGCCTAGCCTAATTTTTGGGATGGCACGATCGAGTGCGCGACCCGGCAGACACACACCTTTGCCTTAAGCAGTGATCACAACATGCTAGCCCGGACTATTCATGAATACCTGCTCCGGCATCCGATCCTCTCGCCCGGCGAGGCTTTTCTCGTTCGGCCTCCTCGACGGACTGCGAGTACGTCTGCGTCGGCCTCACGTGCGAGAAGCCTCGGCGGGCCTCCGTCTCGAACGCCTCGCGACGGCATTCATGAATAATCCGGGCTAGTGCGACAGGCGACGCGAGGCACCACCTCACGAAGACCCGTCGGTCGCTTCTGGTCTAGCGGACGGGACGCGGTTGAGGGGACCTGACAATTTCTCCGAGACTGTTCTCAGAAACCGGAAAGAGCGGGCATCCACCATTTCTCGGCAGAAATGAACCAGGCACACGAGAGAGAGGATGTATCGACGTTCTGCGTTTCCTTTAAAGTGGAGCGGTCGGGAGGAATTTTCACACTTGCAAGGTTGGGGAGAACCTGGAGGAACGCAATCGGGGCCGGTCGTGGAAGAAAAGCGTTGGCGTGTTGGTGCGGGAGGCGGGACTTGAACCCGCACACCTTTTACAGTACAGGATTTTAAGTCCTGGGCGTCTGCCGATTCCGCCACTCCCGCAGTAAAAACCGCCGCGGGCGAAATCTAACATCGGGCTCCCGGGGGGTCAAGCTGCCCGGACGAACATCTGCTGACATGCAAACGGCCTGTCCCTGAGGAGACAGGCCGCTGCCGTATGCCACTGTTGTCAGAACCGGTGCCGGCAAACCACTAGGCTTACGCGGCTTCTTTATGATCGTCTCTCTTCACCAAGGCCTTGCTACGTTCCACCATGGTGGAAACGCCGCTCTTCACGGAACGACTAAACCGGGTGGCCTGGACCTGCGCCCGCTTGGCATATCGCGCAACATCCCGCCTGGTTTCCGCCCCGGCCTTCGGAGCCAGGAGCAATCCCAGCGCCGCGCCCACCACTGCGCCCCCTCCGATGATCGCTGCAATCTTCGCTGCTTCACGCCCCTTGGTAGACATCGTGACATCCTCCCTTTAGTACCACAAGGTTTACTGTCCACTGACTTCCGGCGAGAGCTACCGATGAGTACAGCATCAACCGTGCCACAGTCACGTTGTCGGAATTCATTGGGCATTTCTCAACTGTAGCGAAACCAGGTTAACGACTTCTCATAAAGGGTGCTGTTTTGTGAACAACGGAAGGAGACAACCGTTTCAGAAAAGCGACAGGTGTGCGTAGGGAAAACCGCTGAACCGGCTGCAGGCCTTGCCCGGCGCGGCTTCGCGCCCTACCTTGCATTGCAGAACAGGCTCACATAAGATCGCGAAACTATGTGGAGTCCTACTATGCTGTCCTGGTTGCACGCCATCCCCTATCCCGACATCGACCCGGTCTTCCTGCGGTTAGGGCCACTTCAGTTCCGGTGGTACGGCCTGATGTATCTCATCGGCCTCACGCTGGCCTATTTCATCATCGCGGCCCGGGCCAAGGCACAGAAGCTACCGCTGAACAACGATCAGGTCTACGACATGATCGTCTACGCAGCAGTCGGCGTGTTTGCCGGCGGCCGGTTTGGGTATGTCCTGTTTTATAACCTGTCTTATTACCTGGAGAATCCGCTGAAGATTTTTGCCGTCTGGGAAGGCGGCATGTCGTTCCATGGCGGGCTGATCGGGACCATTGTGGCATTGATCCTATTTGCCAGGCGGCAGGGCATGACGGTCTTGACCGTTGCCGACCTTGCCGCCGGTGTGACCCCGGTGGGTCTCGGACTGGGGCGAATTGGCAACTTTATCAACGGCGAACTCTACGGCCGCCCCACCGACGTAGATTGGTGCATGGTGTTCCCGGCCGGCGGCATGGCCTGCCGCCACCCCTCGCAGCTGTATGAAGCGTTCCTGGAAGGGCTCCTGCTCTTTACCGTACTCTGGCTGATCACCCGCCGCCTGCCGCCATCGGGGACCGTCTTCGGCGCCTTCCTGATGGGCTATGGGATCTGCCGGATTGTGGTGGAGTTCTTTCGCGAGCCGGATGCGCAGATTGGATTCATCGTCGGTACGATTTCGATGGGACAGATGCTCAGCATTCCTATGATCGTGGCGGGAGCGGTGATCCTGGCGATCGCGGCCCAGCGGAAACGTCCGCTTCAGCCGGACTCAGGTACAGCCGCCCCGCTCTGAAGCGTGGGCGGCCGTTACGGCACTGCTACTTGGGATTGGCATCCATCCAGGATTTTCTGTCCAAGCCGATCTCGCGGTCATATTTCCGAAGCGGCGGCGCATCCCAAATCACCTTATTCCCGGGAGCCAGGTTGGCCGCGGCGACATAGTGTTTCCTGGCTTCCGCTTTCTCGCCCAATCGCTCCAGCGTCAACGCGAGATTGTAGTGGGCTTCCGCCAGCGTCTGGTCGGCCTGGATCGTCGACAGATACACCTGCTGAGCCCCGGCCCAGTCCTGTTGTGCAAACAACTGATTGCCCTGCTCCAACTGCTGACTCACTACCGCGCTGGTCCCGGCCGCCGCATGCAGCGGCTGCACCTCCGCCTTGTGTTGAGTTGCACAGCCGACGACCGCCATCATCGCCAGCACCGCCCATCGAAACGCCCTCATAACACCCTCCTTTGCACTCAGACCGTGACCGCCACTCCATGTCGCAGGAAAATAAATTCAAAACCCGCCACCGGTTCGCCCAACGACTGTTCGACCGCTGCCCGATACAAGCGCGCCTGTTCCCGATAGAGCTCAGCCCTTGCCGCCACCTGATCCGCCGGGATCATATCCGTCTTATAATCGGCAATCCAGAGCGCGCCGTCGATCCGGTACAGCAGATCGATGACCCCTTCCATGATCTGGCGTCCGTCGTTCCAGGGCACGAGAAACGGCACCTCACGCCCGATCACCGTCGCCCGCCGCAGTCGATCGTAGGCCGCAGATTGGGCGAAGGTTCGCAACAGGTCCCGTACCTCCTCGATCACAGCCTCCTGCGTCGCCGTATCCGGTTCATCGAGCGCCAGCGAAGTGTGGTCGATCAACGCAACCTGTGACGCCACATCCGCGGTGAAATCCCAGTATTGCAGAAGCCGGTGGACGATGGTCCCCACGGTCTTCCCCGGCGTCACCCGTCTTCCCTGCCCTGGTTCCCTCTCGGATACCGGTGCCGGTTTCTGAATGAAGTCCGACGGAGAGACCAGCAAGGGTTCCGATCGCTGCGCCTGCCAGTTCCGATCGCGCTGCATCCAACGTTCGGAGAACGCCCGGTCCATGACCGCGCCTTCCAATGCGACGGGACGTTCGCGCTGCCTGGCGGGCGGACGATCATCACCCTGCAGAACGATCTGACGCAATCCGACGGCACCGACCGGAATGTCCTGCTGTTCGGCCAGGCCGAGTTCCGCTCCGGCCGCTTCCTCCAACAATTCCAACAACGCCCCCCGCACCCGCCTCCGCGGCAGGGCTCCGGACAACACCAGACACTCCCGGGCGCGCGTCATCCCGACATAGAACAGCCGACGCCGTTCCGCCTGTTCACGAGTACGCGCTTTCTCGGCCACCAGCACCGCACCCAGGCTGCAGCGATCCCCCAGGTCGAGACCCTGCACGCCCGTCGACCAGTCATGCCAAATGAGCGGTCGCGCAGGACCACGCCCCGCGCCATCTCCATGATGTAACCCGGCCAGAATCACCAGCGGGAACTCCAGGCCCTTTGCCTTATGGATGGTGAGCACACGCACCGCATCCAGCGTGTCCTCCGACAGCGCACTCTCCGCTTCTTCCGGTTGCTCCGTGAGCCGATCCAGCATGAGCGAGACAAATCCGTTCAACGTGAGATTCGGACGATCCGCCAGATCCGCCGCCATCTGGCGAACCTTGAAGAGATTGGCCACGGCCTGTTCTCCGTGCAGGGATGCCGCCGCGAGTTCGAGTACAGGGAGCGACGCAAAAATGAGGTCCAGCGCCTCAGGCAACGGACAGCGGGGCGCCTGCTCATGCAACCGCGCCAACCGGCCGTACAGCCGACGGAGCGGCTCGGCATGCGGACTACTCCAGTCTGTCAGGCGCTCGACTTCGCGATAATCCAGCGCCTGTCGTTCCTGCAGGCCGACCAGCGCGGAATCAGGCAACCCACCCACTGCCGATCGGAGCAACCCCACCAGGGCGATGCGGTCGTGAGGATTGTCGACGCACCGGAGAATGTTGACCAGGTCGATCACCTCCTGCCGGCGGTAAAAATGTTTCTCTCCATCGATGATGTAGGCAATACCATGCCGCCGGAGGGCTTCCAGGTAGTGCTCGGCCTGAGTCAATTTTCGAAAGAGGAGCGCGATATGCCCTGGTCGAAGCCCGCTTTCCGGCCCCCTCGCTTCGCCCCCTTGCCCCGCAGGCCGCAGCAAGTCCGACACCATCAGTGCAATCTGTTCCGCCTCCACTCGCGTGGCCGCCGCCGAATCCAAGTCGCCGTCGTCTTCCGATGCGACCAGCCGGAGCTCCACACCGGGATTACGAAACTGACTCGATCGATTGGGCTGCACCGTCAGCGGAACGTTCGGCGGCTGAATGGCAGGTTGCGCCACCAGGAGCCGGTTGAATACGCCGTTGACCAGATCGAGCACCTGCGCATGGCTGCGAAAGTTCGTGGCCAGTTCGCAGCGCAACGCTCCGCTGCCTTCCAGCCGATCGACGACGTGGTCGAATGCTTCGATATCGGCCCGACGGAACGCATAGATCGATTGCTTCGGGTCACCGACGATAAACAGTTTTCCCGATTCGAGTTCCGTCTCACGCCATGAACCGGCTTGCTCGCCGAGGCGTTCGGCCAGATACAGCACGATCTCGTACTGCACCGGGTCGGTATCCTGAAATTCATCGACCAACAGCGCGCGATAGTCCCGTTTCAACTGCTCACGTATGGGCGGATGATCGCGAAGCAGGGTCCGTGCCTTGCCGACCAAGCCGTCGAAGGTGAGCCAGCCGGAATCCAGGAACGACTTCCGCACCGACTGTACGAAGGGCGAGAGCAGGGCCAGCAGATTCTGCAGGAGTTCATGATCGACCCTGAGCAACCGTTTGGCGATCCGCTGCAATGACTCGACAGCCTCGTAGTCGTCTTCCTCCCAACCGGTCGGGGCGGCGCCGAGATCTTTGGCCAATAATTCCTGCGACTCGCGTGGGAAAGACCGCACCGCGCCCAACCCCTCGGCGAGCAGGAGAGCGAACAGGTCCGCGACCGCGACGAGCATCAGTTCGATTTTGCGTCGCTTCGGCCGGTCATATCGTGCGAGCAGACGTTCCGCCTGCGCCTTCCGGATGGAGAACCAGTCACGCAATCCCGGATTCAGGCCGGTCTCGGCCACCTGTTGCATCAGCCCATTCAGATCGATCAAGTCGCTGTGCAGGCTGTAGGCCAACTCGCGCAGTTCGTCCAGACTAAACGTATCCAGGAGTATCCGCCAGCGACCGTGATCACTCCCCGCCGCTCCCAGCTCACCATCCAGCCACAACTCCCACTCACTGGTGAAATGTTCTTCAAACCGCGAACCGTCTTCGTCCGTTTGAAACGTCGGTGTCACTCCGGCTTCAATCGGGTACAGGCGCAACAGATGCGCGGCAAAACTGTGTAGGGTTCCAATCTGCGCTTTCTCGACGTCACGGAGCGCGGCATCGGCCCGGGCCACGATTTCATCGGTCGTCCAGCCGTACCGCAGGCGCAGATCGGCGATCGAGACCGTTCCACTGCCGCTCGGAGGATTGTCACGGCCTTCCACATTCACCAACGAGCGAAGCCGCTCCCGCAAACGGAGTTTCATCTCGGCGGCGGCTTTGTTGGTGAAAGTCAGGGCCACGATGCGCGACAGATCCAACGGATCGGTCCGGCGCATGAGCAGGTACAACAACCGGTTCACCAGCAGCGTGGTTTTCCCGGTTCCCGCCCCGGCGATCACGACGACATTCCGGTCGAACGTGGTGGCGGCGGCTTCCCTGGCCGCCTGATCCGGAATTTGCGCCGGTTCAGTCACGCGCCACCTTCTGCGATCGCACGTCCCGTAACGTCCTGGCCTGCGAGGACCGATAGGCCCTCCACCAGCTCGGTTGATGGGCGCGGCGGCAGGCGGTTGAGAATTCACAATGGGTGCAGTGGGTGTCCGGGACGATGAAATATTGTGCGGCGCGTATGCCATCGAGCAGCACCTGCATCGTCCTGCTCAACATCGGACCGGAGGATCCCTGCCAGGCCGCAGCGGCAAAGGACACACGCTCAACCGCAGGATCGGCATGCGGCAGCAAATAGAGAAACTCGACCTGTTCCGGTAGAGCCTTCTGCCGGTCACCGGACGATCCGGCAGCGGTCATTAAGGCATAGAGCGCAGGCTGCAGCCGTTGCGCACGCACAGCCGCTTGCAGGAGATTGCGATCCTTGGCCTCCACGCGGTCGTTCGCTCGATACTTATAATCGATGACCCTCACCGCGCCAGACCCCGGATGCCGATCCACCCGGTCCCATCGTCCACGCAACGAAATGTCCTCCCCGCCGGAACCATCCGGCAAAAGTCCGTTGGCATCCAATTCGAATGCAGCGGGATGGAACCCCGAGGCCAACGCCGCTTCACGATCGAGTGTGATCGCTGCTTCGATCAACCGCCGGACCGACTCCTGTGCCAACTCCCAGGTCAGGGCGTACCCGGTTCCATGCGTCCGGGCATAGGCTTCAAAGGCCTGCGCCACAGCCCGATTCACCGCCGCCGTCACGACGGAGGCAGGCAGCGCCGTCGCCGGCCAGCCCTGTTGGATCAGCGCCAGATAACAGAGTCGCAACGCGTCATGGCAGAGTTGCCCCATCGCCGGAGGCGTGAGTTCCATGGAGGGGACGTGGCGCACCGATTCAAGCTTGAGCACCTGTCCGGAAAAATATTGAAAGGGACAACGAGCATACGTTTCCAGCGCCGTCGGCGAAAACCCGCGTTCAGTGACCCTATTCCAATGGGCGCCTGCATGTTCCAGCATCCCGTCGTACGCGCTCAGGGCCGGATGACCGCTTTCGATGACGCCTTGCGCCCCCAGCCCATGGGAAAATAACAACCCGTCACGTCCGACCGCCTCCAACAGGGCTGTCACGTCGCGCCCCTGCAGCACCGTACTCACGCTCAATTCCTCTCTCGTCTGCAGGTGCGGCGTGAAGAGCGGAAGATCCACACGATCCGGCCACCGACGTGGAAGGGCGAACAGAGACTCAACGTCCGACGGGTGTGGCACCACCTCGACAGTCTCCAGATAACCGGACGGCGTCAACGGGCGACCGGCGGCATCCGCCCGTTGATAGGAGAGATACAGGCGTTCCCTGGCCGACGATCGCAAGAGTTCGAACAGCAGCGCCTCCTCCCCATACCCCTGCAGCTTCTGGTCGATCTTGTAGCCCAGGGTTTCACTCAGCACCAGGCGGTGCCGGTCACGGAGAAACCCATCTTCATGGATGTACCGGGGAAACAGTTTTTCGTTCATTCCGATAAGAAAGAGGGCACGGAATCCCACGCCGCGGGCCGCCATCGCATCCAACACCTGCACCCCGTGGTGCGAGGACGGCGCCAGGGCACGGGACGTTCGCGCCAACATCTCCGCAAACGTGTCCGCCCATTCATCCCAGGTGAGGTTGATGTCGAGGCGATCGAGCGCCCGCAGCTGGGCGAAGACCCGGGATAGCGCCTCATTCACATCCGGGGCGTCGTCCCACTGCGCCGTCGCGTCAAGGGATGTGGAGACTCCGAGGGGAACGGTCAGATGGGTCTCAGCGAGGGAGCAGAAGGCATCGGTCAGGGTGCCATACCCGCCCTGCTCAGGAAGGCGCTTCACATCTTCGATCAGCGGCGAAAGACAGCCCCACAGCAGAGCCAGCTGCACGCCATCGATCGAGAAAGACCCGAGATCCTCCGTAAAAGAATCGTCGCCATCGGACGCCCAGGATTCCAGACGACCCAATTGCGCCAACCGTCGCCATTCCTCCTCGCCACGGGTAATTCCGAGCGCCAGCACCGCCAATCGCCAGAGGTCGGGACGCGGTTCGACGCCGCCGGGACTGCTCGTCAGGCGTCGATTCCATGGAGAGGTAATCACTTCCAACATGGCCGGTCGATGTAGCCCGCTCCCCTTGAGCCGGGCCAGGTGAAGCAGCGTCTTCACGGAGGGCTCCTGTAACAGCGGCACCGTCGCGCTGGAGAGAAACGGAATGCGATGCTGGTCGAAGGTTCGTTTCAGGGACGCCTGGTACGGCATGAGGGTGCGACCCACCACACCGATCTCGTCGAACGCGAAGCCGTTGGTTTCCACCAGCGACAGGATCTGCTTGCAGACCAGCGTCAGCTCATCGTCGATTCCGGCGGCATTTCGTACCTCAACCGATACATTTACTTGGTGAAAATCGGCAGCAGGATCACCCGATGTCGCACCTAATCGCTCGTCGGAACCTCCGGCAATCGGATAGAGGTGTCGCTCTAGAAACTGTCGCGCAAAACCATAGGCCGTCTGTTCGCCGAGCGGGAAATAGACCGTGACCGGCAGGGATACACTCAGGGCTTCCAGGAGAGTCAGCTGGGTTTGCGTCAGGTCGTACGACCCGTAGTACCAGAGACCGCGGAGACCGCGGAGAAACGGAGAGGTTGGTACAAAATCGGTGACGAGCGCGGCCAAGTCATCCGGAGATCCCACACCCAGCGCCGCACTGCCGTCCCGTAGCGCCGCATAGAGGGTAAACAATCCCTTAAGCTTCTCACCGTCCTCAGGGGGGAACTGGCCTTCCTCCACCGCACGTAAGGCCAGGGCGGAATCCACCGTGGCATCCTTGAGGTCTCGCAAGCTGGCCCACAAAGCCGGCCAGGCCCCGGATGGCAGCTGCGACAAACGAAGCGCCCCGGTCTGAGGCACGTTGCGTTGCCCGAGGTGCTGCAGCAGGCGCTCGAAAAACGTGTCGGTGACGAGTTCAATCTCCCGCACCGCACCAGCCGCGCCTGCTGTAGTGCGGCGCTCGCGCAGCAACTGTAACGCCAGCTGGTGGAACGAGAGAATGTGGACGTTGAGCAGTGCCAGCTCCCGCTTCACGACCAGCAGCCGCTTGAGCGAGCGACGCAACTGATCCGAGGGCACCACAAGCGCGACTGCGGCTTGGGGGTCGCCGGACTTGAGCACACGCAGATCGTGAACAAGTTGCGATTCGAGTGTGGGATGAAACGGGCCGGTGACGAGGCGGAGCATGGAGACTGTGGACCGTGAATCGTAAAGCGCGGAACGGAAGGCCGCAGAGAATATCCCGGCAACCCTCCGCACTTCACGCGTGAGAGGCGAAGAACGCCGTTGACTGCTAGCCGGTTTCCGGACCGAGCAGTTCACCGTTGCAATCGACGCAGGCCCAATCGCCGTCGATGAACTTCATCGGGTCTCCGCACGTCCCGCATTCAGGCGGCGGCCCCTTATCGATCACGGGAAGAATCGGCAGTTCAAAATCGTCATCATCGGGAACGGTCATATCTCTCCAGTCTCACGCACCCTGCGGCTTCATCTTCAGCTGCAACGCCTTCTCGGCGCTTTGACGAGGCGGCACCCCCACGAAGGTCAGACGGCCGTCGATAATCGTCGCGGGCACGGCCCGGACCGAATGCCGATTCGCCAATTCCTGACCATCCGGGGTCGTGATATCGACCTCGCGATAGCTAAAGCTATACTTTACCCTGAGTTCCTTCCACAGGCGTTTCGCTGATGGACAGGCTCCGCAGGTCGGTGAGTGCAATAAGGTAATATTCGGCATGGACAACCCCTCTCCTTAACGTGAGCGGATCTTAACACCCGCGCGGAGGACCGCGCAAGCAAACGCATGCCTGACATTGCGCATCGAGCCGTATATACTGAGCGAGGCATCATTCAGAACCGCCTCATCCACCCATCATCGTTTGCTGAGGAATCTATGGCTCTCCACCCTCGTGCCGGACAACCGGCACAACCGGAACAACTGGTCAATCTCGAGAAACTTGAACAGGCCTACTATGGCGAAGTACCGGACCCGTCCGATCCCCGACAGCAGGTGAGTTTCGGCACCAGCGGACATCGCGGTTCCTCCCTTCGCCGCACCTTCAATGAAGCCCACATTCTTGCGATCACCCAGGCCATCTGCGAATACCGGGCTCAGGCCGGAACCACCGGCCCCCTGTTCATCGGCAAGGATACCCACGCCCTCTCGGCACCGGCTCAACGCAGCGCACTGGAGGTGCTGGCCGCAAATGGTATTCAGGTCCGCATGGATCAGGCTGACGGGTATACCCCCACTCCGGTCATCTCGCACGCAATTCTGACCACGAATCAAGGCCGCAATTCCGGTCTTGCGGATGGCATCGTCATCACCCCTTCGCACAACCCTCCGGAGGACGGCGGCTTCAAGTACAACCCGCCGCACGGCGGTCCGGCCGACACGGAGGTCACGAAGGCGATTGAAACTCGCGCCAATGCATTGCTGGCGACCAAACTACACGGCGTCAGACGTGTCCCTTATGACCAGGCGTTGAAGGCCGCGTCCACGACGCGACACGATTTCGTCGGCCGCTATCTCGCCGATCTGGCCAACGTCGTGGATCTCGAACGCATCAAAGCGGCGAAGTTACGTCTGGGCGTCGATCCGTTGGGCGGCGCCGCCGTGGCCTACTGGCGTCCACTGGCAGAACGGTATGGATTGGACCTGCACATCGTCAACGAATCCGTCGATCCGACCTTTCGTTTCATGACGCTGGATTGGGACGGCAAGATCCGCATGGACTGCTCTTCCCCCCACGCCATGGCCTCGCTCATCAAACTCAAAGACCGCTTCGACCTCGCCTTCGGCAACGATACCGACACGGACCGCCATGGCATTGTGACGCCCGGGGGCGGTCTCATGAACCCCAATCACTACCTCGCCGCTGCCATCTCCTATCTGTTTACCCATCGCCCTGGATGGAACGCCGATGCAGGAATCGGCAAGACCGTCGTCAGCAGCAGCATGATCGACCGGGTAGCGGAAAGCTTGGAGCGAAAACTCGTTGAAGTACCGGTCGGCTTCAAGTGGTTCGTCGCAGGTCTTCGCGACGGTTCGTTGGGGTTCGGCGGCGAAGAAAGTGCGGGCGCAGCATTTCTCCGTCATAACGGCACCACGTGGGTTACCGATAAGGACGGGATCATCATGGATCTGCTCGCGGCGGAAATGCTGGCGGTGACCGGAAAAGATCCTGCGCAGCTCTATACGGACTTGACGGCCCGACTCGGCGAGCCGGTCTATGAACGGATCGATGCCCCGGCCACCAGGGCGCAAAAGGCCGCGCTCCAGAAATTCTCCCCGCAGCAGGTGCAGAGTCGGGAACTCGCGGGAGAACCGATTACCGCCATGTTGACGGAAGCCCCAGGCAACAAGGCTTCGATCGGAGGGTTGAAAGTGACGACGGCCAACGGCTGGTTCGCCGCGCGCCCCAGCGGAACGGAAGACGTCTATAAACTCTATGCGGAAAGCTTCAACGGCCAGGCCCATCTCAGGCGGATTCAGGAGGACGCGCAAGCGTTGATCAGACAGGTCTTCTCCAGCGCCGGAGCCTGACCGGATGCCGAGCCGATGGCTCAGGCGGTTGTCGCTTCCTGTGTGAGATCCGTGAAGCGTCGTTCGTGAAGCGTATCTCGCGAATCATGGAATCCGGCCGACGAGCCGACGAGCCGACCAACCGACCTTTTGAGTACCCCAGCGCGAGCAACGCACTACGGCATCCCATGCCTCTGAAGACCAGCTATACTTAAATCAGTATGCCCAGATACTCTCACACGCTGTGCACCTTGCTTGTCGGCGCTGCCCTGAGCGCCTGCGCCGCACCGGCATCCCAGGGTCTCCGTCAGGCGGTCACTCCGCTTCCTGATTGCTGCCGCACAACCCAAGCCGATTCTCGCAAACAGGCGATCGTCCAAACGGCCGTCAACCTGGTCGGCGCGAAGACGATCGAGAGCCAGGGCCGCCGCATCTCTTACGATTGTGCCGGAGTGACCCGAGCCATCTACCTCGCCCACGGCATCGACCTCTTTGAAGGAGGGGCCAGCGACGGGAAGGCCAACGGCGTAGGGTTGATCTACAACCACTTGCGCAAACACGGACAGCTTCATCGCGGTCCGGTGGTGCAAGCCGGCGATCTGGTGTTCTTCGACAATACCTGGGACTACAACGGGGACGGTCTCGTCAACGATCCCTTGACCCACGTGGGAATCGTGGAGAGGGTGGAGAGCAACGGCACGATTGTCTTTATCAGCCGCGTGGCCGGAGCGATTGAACGCTACCGGATGAATGTGGCCCACCCTCACATCCACCGCACCGCCGACGGCAGGTTGCTCAATGACTACATGCGTCGGAAGCATTGGCGGGACGGAGAACAGACACCCTACCTGACCGGGGAGTTATTTGCCGCTTTCGGCATGAGGGTGGTAGAGTCCGCCTCATCACCAGACAGAAGGTAACCACCTTGTCCCCTGCTCCGTTGCGCATCACCCGCTGTCCCGAATGCCACCAGCCCACCACGTGGCAGGACAATCCCTGGCGTCCATTCTGTTCAGAGCGGTGTCAAACGATCGATTTAGGGGCTTGGGCAGGAGAGCAGTACAGAGTCGCAGGACCGAACCTGACGGTGGGCGGATCGGAATCGTCTTCACCGGACAACGAGTGACCGGTCGGTTACGCGCTATTCGCAGCGACAGTTCGCCTTGTAGTCCATACACATCGGGCCGATGCTCCGCTCGCAGTCACAACTGCATTTGGGCGTTTTATCGGCCGGACAGGTAATCTGGCAGGTCTGCTTGATCCCCATACCGCAGGACACGATCTCGCAGGAATTGGAGCCTTCGGCGAACAGCAGCGGCAATGACGGCGCCACCGGAGCCTGGGTCTGCTGAAGGACGCCGCCACGACTCTCTGGTATCTGGGTGAGCGCGGGAATGTTCTCCATGCCGGCTTCCTCTGCCCAAACCGGCGCAGTAACCCCGATCAGCAGGATGACCAGCAGAAACACTGCACTCCCCGCCATACGTCGCGATGGATAACGTGTCATGCCCTCACCTTCCTTTCAGACGGCAGCAGAATAGGAAGAACGGCCCGTAAAATCAAGTCTCGACTCACTAAGTAAGACAGTCGAGCGCCGGATAGCGTCCGGTTCCGAGAGGAACTGCAGGCAATCCCCACCATTTCTCAATGACGGTCGCATAGACAGCCCGGTAGTCGAGTGTATGCTTCAGATCCCCGTCCTGCAGATCTCTCAGTGAGGGAGGGACTCCATAGAGGCCGCCCTTCACGCGCCCGCCCATGAAAAAGTGCGGGGCCGCCGTGCCATGGTCGGTTCCATGGCTGGCGTTCTCTCCTACCCGGCGACCGAACTCCGAATAGGTCATGACCAGCACATCCTTCCAGGCGCCCAGCTGCTCCATTGCCGCGCGGAAGGCCGTCAGGCCCTGCGCCAGTTCCTCTAACAACCGATGATGGGTCGCCGACTGGCCGGCATGGGTATCGAAACTTCCTTGCGTCACTTTGATGACCGCGACCGGCACCTGCGCGGCGATGAGCTTGGCTGCAACCTCCAGCTGCTTGCCGATCTTATTCGCCGGAAAGTCGCTCGTGAGTGACGGCGCCTGCCGAATACGGCCCTGTAGATCGGAAGCGGCCTGGGAGATTTCCCGCCGGACCTCCAGGATATGGGCCAGAGCAGGGTTGCTCGTCGCCAGGGAAGCCGGTCTGACGGAGCCGGCCTGCTGCAGAAACTGCCCCGGACCGTGCAGAGCAATGGTGCGTGCCTTCCCTCCACTCAATGGACCGACATCGCCCTTGCCAAGAACAATCCCCTCGGCTGTGAATCGCGCCGGCAGCGGATGTTGCTCAAACACGCACGAGAGCCAGCCGGTGTCCAGCACCTGCTCACTGTCTGACGCCGTCTCCCAGATCTCGATGGATCGGAAATGGGAACGATTCGGCCGGGGATACCCGACACCATGCAGGCAAGCCAGCTCCTTGCTCTCCCAAAACGGCATCAGCGGGGTGAGCGCCGGATGGAGCCCGAACTGAGGGGTAAGCTGGCGAACCTGGTCGCGCGGAATCGCCAATTGCGGTCGGGCCAGGTAATAGGCCTCCTCTTCGTAGGGAATGAGTGTGTTCAGCCCGTCGTTCCCGCCATGCAACTCAATCAACAGCAACAGCCGTTCCCGATTGCGTGCTCCAGCACCAGCCCCGTTCTTCTCCGCCGCCCGGAGTTCCGGCAACCACAGTGGACGCAACAGAACGAGCGGCAGAGTCACTGCGGCTTTCAGCAACGTTCGTCGATCCAACCCCTTCCCGTTCATGGCTGCCTCACTTGAGTTGATACACCGGATCCAATACCAGTTGGTGCACGGCCTGGCCGCGCTCTTCCTCTTCCATCAAGGGCTGCACCGGGGGGAGCGGGAGCAGCGTAGCCTGCACGACCTCGATAGGCTCCGTCGCGAGCCACAGCCGGCCGGGCACGTGGCCCATATCGGCCATCCCGTGCGAATAACCGGTCTCGTGGCCGCGAATCGTGCGATGCAGCATCTGCGTGCGGTCCAGCAGGGTCGAAGTTGTGATCCACCGTGTACCGCCCGGCCAGCCCTTCACGTTGGGAGGGTCGAAGAGATCCTGCCCGAGCCGGCGGGCCAACCCGATCTGTTGCACGGTGTCTTCGATCGGCAGACTGAAGAGTCTTGCGGTGCCCACAATGAGCTCGACCGGAGACTTGATCAACACACCACGATTCTCGGGCGCCCAGAACTGCGGGCTGAGGAACAAGTCCTGGAGCAATCCGACGATCTCATAGTTCTTCCTTCTGAATGAATCGGCCAGACGATCCACTCCCAACGAGTCGGGCCGGTCTGAAATAAATTCACGCCAGAGCTTCTCGACGATGTACCGGGCCACCTGAGGCTGCTCCAGCGTCAGCGAGAGAATATCGTCGCCTTCGAAGGGCCCGGACTTTCCGAATACGAATTTACGTCCGTCGTCATGACGACGCAGATCGACACGGAACGCGCCGGTACGGAAATCGAGATGCCACCCGGTGAATGCCCGTGCGGCCTCCTTGATGTCCTGTTCGGTATAGTGGCCTTCTCCCAACGTGAAGAGCTCGAACAACTCACGGGCAAAATTTTCATTGGGATGTTCTTTGCGATTGCTCTGGGTGTCGAGATACAGGAGCATCGCCGGATTTTTTGCGATGGCGGTGAGCAGCGCGCGAAACGACCCCAGAGCATAGAGCCGCAAGAGGACATTCTGCTGATACAGAAACGGCGGCCACTTCACCTTGTGCAAACTGGACGTAAAGTGGTTGTGCCACCATAACGTCATGCGCTCCAGTAGCGGGTACCGCGAAGTGAGGAGTTCCCGATACCACCAGGCTTTCAGTTCCTGCCCATCCGCCTTCAGTCCCTCGCGGAATGTCTTCCTCTGCGCCTCGCTCCAGTGCTTGCGCACCTTCGGCAACGGAGGGAGGCGATGAATCCAGGCCGGCGGCGGAGTCTGTGCCTTGTTCGTGGGAATCGCCAACGCCTGCGCCACCGCGGCGGCACGATCCAGCTGCATCACACGCCGGATTGCTTCAGGCGTTCCACCGAACGCCGTGCGGGAGAGAAAGTGGCGGGCTTCGTCGAAGGTCAGAGTCATGCATGAACTCTTGGAACAATGAACGCGACGCTCTCTCTGACAACGACCCTGTCGCAACCGGGTTGACAGGGTTTCTTCTCGTCGCCCTACCTGGTAACAATCCTAGTAGCCAACGCGCGGCATAGTTCTGTAATATCGCGCATGCTTCGAACGCTGTCGCTACTCATTTTACTCGGCCTGCTCGTCGTACAGACCGGTTGCAGCACCCCATCCGGCCCGCGCCTCACCGGTGCGGTCCGCTATTTCAATATCCGCTCGGAGGTCGCGCCGCGTCATCTGATCGTACAGGTCGGCGATGAGATCCGTTGGCAAAACCTGAATTCCCAGGCAGTCCGGTTACGGATGCTCGAAGAAACCAACCCCGAGTTGATCTCCTGTCACAAAGGGTTTTCCCAATTTGGAGTCCTACAGGACTCCGTGACCATCGCTCCCATGCAATCCGTCAGCCTCTGCTTCTCGAAACCCACCACCGTGCGCTTCAATGTCTGGCTCGAGGCCGACAATCCACAAAGCGCCATGACTCCCACCGGAAGCATCCGCATTGAACCATCCGCTTCGAAACGCAGCTCCTAACTCCGCCTCGATCGAATTGGCCGGCGCCGGGGACACGTCTGACTCACTCCCCCGACCCTCCATGGCTGCCGAACACCACACCATAGAACATGCCCGGGGTCCGAACCGCACCTCGATGGTGAGATCCTGCACGCCAACACGCGTTTACTCTAGCCCGGACTATTCATGAATGCCGTCGCGAGGCGTTCGAGACCGAAGGCCGACGCAGGCGTACTTGCAGTCCATCGAGGGCGCACGGCGCGATGACTAAAGAGCGCCACGTCTGTGCGCGCCGCCGAGCCGGTAAGGCGGCCGGGCGGCCGAACGAGAACAGCCTCGCCGGGCGAGAGGATCGGACACCGGAGCAGGTATTCATGAAGAATCCGGGCTAGCTGCCGGCGATCGCTAGCAGGGAATATTGATGGACGGGTCGCAGAAAAGCGGAGGAAGCACGGCAGGACGCATGAAGCGTGAGGACGGATCTTGCGACCCCATCGGCGCGGTGAGCGCCGGTCCACCCGTCATGCCGGGCAGCCCCTTGCCGATCGTGCCGAACGACTTGCCCTGACTGGATGGAATGGTGTTACTTTGCGGCGCACTGGCACCGGAGGCCGTGGCCGTAATCGACGACTGCTGCGCGAGGGGATTCTGGAGCGGGAGGGTTCCCAGTGGTTGCAGGTTTTGTCCGGGCTGATTCTGTGGGATCGATGCCGGTGGCGAAGTCTGCGCCGTCCCGACCGACGGGGCCAGCATCATGGCCACACTGAGGCCGAGGGACCAGATATTCAGGTGAACTCGCCCGGGGTAGGACCTGCCGTGCCGACTCACAGAAACTCCGTTTCTTCGACTACACCAGCTGCCTGCAAGGCCAGCTAAATACCGTAATCGAAGGCTTCTGTCCACCTGGACGTTGGACCACCTCGTCGCGCCACGCCTTGACGGCTCGTTCAACCCGCTCGGCACGCGCATCGTCCACGGCGACCATGATCACATTGTTGACCCCCGGATAGAAGGAGACGCCATCAGCGGGCCCCGTCTGTCCGGCTCCGGTCGTCTCAGGCATTTCGGTATAGGCGCGAATATCGCACTGTTCGAGTAACACATGCACCCGTTCCTTCAACGACGATCGAAAGGCCAACATCAGCATATTCATAGCGTAACTCCAGGAACGTAATGAGGCTCGTTCGACGCGTGGCCCGGTCGGAGGAAAAAGCAAAGCCCCTCCGCTAATCCAACCAGTCCTTTTCCTTCAACTTGCGCGGCAGATACTTCTTGGTCAGGTATTGAAAGTCTTTGTTCGCGAGCGCGTCCAGTTCGTACTTCAGCCCGTTCGCGAGCATCCGTTTGATTTCCTGCTGCCAGGCCGGCTTCTGGAACCACTGATAGTTCAGCAACTCCTTCGCGCGGGTAATGTCTTTCTCGTTCAGCTTGATGCCCACATTACGCGGCAACTCATAGCGCTCCGGATCGGCGCTGGAAAGCCCGATGAATTTCGCTTTCGGAATCGCCATACGCTGGCTCTCGAAGGCAAGATTGATCGAGCCCTGCTTCACCACCGAATAAATATAGTATCCCCAGGGATCGTTGTCGACCAGCACATACACGGGCAGTTTGTGCTCCTCGTGCAGACGGCGCGCCAGCCGCCGCACCCCGCGCGGTGGCTGCCCGTTCCCCGTCAGGAGCACGCAGTTGTAACGCCGCCAGAACTTATCTTCCGAGAGCCGGTTCCACTGCGTGCCTTTTTCGACCAGCAGGAGAAAATCGGCGGTGCAACGGCGGATTTCCAGATATTCCGGTTCGACGATCGAGGGCACGGAATATCCGCCCTTGCCCAGCCTGGCACAATCCACCCGGTCACCGTCGTCCCCGAACACGACCGGCCCGACGATGCTGCCGCTGTTTTCCGCCCGCACATGGAGTTCTTCCCGAAGCGCTGCCAGCGAGACTTCGAGATCCTCGATAATGGGGTCGGACTCGTCCTGTGTATCGAAGGTATTCTCATGGGAGTCCTGAATCGTATGTTTCGTACGATAATAGATTTCCCTGAGCGAGGTGGTCAGATCGGCTTGCTGCAACTCCGCCAGCGCATCGGCCACCAGCATCGTCTGCATGAATTTCTTCGCCATCCCGACGTTAAAAAACGAGCGGGATTGCTTCTTCTCGCCCATCTCGATCAACCCCCTGCGAGGATTGAACGACACGTTCGACAACGCGCGGATCGGAATCTCAAACGTCGGGTCTTTGGCCCGTTGCGCCGCCGCGATGACCACATCGGCCATCCCGACGAGCTTTTTCCCCACGACGCCGATCTTCTTCGTCTTTGCCTGTGCCATACCCTGTCCTATTTCCTTTTCCGGGTGGCGGATATCTGCCCGGGCTTTGTCTTGAGCGGTGTCGCCTTTTTCGTTGACGGCTGCTCATCGACAAACAAGGTTTGCTGCCCCACTTTCGCCTTCGTTGCCGCGCCGGACTTACCCTTCACGACGAGCGGGATCTCCTTCGAGCCCCGCTTCGCTTTTACCGGATATTTCGTCTCGGTGATCGGCTCAGCCTCCGCCGTTTTGGTGGCAGCCGCAGGCGATCCAGGAGTGTGCTGCGCAATCTCGGTCTCTCCCTCGATCCCCTCGGCAGTCACGATGATCGAATGCGGCAGGCCTTCGGGTCCGGCACCGGTTTTTCCCAGGGCCTCATCGGTCTTCAGGCCCCCCGTCCGTGAACTGGCGATCTTGTGCAACTGCTCCTTCAATTTTTCCGTGGGAAGGTTTCCGCCTTTGAGACGATTGCAGGCAGCCACAACCTCCTCGATATAGAGATCGAAGATATTGCGTCGACGAAATTCACTAGCGGCCCGCTCTCTTCTCCGCAGGAAAATCCCCAGCCGCCGCCCGGCTTCACGGAGCGCCAGGGTGATTTCCTTCTGAATCTCGTCGTAGTCCGCAATGGCTTCTTTCGACTCGCTGGTGAACGGCACCCACACGGATGCCATGTGCACGAAAATCACCATCGGCCCGGCAGGCAGCGCGCCACGGGACTGCGACACCCCATAGTTTCGCCAGGTGGTGCTGAGCACCGCTTTGAACGTGGCGCACGCCGACTGTTGGTAGAGCAACGGCACCCGATTCGCATACCGGATCACCCGCGCCTGTTCGGTATCGTGCCCCTGGTCTTCACCCTCGGCCAACGGCACGGCGGCCTGCTGAGGCTTGGCCGCTTCGTCCGGTCCTTTGCCGAACGCCAGCCCTGCCTCGATGATAAAAGGATAGCCGCGATAGACAGCCGGTGGGCGACTGACAGCCGTATAAAACTCCCCTTTGATTTGTTTGTAGAGACCCGAGAGGATCGCCTTCTCCCCGATCGGCGAAATGCAGTTCGTCGGCGGCGCCATGATCTTGGTGGTCTGAATCGTCTTATACAGCGTTTCGGCCGCCTGATGTTTCACGTCGCGAGGCTTGGTAGCGGGCGACACCTTCGCCGCTTTGCAGATCTCCTCGGCCAAGGCCGGAGAAACCCGGCAGAAGTCGCTCGCGAGGAAACCGGCCACCGTATGGCTCTTCGTATCCTGCAACATCTTGAGCAAGGCCCCGAACTCGATCCCATAGGGATGCGGTTTGATTTCTTTCGGGGAAGGCGGCAGCTCGTGATAGGTCCGGGGATACTCTTTCGTTTCCCCTTCCGGGGTGTGATAGACCAGCCGCACATGCGGGTTGGCGATCGACGTCTGCTCCAGCCACTCATCGACGGACGCGCGGCCCTTCTGATAACGTCCTTCCACCTCGAGCGCCACCTCGGTGCCTTGCGGCTGAGCCCATTCGATTTGCTTGTTCTCATGCACCAGCGGCTCGTTCTTCTTCGTGTCGATTTGCACTTCGAAGTAATGCGCCGCGGTGCGAGGCCCCGTGCGGGAAATCACCTTGACCGGCTTGCCGGTCGTCAATTGCCCATACATGCCGGCCGCTGAAATACCGATGCCCTGTTGTCCCCGGCTCATCCGCATGCGATGGAATTTCGAGCCGTACAGCAACTTGGCGAACACACGGGGGATCTGTTGACGCACAATGCCCGGCCCGTTATCGGTCACAGTGATCCGGAAACGAGTCGCCTGGCTGGGCGCAACCGGCGCTTGTCCGCTTGCTACCGTTTCAAGCCGCACCGTGACCTCGGGCAGAATGCCTGCCTCTTCGCAGGCATCCAGCGAGTTATCGACCGCTTCTTTCACACAGGTGAGCAGTGCTTTGCGAGGATTGTCGAATCCCAGGAGATGCCGGTTCTTGGTGAAAAATTCGGAGACGGAAATCTCCCGCTGGCGCGCCCCCATCTCGACCGCCGTCACCGCAGAGGACGATTCTGCTTTGCTCGTTGATTTTTTTCGCGACGCGACTGGTTCAGACACAGTGGTTTCGGACTGGGGCGCAGAAGCAAAGGACTTAGCACGTGGCGATGAAGTCTTGATGGCCATTCAACCTCTCACGCAAGGAATTCACACCGGACCGGCTCGCTGGGATTCACACGATGAATACGTACGCTCTTCGTCGTTTACAGGGAACCACCAGGAGAGTCAAGCCTTGAGCATATTCTCGTCGTCACTTCCTGCGCAGGATCATCACTGCCTCTCCGGGAATCCGGGCCGATGTGAGGAAGGAAGACGATGAAGGAAGACGGCTGCGAGGGAGAGACGAGAGGTTTGGGTGGGAGGAGGACGCACCTACCGAGGAGAGGTAGATACGGCGGAGATCTCGGGAGGATTTCAGGCTTCCCAGTACAAGCTGGGCATGCACACCATCCTCAACACTCAATCCCCTTTTGGTACATATTCCCCCGGGGCGTTAACTCCCCCCACCAGGTTACGATAGGCCTCCTCACGCCGATGAGTCAAGAGCATGGGCAGGCGATTTACGGACCGGCCGTGTCGGCCTGTCGATGTGTGATGGTCGGGTGATGGAGCCAGGCCGCTTCGATCCGGACCTCCGCCCCGATCGAACAGTACAGCGGCTCAGATGTATTGTTACTCTCGACGCGAGCCCTCATGGTGCCGCGTTCGTTCTCGAGTTCCAACACGCCCAGATGCTCATGAAGATCCACGACGCAGGTCAGGCTGCGTGACTCGCGATCACCCACGATCGTCCTCGCTACCACCGGCTCTTGCAGCGTCAGCAGGTCATTCGGCCGGAAGGTCGGTTGATCCTTCATCTCGACGGCAATCACCACGCCTGCCCCGGCCAGGAGCAGGCAGACCCCAAAGAGGGCGGCATTGGCCCGCTGCGGATAATGGATCCTCAACCAACGGACAGCCGTACGGATGCCGATCACCAACAGAAGAGCGATGAAACCCAGCGCGGCGACCGTCAACACAAGGCGAAGGTTCATGCGGTCCCTTGTGCCTGATTGATGGCCGCTACTGTATAGATTCCGCTCGCCGTCGACAGCGGAGAGAGGGTCGTCGTGAAGGGAAACTCCGTGCCGTCTTTCCGTAAGCCGACGCATTCACAAGGGCGCCCCGATCGGTCGTCCGGACGGACCAGAAAGACGGGAGAACGGTCCGAGCCTTGCGGACGCAGTCTCGCCGGCGTGAGCCGTTCAACAGGCTGACCGAGCAGTTCGGCACGCTCATAGCCGAACTGCGTGTCCACATGGGCATTCGTCATCAGAATCATCCCTGCGGCATCCACCACGATGATGCCATTCGAGGCCGAGTCCATCACCACGCGAAGGCAATCCGCACTCTCATGCAACGCCTCTTCGGTCCGTTTCCGCTCGGTGATGTCCTGCGCGAACACCAGGACCCCGAGCACATTCCCCGGCGAGTCCAGGTACGGCACCTTGTCTGTTTGCACCCAGCGTTTTTCACCGGCCCCTGTGCGATAGGGCTCGATGATTCCGAGCTTCGGCCGCCCTGACACGATCACCTCCAGATCATCCTGATGATAGCGCTCGGCCTCCTCCGGATAAAATTCATCGGTCGATCGGCCTTCGATTTCCCCCACGGTTTTCTGGATGGATTCCGCCACCCGTCGATTCGCGCGCAGGATGCGATTGTGCGCGTCCTTGTACCAGACCATGGCCGGGATCAAATCCAACAGCGCCTGCTGCTCAATCTGCTGTCGCAACAGTCGCGCTTCCGCTTCTTTCCGTGCCGTGATGTCCCGCACGATGCCGCAATGCACGCGCTGTCCGTCGGAGATCCAACTGCTCAGTGACATCTCAATCGGAAATTCCCGGCCATCCTTGTGCAACCCGTGCATGGTCACGACGGTGCCCTTCAGGCGCAAATCGCCCGTCGTACGAACCCGCGCCAACGCCTGTTCATGCCTGGCGCGGTAGCGTTCAGGCATGATCATGGTCAGGGACTCCCCCAACACCTCCCCGGCCACATATCCGAACAATCGCTCGGCCGCACTGTTCCAGGACAGGATGTGTCCCTCCCCATTCGCGAGCACAATCGCATCGGGCGCGGTCTGCACGACCTCTCGAAACCGATCCTCACTGGCCGTCAGGGCCTGCTTCGTCGCTGCGGCCTCGATGGAGAGATGCTTCACTCCCACGGCACGCCGGATCAGAGCCTTTAATTCTTCGGCATCGTACGGCTTCGTCAAATACCCGAACGCTCCTTCGGTGAGGGAGCTGTGCTTTTTCGCCACCGCGACAAACGCCGTCAGCATAATGACCGGAAGCACCGGGTCGATTTGTTTCAGGAGGGTAAGAACCGAGAGTCCGTCCATATCGGGCAGCATCAGGTCCAGCACCACCGCGGACAGAGATTCCGCCTTCGCCTTGGCAAGAGCCTCGGCACCGGTGCCGGCGACTGAGACACGGTAGCCGACGTGCTCCAGGAGATCATGCAGTACGAGTGCGATATCGGGGTCGTCGTCTACGATCAGGATTTTGGGAGGTGGAAGCTCGATCACCCTGGGCGTGGTCTTTGACATGGCGGTCAACGAAACCATGGGTAGCGTCATACGACCGGTCTGACGCTTCGGCTGTCATTGTCCTCTTTTCGATGACAAGAATCCACCTGTCTATTGAGCCGCTCTCGAATGGCTCATCGGATAGGCAACAGGAAAAACCTCCTACGGCCCCTCACTACTCGATTACCCGATGAACCATGTCACTTCGGAAGGCCTCATTTTTTTCGATAGACATTCAGGCCGATTTTCTCCTCTCGTCCCGGAATGGTGACATTTCCCTCCGTCGAGGCGATGATTGTGGTCTTTCCCGAAGCCGACGGCCCGAACTCTTTCGACAAATCCACCTTGATGGTCAGCACAGTTCCCTCGACAGTCATCTCGACATTTTTCATAATGCTCCCTGATCCTTCAGAACAAATGTGACTTTCAGCGCCACGCGATACTGGGTGATCTTTCCGTCTTCGATATCCACTTTCTGATCTTCGATCCAAGCGCTTTTCACATTCTGTAACGTCTTGTTCGCGCGAGCGATTCCAAGATGAATGGCATCGTCAAAACTCTTGGGGGATGCAGCAATGATTTCCGTCACACGTGCGACAGACATGATAGCCTCCCTGGTTTGAATGGTGGATACCACACTCGGCACCTCAGGCTAGGCCGACCATGAGGCCCTGTCAAGCCTGCACCACGAAGTGGCAAAGCAGGTCACGACTCTCTCCGAACGGTGCAGCCATCGTGCTTCTCAGCCTGATGAGGAAATCGTCGAGGTGTGGGCCAACGTCCAGCGAAACAGCGGCACCAATACCGCCCACTCCCATCCAGGAAACTTCTGGGCCGGCGTTTACTATGTCGATGTGGGTGAGGTCTGCCCGACCCAGGGTAAGGGAGGCGAACTGCAGATTGACGACCCGCGTGGCTGTCTGCCGCGCATGCTGGCGCCCTATCTCCAGTACAGCATGACCGAATGACACGATGCCGGAACCAGCAGTTCCTACTCCTCTGCGGCCGGATAATGCCTGCTGTTCCCCGGCTGGTTGTTCCATGCCCTGAATACGTATCGTGGAACAGCGCCCCGAATCAGTGTGGCGTTCAACCTCGATCCCATCTCACAGCAGAATCCCATGAGCGACGCGCACATCGATGCCGTCGGCGGATCAGGCCGATGAGAGGCCTCTCGCCGTAACGTGCGCAGCTCAGGCGATGCGCATCGCGGTCCCCGGCTCTCGCTATGGCAGCGCGTTCGCCTGAATGAAGAGCGCCTGCTCGAGCGCGCGAAAGAATTGCTGGTATGGTTCAGGAGATTCGATGGCCTTGAGGTAATATTGCGCACTGGCACGCACGATCAGCTGACTGTTTCCGCGTGGCCGGACGGTGACCGTGAGGCGGACCAGATTGCTGCGGTGATAAAACGGCCCCCAGCTCCGGAACTGCCGGGTGAGGATCAGGAGTCCGTCGTCCCGATACAGGTGATAGGAAGGGTCACCCCATGGCGTGGATTCGTAATCATCGAATTTCTTGCCGGAGACAATGCCCAGGGTTTCATCCAATACTTCCACCGCAAAACCTAAGTCCTGACAAGTGGCAACGACCGCCTGAATCGTCTTGAGACGATCAGCGGTATCGAAGACGCGGCTTTGAGCCGCCCGCACCTTGACCTGGCTGGCCTCAGCAAGCCAGATCTGGTCGCGCGACTCCCATTGGTTCTCATGTCGCCACTCATAGGGCGAACAGCCGGCAGTCAAGGAGGCCAGCAAGGCGAGGCCAACCACGACCACGCAGTTGTTCGACCGGCGGCATCGATACATGGCGGGGCGAGGCACCGACTAGTCCTTCACCAGAAATAACGAACGTTCCACCGCCGCGAAGAAGTTCTGATACACCTTGGGATCTTCGATCGGCTTGCTGTTGTAGATCGCATTGGCACGGATCATCGTCTTGCCGTCCTGTTGCGGGCGCACGGTCACCGTCACGCCGAGCACATCGTAATAGTTCGGTTCGGCAAACCGGGCCGCCGTCACCAAACCAAGCGGTTCGTTGGCGCGCTCGATGATAAATCCCAGGTCTTGCAGGGCTGCGATAACGCCGCGCATGGCGACGGTCTGTTCCTTGACCTCGAAGGTGCGGGTCTGCGCGCTGCGGATCTTCATTTGCGCATCGGTCGGCGCAAAGAGCTCCTGCCTCGGCTCCGGCGCAACGCAGCCTTGCAAGATGACACTTCCCATCATGACCACCGCTGCGCCGACGACCTGTGTCCAGTTCATGAATCCTCGTGGTTAAATCGAATGCGGCTCCAGGAACACAGCCTTGGAGAGCTTCGCGAAAAATTGCTGATACATCTCAGGGTCCCGGATCATTTCCATTTTCTGTTCGCCGGGAGGAATGTAATTGCGGTCGGCCTGTCCGTCTCCCTTCCACACCGCCCGGTAGAAGATAATCCGGACTTCCTGCCTCGAATGCGCCTCATTGAGCGGCCGCGTCACGAGGCTGGCCGCAATTTTTTGGTGCAGGTCGATCGGGATGACAACGTGCCCGAGTGACAGCAGCCAGATAAAGAACCGGTTTCGGTACTGGCCGTACTCACGAGCGCTACGTTCCTTCGCGGCTCGCAGGAACCCGACTTCCCGCACACTTTCCTCGACTTGAAACCCGAGATCCTGCAGCGCGGCAGCCGAGGCGGACAACAATTCCTGATCGTTTTCCGTGTCGAAGAAACGGGTCTGCATGGCCCGATTGGCGCTGCTCTCCGGCGTGAGTTGAAACAATTCCGCCGGCTGCGTCTGTTGCACGCAGCCCTGGAGCAAGCCCAATAGCCCCATGAGAAGAAGAACGGCCGCAGGGAGCTGCTGCATCGATCGACCGACTCTCTCAGAATTGGGTGGAGTTGTAGGCAAAGTCCCGGACCTTCTTGTCTTCATCGTACTTGATGATAATGGTGAGGGTGCGCTGACGCTGCGAACTGGACCGATCGCTGGAGTTGGCTCCGAGGATGATCAGTCCGGCATAGGAAGAACTGGCTGTATCGACACGATCCGTGGACACCTTGTCGTAAATCCACACTTCACGGCGCTTGTCGTCGGTCGTGACGATATTCGGCGAACCCAGCAGTTCCGCCACCTGCGCCGCCGACATCCCCACCTTGACTTCGCCTTGCACGCGCCCGACCGTCAACCGGTCTTCCTTGATCTCCGCTTGCCCACCGCCGCACCCGGTTGCGCCCGTCAGCACACAGAGCCCGAGCACTGCCACTCCCCATCGCATGTGTCGCATTGTATGCGTCTCCCTTCCTGGCATGACCATGTCTGTACCCCGCTGCCGAGCCATCTTATCCTGCCGAGCACCTCGTAGCAACGGGCGATCTGTGCGCCGAAATCACATCGCTCCCCTCTGATTGCTGGACAATCCACCGGAGGCCGCTACAATTGGCTGATCAGGAGGTACTGCGATGCCGATGCCGGAGGCGATGTCGAATGATGATCTTGAAGCAGCGTGGAGAACGTTGGTCGAACAGACACGAACAGGCGTGTTACTGACCCTCCGGAACGAGCATCCCTTCGGCTCCCATGTCCCCTACCTGCTCGGAGACGACTGGTCCCGCGTGTATCTTCACCTCAGCCGGCTGGCCTTACATACCCAGCACTTGCTGGAAGACGTCCGTGTCAGCCTGTTTCTCGCCGAACCGGACAAGCCAGGCAAAAACCCGCTGGCTGTGCAACGCATCAACCTGCAGGGAACGGCCTCAATCCTCCCCCCGGCCGACATGGCCTATGAACCGGTGAAGCAGCGTTATCTCGCACAGTTCCCCCAGTCACAAATGATGTTCGGTTTCGGCGACTTTGCCTTGTGGGAGCTACGGATGCAGGATGCCCACCTCGTGCTTGGATTCGGACAGGCCTACCAGGCCCGTTCAACCGCCCCCGGACAGTGGCAGCATCAAAAGCCCGACAAAAAGTCCTGACCCGGCTCATTCGCAGCACCCGTCCATCATCGGCCAATCCCTCTGTCGAACACTCCACGCCCCTCCAAAGCACTAGTCCCTTGGCCGAAGGACCGATGGTGGTTCACGCATCTGCACAGTACTCTGCGCAGGGTCACGTGGAACTCATCGAAAGGACTCATCCCATGCTTCTCATCGTCGCCGTCATCGCCGGCTATATGTTGTTACTGGCCGGGCTTGCCGTCGCTTCGCCCGGCATCGGATTTACCGGTTCGCTCCTACACCTTGTGCCGGATGACTGGCGTGATGCGGCGCACGTGCCGGCATATGGCCTCCTAGCCGGGCTAGCGATGGTTGGTTTCCGCCTGCGCGGCTGGCCGATTCGCTACGCCCTGCTCGTTGGAATCGCGTTTGCCGGGGTCTTTGGCCTATGGACGGAGGTGGCACAGGGAACGGCCCCGGGACGCGAAGCCTCCCTCCATGATCTCTTGAACGATCTCTTGGGTGCCATGATGGCCGGCGCCTTGATGCTGTGGCAACACAGCACCTCCACACAGACTGATCGGCTCGAGCCGGCTCTGAGAGCGAACCTACACCCCCCGAGGAAAGGAACGTCGTCGAGATGAACACTTCCTATCGTGAACGCGGGGCCAGGCGTATTCCCGTTCAATATCCTATTTACTATTCAAACGGCACATTTCAAACCATCGGCGTCACTGAGGACTTCAACGCCTCAGGCGGGCGTATTCGCGGGAGAGAGCCGGTCAGCGTGGGAATGGAGCTGGTGGTGATCGTCATCCAGCCGACCCCTGACACGCCCATGCTCATCCGCCGGGCCACGGTCCGCTGGTCAAAGGGCCGCAACTTCGGCATCGCCCTCTCGGGCGTTCCCCCACAATCCGAATCCGAGCTCAAGGCCATGGCCAAAGTGATGCTGCCAGGCCTCTGGTCCTGTCTCAACTAGCAGGCGCTTCACCAGCTCGGGAGGTCCTCAGCACTGAATGGGAGTGCCACGCCGCTCCCTCGCTTCAAGATGGACTCCTCCGCGGCCTCATTTTCTTCGCCCATGATCCAGTGGCTGCCGCGGACCGGCAAAGAACAACTCCATCAACACAAAAAACATCATGAGGAGTGCGCCCAGCCCGATGGCGACGGCCCAGTTTTCCCACGACATGTCTGACCTCCTCTTGCCCCTGACAATCGTCGAACGATTCCCAGGGGGCAGCGTTACCTGCCTGAACGGTGCAACTGCAGCAAAGTCTCCAGCTTCCACAACGGAATACTGTCCGCCTCCCTCTTGCTGCTGAACGCCAAACCGCCGACGAATAGTGCAATCAGCCCCAGACAGGCCAGCACCAAGGCCCCGCGCGAAATATCCGCGGTGGCAGTTGAGTGGTATGCGACCATCGTGCGTCCGGCCGGCATCTCCTCGAGCAGAGCCAACCGATCCACCAATGCATCCGCGCGAACGGCCGCACTCATCGCACTGGCGAGCTGAATCTGCCCGGCCGCCTTCGCCGCCGCATACCCTTCTTGCGCCTGCGTGACTTGCACGACGGCCCGCCCGATTCGCTCCTGGACCGCCGCCGCCATACCATCCTCCTCCTGAATCGCCTCGACTATCGAGCGGCCAAGTGTCGCCTGCCTGGTCGATTCAAACTGATCGTGCATGCGCTGCCCGATCGATTCGGCCCGCTGAATCAGGTTCGCGTTGAATTCGCCGGCATACTGATCGGCAGAGAGGACTCCGCTTGCAAGACCGCGACGAGTCTGGTTGACGACGGACTTGCCCATGACATACTGCACCCGCGCACGATGATCGGCTTCTTGCCCAAACGCGCGCAACTCTGCCAACACCAGCGGACTCAGCAACGTCGTCGAGAGCAGCTGAGACTCACTCACCGCTCGATTTAACTCCATGGCGGAGGTGGACAGAGCCGCACCAGCCTCCCGGTCGAGTAAGACATCGTGAAGAATCGCTTGACCCAAAACCGGTTGGAGATACTGCATGCCGGTGGAGGGGTCGTGAGTCACGATAGTCATGTTGACAGCGGGAGCGACCGGTGCCTGCCAGAAACCATCGGCAGCCGTCACCAATAGGTACCCGCCGAACAGCGTCGCCACCAATCCGATGGCGACCACCACATCAACGAGATCATATTTTCGTCCCATGATATCCTCCTATCCTGCCTCGGGTAGTTCGGCGCGTGGCAAACAGGCAGGACGCCGGCGCGCCGGAATCTGAGCCGCACCAGATCGCTGTCGTCTAAGCATAAAGACATCCTCCTTGATGTGAGGGAGCACTTGCAGAACGGAACTGTATTCTCGGCCTTGCGAGGCACAAAGCGCGGGCGGCAGATCTTGATGCGGAAAGTCGTTGATGAAGGATACCGGCCGGAGGAGACGGGACAAGGCTGGCTTGGTCAGAGCCGCGGTCATGTTCGCCACGGAAGACCATGCGACCACCTGCAGAAAGGGTGGCATTGAATGACTCAGTTAGTCTATGCCTCGCTCAAAACGCAGTCAATATGGCAAGAACTAAGAGCCGGCGCGGGTTGCCGGACACGCACTAATTTTCGTCATAAAATATTGCGATGCACCCTTCCGGACCGGAGATTCGGTACAATGTTGGAAGCGACTCCATTGCCTTTTCCCCGCAGCAGGTACGCCATGCCAACCACCACCACTCTGATGCTACTTACCGCATGGACGCTCATAGGCGCGGTTTCCATCGCCGGCTCCCAGCCATCGATCCTTCAACAGCGGGACGGGACCACCGGTACCCTGACGCCGCTGGATGAGCAACACGCCATCTATTCCGATGCCCATGGGAATAAGAGTGTCACCCATCTCGGGGCCGGGCTTCCGTCTCACACCTTTAGTTCCCCCCATGGCGCCACACCCGGCACAGTCACGCCATTTGGAACACCGGGACCGCCGAATCTCGTCACACCGGCGCCGCTGCTACCGCTCCAACCTCGAGGCATGGCGACCCCGTATCCACAGGCTCCCACATCATCCGGTAGTCCAGGCGGATACAGCAGGTTCGGCGGGCGATCTGGGCGCTAACCGGTCGAACAACCAGCCTAGAATGATCCTCGCCCAAGCCCATCCGCCAAAGAGCACGGTTGAATCTCCTCAGATCTTTCGTTAAGTTACGGACAATGACCATCTCCCGCGCACGCCTCATTCTGCTTGCCTGCGCGAGCGGTCTTCTCTATCCCCTCTCCTTCCCCGCGTTCGACCTCGGCCTGGTGGCCTGGTTCGCGCTAGTGCCGATGCACATCGCCGTGGAATATCTGTCGCCGGGTCGCGCGTTCCGGATCGGCTGGCTTTCCGGCACGCTGGCCTTCACGGGTTCCATGTTCTGGGTCATTACCGCCATGAACGTCTACGGGAAGGTCCCGTTCCCGATTGCCACCCTGGTGATGTTGTTGCTCACCGTCTACCTCGGACTCTACATGGCCGTCTACGCAGGCGGACTGTCGTGGATCCGGACAGCGTTCCCCACTCTGGGTTTCCTGCCCGCGCCGTTTCTCTGGGTGACCTTGGAACTGATCCGTACCTACTTTCTCTCCGGCTTACCCTGGGCACTATTCGGATATTCCCAATACCAATGGCTCCCGATCATTCAGCTGGCCGACCATTTCGGGGTGTACGGCGTCTCATTCCTTCTCGTGTTGGTCAACGCTGCGCTGGCTGAAACAATTATCTGGGGTTTCAAGGCCTATCGCGGATTTCAGATTCGTTCGTTTCCCTGGCCCTCGTCGGTGGCGGCTACCGCCGGATTCAGCGTCGCCCTGTTTTATGGCACCACCCTCTTGTCTTCCGCCCAGCATGTCCCGACCCGCACGTTGTCGATCGGAGTCGTACAACCGAATGTCGAACAGGCGCAGAAATGGGATGTGGCGTTTCGTCAGGAAACCATGGCTCGCTACGATCGTCTTACCGCGGGACTGGGCGACAACCTGGATCTTATCGTCTGGCCCGAAGCCGCCACACCGTTTGTATTTGAAATGGAACCGCAGTACCGCGCAGTCGTGAACGACATGGCTCGCCGCGCCGGTGCCCCGCTGCTATTCGGCAGCCCGGCTTTGCGACGTCATCCGGACGGTCGCCCCTTCTTGCTCAACAGCGCGTACCTGCTCGCAACCGACGGCCAGATCCTCGGTCGCTACGACAAACAACATCTGGTTCCGTTCGGCGAATACATTCCGTTTCACAATTCATTCTTGTTCTTCCTGGACAAACTCGTCGAAGGCATCGGCGACTTCGAAGCCGGCCCCGGATCGACCCTCTTGATGTTCAAGCCCCACGAGAAAACCCCGCCGGTCGCGACGGCAGCCACCCTCACCGATTTCCACGTGAAGTTCGGCGTCGTCATTTGTTACGAAGTGATCTTCCCCAACCTCGTGCGGCAGTTTGCGGCGAACGGGGCGGATTTCATGGTCACGGTCACGAACGATGCCTGGTTCGGTCCTTCGTCGGCGCCCTATCAACATTTCGGCATGGTGGTCTTTCGTGCCGTGGAGAATCATGTCGCTTTCGCGCGGGCGGCCAACACCGGCATCTCCGGATTCATCGACCCCTACGGGCGTGTCGTGCAACAGTCACCGATCTTCACGCAGGACGCGCTCAGAGGAACGATTGCCGTCAGCCATCAGCAGACCTTTTACTCGCAATACGGTGATCTCTTTGCGTATGCCTGTGCTATACTCATCGCGCTTTTGTGCCTGACCGGCTACTTTTCACACGACACAGAACCCGCCGGTGGTGAACCAGCCGGGCGACCAGCCTGAGCGAGAAAGGACCGTGCCATGTTAGATGATGTCCGAACCCGTGTGCGTACCCTGGGCGAACAGTTGGCTCAACTACGGGGGCATCTTTGACCTGGCTCGGATGACCGCTGAACTCAACGACATCGAAGTCAAAACCTCCCAGCCTGATTTCTGGAAAGATACGCAGGCGGCCGCCAAAGTGAACCGCCGCAAGGCCGCCCTCGATCGGGAACTGTCCCGCTGGCGGGAGACCGAACGCCGGCAGAACGACATCGAGGCACTCCTCGAACTGGCGCTGGAATCCGGCGATGCCGGGCTGGAGCAGGAACTCCTGACCGAACTCGACCCATTCGAAAAAGCCGTGGCCCAATTCCGCATCGAGCTACTGCTCTCAGGCGAATTGGACTCGAGCAACGCCATCTTCGCGATCCATCCCGGAGCCGGCGGAACCGAGTCGCAGGACTGGGCGCAGATGTTGCTCCGCATGTATGTGCGATGGGCCGAGCAAAAGGGATTTAAGGTCGAGACGTTGGATCTGCTCGCAGGAGACGAAGCCGGCATTAAAAGCGCGACGCTGTCCGTCAGCGGGCCCTATGCCTACGGCTATCTCAAAGCCGAAGCCGGCGTGCATCGCCTTGTGCGGATCTCCCCGTTCGACGCCAACAAACGACGACATACGTCCTTCGCGTCGGTGTTTGTCTACCCCGAACTCGACGACGATGTGCAAGTGGTGATCGACGACAAAGACCTTCGGATCGATACGTTTCGAGCCGGCGGCGCCGGCGGTCAGAATGTAAACAAGGTCGAGACCGCCATCCGTATCACCCACATTCCGACCGGCATCGTGGTGCAATGTCAGAACGAACGCTCGCAACTGCAAAATCGCAACGGCGCCATGAAAATTTTGAAGGCGCGCCTCTTTGAAGTGGAGCAGCGGAAGAAGGAAGCCGAGTTCAATGCCATCGTCGGTGAAAAGAAAGACATCGCCTGGGGCAGCCAGATCCGGTCCTATGTCTTTCAGCCTTACCAGATGGTAAAAGACCATCGGACGGGATACGAAGTCGGCCAGGTCTCCGCCGTCATGGATGGTGAGCTAGATGGGTTCATCGAAGCCTATCTCCAACGAAAATTGACCGGTGGAAAAACCCCGGAGCCGGTCGCGATGAAGGATGACGACCTGTAAAGAAAGGGAGCTGATAGCCTATGGCCTGTAGCAGATAGCAGGAAACGGAGCTTGCTCCGGACCATCAGCTATTCGCCACCAGCCATACGCTCCGTGTCATCATGGATGAACTGAACGATCAACGCCAACAACGCATCAAGAAACTCGACCACCTGCGGCAACTCGGGGTGGCGCCTTATGGCACACGCTTCGAGGTCAAGGACCGGGCCGGACAACTCACGCGCCTGCACGGTGAAAAAACCAAAGACGTGCTTGAGCAGGAGCAGATTGGTTGCACCATTGCCGGGCGAGTCGTCGGACTACGCCGGTTCGGGAAAGCCGCCTTCGCGGTGCTGCAGGACGGATCCGACCGCCTGCAGGTGTATCTGAAGAAAGACACATTGGGCGAGCAGGCTCACCAGATTTCCGAGGGACTGGATCTCGGCGACTGGATCGGCGTGACCGGCATTTTGTTTCGCACCAAGACCAACGAATTCACCGTCGAAGTGAAGGCCCTAACCTTTCTCAGCAAAGCGCTACGCCCGCTCCCGGAAAAGTGGCATGGGCTCACCGATGTCGAAACCCGGTACCGGCAGCGCTACGTCGACCTGATCGCCAATCCGCAAGTGCATCAGATTTTCGCCCTGCGCAGCCGCATCATCTCCGGGATTCGCGCGTTTCTGATCGAACGCGGCTTTCTCGAAGTCGAAACGCCGATGATGCATCCGATTCCCGGCGGCGCCGCCGCGAAACCCTTCGTCACTCATCACAATGCCCTGGACGCTGAACTCTATCTCCGCATCGCGCCGGAACTCTACCTCAAGCGACTGATCGTCGGCGGCTTTCCGCGCGTGTTCGAGATCAACCGGAATTTCCGGAACGAAGGCATCTCGACGATTCACAATCCTGAATTCACCATGTTGGAGTTTTACGTCTCCTACGCCGACTACCACGACTTGATCGTGCTGACCGAAGAACTCTTCGGCCGGTTGGCCCAGGACATTCTCGGCACCGCCACCATCGACTATCAAGGCACACAGATCAATCTGGGATCGCCGTGGCGCCGATGGTCGTATCACCAGTCTATCCTAGAAGTGAATAACCTTCCGCCGTCGGTCCTGACGAATCGCGATGAGGCCCTTGCGGCGGCCCAACGCCTCGGTGTCGAAGTCTCTCCCAAAGAATCACTTGTGAATATCCTCAACGAGATCTTCGAAGAAACCGTCGAGCCGCAGCTTCAGCAGCCGACCTTCATCACCGATTACCCGATCGAGATTTCTCCGCTTGCGCGTAGGAAGGACTCTGATCCATCCCTCACCGACCGGTTCGAGCTGTACATTGCGGGACGTGAAATCGCCAACGCCTTCTCCGAGTTGAACGATCCGCTCGATCAGCGCGAGCGCTTCGAAGCTCAGGCGGCGAAACATGCAGCCGGAGACGAGGAAGCCCACCGCGTCGATGAAGACTTCCTGCGCGCCCTCGAATACGGCATGCCGCCGACTGCAGGCGAAGGGATCGGCATCGATCGGTTGGTCATGCTTTTCACGAATCAGTCCTCGATCCGGGATGTGGTCCTCTTCCCGCAGCTGAGGCCTGAAAAGTAGACATGGCGCTGCCCTACGAAATCTTCATCGGATTGCGTTACCTGCGCGCGAAGCGACGCAACCGCACTATCTCCTTCAACACCATCGTCTCGATTGCCGGGATTACGCTCGGCGTCGCCGCCTTGATCGGCACGGTCGGGATCATGACCGGGTTCAAGGAGGATGTGCAGGCCAAGATTCTCGGCACCACCGCGCACATCCTGGTGAACGACCGCATGAAGGAATCGATGATCGACTATGAAGACCAGGCGAAGAAAGTCGCGGACGTTCCTGACGTCGTCGCAGCCACCCCGTTCATCTTCCGCCAGGTCCTCCTCACCTCTCCCTCCGGTGTCCAGGGCATTATTCTTCGCGGGATCGATCCCGCGCGAGAAGGCACCGTCACCGAGCTGGTGCACAACCTCGTCAACGGCAACCTTGACGACCTCTCGCATCCGAATAAAGTGACCATTCCCGAAAAAGAACGCGAGCCGAACGGTCCCGACACAGCCATGCGGCCCGGAATCATTCTGGGGAAAGAACTCTCGATGCGGCTCGGCGCCTTCCCCGGCGACACCCTGAATGTGGTCTCGCCCGTCGGCCCGGTCACGGGCGCCAGCATGACGCCGAAAATCCGGCAATTCGTCGTCGTCGGTATCTTTCAATCCGGCATGTACGAATACGACTCCTCCCTCGCCTACATCGAACTGGGAGAGGCCCAGAAGTTTTTCAACATGGGCGCCAGCGTGACGGGTATCGAAGTCAAAGTGACCGATGTGTTCCGCGCGGCGGACATTGCCCGCGCGATCGAGCACCATCTCGGATTCGCCTTCTGGGCCAGGGACTGGATGCAGATGAACCGCAATCTGTTTTCGGCGCTCAAACTGGAAAAGACGATGATGTTCCTCCTGCTGGTCTTGATCACCATCGTAGCTTCCTTCAATATCGTCAGTACCCTCACCATGATCGTGACGGAAAAACAGCGCGAGATCGCCATCCTCAAAGCAATGGGCGCGACGCGTAAGGGCATCATGCGTATTTTCATGCTCAATGGGTTGATCATCGGCTGTTCCGGTGCGGCGATCGGCGTCCCCCTGGGGTATACGTTTCTGTGGCTGATCCAGACCTTTTGGACCTTCGACCCGACCGTCTATTACATCTCCCGCATTCCGGTCCATGTGCTCGGTTCGGATGTGTTGCTGGTTGCCGGTTCGGCGATCCTGATCAGCTTCGTCGCCACGCTCTATCCGTCGCTCCAAGCGGCCAAACTCGATCCGGCCGCCGCCTTACGGTATGAGTAACATCTATGGAGCGCCAAGCACCGTACGAGCAGTGAAATCAATGACTGAACATGACACATTGCAGTTGATACATGATTGACGTCGTCGATCTCTACAAATCGTTTCCGATGGGCGGGCGGGAACTCGTCGTGTTGAATAACATCAACCTGCACATCAAACGCGGCGAATTGATCGCCATCATGGGCGCCTCCGGAGCCGGCAAAAGCACCCTGCTGCAAATCCTCGGGACCCTGGATCGCCCGACCAAAGGCACGGTGTCGTTCGACGGCCAGAATCTTTTTGCGCTTACCGAACAAGAGCAGGCGGAGTTCCGTAATAAACGTGTCGGGTTCGTGTTTCAATTCCACCACCTGCTGCCGGAATTTTCAGCCCTGGAAAACGCCTGCCTCCCGGCGATGATTCAAAAACGCGATATGGCCGATGTCGTCGGCGAAGCGACCAAACTCCTTGGCGAGGTCGGTCTGGCTGATCGACTCCACCACAAGCCGGGCGAACTCTCAGGCGGCGAGCAACAGCGAGTCTCCGTCGCGCGCGCCTTGATGCAGCAGCCCGATCTGGTGCTGGCCGATGAACCGACAGGCAACCTCGACTCCCATACCGGGGACGCCCTCTTCACCTTGCTCCGTCAATTGAACCGCTCACGGGGAACTACGTTCGTCATTGTCACCCACAACGACAAACTCTCATCCCAAGCTGATCGTATCGTCTCCATGCAGGACGGGGCGATCGTGTCCTCATAACGCGATACCATCAGCCGATGGCCATCGCCCGCTCACGCGACACGGCTGAGTCGTCCGGCCTTGATTGGGATTTCTTGACGGCGGCAGCCTCTTTTCGTAGACTGACTCATCCCGGCACCGAAGTGGGAGTTCGACCTATTTTATGAAAACATCGTTCGCACCGTACGTCCGGCTCACGATCCTATGTATGGCCATCCTCCTGCCTCTTCAGGCGGCAGCGGTGGAATTCGTGTTTGTCGGATCGCGCCAAATGGGCATGGGCGGAGCCGGAGTGGCCACGACGTCCGACTCCCTCGCCACCTATTGGAATCCTGCCGGCATGGCGATGAGCAAGAAATTCGATATCCGTTTTCAGGGCAGCGGCCAGGTCGTCGATCGTGGCGACGTGTTCGATTCGCTGAAAGACATCAACAACCTGAATTTGAACGATACGTCGGCCGGCAACATCGCCCGCCTCCAGCAACAGATCGATCGCATCAACCGTCCCGGCACCAACCTCACTGCAGCTGCCTCCGGAGGCTTCTACGTCAAAGGCAACTTCGGCGAACATGCCCTGGGGTTCAACGTCTCCGACGTCGCCACCGCCGGCGGCTTCCTGCGCGGCCCGGTCGGATTTACGAATAACGGCACCAATCTCAGCGTGAACGGGCAGTTCGCCATGAACGGGCTGGAAGTCCGCCAAGCCGCCCTCTCCTACGCCTACGCCTTCATGGACCGGATGTTTTCGATCGGCGTCACCGGTAAGGTGATCCAGGGCGCGGCCTATACGGGATCCACCAATATCCGAGGCGCCAGCGACGACGTCAGAGTATTCGAAGACATCGGGCGCGCGAAGATCTCGACCGCGATCGGGATCGACGTGGGAGCGATGTTCCGGCCTTCGTCCTGGTTGCGGATGGGGATCGTGGCGAAGGACATCAACGCCCCGACCTTCGATGCGCCGAACGGAGACAAATTCAAATTGCTCCCGCAGGTCCGCACCGGCGTGGCCGTCAACCCCTACAACTCCCTGACGCTGTCTGCCGATGTGGATATTACGAAGAACAATACGCTCACCCCGGGCGTGTATAGTCAGGTCCTGAGCCTGGGCGCGGAGCAGACCATTCTGTCGGAACTCCTGTCTTTCAGGGTCGGAGCATTTAAGAATATGCAGGATGCCAAGACACCGTTTATTCCGACCGCAGGCTTCGGACTTCGCATCCTTGACTTGCGCATCGACATTGCCGGCGGGTATGATTTCAGAGACCAGGCTGCCCTGGCATCCGGGTCCGTAGCCTTGACCTTCTAAGGTTACGTTCGCACTGAATCAATCTGCTACACTTACTCTATCAACCATGACACGACACACAGTACGCACCATCAGCGTTGTTTTCTGCCTCGTGATGACCGGCCTCCTGACCGGCTGCGGAGGCTTGCAAGAGATGTGGGAAGGGCCGGCCGCGCGCGGGTTCTATCCCAAGACCATGGCCATTCTCCCGATTTCCGGCACCTACGATAGCGCCCGTGAAGACGTCGAAGAAGTGGTGGCGAAAGTGTTGATCAAGAGCCGCCGCGTCGAGAAGGTCGTCCCCCCCGATCAGGTCACCGATACCTTCCAGACCACGAAAGATGCGTTCGATGCGCTGGTGACCTACTTCTCACGGATGGAAACGACAGGCCAATCGGATAAGAATTCCGCGATCAAGATCGGACACGCGCTGGGTGCCGACTCTCTGCTGGTGGTGAAGGTGAATGCATGGGAATATACGAGAGAGGAAGGCGATAACATCGCCCGCGTCGGCCTGAGCATGCGGCTGATCGATGCCGTGAACGGCGCCATTGTCTGGAAGGCGCGTCACCAGGTGCAGGAAAGTTACCTCTTCATCCGTCCGGACATGCGGGATCTTGCCACGAAGCTGGCAATGGACATGATCAAGTACATGCCGCCGGAAAAACGGTAGCCTTAGCCGACCCGTTTCGGCCCGCCCTCCCCGACGGTTCCTCTGCGCAAATTGTCGATCGCCAACCCGAACTGATTCGAGAGACTCGCCAGTTCCAGCACATCCCAGTTGCTGAACGGCTTGCCGCTTCGCCGATTGACCACTTCCAGCACGCCCACAGCCTGCGTTCCCATGCGGACAGGCACAGAGACGAGGGACGCCACCGGCAAGGCGGCCTGCCATCCCTGACCGGCAACCAATCGGGTATCCTGCTCTCCTCGCGTGATCAACACGGCCTGACCGGTGCGATGCACGCCGGTCGCGATGGGCGAGTGAAGGGCCGAGAGACCTGTTGCGCGCTCGCCGGCGACCGTGCAGAGTTTCAGTGCTCCATCACCGGCACTGAGGAACAACGCCCCGGCCTCCGCTTCCACCAGGCGAACCGCGGCATCCAGCGCCCGGCGTAACTTCTCCTCTTCGGCCAGCGACGAATTCAAAAGATCGCTCACCTGCTCCATATGCTGAATCCGAAGGATTTTCGCCGCGTACTTGACGGTCAATCGCGCATGGTCCAGCAGGACCGCCAACCAGGGTTCGACCGCAGCCAGCACCGCCAGCAGCTTCCGCGGGGGCAACCGCTTGGACTTCCCGATCTGGAACATGACGACGCCGTCCATCCGACCGATCCGGTGCAACCGTACGCCATACAAGTCGCCACTGCTCACCTGCGAATTCTGCTCCGCCCTGGCCAGGCCCTCCCGCCATTTCTCGGCCACCGATGCATCGCTGCTCCCGGCCTCCGCCAGGCAGGTCATCTCGCGGGTCTGCTCATCACGAACGTACACGGCGATCGCCTGAACCTTGGTCAGTTGCAGGAACGATTGGACAAACGCCGCCGAGACGCTGATGGGTGAACGGCCCTCCCCTTCGGAACCGGACAGGGTATCGAACAATCCCTGTTGCAGGGTGCGGATGATGCGCTCTTCACCCATTGCCGCAGGCACACGAGCCGTAGCTTTGCGGCGTGGAGCGACCGATGCGGTTTTCGATGTCGTCTTGCGGTTGGTTCGGCTGACCTTGCGACGAGCTACGGCCATGGCGTCTCCTCATATGAAGCGTCAAGCGTTGCGCGGCAGGGAATGTCTCCGCTGCCACGAATTCCTTGGATCAGGACAATACGCAAACAGGAGCCGCCGTCCTGGTCTGACTGACCCGACGAACAGGGCTCCATAGGAATAATGTATGAAGATGTCGGCTGAAACGTTGAACAGAATACTGAGGGGGCAAAAGAGCTGCCGGCTAGGCCGGCTGCATCGCCTCCTTGAGGGATCGCACGAACGCACCCACTTCCTGAACGAGTCGGCCATCCTGCCCATGCTCTCCAACACGACGCACAATTGCGCTGCCCACGATCACACCATCGGCGACCTGAGCAACCCGCGCGGCATCCTCCGGAGTCGCCACGCCGAATCCCACAGCCACCGGGGTCTTGGTGTGCTTTCTGATCTTGGCGACGTTCTCGCGCACGCTCGCCACATCCTGGAGTTTAGCCCCAGTAATGCCCGTGATGGAAACATAATAGACAAATCCGCCGGACTCCTTCGCCACATAGGCCCGCCGCGACGCAGTGCTGGTCGGAGCCAACAGAAAGATCAGATGGAGTCCGGCCTCATCAGCCGGACCACGCAGCGGCCCCGCCTCATCCGGCGGCATATCCGGCACGATCAATCCATCCACACCCGCATCCGCAGCGATCCGGCAGAATTCCGCCTCACCGAACGCGTGAATGTTGTTGTAATAAGCCATCAATACGATAGGGATCTGGGTCGAGGTCCGAAGATGCCGCACCGATTCCAGAATCCTTCGAAGCGACGTCCCGCTTTGGAGACCACGCTCGGCTGCTTTCTGAATCACCGGTCCATCGGCGATGGGATCGGAAAAGGGCACCCCCAATTCGATGACGTCGGCGCCCGCCCGCTCCAATTCGAGCACCAACTGCTCTGTCTCCTGCAACGACGGGTCCCCCGCCATGATGTAGGTGATCAGCGCCTTCTCCCCCTTCGCCTTCAACTGACTCAATGTGCGATCCAAACGATTCATATGGATATACCTATGCCTCTCGCTCGCCCTTCAACACCAATTGCAGGAGGTTCAAAACGGTCATCCAGCGAGGCCGCAACAAGCGCGGAGGTGAGGCGTACTCCTGCAGTACGTCGAACCTCTGCGCGCCGCGAGAACAACGCTGGAGGCCGTTTTCAACCTCCTGCTACAGCGTCACGCCTTTGATTCTCGCCACCTGCTGCACATCCTTGTCGCCGCGCCCGGAAAGGTTCACGATCAGGATGTGGCTCTTCTTCATTGTGGGCGCGCACTTCACCACCTCGGCGATGGCATGGGCACTTTCCAGCGCGGGCATGATCCCCTCCTCCCGCGCGAGCAGATCGAACGCCTCCAACGCCTCGTCATCCGTGACCGACGTATACTGGGCACGATTCGTTTCTTTGTAGTAGCTGTGCTCCGGCCCCACGGCCGCATAGTCCAAACCTGCCGAGACGGAATGGGTGAGATTCACCTGCCCGTTCTCGTCCTGCAGCAGATAGGTCATGGTCCCTTGCAACACGCCGGGGCGACCGCCCGCAAATCGGGCCGCATGTTTGCCGCTCTCGACACCCAGCCCCCCGGCTTCCACTCCCACCATCCTGACCTTTTTATCCGGAACGAAGGCATGGAACAGCCCCATCGCATTACTGCCGCCGCCGACACAGGCAATCAGGCAATCGGGTAGGCGCCCTTCCGCTGCCAGAATCTGCTTGCGGGCTTCACGACCGATCACGGATTGAAAATCCCGGATCATCATCGGATAGGGATGCGCGCCGAGGACGGAACCCAACACATAATGAGTCGTCCGCACATTGGTCGTCCAATCCCGCATCGCTTCACTGATGGCATCCTTCAACGTCCGGCTGCCGGCATCCACGCCTGTGACCGTCGAACCCAGGAGTCGCATCCGAAAGACATTCAACGCCTGCCGCTGCATGTCTTCCGTGCCCATATAGATTTCACATTCCAACCCGAACATGGCAGCCACGGTGGCCGTCGCCACTCCGTGCTGACCCGCGCCCGTTTCGGCAATCAGACGAGGCTTCTTCATCCGTCGCGCGAGCAGCGCCTGCCCGATCGCATTGTTGATCTTGTGGGCGCCGGTATGGCACAGGTCTTCGCGCTTGAGGTAAATCTTCGCGCCGCCCAATCGTTTCGTAAGACGCTGGGCGAAATACAGCGGCGTCGGCCGCCCGACATATTCTTTCAAATAGTGCCTGAGTTCGGCTTGAAACCCCTTATCCCGGCGTGTGCGCTGGTACACCTCTTCCAACTCCAGCAAGGCCGGCATGAGAGTTTCAGGGACATACCGTCCGCCGTACGGGCCGAACCGCCCATGTCGATCTGGTATCGCCATGTACATTCCTTCAGCTAGTCGTGAAAAATGAAAGTATAGACGCTGACCTAGCGCGAGACAAGCCTGACGGCCTGCACAAACGCCCGGACCTTGTCATGGTCCTTCCTGCCGGGCGACGCCTCGACTCCGCTGCTGACATCGACGCCGTAGGGCCGTACCTGCTCGATGGCTTGCGCGACGTTCTCCGGCGTCAATCCTCCGGCCAGCAGAATACGCGCCACCGCTGCCGCTTCAGCAGCCAGCGACCAATCGGCCACCTGCCCCGTGCCGCCATAGGCGTCGGGGGAAAAGGCATCGACTAGAAATCCCCGCACGCCGGCACGCCCTTGAAACTCAGCCAAGGCCAGAAACGAGCGCCGATCCCTAAGCCGAATCGCCTTCAGCACCGGCCGCCCCAGCATCTCGCAATAGGCCGCCGTCTCATCCCCATGAAGCTGCGCAAGGGCAAGACCGCAACTGTCCATGATGTCCCGCACCACCTTGGCGTCCTCATTCACGAACACGCCGATCGGCAACACAAACGGGGGCAGTTCCTTCACGATTGCCTTGACCACCGCCTGCTCCGCGCACCGAGGGCTCTTCTTATGAAACACGAACCCGACCGCATCGGCACCGGCCTCCACCGCCACCGCCGCATCCTCGGCATTCGTCAGACCGCAGATCTTGACCTTCACAGCCATGGCGTCAGCAACTCTGCTTGCTCTTCTGCATGCCGTAGAACCCGCGATAGGACCATTGGCAGGCCTGCCCCTTGCCGTTAAACGTCAGGCCGATCAAGTCCTGCCGCCCGTCCTGCTGGGGAACAGACCACTCGCACACTTCGCCGCCGTCCTTGAAGGAATGGCACCGGGTGGGAATGCCCATGTCCTTAATGCGGTCGTCTTTGCTGCTGCCCATCCAGGCATCCCACTTCGGGGAATATTCATGGATCTCCTGATTCATACAACCGGCCACGGTCAGCAGCGCCGCCATCACACCGAGAGAGAGTCGCGTCTTCATGGCTTCTCCTTGTTGGATTCATCGCCCAGCAACTCACGAATCTTCACGCCGATATCCTGAGCCCGGATCAGCGACTCGCCGATCAGCATGGCATGGACGCCGGCCTCCACCAACCGCGTGACATCCTCCCGCTTGTGAATCCCGCTTTCGCTCACGATCAGCTTGTCGCCGGGAATGCGCTTCGCCAACCGCAGGGTCACACCCAGATCCGTCGAGAAGGTTTTGAGGTCACGATTGTTGATGCCGATCAGACGGACATCCGGGAGCCATTCCAACACGATATCGAGTTCACGCTCATGATGCGTCTCCACCAGCACATCGAGCGACAACTCTTTCGCCAGTGCGGAAAAGTCGATCAATTGGCGCTTTTCCAAACCGGCCACGATCAACAGGACCGCGTCTGCGCCATAGGCCCTGGCTTCATAGAACTGAATATCCGCCACCATGAACTCTTTATTCAGCGCAGGCAGGCCGACTTTCCGCTTCACATCGGAGAGATACTCCAGGCTGCCCTGAAAAAAATCCTTGTCCGTCAGCACGGAGACAGCCGCGGCCCCATGCTCCCGATAGGCCTCGGCGATGGCCACCGGCTCGAAGCGCTGCTCGAACTCCGGCCGCAACAGGCCGAGACTCGGAGAGGCTTTCTTGACCTCCGCGATGAGCGCGGGCCTGGTCGGAGTCCTGCGCGCGTCCAGGTTGACGGCAAACCCCAGCGTCGGGCCGGCATCGCGAATTCTGGTTTTCAGATCCGCGAGATAGCCGCGGCTGTTCTTGTGGCGAATTTCCGCTTTTTTATGTTCGAGAATACGATCGAGAATCACGATGTCACGATGCCTTCTTCGTAAATGCGATGAGCTGATCCAGTTTCTCCATCGCCGCACCCGAGTCGATCGTCTGCTGGGCGAGTTGGAACCCTTCCTGCAGCGTCTTCGCCTTGCGTCCCGCCACGAGCGCCGGCGCGGCATTCAGGCACACGATGTCGCGCTTTGGCCCTTTCCGTCCCCGGAAAATATCGCGCGTGATGGCGGCATTGTCTTCCGCACTCCCACCGACCAGTTCTTTCGGCCTGACGCGTGTGAGGCCGAATTCCGTCGGATCGATGGTATAACTCGACACCACGCCGGCTTTGCCCTCTGAAATCCGGGTCCGGTCCGTGACGGTGATCTCATCCAATCCGTCCATGCCGTGCACGACAAAACAATGTTGCGCGCCCAGGTGGAGCAGCACCTTCGCCAACAACTCCGTCAAGCCGGCATCGAATACCCCGACGACCTGTATGCGGGCACCGGCCGGATTGGTCAGGGGGCCGAGAATATTCAACAGCGTCCGAATCCCCAGTTCCTGCCGCGGCTGGGCACAGTGTTTCATCGCACGATGATAGAGCGGCGCGAAGAGAAACCCGATCCCCACCTCGTTCACACAATCGGCGACCCGCTCAGGCGGCAAATCGATCGCCACACCCAGCGCCGCCAACACATCGGCGCTGCCGGACTTGGACGACACCGACCGGTTGCCGTGTTTGGCGACCGTCAGGCCGGCCCCCGCCACAACGAATGCCGCCGTGGTCGAAATATTGAAGGTATGAGCCCGATCTCCGCCGGTCCCGCAGGTATCCACCACCTGGGAATCCCGCACCCGGATTTTGGTCGCGCGGGCCCGCATGGCCTGGACGGAGCCGGCGATCTCCGCCACGGTCTCCCCCTTCATCCGAAGCCCCATGAGATACCCGGCGATCTGGGCGGAGGTCGCCGCGCCGTCCATGATCTCGCCCATCACGGTCTCAGCCTCTTGTTCGGTGAGGTCCGACCGTTCGGCCAATGTATTGATTGCGTCTTTGATCATGAGGGGCGCGATCAGCGATCCGCTGCCGGCAATCAGTCGGAAGGCCTCGGAGAGAGCACTGATTGCTGATGGCCGACTGCTGTGGACTAGAGTTTCAAGAAATTTCTGAGCAGCTCCTTACCGGCGGTGGTGAGAATCGACTCCGGATGGAATTGCACCCCTTCGATGCCCAGCGTCTTGTGACGCATCCCCATGATCTCGCCTTCGGCGGTCTCGGCGCTGATCTCAAAACAGTCCGGGAGATTCTTGCGGTTCACAATGAGCGAATGGTAGCGAGTGGCCTCGAACGGGTTCGGCAGATTGCGAAAGATCGTGCGACCGTCGTGGCGAACCATAGACGTCTTGCCGTGCATGAGACGCTCGGCGCGGATCACTTCGCCGCCGAACGCAACCGCCAGCGATTGGTGACCGAGACAGACGCCCAGCAACGGCAATTTGCCGCCGAAATACCGAATCGCCTCCACCGAGATTCCCGCCTCGTTCGGCGTGCAGGGGCCGGGCGAAATGACGAGCCGGCGCGGCTTCAACGCTTCGATTTCCTGGATGGAGATCTTGTCGTTCCTGTAGACCACGACATCTTCCCCCAACTCGCCGAAATATTGCACGAGGTTGTAGGTGAAGGAATCGTAATTGTCGATCATTAACAACATATGAATACTCGGAGCTTATGGCAGATGGCTTATAGAACGGACAAGAAGTTCTCTTCCTATCAGCTCTATGCTATTCGCCATACGCTCCGCTCCTATTCCAGCCCCTGCTCGGCGAGTTCGATGGCCTTCATCATCGCCCGCGCCTTGTTGCAGGTTTCTTCGTATTCATGTTCAGGAATCGAATCGGCGACGATACCGGCTCCCGCCTGAATATAGGCCTGCCGCCCCTTGATCACGACGGTCCGGATGTTGATGCACATGTCCATGTTGCCGGAAAATCCGAAATAACCCACCGCGCCCGCGTAAGGACCACGGCGCGTCGATTCCAACTCCTCGATGATTTCCATCGCGCGAATCTTCGGCGCGCCGGACACGGTCCCCGCCGGGAAACAGGCCCGCATGACGTCGTACACCGATTTGCCCTTTTCCAACTGGCCGGTCACCTGCGACACGATATGCATGACGTGGGAATACCGCTCGACCTGCATCAGCGACTCGACTTTCACCGAGCCGCGTGCCGCGACCCGGCCCACGTCGTTCCGGCCCAGATCCACGAGCATCACATGTTCGGCCCGCTCCTTTTCGTCTGCCAACAAATGCCGCCCGAGTTCCTGATCCTCTTCAGGGGTCTGCCCGCGACGACGCGTCCCGGCAATGGGGCGCAACGAAATCTGGCCGTCTTCGCACCGCACCAGGGTCTCCGGCGAGGACCCCACCAACTCCACGCCGGCCACACGCAGGTAATACATGTAGGGCGAGGGATTGATGACTCGGAGGGCACGATAGAGCTGAAACGGCGTTGTGTGGATTTGCGTTTCCCATCGTTGAGACAAGACGGCCTGCACGATATCTCCCGAGCGGATGTACTCCTTGGTCCGCGTGACCATCTTCTCGAAATCGGCCTTGTTCATATTGGACGTAAAGGTGATCGGCTTCCGGCGGCGTTTCTGGCGTGGTTGCCGCACCGGACGCTTCAACCGCGCGATCATCTTTTCGATCCGCGCCGTCGCATGGCGATAGGCGTCACGGATGTCCCGTTCCTTGGTCGATTCCAGGTAGGCGTTCGCGACCACTTTGATTTTCTGCGACACGTTGTCGAAGATCAGCAGCGTGTCGGTGAGCAGAAAGGCGAAGTCCGGCATCCCGAGGCTGTCCTTGCGCAGAGCCGGCAGCTCCTCGAACGTGCGCACCATGTCGTAGCTGAAATAGCCGACGGCGCCGCCCACGAACCGGGGCAGGCCCGGCACCGTCACCGGACGATATTCTTCCATCAATTCGCGCAACCGCTCCAGCGGATTGCCGCGGCTCTGAATCCGCAGGGTCTTCTTCCCTCGGGTCAACACCAGATCGCCCTTCTCCTCCCGGATCACCGCCGAGGAGCCGCTTCCCAGGAACGAATACCGCGCCCAATTTTCACCGCCGGCCACACTCTCCAGCAGATAGGCCGTCGGCCCATGGTCGATCTTGGCAAACGCCGACACCGGCGTCTCATAGTCCGCCAGAATCTCCCGATAGAGCGGAATCAGATTGCCTTCCGCCGCCAGGGCTCGAAACTCATCCAGGGTGAGAGAGTATTGCTGTCTGCTCATACAACACGACGATCGCGACACTAGGGCCGGCTGACAATCAACTTCTGCCCGACCACCACCGTGTTATTGTCCAAATTGTTCCACTTCCGCAATTGATCCACACCGACGTGGTACTTCTGCCCGATGCGATAGAGGGTTTCACCGGAACGCACCGTGTGGGTGTTGCCGGTTGCCGATGCCGACAATGCACCGAGGGCATCCACTGCCGCCTGCTCGTGACCGAATGTATCCTTGGCCGCGTCCTTCGCCGACTCCAGGCTCAACTCCGACGACACATCCGTCTTCAGCGCCTCATCGACGGCAGCCGTAACGTCTTTCTTCGGCGCGGACGCTGCCTTCTTGGCCTTGGATGGAATCGTCGTCAGGCGCTTCATGTCTTCATGCGCCCGCTTCTCCAACAGGCTGGCTTCCTTCATCGCCTGAGCCTCTTCCTGAATCTGCGCCGCCTGCTGACGCACCGCTTCCACCTGAGCGCCGAGTTCGCGATTACGCGCCTCATACTCGCTCAGTTCGCGCTTGCTTCGTTTCACTTCGCTGTCCAATTCGGCGCTTCGCTTTTCTTCCTGCGCCAGGAGCCGCTGGAAGTTCAGGCTGCGCGCTTTCTCGGCTTCGTACTTCTCCGACATCACGCATCCGCCCACATTCAGGCCGCTCAATACGAGCAACCCGATCGGAACTATTACCGCGCGTCTCATCCGTGAGTTTCGCTGACTCATCATATCGCTCCTTCGTTGCGCCTTCTCCAGGGGAGGCTTTCGAGTGCCATCAAGGTAACCCGCTCATGGCGCATCCGCTTCCGATTCGCAGCCTTCGAAAGTGGGTAGAATACGGTCCAAGGCAGCGAAAGTCAAAGTGAAATGGGCGGCTCAGACGTTTGACCCTCTCCCCACCCCTATGCTACCGTTCGCACGAGATTGCTGTTCCGCCTATTCTATCCAATGGCCGGCACGAAAGACCATGTCACCCAGCACACAACCGGGCACCTCCCGCACCGTCACCATCGAAGGCATTACGCTGCACCTGGCTCAACCCATGACGATGGGCCAGGAATGGATTGGGAACCGGGAGATTCTGAAACAGTTACTGGCCTGCTGGCTGGTGATCGACGAGCGTGACCTGCCGCTGTCTCCCCGCATCACCGGCCAACCGGGGATCGGCAAGACCACCCTGGCGATGGCTGGGGCCCGCGAACGCAAGCAGGATCTCTACGTGTTCCAGTGCACCGCCGATACCCGCCCGGAAGATCTCCTGATCACTCCGGTCCTGGCAGAATCCGGCACCATCAGTTACCACGCCTCACCGCTGATTACCGCAGTGCTCACGGGCAGCATCTGCGTGCTGGACGAAGGCAACCGCATGAACGAAAAGAGCTGGGCCTCGCTGGCTCCGCTTCTGGATCACCGGCGCTGCGTGGAATCCATCATTGCCGGCATTTTAATCAACGCCCATGCCGATTTCCGTTGCTGCGTAACCATGAACGAAGACGCCTCCACCTACGAGGTGCCAGACTATATTCTCTCGCGCTTGCAGCCGACGCTGGGCATGGGGTTCCCTGCGCGCGAGGACGAATTGGCGATCCTCCGGTATCATCTGCCCTTCGCCCCGGCGGAGATGCTGGCCATGACGGTCGAGTTTCTCCAGGAGGCCCACCAGCTCAATCTGGAATATTCCGTGCGCGACGGTATTCATCTGCTCCAATATGCGTTGAAGCGTCGCGCACAGGATCCAGCGCACCCGTTATCCGCCGATGCCGCCTGGCGGGAATCGCTGATCAAAGTCCTCGGCGAAGAAGCGCTCGACCTGCCGACTCAGTCACGCCGGCGGAAACGCGCCCTGGGCGACCAGGCGCTGCCGCAGGGCCTCGGCGATTTCTTTTTCGAAAGCGACGACCCCCTACATCCCGGCCGATAATGGCAGTGTCATCCTCCACCGCCGACTCCGTCTTCCGCCTATCGCCACGCATCGAACTGTTCCCGCTCCTGCACGGGAGCGGCGATGTTGCTCAGGAAGTACGCGACAGGCTGATCGAACGCCGGTTCGACTGTCTCGCAGTTCCGCTTCCGCCCTCCTTCGAGTCGCCGCTGGAAGAAGCCGTGCTGGACCTGCCGACGATCAGCGTGATCGTCCAGCCGGAACGCGATCAGGAACGTGCCGCCACCGTGAACTACGTGCCGGTCGATCCCTGCCAGGCGGTCATCATGGGGATTCGCGTCGCCATGGGAGAAGGCATCCCCAGGGCCTATATCGATCGCGAAACCGCCGTCGTGGAGCCGGTTCCCTTCGTCTCCCCCGATGCCTACGTGCTCAAACGCCTCTCCTATGCCACCTTTGCCGCCGCGATGGTACCCATGCTCACGCCGCCTGCGGAGGGCAGTCAACAACAGGCCCGCATCGCCTGGATGGCGTTTCAACTCCACCAACTCGAAATGGAGTATGAGCAGATTCTCTGTTTGTGTCACTTCGCCGACTGGCCCTGGATTCGTCAGGCGTATCAACAGCGAACCGACTATCAAATCCCGGCGCTCGACTTCAGGCGCCCCGAACGGTACCTCGTCGAGCCGACCTCCCTCTATTTTGTTTTGGGTGAACTGCCGTTCCTCACGGAGCTGTATGAGCGACGTCGCGCCACCGTCCATTCGGACCGCCACCTCACCATCGACGGGATCAAAGAACTCCTGCTCGAAACACGCACAAGGTGGCAGACCGGCCATGACGCGGAGGGTCAAACCGTCCCCACCTGGGTGACACCGCAGTTGCTGCAAGCCTACTTGCAGTATGTGCGGAACCACGCGCTCTTGGAGCGGCGATTGACGCCCGACCTCTACACGCTGGTCCTCGCGGCGAAACAGATGGCGGGTGATGACTTCGCGGTTCGCCTGCTCGAAACCGCCAAGAGTTACTCCTATCAAGACATCGAGCAGAGCCATGTGCCTCACCTCTCAGCCGGGCTCGGCCGGTTCGCCCTGCCGGACGAACAGGTGGTGCGGGCGAAGAACCGGCTCCAGGGTACGCCCCTGGCCTGGCGTTCGCTCTCGCTCCGGCCCCGCCCGCCGCGTCGCACGAGCCGGCAGTGGTCCTATCTGTGGAATCCACATCGGCAATGTTCCTGGCCTCCGGAAGATTCCAAGATCGAAAGTTTCCAGGCCCATGTCCGGGAACAGGCAAAGGCCATCATCGGGGCCGATCTCGCCAAGAGCGAAAAATTTACGACCTCGATGAAAGATGGGATCGACATCCGGGAGAGCCTGCGCCATTGGCATCAACGGCAGAAGCCGGGTCGTCCGCAACGCATGGAGATTTACGTCAAAGAAATTCCCCCCGCGCGCGGGAACGTGGATACGGTGATCTTTCTGTTCGACACCCCCGGCGATCCGGAGCAGTACAGCTGGCAGGCCACCTGGTATGCCGAACATGCGCAGGAGTCCACGCTTTGTTTCTACGCGACACCCTTCCTGAACAACATGATCGCGCCGGGCATCGGGCAATCGCGTTACGGCGGCGCCCTGTTTATTTTTCCGCCCCGCCCGATCCCGGACATCTGGACCGACGAAGCACTCGGATTTGCCAGGACCCTTGAAGAACGCTTGATTGCTGCCGGAGCGGTCCATTCGCGTGAAACCCACCTGGCCCTGGTGACACCGGTTCCGCCCAAGGCGCGCTGGAGGCAGATCGCCAGACAATTCGACCGGCGCCTGGTGTCGATTCCGTTGAGCCGGTTTTCAGGACAGATGATCGACCGTCTGCGGCGGTTCCATGTATTGAACGGACACGAGATCCGCAGCTTCGCGGCTCAATTTATTCGTGAGTAACCAGCTCATGCCTCATCAGACAGCTGAACAACGGATCGCCGATCTTCGTCGCCAAATCCGCCATCACGACCACCTCTACTACACAAAGGACCGGCCGGAGATTTCCGACGCGGAATACGACCGGCTCTTTCGCGAGCTCGTCGGCCTCGAAACTGCCCATCCCGACCTGGTCACCGCCGACTCGCCCACCCAACGAGTCGGCGCACCACCGCTGGAGGAACTCACCAAGGTCTCCCACGAAAAGGCGATGCTCAGTCTCGATTCCATTACCGATCAGGACGATGTGCGCGCCTTCGATGCGCGGATGAAGCGGGAGCTGGAAACCGACCAGATCGTCTACGCGGCAGAACCGAAATTCGATGGCCTGTCGGTGGAACTGGTCTACGACCGGGGCGCCTTCGTCCGCGGCGCCACCCGGGGAGACGGCCTGGTCGGCGAAGACGTGACGATCAATTTGCGAACGATCCGCGCGTTGCCGCTACAGCTCGATCCCCAGCCCTCCCTGCCCGCGCACGTGGTCGTGCGCGGCGAGGTCTACATGCGTCTGGATGAATTTCAGGCGCTCAACCGCCGCATGACGGAACGGGGCGAGGAAGCCTTTGCAAACCCGCGGAATGCCGCAGCAGGATCGTTGCGCCAGCTGGACAGCCGTATCACCGCGTCGCGCCCCTTGACCCTGACCTGTTACGACATCATGGCAATATCAGGCACAGCGCCACCCACCCATTGGGAAGAGTTGGACGCCTTGGCCGCCTGGGGTCTCCCGGTTCCCACACACCGGCAACGTTGCAGCTCGATCGAGGAAGTCCTCTCGTTCCATGCCGGCACCGATGGGATGCGGGACTCTCTGCCGTTTGAAATCGACGGCATCGTCGTCAAACTCGACCGCCGGACCTGGCAAGACCAGCTGGGCAGCAAATCCCGCAGCCCCCGTTGGGCTATCGCCTACAAGTTTGCACCCCGAAAAGAAATCACGGTCATTCAGGACATCGCCGTCTCGGTCGGTCGCACCGGCACGTTGACGCCGCTGGCCCTGCTGAAGCCGGTGGAGGTCGGAGGCGTCACGATCAGCCGGGCCACCCTCCATAATGCGGATGAGGTCGCGCGAAAAGACGTCCGCGTGGGGGACACCGTCAAGGTGGAACGCGCCGGCGACGTGATCCCCGCCATCGCTGAACGGGTCCCGATTCCCGGAGAAACGAGACAGGCTCCGTTCGTCATGCCGGACCACTGCCCGGTCTGCGGATCGGCTGTGGCCCGCGAAGGGGCTTACTTCTACTGTACCGGCCAGACCGTGTGCGTCGCCCAACTGAAGGGTGCCATCGAACACTTCGCCTCGAAGAGCACGCTGGATATCGATGGGATGGGAAAGAAGACGATCGCCCAACTGGTCGATGTCGGGTTTGTCCGCGACCTGGCCGACCTCTACAGCCTGACCAAAGAGCAGATACTCACGCTGGAGGGATTCGCCGACCGATCGGCAAGCCTGCTCCTCGAATCGATTGAACGCAGTAAATCCGTGTCGCTGGACCGGCTGTTGATGGGTCTGGGCATCAGGCAGGTGGGGCAGCACATCGCCCGCGTGCTGGCCAAACAGTTCGGCGCGCTGCCGGAGCTGATGTCGGCGACGCAGGAGGAATTGCTGCAGGTGCGCGAAATCGGCCCGGAGATTTCCGCCAGCCTCGCCTCGTTCTTCAGCGAGGAGCGGAACCGGGCCGTCATCGCGCGTCTGATCGAACGGGGCCTGACGATCACTCCCCCGACCACTGAGAACGCAGCCGGCAGCCAACGCCTGGCCGGCAAGACGTTCGTCTTTACCGGTGGGCTAGCCGGCTACAGTCGCGACCAGGCCAAACAATTGGTGGAGCGACAAGGGGGACAGGTCTCGTCGAGTGTCAGCAAGAAGACATCGTTTGTGGTGGCAGGGACCGATCCGGGGTCGAAACTGGACCAGGCCCAGACACTAGGGGTGCGGATTCTGACGGAAACGGAATTTACCGCTCTAGTGACGCCTGAGTGACAGGGGCATGCTCATCGACGATGGGCTCATGCGTGATGGGGTGTTTTTCTTCTTTGTAGATGTTGACGCTCTTGATGACCCGCGGGTCCGCCTCATGAATGACCAGGCGGCAATTGGCGATATGCACTTCTTCACCGACCTTGGGAATCCTGCCCAGTTCATGCTGAATTAAGCCACTGATCGTCACGGCATCGTCGCCTAAATCCACCTTGAGGAAATCGTTGACCTTCCGGACCTCGGTGCGCCCATGCACCAGGATCTGGTTCTTGCCGATACGTTTGATCAACTCTTCCGTGATATCCGTCTCATCGACAATCTCGCCGACCACTTCTTCCAGCAGGTCTTCCAACGTGACGAGCCCCATCACACCACCGAACTCGTTGACCACAATCGCCATGTGGCGTTTGTCCAACTGAAACTGCTTCATCAGGTCGTCCGCGGATTTCGTATGCGGGATAAACAGAGCGGGCTGCGCAATGTCGCGGAGCTTCATCTCCGTATGGCCCTGGGCCAACGCCGTCAACGCCTTGGTCTTGTAGAGAATCCCGATAATGTTATCCAGCGTGCCTTCGTACAGTGGAATGCGCGAATACTTGGACTTGAACAGCAGCTCTTTCGCTTCGCGGAGATATTGATTGCAGTCCAGCGAGAACATGTAGATACGCGGGGTCATACAGTCTTCGGCCGTGATGTCCTTCAGCTGGAAGACGTTCTTGATCATCTTCACTTCCTGCGCCTCGATGGCGCCGCTCTTGCTGCTCTGATCCAGCATGATCTTCAGCTCTTCTTCCGTGACGAAGGGAACATTGAGCCCTTTACCGCCGGTCAACTTATAGATAAGCGGCACCACGAAGAACATGATCGGGGTGAGCACCTGCTGGGCCGCATAGGCCGGATAGGCCATGTTCAGCACCACAGGAACCGAGTATTTGGCAGCCAGGGTCTTGGGCACGAGATCCGCAAACACCAACAGAACAAAGGTCAGAATACCGACCAGCACCGCGAAGGCTTCACCCAGCACACCTTCCAGCCCCTGCCCTCCGAATCGGTTCAGCGCAATAATCGTAGCCAGCGATGCGGTGGCGGTGTCGATCAGTCGATCTCCGACCAGGATGGTCAACAGGAGGCGTTGCGGATCGGTTCGAAGATGGAGGGCCATCTCCGCCCGCTTGCTGCCCGTATCGGCCAGCGCCCTAAGCTTCGTATCGTTGACGGAGTAGAATCCGACCTCAACAACAGAAATCACCGCGGACAACAGAATGAGGACGATCAGAACGATAATGTCCATAAGACCTATCGAAGTTAGAGGTGCAGACTCACGTTGAAGGAGTGAATGGTGGAACCTTGGATCAGTCCGAAGCCCTGGGTTCGAACTGCAAGACTTGCCCTCTGTCGTGAGAAGACGACCAGACCGGGTCCTCTCGGGTCACTTTCATCCATCGCGTATTACAATTAGCACAGGCGGACAGGCGCATCAAGCATTACAACACTTCCATGCCGAGCACAATTAATCAGCATATCAGTCATTTAGACTATTTGCCATGCTCCCGCACCCTCAAGGATTCCCCGTAGTCGCCGCCGGCGCATCGTCGCGCACGATGAATGGATCGGTCTCCAGTGCTCGTCTCAGATGCGCGGCGGCCTGCTCGGCTGCGGCCTCCGTTTGAAATTGTCCCGCATACACCCGATACCGGCGACCATCCGGAAGATCGATGCCGACGATCTTTGAACCAGGATAGGCACTCCTCAACCGTTCGACCAAAGCTCGCGCGTTTGCCGGATCGGCAAAGGAACCGACCTGCACACGCAACACCCCCATCCCCCCGGCTCGTCCCTCGTAACCGATCACCCGGAGTTCGATCTCATCGGTGCCGCGCCCGACCATCCCGACCGCCTGGGCTCCGGCTAGAGACAGATCCAGAATTCTCCCGCGCGCGAACGGCCCCCGATCGTTGATCCGCACGGTCACCTGCCGGCCGGTGCTCAGGGATCGCACGACCGCCACCGATCCCAGCGGCAATGTCCGGTGCGCCGCCGTCAATTTGTGCATGTCGTAGATTTCACCGTTCGCCGTGCGGTTGCCGTGGAAGCCCGGTCCATACCAGGACGCGCTGCCCCGTTCGATAAATCCCAACGGATAGCCGGGCGGATACGACGGACGCGCCGGACTCCAGCCGGAGCACCCGCTGAGCCATGTGGTGAGGAAAAAAGCGAACAGGGGGAGAAGAAGACGGCTGGTGCTTGTCTTCTTCTCCCCCGGCATACGTCGGATTAGAATTCGTCGAGTGAATGGGTGCGCAGCACCCCGAGGGCTTTGGTCGTGTTCGAAACGGTCAGAACCACGATCGCGCGTTTGCCTTCCCGCGACGGGGTGCAATAGCCGCACTTCACGTTGATGCGAGCCCTGGTGAGCGAATCGGCCACTTGTTTCAAGGCGCCGGGCTTATTCTCCAGACTCAAAATCAGGGCGGTCTCTTCACGGAACTTGATCTTGGATTTTCTGAGCGCAATACGAGCCGCATCCACATCCGCCACGATCAACCGCAGCTTCCCGGGGCCGGTGACCTCGGGCGCAGAGAACGCCTTGATGTTGACTCCCGCAGCCCCGAGCACGGCCGCCACTTCAGCCAGCACTCCAGGCTTACTCTGTCCACTCACCACAAATTGCGTCGTTGTCGGCATGGGCTCCTCTCCCTCTGCTGAGTCAGTTCGTCTCGGATGTTAGCGACTGTATCCATACAGCCACTTCACGCTGGTGCCGCCGATGTTTCTGACGGTATGGGACACTCCGGCCGGAATCAGGATCTCCTCGCCCGGTTCTGGCCGGACACACCGGCCCCCGAACTCCAGTTCCAACCGGCCCTCGACCGGCATCACCAACTCGTCGGTCGCGTGGCGGTAATCCTCCCACACTTGCCCGGGCGGATCAACCCAAAGATCACAACTGAAGCCCCTCGCCCGCCATTCCCTCGCGACTGCCTGCTGATCGACCGTGACCATAGTTCTCCGCAACCAGCTACACCTTAGCCCAGCGACCTTCCAACTTCTTCATAATCTGCGGCATGGTCGTGTACTCCATGTCGTCGAGGGGCAATCGGTGCGGTTCAAAGGGACCGTGCATCCGTAACACATCGGCGATCCGGTTCGCATCCCGGCGCGCTTCATCATACGACGGATCGTCGAACATATCCCGAGGCCCGACGAGTGTGCCGTCCGCCAGTTGAAAGCCCAGACAGGCGACACGCGGAGGCCCATCGAAGCGTGTCGGCGTCGCTTGCTTCACCGAGACCGGCATGAGCGGACCGTAATGCGAACCACGCATCCAGCCCTCGATGATCCAGGGATACCGGAACGGATCGAGCACTTCGCCCACTGCCGGAAAGTTCTGCTGCGCGCGGACGATCATCACCGGATCATCCTTGCCGACATACTTGCCCGCAATGAGCGAGAGGCGCTCCGTCGACGAAGCCGCCGCAATCGTCCCATCCGCTCGTGAGTACACGTACTTGATCGTGTACTTACCGGGGGAACCGATGAACATCAACATGTCGTAGAGTTCTTCGGGACAATCGAATGAGATCTTCTTGTGCTCGTAAATGTCATGCACTTCGAACCGGAACCCCTGATGCAATGTCGGGGCGATGACGAGACCGGCCGTAGTGAACGGATCGGCGAACATCTTATACAGGGGGAGATTCCAAGCACCCGCCGACGTCTTGTCCGCCATGAAGATCAACACCGGATCGGACTTCCGTTCCACGAACTCCATTTCAGCCACACCAGGCCCCTGCCCTCGCACATTCCCACTGAAAGCATCGGCCAGCAGATCCTGCCCTGCGCCGTAGAGATGCAGTTCCTTCGCGACCGCAGTGCCGGCCTCGAAGGTGTCCCACGCAAGACGGTGGATCCGCTCGTGATCCACGCCGTGACGATGCGTCATGATGAGTTGCAAGTCATCGCCGCAGGCCGACACATGGTAATCGACGAGCAACCCGCTGGTCTTCGCTCCCGCAAGCTTCTCCTTCCCGCAATCCATCAAGGCCGGATGCATGGCTGAATGCCCGACAAATCCACCGATGTCCGCCTTGATCACACTCAACGTGATTTTCTGTGCGTTCTCCCCTGTCATGTTGCACCCCTGGGTGATAGAGCACCAATAATGGCCCTTCGCCGCAACTCCAGCGTCGGCTTCAGAAGGTCCTTACGTCAGAATGAGCAAAGGCAATGCCCGGGCATGGATTGAGCAGACAGGTAGAATAGGCCGAATTTGCAGCGTGAACCGCCACCGCACGCACCAAACCCGTGGAGAGGCGCTACAGTGACCATTGGCTGCCTGTAGCAGAAGGCAGCAGGCTCCATTCGTACCTGCAATGTCAGATCGTCTTTCTTTTTGATTCCTGTACCGACCTGACACCAGGCGATACTTCCACCCAAGACTGAACGTTGGACGCGTTCACCGAGGGTTCACTGAAAAACCACGCCAGATCTTTGGATTCACCGCTGTCGAACAGGTGTCGTTTTGCTGGCGCTTTTCTGTTTGGCCAATCCTGCGGCCTGTTCGGATACCGCGCCGGCTCGCTAAACTCGCGACCATACCTTGTCGAAGCAAGACCGCTTCAGAAGCAGATGCGTGTGTGGGGTACCCGCCCCTGTGACCTCACACACGCTCACCCCAAATCATGAGCCCACGAGAGACCCCGCCTGTCGGTCCTCCCGCTGCTGACCATTAGTTCTACCCCTCCCGCTCCAGGCGGTCCCGGATTTCCGGCGCCACCACATCTCCGGCTTTCATGAGCGGAATCACGACCGCCAGGGTCTGCAGCAGCAGCCGCTTCGGGCCCTCGAATTTATCGTCCGGGCGAACGCACGATGCGACCGTCTTGACACGGGCTTCAAGCGCCGTCAGTGTCGCCACGAGGGTGCAGCAAGCTGGTGAACTTCCGCTTCGTATCTTTCTGTGCCGCGTCACGTACACCCAGCAATCCGCACGATCTGGGGACGAACGGTGTCCCGTCCGCGTTCCGGCGTTGAATCCGGTCCAGTAGCGATTGCCCGGTGTTCTCCTTGGTCAGCTCCCTTCCCTCCGCCAACTCCGCAGGCAGCGGCACGCCGCCCTTGTTCGCCGGCTTCTCCGGTACTATGGAGCCGTCTGACTCCCCGGCGACGGGCCGGTCGGCCTTGTGGCCTCGCGCCTTCTCCGACCGATCCACTTCCATGGGGGAAGTGGAGGTCACCGGGGTCTCTCGGCTTCCGTGAGAAACGTGTCCACCCGTGCCTGTGGTCTCAGACTCCGTGGGGGTCACACCGGACTCGCCAGGGTTGTTCGACATGACTATTGCCTTCCCCTTGTCAGGACAAGGTCGGCCACCGCAGAACGATGTTTTCGGAGCTCCATACACCGCCCGGTTGTCCCTCTGTGAACGCGTCGTCCTGCCGGTTGCCCGACACCACGCATCACGCGAGGCCAAGGCGACTGGCTCGGTCTTACCTTGTACGACTCTTTCATTCGCGACTCTCCTCCGGCTTCGCGCCGACGCACCCTGTCCCCTTTTCCTGTCCCAACCATTCAACGAACACTGCGCTCGCACCGCGAACGATTCCTGCGAACACAACCGCGAAGCGCTTCGGCTGACATAAAATGGTCACCACCTTGTAACACGTCATGTGACATGGTACGCTTGGCACGATGATCGAGAACTTCAAGCACAAAGGGCTCAAACTGCTCTATGACAAGGGTGACCGGAGCAAGTTACGATCTGATATCGCCCAGAAGGCGGAACGATTTTTGACCTTTCTCGATGCAGCGCATGAGGTCTCCGAACTTCGCCTGCCCGGCTACGGATTGCATCCGTTGACTGGCAATCTGCGCGGCTTCTGGAGCGTGGCAGTCTCCAGGAACCACCGGATCATTTTCCGATTTGAAGACGGATCTGCCTTGGATGTGGATCTTGTCGATTATCATTAGAGAAGGAGCATACGATGCCGATGAAACACCCCGTCCACCCCGGAAGCATCATCAAGCATGATTGCCTTGAACCACTCGGTCTCAGCGTGACGAAGGCGGCCGCAGTGTTGGGCGTGACTCGCCAGACGCTGTCACGGGTGATCAACGAACAGACCGCCGTCTCCCCGGAAATGGCGATTCGTGTGTCCAAGGCATTCGGCAGCACCCCGGAACACTGGTTGCGCCTACAACTGGCCTATGACATGGCGCAGTGGCAGAAAAAGATAGGATCGATCAAGGTGAAGCGGTATCAGCCGAACATGGACGTGCTGGTTCATGTGTGAATCGGTGAGGTCCTCCCTCACGTTCATCGACACACCTCCTTGCTCGCAGCCGCACGACGGATGATATTCCGCCTCACCGCAGGCTGATACCTGGCTGGAGTCAATCCCATTCTTAGCTGCACTTGCTGAGCGGTTTCCTGGGTAGCGCATGCGCAATTTCCTTTCCCCAGCAAGAAGGTCAAACGTTGCGCTGAACAGCGGCCTCCGTAATGGCCTCAAACGGAGAGCATAGGATTACCCATGAAGATGGCTGTCAGACGCGCCACAAGTCCATACTCATGCCTGACCCCAACATTCGGCCCCCTAGCACAAGCATCGCGGGAACCATGAAGCTGTTACTTCAAGTATGTGATTGCAAGACCAGACCCGATTGGCGTTCGACTGTGCCGAGCCATGCACGATTCAAGATGCGACCCCTGTTGGCAACCGGACGAGTGTCCATACCGAGCAAGGCGGTCTCGAGCTCTATTGCTTTGCCCATTGCACGGCAACCCAGAAGTCACGGAGAGCTTTATCGCTGAACTCGATCTTGAGTTCGCCCGTGGCGCTTCCTGGTAACTCCTTGTCGGCCACAGTCCCCGATACCAGAAGATCAGTGGTAGCACCCGTGAGCGGGAACTCCTTATTCGCTCCCGCTGCTAAGCGTGCCTGGAGTGCCGCACCTGGAGCGACATCGCTTCGACGCGCCCACAGTTGCATTGCCTTCATCGGGCCCAAGCGGTCCTTGCTCCAAAGCGGGAAGTGCTCCTTGCCTAGCTCCAGGCTGAGTTGGAACTTGCCATTGGCTTCGGCTGGTGCGCCGAGGAACTTCGCCCACGCGGTAGGGAACTCTTCACGCAGTGAGAACAATCGCACCGAGCCGAAGGATGTACCAGCGTCGATACGCGACTTCAGCGCCTCCATCGCGGCGTCGCGTAACGGCTTGCCGCCTTCGCGGGCTGTAAAACGCACATGCAAGACGACGTCGGCAAGTGTTGAGTAGTCAAAGGACTGAGGATCGTTTTTTCGTGGGTCGGCCGGCAGCCTCAACTGCCACGTGCTGATGGCGCCGCTGTACTCGAAGGGAAGGTACCGCTCGTCGCGCAGGTTGGTCTCAAACAATCCGCTGTCGTTCTGCGCTGAGCTGGTGACGATGGATTGCACGCTACCCAAGTGGTCGCTGAAACGGGCGTCGTCGGTATCGGCGCGCTCGTAGCCATCGCCCACCAACGACGAGATGCGCATAGAACTGCGCAGCAACGTCAGCGTGCAGGCTAGGCTGGCGTAGGGGCCGCTTACGCAGGGAATGCTCAGCGAAACCGACTTGAGGCGCCGGAAGTAGTGCCCAGGTCCATCCAGATCGAACAGCGACTCGGGCAACTGGACCGTGCACGAGCCCGTGCTGCGCAACTCGACCAGCGCGAGTGGGTCCAGTTGCAGCAGGCTCACATGCTTGGTCAGCTCGTACTCGCGCTGGTTCTGCTCATGGTAGGCCATCTCCATGCGCTTGATGTCCAGCAGCAGTCGCTCGCCGGCCAGCAGCCCCTCCTTGCCGGCCTGGTAGTCGAACTTCAGATAACTCAGGCCGGGTTGGCCCAGTTCGTGCTGTAGCGCCCGTTCTGCCTTGCGCGCAATGTCGAAGGCAAACTGGAAGGCGCGCGCGTGCAAGCCTTTGAGCTCTCGCTTCATCCACGCGTACAAGGTCTTGTTGGTCTTCTTACCATCGGTATTCAGCCCCTCGCCATTGAGGAATCGCTCGACCTCGTCGGCATGCTCCATCTGCTTGCGATGGTTGCGCAGCTCCATGTCCGCAACGGCCTCGCGGATCTGTGCCGCACGGATTTGCTTGAAGACTTGATTGATCTCGCCGACGGCCAGGTTGCTCTGGAATGCCCAGTCCTGCTCACGGCGGGCATAGCTGCCGATACGGGCAGCCTTTCCAGCCTCATATGAGTTCCGTCCCGCGGAAGATGTCGCTCCATCAGCGGCCATGGACAGCTGGGTCGAAAGAGCACGCCCACCAAACTGAATGGCCGCACCCACACCCATCGGTTGAGCCTGAGCCCCAAGCTCGGGTATCAAGCTCAAGAATTTCGCAATCATGCTGAGCGAAGCGCCCTCTTCCTGTAACGATTGGGCTGTCTTCAGGCGAATCAATTCCTCACTCTCGTAGCTGCTGATGAATCGTCCACCGCCATCACCAAAGTTCTGAACAATGTCCATCTTCAAGTCACGAACAGACAGCAGGGGCTCCTGCGTCGCCAGGCGCAACTTCTGCAGGCTCTCTCGATCCAACTCCTCCAGCATGGGCAGCGACTTGGTGATGTCCTCCGCCTTCGCACCCAGTTGCTGTTCGTAGTAGCTATAGCGCTGCACGGCCAGCGCCAGCGATTGCAGGAGGCCCTCCTTCGCCTTGACCGCTTCCTGCCATTGAGCGTACCGCACCTGCTCCACCATCTCCATCAACACCTTCTCGTGCCGCGCGCGCATCAGGGCGAGCGCCTCGCCTTCCTCCTTTTCCATCGCCGCCAGTTGGCCATTGCCAATGGCCGTGACCTGCTGCGCCAGTTCCGAGGCCTTCTGCAGCAGAAGGGCGCATCGCACCAGGGGCAGCGGCTGGTTCAAGCCGTTGACGATGGCCCCCACGTCCAGCCCGGACGCCGCCGCACGAGCCAGCAAAGCGGGATCGATCGGGGGTTCGAACAGGGCAAGTTGGCGGAACACCCCCTGTAGGTTCAGGCTGTTGCGGATCTTGAACAACCGATCTGCAACCGTGTCCCAATAGCCCAGCAGTTTGTCATTGCGCGGCACGCAGAAGTACAACGCTTGGCCCATGCTGCGCAGTGAGGCGACGCCCTGACTGCTGTTGGCCGGCGGCGACGCCATTGTGGGCAGCAGGTCGAATGGCAGTTCGGGTTCCAGATCGCGCAAGACCGAGCCAAACAGTTTGAGATCGGCGCGCAGGTTGTCATAGGTCTGCGGCTTCACCGTTCCCTTGCGCGGCACGGCTTGCGGGCGCGGGCCAAGGATGTTGGCGGCCAGCACGTACAACATCATCGCCTCGTCGATCGCTTCGCCCGTGTCCTGGCGGAACAGCGAGTCACCCCAATCGATCAGGTTGTCCAGGTAGGCCATCACCGTCTTGACCATGTAGGCCTGTTGGCGCTGCCGCGCCACGGCGTGGGGCCGGAACGGCATGTTCATCCAGTCCTCAATACTGCGTCGCGTTGCGTCCGCAATGGTCACATCACCGTTTGCGCCCTTGGCGAGGTTGACCAGCAGCTGTTCGACCGAGTGGGTCTCCAGGCTCAGGAACGGCAATACCTTCCAGAAGCGCTCGGGGGCCGGGCCATCGCTGTTGTCGGTGGGGTCGAACAGGATATGAAGCCAGCGCTGCGCCTCGACGAAACGCCCATTCTTGCTGAGGTGCAGGGCCAGGGTCAGCGGAACATGAAAGAACAGCTCCCAATTGTAGACCGAGTAGGCCCCGTGTGGGCTGAAATCCAACTCCTTGACCGGATACGGCGACTTGACCTTGCCTGTTGGCTGGTAAGAGGTGGCGCTAAAGATCTCCTCGAATAGCACCGGGCGCGGCGCGCCATCGACGAGCGTTGCGTCAGTGTCGACGTTGAGCTTCGTCAGTTGTCCGCTAAGCTCGCGGAGCCGCGCCCCGTTGGGCAGGGTCACAGCGGTATTGGGCGCGGGCTTGACGATCGATCCATCACTCAGCTCCAACAAGTGGCGGCCGGCAAAGCGCAATACGGCACCACTGGACTTCACCGTTAAAGTGTTCTCAGGCAGAAGGTAGGCGAGCTTGCCGGCCAGTTCAACGCGCACGACGAACTCGGTGTCCAAAGCCTGCAACCCTGCCGTTCCCTGGCGCAGCAGTCGTTGCATCATGGCCTGCACGTAGGGGTGCTGGTGCAGGAAGAAGCTGTATGAGAGCTCGCGGTTGCGGCGGAAGTAGTGGCGCGTCTCGCGCGTTTCGACGACGCGCGATTTCACATGCTCAAAGTCCGAGTAGGCTTGGCCGTGGAACACGCCGTCCTGAAGGAAGAATTTAGGGTTCATAGCTGTGCTCTCCTTTGATTCAGCGCTTACCAGGAATTGCAAACGATCCAGGGCCAGAATCAGCTCGCATCGGCTGACGCGACAGGGTGTCGCGAAGCTGGGTATTCAGCCCGCTCTTGCCCAGCATCACAACCTGTGACTTGTCCAGCGTCGGTTGCGACTGGGCCAGTTCAGTCTGGCTCGCGACCACGAGTTCGACCTGGTTGGCGCCGGTCTCGCTGCCTGGGTGCAGCGGGACAGTTTCATTGAACGTGGTGGTCACATTCACTCGGTCGACGCCGCGATTCACTAGTGTCAGGCCTAGCTGTCCTGTGTTGCCAAGCAACGTGTTCTGATCGAATGTGAGCAGCACCTTCGGGTTCACCAACCAGTCGAAGCCAGGCACGGGGTCGCCTTGGGTCTTGGGTATTGTGAAAGGCACTTCATCGACTGGCGGAACTGGTAGCGGCCATTTCTTCTGGAATTGCGGAATGATCTTCAACTTGTCGTAGGGGTTGAATTCGTGGATGCCGGTGTCGTCGGTCACGGTGGTGCGCGTAACCCAGGTCTCCACGTCTTCCAACAGGGTCTCGCGAACCTCCGGTTGCACGAAGAAGGTGTGCCTGTTGTCCTGGTAGAAGAATGGTTGGATTAGCGCGGCGAGCTCGGTCAAGCCACTTTCCAGCGCGGCCTTGGCGGCTGCCGGATTCGAGGCCAACTTCACCGCATCCATGGAAGTACCCAGCGCGGCCAGGGCGCTATTGCAGGTGAGCACGGTGTTGGACGACACCTGTTGCAGGATGGGCTCGGTGGGGGTGTCGGCTGCCTTCGTGATGTCAGTGCTCTGCTGCTTCGTGTATCGCACGTTGAGCGCGCCCGCCGCGCCGGCGTAGCGGGTGGCTTGCACGGTACTGGCGCTGACGATGACCTGCTGCGATGGGGTGCCAAGGGCGCCTTGCTCCGGCGCCGCGTTGCGTCCGGCCAGGTAGAAGGCCTGGTCGAAGCCACTCAGATGAACGAAGACACCACCTTCCACTCCATAGTTGAACTCCTTGCTGACGTGGATATAGGCATCGCGCGGCTGGAACGTCGCAGGCTTCGTCTTACTTATCACAGGCGCAAAGCCACCCGACTCGGCAGTAGTCCAAGCGCCGGACTGATACTGCGCCCAATGCAGTTGCAACTCAACTTTCTTGTTCGCGCTCAGATTGCTGAGACCAGTCATCAAGTCGCCGAGCGTGGCTCCCGCGATGGTTGCACTGGAGGTCGTGGCGTCCATCGAAGCGCTCGGGTCGGCCTTCTCCAGGAACGTCACCCAGAACAGGAACAGCCGCTCACGCCAGACCACTGGCGCAAGGTGGTCGCCCTGAATGGTCACGGTGACCGGCTCCCAGGTCGTCCAACTGCCATTTCGACAGCGACGATAGAAGTACTCGTGTGGTTCGCCGTAGGTGCGGCCAAAGACATGAAGCACGCGCTGTGACGCGTCGGCGTGGTCTTCCAAGTGCATGGCTACCATATCCAGTCGTGCGATCTTGTCCAGCTGGCGCACGTACGCCAGGAAGGCGTCCTCGACAAGCTCGTTGGACACATCACCCTGTAGCAAGGCACCTTCCAGCGCCTCGAACAGTGGCGTCTTGTCATCGCGGAACTCGGGCTCGAGCACATTCTCCGGAAACAGCCAGAGCTTGCGATTGCCAGCCCAGACCGGATTGCGGCGCATCCATTCCCAACGCTTGGCATCGAGCACTGAGGGGTGCACCTTCGGCTCCAGGTTGAGGAAGCAGCGCTGAACGAACAACTGCACCGAGGCGATGGCCAGGCGCACGCGCGATGTTTGCACCACGGGCTCCATGCCGGGATCGATGAGGAAGTGTTCGTACAACTGCTCCAGGCGTTCGTAGCCAAGCTTCTGCAGCGCGTGCGCCACCAGAGCATCGCGCTGGCGCTGGCGCTGGCGGTTGAAGATGGGTTGTGCGATGCGAGGCCAGTTCAGGTCACCGGCGTGGGCCTTTACAGCATCCTTCAGGTCGCGCGCAATGTCCGCGCGACGAGACTCTGCCACGCCGGGCTTCAGCAGGTCCGCACAAGACGCCAAGGTCGCTACGGCAACGCCGAAACGATCGACGAGGCGCAGCGCCTCCCACAGCCGCCGCACCGCAGGGTCCGCGGCAAAGGAGGGGGCGGCCCACAACATCTCCGCCACAGCTTGGACATTGGTCTCACTGCGGCCGGTCAGCCTGGCGAGGCGTGGGTAGACCTCCCGTGTCAGCTTGTCGGCACTGCCCAGTGCGTTGGCCTCGAACACAGCCACCAAGTCGTTCCCGGAGAGAGTCAGATCGCGCTTGAGTCGGCTGAACTCCAACAGGCGCCGCAGACCGGCAAAACGTTGCACTGCCGTCGTGGTTTCAGCAGCGCCATCACCCACCCTCTTGGTAGGCCAGGTGCTGAAGTTCAGGTTGCCGAAGTCTGCGGCGTGGGTGCTGACGTGGCGCAGCTCCACCTCGTCGAGGCCAAGGGTGCGCGTCAACATCAGTGTCTTGTCGAGCAGCGCTGTCGCGTGCGCACCGCCCTGCAGATCGTCCGCAGCACGCAGGGTCAGCTGCGACAGTGCGCCCTTGGGGAGACTCTCACCCTGTACCAGCAGCCGGGCATGGCCACCGCCCAGAGCGTTCAGGCGCAATTCGAAGCGGTAGGAAACGCCAGCCTTGAGTTCGATGAACTGCTGCAGTACCGCGCTATCCGCTGCCGCGGTGCCCGTGAGCAAGACGGCATCGGTGCGGTGAAGAAAGCGCAACTCCGCTGTGGCGTTTGCTTTGTCCAGTTCGACGTAGAAGCGCCAGGCCCCGCTCGCCGGAACCTCCAGGCTGCCCTCGATCAGCCACGAAGTAGCGCACCGTCAACCCCTGATTTGCAAGGGTGGCCAACGGATCGAGCAGCGGGCTCGCGGTGTTCAACACCGCCTTGTCGGTCAGCAGGCTTTCGACCATCACGGTGTCGGCGCCGCTGCGCGCTGCCATCGTCTGCACGATGAATTGACGGACGAGGCGCTGCTGGAGGTAAGGCAGGAACGCCTGCACAAGTCGCGCACGGCGCGCCTTGAGCTGTACGTCAGCAGCTTTGGCGTCGTTCGCCGGCAAGGGCGCGAAGAGCGTCTCGAAGTCCGCGTCGTCAAGAAATCCGGACGCCGGCACGACGCCCGGCGCCGACTTGCGCAGGTGCCGGTTGAAGAAGTCACGCGACTGTTGCTGCACCTGTAGCAGTAGTCTCGCAAACAGCGGCGAAGGCACGTGCGCAGCCCCGGCTGCCGGCAACGGGTACCGGTTCACCAGCGCTGTTCTTTGCGCATCAAGCAACACACCTCGAAAGCGCAGGAACTGCGCGTTGCGCACGGCATCGTGCTTCGTCTCGACGATGCCCTCGGCGCCAGCCAGCGCACTGCCGACAAGGGGGCTTTCGCCAGCGCCCGGCGACTCGATTACCAGGTACGTGACGTTGCCATTGAGCATCGAGATGAAGGTACTGGCCACCTCAGGTGCCAACACCAAGCCGAGTTTCGAAAGCAAGACTTCTTCGCCGATGGTCCCAGGATCGGCCGGTACTGCATGCTCAGCCCGGATGGCTTGCACACCGTCGGCCAGCCCCTTGAGCAACGCCAGCAACTCCCCATCGTCATCGCGAAGCAGCTTGGTGTTGTCCAGGCGATGACGTATCAGGGCGTCGACGTCTCCGGCTTTCAGGCCGGCTGCCCGCAGCAGATCGCCCAGATCTGCAAACGCCAAGGTCTGGGAGAACGGGTGGTCCTCAGCCAGCGTCGCCAGCGGATCCGTATGCAATGGCTTGAAAGGGTCCAGTCCACTGAGCTTGCGCAGCGTGAGCAGGTCGGGCATGCCGATCTTTAATGCCTTGGCCAGCAGAGCGTGGCGGTACAGCAGTGAGACATTGGGTAGCGTCAGCATCGCCTGCGGCGGTGCGCCCGCTACGCCGCCTGCGCGAAGCTGCATGCCGGCATCGCGGAGCACCTGTTCGATGTCGGTCGCCGTCAGGCCCATAGCCCCTTGCAGTGTGACCATGTGGTCCACCAACGGCACGTTCAGCGCGGTCAAGTATTCCCCCAGCGCGTTCTCGAACGCTGCCGGGGCTTTGGCTGCGCCACGACCAAGAAAGAGCTGCGCGTACAGTGGCTTGTTGCCGGTAGTGGAGATATCCGACCAAAGTGTCACCAGCTTCAATCGCCCATTGGCGCCAAGCTTCAGCCGCTCATCCAGCGCTTTCAGGTGCGCCAGATGCACCAGCGCACTGGCCAAAGGCTTCTTCTGCAGATTGGCATCCAGGGCGTCGAAGGGAGCGTTCTTGGGCACCAGCACCTGCAAGGCGCGATCGGTCTCTTCGATGGACCAACCCAGGCGCCGCCACAGCCGCACAAACAGGTTGATGCGTACCAGTTCGATCGGCGCGACGCTGCTGCCATCGGCGTGCTGCAAGGTGGTCAGATCGAAACTGCACCCGGCGTCGGGGTCGGCCAATACCAACACCTTGCTGAAGTCAATGGCCAGGACCTTGGCCTTCAATGCCGCGAGGTTGCTGCCCGCCTCGGCAGCGAAGTCGCTCAGCCGCCGCTCGAAAGACGCGATGTCGTCGAGCTTCTTTTGCTGTTCGGCGGTTGGCGCTGCCGGTGCGGGTGTTAGCCCCGCACTGTCGACCTTGTAGCGATAGGCATCGCCCACGCTTAAGCGCGCCCGATACAGCAACGTGAGCTTGCTCAGCCCCGGGTTGACGAATCCCGTCATCACCACCTGAGTGATCTCGCGGTAGCTCAGCCCCAACCTGCGCGACAGGGCCTTGGCCGAGCGCAGCATGGCTGGTGCCTGCAGCACGAGCAGGTCGCCCGCGACGGGCGACGCATTCCAGGCCTTGGCGAAGATCAGCTTGGTTCGGCCGACACCACCTGAGCCCGGGGCCCCAATGGCCGTGAGCTTGTTGGCTTCGCCCGCATCGGCATTGGCGCTGACGTCAAAGTAGCCGCAGGACATGCCCGGTGCAAGGCCCGAAACCTCGGCGTCTGCCAGACTCACCGACGTTTCGGGGGCATTGATGGGTGATTGGATGGCTGCGCGCAGCGCAGGCCAGCCATAGAGGTCGTGCCATGCGTCATTGAGCAACGGAGCAGTGCGCGTGAACAACGCGACTTCAGCAGGGGATAGTCCAAGCGACTCGATGAAGATCTCGGCGCGGCCGACTCCGCCGTTGACCCACAAGTCATCCTGGCGGCGCAGCGTCTGCAGCACCTCGTGCAGCGGCGCATCCGCGTGAGCGCAGAACTGGCGCACCATCTCCAGCGACCGGTCGAACGGCAGCGCCAGCGGATAGGTCGCCTGGCGCAAAGCATCGTAGGCGGCAGCAATCACGTTCTGCGGTTCGGCCAGCAGATCGGTCGTGTTGGCGTCGCCTGTATCGCGCGCAGCCGCAGCGGCCAGTTGCCCATGCGCCGCGTGGTACTCGAGAATCTCGTTCACGAGGTCTATGTAAGGCAACGCGGTATGCGTGTTCTCGCAAGTCAGTGCAAGGTGCGGCAGGTCGGGGCGACGCTGCACGAGCACGTCGTAGGGCTTCATCGCCTCGCCGGCATGTGGTCCGCTGGCAAAGGTGTGCGGGTAGGCGTTGCCGCCGTGGGTAAGCTTCCACAGCGCCTGCGTGTTAGCCCAGGTCTGAGCGTCGATGTCGACATACTGCAGAAGGTCCACCAGGTAGGCAGCCGGGCTCAGGACCGATTGGCAGTTCTGGCACTCGCAGTAGTCCAACGAGCCGAACAGCGACTCCATCGTTGGTACGCGACGGATCAGACCGGCGCGATCCACGTCACCGATGGGCAGCGGGTTCGGAACTACCGCCGTGCCCCCGCCCCCAGAGGCACTCTGCGCCGCGCCGAACAAGCTGTAGACCACGCTGCTGACCTGCACCGCCTGCTCGTACACCTTGCGTGCAATGCCGTCGGCCGGATCGACCTTGAAGATCTCGTGGTACTCGGCGTTGAACGTCTTCTCGAAGTGCTCTTGCATCAAGCCGGTCACGTCATGAGCGGACCCGAGGCCCATCTTCATCAGCGTGACCTGCGCTTCATCACTCGGCGAGATCGAGTAGGTGGCATGCAGTGCCTTGAGATTGTTCGCTGGCGCGGCGTGCAACTCGGCTTCGGTGGCTCCCTGCTGCTCGAGGAAGGTGGACACCGGCGTCTGCCCCAATCGATAGCCTTTGGCCGCAGAGCGCTCCAACAGCTTCACCGTTTCATCGTGGGCTTCGGCAAGCGCAAAGCGAGCGTCGCTGGACAAGCGCGCCGTCAACACTTGAGTGGGATAGGTGCGGTGCACCTTGCGCGCCATATCCGCGGCAAATGCGTTGGCCCTAACCAGCACGTCGGCCCCTTCGTAAGCCGACGGAATCAGGGTCGCCAACTTCTTTAGCCCGGCCTCACTTGGGTTGGCGCGCTCCTGCTGTGCAATGCCCGCTTCGTCAAACAATTCGTCGGCCCAGGCCTTGGTTGTGTACAGCCCCTTGGCAGCCAGGGCCGCTGGATCCTTCACCCCCATCTTCATCAGGCGACTGGTCATCGCAGCGCTATTGCCGGCCAAGAAGGCAAACTTGCCGTGCAATTGCAGCGCCCCCACCTGTTCATCGGTGAATCCAGCCTTGGCAGCCTTCTTCCACAAGCTCTCTGCGTCGCCGCTATACGTGAAAAACAGAGCGGCAAACTTCTTCTGCTCGGCTTCGTTCAAGCCAGTGGTGGCCAGCAACTCGGCATAGCTCGACTGCGACCCCGGCGCAGCGTCGACCAGGTTGGCCTTGGCAGCAAAGGCCGCGAAGAGCTTGACCTGTGCGGTGATGGCGCCATCATCCAGATCGATGATACCCGACTCTCGCGCCTTCTTCAGGCCCGGCTCGACGAGATCGAACTTGACTGCGGCCAGCAGTCTCTTGTCAGCGGGCAGGCCCACGCGCAGCAGACCGTACAGCGCCTCGGCGGACATGCCGACCTCAACTGCGGTGGCCAGCCGCTGCGCCCAGCAGTTCAAGGCGAGCAGCCGAGCGTCCCAGCCGGTGCTGCGTGCCAACACGGTGATGTCTTGCCGGTCGGTACTTTCCACCGCGTCCGCCAGCTTCTCGATGGCCCCTATCTCAGCGGCCACGGCGGCGCTCATGCGCTGGTACTCGCTGGCGACCTTCACGCCATCGGCAGGCACAATGAGTTCGAGCCGTCGGCGCTGTTCGGCAGTGAGTGCGCCCAGCGGCTTCGTCAGCGCCACTTCGCTGTTGTCGGCCTTCAGCTGGCGTATCTCAAAATTGGCCGACGCGGCTTGCGGCGGATAAGCGAGCGCAAAGCGCCCGTCCGCGGCAGACACCGCCTCCGACAACTTCGCATCCTTTCCACCGAAAGCGAGGCGATACAGGCGCAAGATGACACCCGGGGCCGGCTGGCGGGAAGGCCAGCGCACGATACCAGCAATCTGTTGCCGTTCTGCCGGTGGTTCCGGCACCTCGGGCAGCTGCAATACCAACGTCTCGAGCGGCTTGGCACGCCGGATCACGGGAGAGGTTGCCAGGGCCTTGCCCTCGCGGCTCTCCACGGTGACACGCAGGTCGACGGCGGGAACACCGGGCAGCAACTCGTAGCGGATGGTGAACTGGCCGTCACTGTCAGTGCTGTCCTGGCCAAGGCGGATAGCGGTCGCATCACTTACGTGAAAAGCTCGAACGACAAGGCCCCAAAACCTAACCCTTTCATCACCCTCGGCAGCAGGCTTCACCACGCCGGCCACGATACGCGCCGTTGTGTCTGAAGGCTTTTCGTCGAGCAGACCCCAGCCACGCAGCAAGGTGTTCAGCGCTTTGGCGGTACTCTCGTCCACCTCTCCATTACCCTGCAGGTGGTTCAGTTCCTGAAACTGCCTCAACACCCGCTGGGTCAGGTCAGCGAACTTGCCCGCTGCACGCTCGCGCTGGAGCCCAGCGACCGCCTTATCGCGCGCCGCGGGATCGCTTGCCAGCAGGACCCCGCGATTCAGGCACTCCACTAGCGCATCTTGCAGGTCCGCGACGGCTGCGCGGTCAGCGCCTGGTGTCAACGGAAAGATAATCGTATTCATTTGGGAACTCCCCCTCTGGGCCCAGAGCCCTTGACGATTAGTCGAAGAATTCGTCTGCTTCGATAAAGACACCTGGACGGCGAGGACCTATGAGATTGTCGGGACACCAATCGCGCCACTCGCTGTTCTGCCACCCGGAGCAACTCGCGCGTCTCGAGATAACTTGCCTGCTTCACGGCCTCTCGTAACGAAAACCAACGGTGTTCTCGGAAATTGTCCTCCCGCAGACCACAGCCCGTCTTTTCCATAAGATAAAACAGACACTCGCCGCCGTTTCGAGAGACTGGTAACGACACACAGCCACACTCCTCATGAATTCTGGCCCAGACCCCCGTCTCTTCATGCACTTCGCGCGCAGCCGTTATTCGTGGATCCTCTCCAACCTCAATATGACCCTTGGGCAGAACCCATTGATTGGGATCGTCCTTGGCTTCGACAAGTAAATACTCGGCTTGTCCGCCGCGCATGCGATACACCACCCCACCGGCGTGGCTTGGACTGGCCACTGTGTGATCGGTTTTGTCAAGGGCGACCTTGCCGTCCTTGGCCGTGAGCGTGATGACAGACCAATAGGCTTGGTTTGTCGCCTTGTAGCGCTGCTCCATGTAGCGCCAGAGCGCCAGAGGGAGCATCAGCAGTACGACCGAGACGCCCTCGACTGGCCACCGATGTTGCCAAGGCCATTCGGCGAGCAGGAGCAGCAACACAACCGTGAAACAGCGGAAGAATTTGGAATCAGCCTCGAAGCGCTGAACCGTGGCTAAACCATCAGGGTGCTCCTGAGCCAGAAGTGCCTTGGACCACTGGAAGGTATTGACCGCGTTCTGAGCCTGCAGGGGTTTGAGCGCTTGTTCTTTGATCTTTCCTGCACAGTTGACCGCGAGATCCTGTTCCTGCTTGAAGACAATCCAGCACAATGCTCGTACGAACCACGGTGAAAGCGTCCCTCTGTGTGCCAGCCGGATGATCTGCTTGTTCGACGATCTGTGCCTCAACCAGTCATATGGGAGGTCTAGCCATGAACTCAGCAGAAACACCAGATGGCCGACCAGGTAGCTAGCAACAAGAAACGCGGCTACGCCTTTCGCCTCAGTAAGTTCCTGGTACCTGTCGTACCCCAAAACCACCGGGCCCATCTTATCCATCAGTAAATAGGTGAGCAGCGCGCCTGGCAATAGGATGGAGAAGAAGTCCATCAGGCCGATGAAGAATTTCTGTGGCTCGTAGTTCATCTGTTCGCTGCTATCACTCGGTCGTCAAAGCTTGTCGTTTGCAGCTGTTCATATTCGTGGTCTGTCCCCCACTGTGTCCTCTTGTTCTTTCATTCCAACCCAATCTTTTCTACTTGGACAGCTCTGGTTGTTCCTTCCTATAAATGGACAAGTCAGCACGTTTCGGCGGCAGCGGTCCATGCCGTGTTGACAGATCATCCACGAGTCGGTTGAAGCTTTGGTGCTGCTCCTCTTGCTTATTGAACACGGCGTCAAATTCCCGTCTGAAATCCCCATCGTTTTCATAGAGATCTACTAAACGCTCCACATCGAATTTCTTGAGGCGATAAACCATTGAAGGAGCATCTCCCCGGAATATTTCACGTCCGCCTTCGGGACCTTCTGGTAGCACGTCTGCGCCGGCTTCCCTTGTCTTTACTGTCGACTTTCTTGTCTGATCAATTCCGGTTATTAGCATATGATGCCCATAGCTTCCTTGCGACCCCCAAACCAGAATGTCCCCAGGGCGAATATGTTGCGTTGATTCGTCAACCGCTGTGTTGAGGTTGTCCTTTGGTGTTGGTACCACCTCAATGATTCCCTCCTTTTCCAGTTTCTTAGCTTGGCTAATGACGCCTTTAGTATTCAGCCAGAACTGCTGGGTCCTGTTACTAGTTGGAGGGGCCAGCCCAGCTTTGTAACTCAAATTGAAGACGTAGTCAGTGCAGTGCCACGCGACGCACGAAGCCTTCCCAGAATGCTCAATCTTGATTTCGCGGTGAGGCTCATAGTAAGGAACCTCCTTCCCTTCCTTGTCCTTTACAGCATTTCCTTTCTTGTCAAGTGCTGGCCGAGTTATTTCCTCCAGGGAGCGCGAGAGCGCGACTTCCCTAAGAAGCTTAGAAACGATAGTCGGCTGTTCGCTTGCGAGTTTTCGAATATCCACCTCGGTTGGCCGGGTTTCTGGTTGCTCAGCTTGGAATCCACGCTTGTCTCTAAGCGATACAGGATTAGCCCGGGCATAAGCGTAGAGAGACAAGCCGTCTATCAGTCCTTTGGGGTCACTACTTGCCCACCGCCCCAGCCACGCCGTGTAATACCTCGCTCCGTGGTAGTAGAGCCCGCTCTCCTCATCTCGCTCCTTGTCCGTATACCGATACCGCTTCACCGTCTCCGTCTGGCTGCGCACCGCCTGATAGGTCGAGTTCCCGTAAGGTGCGAATTCCTCGTAAGAGATGATCTGTGCCTGCTCATCCAACTCCAGGTTGGCCGAGCCAAGGTGGTTGCCGAACTGGTAGCGGATCAGTTGCCGTGGAGCCTGGTCGTCTCCCACCCGGTCGAGCGTTCGCGTCTCGACGAGAGCAATGCGTTGCTTGTCGTCCATCACGTGCAGCGTCTCGCGCTTCAGTGTAGCGGTGTTGTCCCCAATGAGGCCGTTGTGTTTACGGAAGATTTCGAAACCGCCCAAGTAGATGCGTTCTTCGGTGAGACCTGGCGACTTTTCCCAGACCTTGCGCACGCGCTGGCCTGATGCGTCATAGACATAGAAGGCTGTGCCGCCACCTCCCCGATCAATCTTTCGCAACTGGTCTTTGTAGTCCCAGTGCATGTTTTGCCCAGGCAAGCCGCCGCCCAGGTGCGACATGCGCAACATGTTGCCATGAGCGTCGTGTTGATACGCTTCCGGCTGCGGGGTGTTGCCAGGCGGGTTCACCGTGGTATGGCTCAGGCGATTGCTGCTCTTGAGCAGCGTGCCGCCGTTGCCGTCTTCGATCAGGCTGGGTTCGAGGTAGTCGTAGGCCCGCGTCCAGCCCGCATGGGCCGGGTCGCTGCCGCGATGCTGCATCTGCAGGAAGTTGCCGACGGCGTCATAGACGTAGCGCTCGATGTAGGTGCCCATGGCCTTGAGCACGTTGGGATGGTCTTGCCGGGTGTGGAAGACGTTGAATGCATCCGGAGCGGTTGGCGGCTTGCGTGGACTATCGGCAGATTGTCCCAGTTGTCCAAGATGCTCGCGTCCTTCGGCCTGGATCAGCCGGTAGAGGGCGTCGTAGGTGTAGTCGTTGCTCGGTTCGACGCGCTGGTTGCGGAAGTAGATGGTCTGTTGCGCGTCGTCCCGGATGTGCATGATGTTGCCGGCGGGGTCGTAGGTGTAGTGTAGGTTCTGCACCTGCTTGCCCGGCCAGCCGGGGTCAACGGCCTGCGGGTCGTCGCCAGGGAAATCTGCCGCCTTGCGCTTAGTTAGTAGCGTGGTGAGCCGGAAGGTGAGCGGGTCGTAGCTGTAAAGGGTGCTGGCGCCGTTCTTGTAGTCGACGCGCAGGCGCTGGCCCTTGGCGTCGTAGTCGATGTTGGCGACGCCAATCGGTGATGACGCTTCGGCGCTCGGTTCGAGCAGCGTGCCAGGTTCAGTCGCTCGTTCCAGCCACACGTCCACCCGATCCAGCAGATTCGCCTCGTTGAAGACCGGTTGAATGATGTTGATCTTGTTGGGGTGCTCGGCGCGCGTCAGGCTGCTGTGCGGCGCGATGGACTGGATGGGGCGGTTGAGCGCGTCGTAGCGCGTGCTGCCCTCGAAAGACTCGGCGTCGAGCAACGGGTTCAGCAGCCAGTCCGGGATTTCGTCGTACTTGCTGATGAGGCGGCGCGTGCTGCGCAGCAGGTTGCCCTTGAAGTCGCAGGCTTCGATGGGGCTGCCGTTGGTGTCGAGCCTGGCGTTAGTGGCGACGCCAGCCGAATCGAAGTGGCGATAGATGCGGGTACGTAGGTTGAGGCGCAGTGCCCGATCCAGTACTGCTTGACTTGCACTTGCCGGGGGTTCGCCGTATTCGATCTTGTCGACCAGGAAGTCGCGGTTCAGCGTGCGCGGGTCGGACGCTGCTTCACCGTTGACGATGGTGCCACGCACGGTCTGTTCCACCGGGCGGCGTAGCGCGTCGTAGGTCGTGGTGAAGTTGTGGCCGCGGCTGTCCCAGGCGCGGATGGGCTTGCCTGACACGTCGTTCAACATCCAGCGCGCGCCCGCCTCCATGCTGAGTTGGTGGATGCGGTTGCCGAGCATGTCGTAAGCGTAGCGCATGACGATGCGCTGCTCGATAGGCCCCGTCGGCAGGTGGTTGACAGGCAGTCGGCGTTCGTCGAGCACGGCGCGCTGGTTGCCTTCGATGTCCAGCTCAACGCGGGTGGCGAAATTTTCTTCGATACCGTCGAGGGCGTGGCCCGCGCATATGACTCGGTTGCGCGCGACGGTCATGAAGGGGCGGCCGAGCGCGTCGAAGTGCGCGGTGGTTGGCGTGTCGGCATGGGCGGCCGCACGTTGGGCAGCCTTTTGCTCATTAGCTCCAAGCACGCCTCCGATTCGCTGCGCGTGCCAAGTCTCCCATCGCTGGGACGGATTGGTTGGCAACGCCTTAAAATACTCAGCGACATAACCACCAATGTCGGGGTCGGTGCGCGGATCGCCCGTCTGAGCGTTGCGTGGCGCGCTGGTGTCGTTCACGTCGTATGTCGTTTGTTGCCAGGGATCGAACAGGACTTTCTCGTAAGTGCGATTCGGGTGCAGGGTGGCTACGACACGTTCGGCCGGATCGTAGAACAGCACCGGGCTGACGCCAACCATGACGCCGAACTCGTAGACATGCGTGGCGCAGAAGAAAGGCTCGTACTGGCGGACCGGCTTGCCCTTGTTGTTGAAGATAGTCCAGCCGCTGCCGACCCAGCGCGGGTTGACGATGGGCGCTTGCGGGTCATTCACATCCAGGCGCCCCGGTTCAGCCTGGATCTTCTTCTGCACCTCGCGGCCGAAGCCATCGGAGTAGCTGAAGCTGAGCTGGATCTTCAGGCCTTGCGGCGGCAATGGGCTGCGCGCATGGGTTTCGCGAGCAAGCGTAGCCGCGCAGGCTGGTTGCCACTTCGTCGGGTCGTTGGGGTTGGCCTGCTGCGTGTGGCGAAAACGGTCGAGGTCGTAGACGATACGCGTGGTGGCATCCTTCAGCAGCGCCGAGGCAGTGGCGTGCGGATCGGCGGCGGCGAAGAAGCCGTCGAGCTGGGCCTGCGTGAGGTCGGCGACAAAGCCGGTCAACGAGTCCCCTTCCACCGGCGCGGGCAGCGGTTTGCCCATGACGGCAGTACCGACCACCATGCCCAGCGTGTCGAAGGCGACTTCGGTCTGATTTCGGTTCGGGTCGCTCACGAGGCGCGGCTGCAGGACACGGTAATCGTTCGTGTCCACGGTGACGCGGTTTCCCGGAGCGTCCCTTGATTCCTTCATCAACAGGTCGTGGCCGTCGAAGTCGATGAAGGCGTTCTGGCCGAAGGGGTCGCGGTAGCGGCGCGGCAGAAAGAAATGCGCCTGCGCCTCGGTTAGTTCAACTGCTGCGGATACTTCATTAGAGTGATACAACGAACGGCCGGAAGGGATCCACCAGTGGCCGTTGTTGTCCAGATCAACATACCCCCCACGGTTCGCAGTTAGCGAATTAGCGAGGTCAACTGGCAGCACCTGTTGAGGAGCCGGAATAAGATCAACACCATTGCGTTTGTACACTTGTGTTATTAGGCCAGGAGTGAAGGCCAGCCTGTAACTTTCACCCGGTAGCGCAAGCGGCTGTATGTCGCCAAGTGGCAGGAGGTTGGTCAAGTTGTCGCGCCGGTAGAGTGTGCGCAGCCACTCGATGGGACGGCGGCGTTGGCTGCCGGTGGCTGTAGCTTCGTAGGTGACTTCAGGGGCCGTGAACTTGTGCCGCAGACGTTCGGGAGCAGCAGGATCGGGCTCCACAAAGTCTGACGCTTGGTAGCGCCCTGCCGTCCCGGTGCGTGTATAGCCGGTCAGTTCGAAGGTGATCGCTTCGCAGGGCAGCGGGGTGCGGTGGGCGTCCGATGTCTTGATGGGATTGGTGACGCGGTTTTCGGTGTAGGTGAGCAGTGCCGTTGTTTGCCGGTTGCGATCCCACTGCGTCGATAGCGGCGAGACGCGGCGCCCATAGCCGATGGCGGCTTGCTTGAGCACGTTGCCGTAGTCATCGACCTCAAGCATCAGCGCGTGCTGGATGCGCGGGTCGGCCGGGTTGCGCTCGTAGTGGTAGCTAATCGCCTCGCGGGCATGAGTGAAGAAGACGGCATGTCGGTTGGCGCCGCGAGGCTGCACGTGCCGGATCGTGAAGTTCTGTTCGGTGATTGTGTAGGGATGCGGCGCCTTGGTTGTGCCGTCGAGAGCGTAAACTTCCTGGCGCAGCATGGCTCCTTTGAGGGCGCGGCAGGCTTCGTGCTCTTCGTCGAGCGTCAGGCCAGATGGCAGCACGGTGTCGGGAAGCAGCAGCGCTTTTGCTGCTGGGTCGTGTACATCATCGCCTCTCAATGCCGGTTCGCGGTAATATTCGCCGTCGCCTTTCCCTATGCCGGCGAAGAAATCGGAAACATGATCGCGGCCCACATAGACGCCGGTGTGGAACCAGGTTTTGGTATGCACCGGCGGCACATGGGAGGCGGTCTCCCAGTTGGTCGTGCCCTCACCCCAACCCTCTCCCCCGCTGGGGGCGAGGGAGGAAAATTCCTCCGTATCCCACTGCTCGACCATGCCGAAGCCTCTGAATTCGCGCTCTTCTCCATCGAAGTAGCCATGGTGGTAGGCATAGCGGGTGACGAAGCGGTTGCGGCTGATGTGATCGTACGTCTCTACCTTTTCCACCACATGCACCGGAAACGGCAGTCTTGTGATCCAGGGTGTACCGTCGCGTTTGTCCTGAAGATAGAACTTCGTGGAGGGGGCGTATTCGACGCGGGTTTCGGCACCGAGGTTGTTGGTAGTCTTGACCAGTAGATGAGGCTTGCGGCCGCCCATGAGGTTCACGTAGCGCATCGACCGACGCGCATCGCCGGGCAAGGGCGATGACCAGACCAGGCAAGCGGTGCCGTTGCCGAGCAGGTCGGTGGGCACGATGCTGACTACGTCATCGACGCGCGGGAATACATTCAATTGATGCGGCTGGCTCCAGCTATTGCCCGACTGGTTGAAGAACAGCCGGACGCCGTCGCGGTGCAGATAGATGATGTCGGTGGTGCCGCTGCCGTCGATGTCGGCCAGGCGGATGCGCTTTTGGTCGAACTGGTCCGGGTGGTCGAACCAGGGCGCATGATCCATGCTGACCTTAGCCCCGAAGCGGCCGTAGCCCAAGTTGGGCCAGTAGCAGACCTCCCCATTCCTAATCCGGACTAGATCCGTGAGGCCATCGCCACTGAGATCAGCAAGATAGATGGATTGGCTACCATCGGCAAAAACGAGACGTGGGCCTTTTTCTTCGTCCAGTGCCTGATGGACACGCCGGGCCTGGCCAAAGCCTTCTTCTGCCAGCGAGGCATGCCAGACGAAGGCGTCCTCTTCGGTGATCAGTACATCGGCCTGGCCATCGCCATCCAGATCGACAAATTTAAGATTCGGGTCGCGAGTGTCACGGTTGAGCCGCGATGCGAAGGGGCGGAAGGGCTCCCAGCTTTCCTCGCCATCGTGCTCGTAAAGACCGGGCATGGGTCCGTCGAGCATGACAAGGTCTGGTTGGCCATCACCAGCCAGATCCATGAACTGCGCACCACTGCTCAGGGCCACATTGGGCTTCAGTGCAACGGTTTCGAGTGCTGAAAACTTCGCCTTCACGACCTCGCTGCCATCGGGCAGCTTGTCCGGTACCGGACTCCAGTTGCGCTTGTAGAACCAGGCGCCGCCCTGCTCGCTGAGAATGCCGGGAATGCCCTCGCCATGCAGATCCGTCCATTGGTAGGCCATGCCGTCGAGGCCAACGGGAAGGTTTTCCAGACTTTCTGGATCGACCTCTTCGACGAGATCTTGGACTTCCGGCTTGCTGTAGGTGAATTCGACGGGCGGAAGAGCCTGTTGCACAAACCCATTGACACCTAGGTAATACTATGCATAATAAGCG
>CAKKRE010000047.1 GCA_919902505.1 Nitrospiraceae bacterium
GTCGGCGGCGTGAGGCTGCAATTCATGGCGTCCACTATTGACGACCGAGCTCAGGTTGTGAAGATCGGCCTTGGTGGTGGGGAAGGCTGATAGGTACCTAGGGATAGACCAAGGTGTGAAAGCCGTCCATGAGAGACGGCTACGCCTTACCCCCTGTCCTTTTTGCCCGTCTTTGCGCCCATCGCTGAACCTGAGGCCAAGGCGTTCGCTCAGAAGGGTATTCTGTGAGGCATCCCCGCCGACCGAATCCCGCGCCTACTATGCGCGTAATAGCAGGCACAACCAACCAAAGAAAAGATCCAAAGGCCGGGACTGCCCACCGGCCAACCTTCTCGCAACGGAGCAAAAATAAATTTTCAGCATGACAGCCCTGCAAGTCTTGCAGCCGTACCAAGGAAACTTCTGAGCGTTGACGTGCGGTTCTCTCTGACTCTCACTCTTACATCTTTGCAAGTCTTGCACACCTGCAAGAGTTACCTAGGTTTGACTACTTGACAGTATTTCTCGGCTAGTGAATACTCGGCACATGGCAAGCGTAGTTCAGACCAATTCAATAACCAGGAGGGACAGCAGGATGAACGCCACAGCAGAACGCGCAGAGAGACATCAGGAGCAAGCGGAGCAGATTGCCTATGACCTGGAGACCTTGTGCATAGCGATGGCCCCCAACCAAGACGCCGTTCAAGACGCAGCAAGGCGCGGCGATCTCGGCGAGGAAATGAGCGCCCTTACCCGCCAAGCCTTTGAGCGAGGCGAGGGAAGCCCGCGCTTCCGCAAGCTCATGGGCATACTTCAGAGCATGGAAGCAGCACTTGTGGCCGTGTGTCTTGCTCTGTGTGTGGTGGTTCCGTCCGAGGCCATGGCGTGGGAGGGAGACTTGTCGAACGCGCCGGGATGGAGCGACCTCACGACCTCCTATGATTCTCTTTCGGGAGGCGAACGAGCCAGCGCAGACGCCTACGCGCAAGAGTTGCTGACCAATGAGAGGCAGGCCGCTGAACACGCGGAACAACTTCAGACGCCTTTGACGTATGGAGAGCCGAGCTATCAGAGCCCTGTTCACAACTTCACGGCTTTTGGTCCGAACGGAACGGCGTTGAAATGCACACAGACGAGTCGAACAGTAGATTGTTTCTAGAATAGCAAACACCGTGGAAGGAACGAGGCGTCCAGTCGTCTCCTAGGGTACCCGGCCTTCGCCCGCCGATGGAGTCTAGGAGGATGGCTGGGCGCTTCGTTCGTTCTACACAACCCATGAAGGGCGAAAACTTCATCAATCATGATTACGCATCAACGAGAACGGCTGGCACGATGTTCCTACCAGATGCATCGGGACCAACTCGAAAGCCACCATAACCGCCTCAGCGCCTCTCACGATCATTCCCTCCGCTCCTTCCATGCCCTCCTCGCTGGAATGATCGACGGCACCGACCGCAGCCTTCACGGAAAGTGGGCATGGGGTAGCGGGACAGGATGGGGCAAGTCTACCGGCCTCTGCTCCTTCATGCGGGGCCTTGGCTCGCTCTACATGCTGAGCCAACCTGGACGACCGTGGAACCATCACGGCCACGTCTCCGCGATTATCACCGCCGCACGTATCGAAAGCCTGTATGAACTCCGCGACCAGATGACGCGAGCTGACAAGGGGAACTCTGCCTTCCGCTTCCCTGTACCTGCCCATCGGATTGCTGTGCTGCATTCAGACTGGACGGGGAAGTATGAAAAGAGCGAAGACGGTAAGGACGCGCCTATCGTTCTCGTCGCTCACAACAAACTGAAGCACCTTGCCAAGCGACCCACCAAGGACCAAGAGGAATTCCTCTACTACCATGACCAACCGAGAGACCTGTGCATTGTCGATGAAGCCTTCAGCGAAAACGAAGTGGGCTACCTCGACCAAGGCCTTCTCTGCAACGCCCTCCGGACGTGCCTCCTCAATGCGAAGGAGCACCCAAAGGCTCATGACTTCTTGCTGCTCATCGACACCCTTGAGCCCCTGTATCGCGCACTCAAGGCCGAGAATCTCCGACAAGACAAGCTCACCGTTCTGGGTCACCAAGAGGGCATGATCCCATCACCGGCCCTGAGCCAAGACAACATCAGCACGCTTGAAGGCTTGGTCAAAAGAGTCAGCCCCCTAAGCCAAGTTGATAAGACCCTCCTCTGTAAGTTCCTCCAGATGATTCCTTCTCCACTTCGCCTCATCCGAGGCAATCAAAGCGGAGTCGTCACCATCATCAACACCATGCCGCCGTGCTTGACCAACCGAATCGAACTCAACGCCTCGTTTGAAGTCGGTATGCTGTCCGCCCTTGATCCGACTATCAAGAATGCTGACGACCACTTCCCGATGCTCCAGATCTTGAAGACGGAGTACGGTCTTGAGGGCTTGGCCGGAATCATCGACTACTCAGACATGCACATCACCCACCTTCAACGAGGTGGAGGCAAGAGCACGATGAAAGGGCATCTTGAAGACCTCGCCAAGGAGAAGGGGTCTACTAAGGAGATTCTTGATTTCTACATCAAGGCAATTAAAGCTACTCCTGAAGACGAAGGGGTCTTAGTGCTGACCTACAAAGAGGACGGCCTCGACTACGTAGAGCAACTTCAACGGGTCTTCGTTCAAGCCGGTATTGATATCAACCGGATGATCGTAGACACCGAAGGAACGGCTCAGCCGAGGATTGCCTTCACGACCTATGGGAACCATGTGGGTACGAATAAGTTTCGCTACTGCTCTACTGGCATCCTTGCCGGAGTTCAGCAGCGACACAAGGCGGATATTGCCGGTTCCATGTGTGGAGCACGAAAGTCTATCGCGAGTCAGATCGACTTTGCAGAGGTAGACCTTGTGCATCAAGCCGTAGCGGCGTCCGATGCTCAACAGGCGATAGGCCGGTTACAGTGTCGATTGGTCAAGAATGGAAAGGCGTTACCGGCAAGAATCTATGTGGTCCATCTCGACTCCTCAGAGCGTACCTTCAAGACACGGCTGACCAAGGCGTTTTCGAAGGCTGGATGGACAGACCAGACCTCAGAAAACAGGCTGAAGAAGAGTCAAACCTATCAGCTCATGCTGAAGGTGGGGGAGTATCTGAAGGCCCACGACCAGGGAACACCGATCAAAACGGGAGTTATCAAAGAGGCCATCTCAAAAGGGACCTCGACCTATAAGAAAGCTATAGGCTCAGGTCCTTTTTCAAAAGGGGTCTCGGGCTATAAGAGAGATATAGGCTCAGACCCTTTTTCAAATCAGGTCTGGAAAGATGCTATCCGCTTGTTCTTAAAGAACAATTCAGAATGGACAAGGCGAGGACAGGCGCTCATCAAGGCCATAGACAAAGCAGGGCGGGAGGTCGAGGAGGAAGCGGTAGCGTAGGTGGACAGGAAAGGCTCCGGTTAGGGAGCCTTAGACCCTGCCGGAGCTGTGCCTTAGGGCGGTCTTTGGTTGGTCCTTGGTTCGTGGGTCGATCTCACAGCCAAGGCACCACCAAGGCAGACGCAAGATAGGAATCGTGACAAATCTTGTCACAGCGTGACAGCCTTTTAGTCACGATTTCAAACCTACATAAGGAGACCAACCATGGCAAAGTCAGAAGCCGAACGACAGAGAGACCATAGGGAGAAGCAGCGGGCAGCAGTCATTGAGAAGTACGGCTCAACGAAGGAGGGTCGTGAACGGATGGGAGGTCGGATAGAGAAGCTCCTGAGAGATCACCCAAGGTATGCGTACCACATTGACCAGCTCTTGGGCAGGATCAACAGGGAGCTGAAGGGAGGGCGTGACAAAGGTTCAGTCACGGTGTGACAAGGGCTGTCACGATCTTGCTCAAGGTCTTCGAGTCTATTCATCTTCAGTACTCAGTCTTGCCATGAGGCCTTGGTTCTGCCTTAACCATCTACCTTAGACCCTAGCTGATTACAGGTCTGCCTGGATCTCATTGTTGACAAGGAAAGGTGACCCGTAGCGCCTTCGTAACCAGGTGGCTTCCTGCCAAGTGCCATTCATCGGGATGCTCGTTCAAGTACTTCGTCACGATGGCACCGAGTTGAGAGATCGTGACGCTTTCAGGAATACATATAGAACCTCCCAGTGAATCAGCAACTCCTGTCACGTATCCCATGAAACGTGAGGCGCTTAGATAATCAGCCTTTTCAGATCGATTAGCTTTCTCTCCTTCTTGCATCATTGGTATAAGGTTATTTCCATCGTAGAAGGCGGCTGAGGCGTCGGAGAAGGCACCGGAGATCAATGCTGCGATGGTTATTAACGCCCTTATCCCGACCATGCTTACCTCCAATACTCATCATCTTCAAGCAGGCGCAGACCCGCTTCTGTTATCTCTATGTTGTCGCCGGTTCGTTTGATAGATTCCCACTCAAGTAGATCACGCAAAATAGGCGCAATGTCGCCGGTTCGGTGTAGATCGAAATGGGCATAGAGGAGATCGTAGTTTCTTGCTCCATGCTCCTTGAGATTGCGCAGAACGTCACGCTTGAGAGGGTTCTCTTTCCGTCTAGCCTTCTCGTAATTTGGTCCGTAGAACTTGGGCATCTCTATATCCTCCCATGAGAAACGGTGGGCGACTCTACCACAGGGGACCAACATGGGCTAGGCTCTTCAAGGAGGGCTCTGAATGCGGGCGGAAGTCAATGGGTTACGATGGGCGACATTGGGTTACATTTGTCAGACAAAAGTAGTACACTGGTAACACGGTCTTACTCCTGAAAGGAGCTATTCTTATGGGCATGTATAGCGCCATGATGAAACAAGTACACGAACACGCTAAGAAGCTGGAGAAGTCTGGTCAGTTGGAGCGGATGTTTCAAACGCAGGAGCGGAAGCAGAACCAGCAGACGGTGTGTCCTTCTCCTCTGAAGAGAGAAGAGGGTCGCGGGCATCTCGGTAAGTAATGTTAAGATTCTTGATTTCGCTGTACCTAATTAAGAAATAGTCCCCTGGCTCTATCCGTTGCCAAGAAAACGTTGGCTTCCCATCAACCTTCCTGAATTTACTCCTCCTCGCAGCAGTAATGATCAAATCTCTTAGTGCCCCCTTCTCATCAGTGGTGAAAGCCGCGACAAGGCCCCTGTAGAGACGAGTTTTTCCTGCTTCTTCGGTTGGCTCATCGGTCAAGGCATCGACCCATACAATAATATATTTCGAAGGAACTCCCTCCAGCTGTCCGCGTCCCAGGATTGAATATATCCAATCATTTCTGAAAGCGAAAATCTTCGGGCAATGCACGTCTAGCTCAAATTCCCATACGATCCATCGAAAAAGATGTCCAAATCCAAAAGCCGCTGACAGGATAAGGACATAGTAGATGAGGAGATGGCTTTTGCTCTGATAGAAATGATCAAGAACCTCTGAAAATCGTATGTTGTAGTCAGAGCCAGTATTTGAAAACTCTCCCGCCAACATTCTAAACACGCTTTCGGTATTGAGCGCGTGATGAATGACATGGGCGTGCTGAAGCCATATAACAATTAGGACGCCTACAATGTGAAAGGGCAGAGAGAAAATGATGGCCTTGGCTAGATCATCCGTCCAAGTTCTCTGAAGCACCTGACGAGTAAATTCATGTGCAAAGTAACAAGCTAAGAAAATATATCCAGGCAGGGCGAGAAGAAGAAAAAGCAGAGATGTGAAGGCTATGTTAGTCATACATCCAGCCGGAAGCTACCATAGACACCCTCTTTTGGCTAGGCACACCAGTTGCGGCACAGGTCCTTGTAGTCAGTAATCATCCGGCCCAATCCCTTCCCCCTTCGCACACGGCGGACAGTACAACATCTCCGCCGTCCAGATCGTCCACAGAGCGTCGTCCGTTGCATCAGCGGCCTTCTTGCCACATTCACAGCAGAACGCGCCCCATTGCTTCCGCACCAACACTGAGGCTTTCAGATGCTGAACAGGCATATCAACTCCTTCAACTAAGGTTCAACATAAGGCAGTACCGCTCCCTTGCGGTCGGTCTGGCTTAAAACGTCACCTTCTCTACTGCTTCCTTCAGCGCCTTTACAGTAAACGCATCCTCCACATGCACATACGTTTGATTCTGTGCCGAGCCGGGGAGCGCATGCCCGAGAAGCCGATGCCGAATCTCCGACTGTACCCCGGCCTTCATCAACTCCGTAGCCCAGAAGTGCCGACAGCTATGCAGAGTTAATAAAGGATCGGAGATACCAGCCGTCCGCATCGTCCTCTTCACGGTCATAGACAGATCCCACGTGCGAGAGAGATCAGGGAAGAGGCGCGCCTTCGCTCCGGCCTTGCGTCGAGCCTTCACAAAGTCCATGAACCCGAGCCCGAGCAGGGTGGAAGACAGCGGCACCTTGCGGGCGGAGTTCGTATTCTTCAGGAGCAGATCCCGCGTCTTGTCCTCGTAGAGGTCAATGAAGTCGATCCCATCCCGCTCCTTCACTTGATCCACGCACAGCGGGAACGCTTCGCCGCCTCTCATGCCGGTATGCATGACCAACACGGTCCCCCAGAAGCGGGAATCTCTCTTTCGTGTCTTGAGCAGCGTGTCTAGTATCGCCCGCATCTGTTCCGTGGTGAACGGCTTCCGGACATTTGATTCCATCTTCTGTTGCCGTGCCGCCACACTCAGGCCTTCTAATGGGTTCTTTTCGAGCTGGTCATGCGTGACCATCCACCGGAAGAAATGCTGGAGGTAGGACAGCTTTTTGTTGAATGAACGGGCCGACACCTTGGCGAGTTGCTGGTCCTTCCACTTCGTGCACGTCGCCTTCACGAAGTCCCGTCGTACCTTCACCGTCCCCCAGTCGAGGCCGGACATCTGAAGGAACTCATTAAGGGTCTGTTCAATCTCCCGCTGTGTGGCCGGTCGCCGGTAGGCATGTTGCGACATGTACGAGTCAAAGGCTGTGCGGAGGTCAACCGAAGGCACCACTAAGGCAGCGGGAGCCACGACCGGCGACGGAGCCAACGCCGCAGACGAGGCCGGTGTGTAGCGCCCATCCATCCGGCGTATTTCTTCCTCAAACAGAGACACGCGGGCCTTCAACAACTCACGACAGAGACGCCTGTACTCTCCGGACGCTCGACCCATCTTCAAGCCGTGTTGTTGGACCAAGCCGTCCGCCAAGCTCGTCACCTGCCATTGTTTATTTCCGATTAAGGCTTCGTGGGCTTCCTCCAGTAAGTCCCCGTACACGTCTGTCTGGTCTTCTACGTCCTCAGGATCGAAGGCACCGCTCTCTATTTTGGCCTGTTCGGTACGGTCAAGTTCTGCCTGTTTCCATTCCTCTACGAGTCGCCCTAAGTCCTCTCGGATTTGACTCACCACAGCCTCCTTTGGTTGCACTCTTTTAGCAAAAGCGGTAGCAGTCGCCAAGGCTTCAAGTTGTTTCGACCTTACCACGGCAACCTCACGGTCCCTAGTCGAGAGCGAGTACCAGAGCTGGTTTGCTCCAATACGGAAGCGGATATGGTACATTGAGCCGCGTTGGACAACCGTTGGTTTCAGCATGGATAACCCCAAAGCGGTTGCAGTGTAATGCCACGTCCTGAATCCGCCGACTCTCACGATCCGTTCCAAGCCTTCCTGCATCGTGTAACCAGACCGATTGAATTTGCTTGTCGCGATGCCTACGCCCATCTCTCGACGGTCAGGAATCTTGACCGTTTTGTGTCGGAACAGGTGATCGGCACGCTCGGTGAGCGAGTCTATCCGCGAGCGCTGGAGACGGAACTGATCTCACTACGCAACCTGTTTGTCGACTTCCACACTCGGCTCACACCCCTCGAACAACAGGATCGGCTCACGAAAGCGCTGGCGCTGCTCAGCCGCCTACAAGGGGGCGCGCGAGCGGTGAGTCAGCCGATGGGGTCTCCGAAGGGGAACCAAATACAACCTCCACCGGTTCGGTCCAGCCCTGCCAGACCGCTGTGGGAGTTATCGATTCAATATGCAAAAGGAGTTGGTCCCAAACGAACCCTTTTGCTGGAGCGGCTGGGCGCGTGCACGGTCGAGCAGGCCTTGTGGACGTTACCATGGCGTTATGAAGATCGTTCGGTCATGACGCCGGTGGCCGAACTTGTGCCGGGGGCTACACGGAGCGTTTGCGGCGTGATCACTCGGGCAGAGGCAACGCGTGCGCGCGTTCGCCGGCTGTCGATTCTCGATGTGGCCGTCCAGGACGCAACGGGGACTGTGCACGCGGTGTTTTTTAATCAACCTTACTTGGAAGATGTGTTGAAGGAAGGCCTGCGGGTCATGATGTCCGGGCGGGTGGCGGCCGGCCGGGGTGGGTGGACAGATGTGCGGTTGGAGGCGACGCAATTTGAGGTCCTGAGCGGCGGCGAGGATGAGTTACTCCATGTGGGGCGCATCGTTCCGATCTACCATGAGACGAAGGGGTGGACATCGCGCCAGATGCGTGCCTTGTTGCAGGGGTTGCTGGCGGAGTATGGGGCTGGCATGGAGGAGGTACTGCCTCTGTCTGTCCGTGCGCGCCATCGGCTACCGCCTATTGGCGAGGCGATTCAGCAGGTGCATTTTCCTCTGCCGAAGACGGATCTGGCCGCTCTGGATCAGGGGGTGACGTCTGCCCACCGCCGATTGGTATTCGAAGAACTGTTGCTGCTGCAAGCGGCCATGGTGCTTCGCCAGCGGGAGATGAAGGAAGAGCCCAAAGCATTTCGGTTCAATCCTCATGTGTCGCAGCTGAAGCAACTGGCGAAGGTCCTGCCCTTTACGCTGACTTCCGCGCAGGAACGCGTGTTTCGTGAGATTCAGGCCGATATGGTGAGTTCGCGGCCGATGAATCGCCTGGTGCAGGGGGATGTCGGGTCCGGGAAGACCGTCGTGGCGCTGCATGCCCTGGTGATGGCTTGTGGATCGGGCTGCCAAACGGCGTTGATGGTCCCTACAGAAATTCTGGCCGAACAGCACTATCTGAATCTCGCCCCCTTGTTGGAGGCCGTGGGATTGAAGGCAGTGCTTCTGACCAGCGGCAGGAAGGCAAAAGACCGAAACGAGACGCTGAAGCAGTTGGAGTCCGGCGCTGCGCAGGTCGCGATCGGCACCCACGCATTGATTCAAAAGAAGGTGCGGTTCGCTCAGCTTGGCCTGGTGATTGTCGATGAACAGCATAAGTTCGGCGTCCTGCAAAGGAAGACGTTGCTGGAGAAAGGATATCGACCGGACGTGCTGGTGATGACGGCGACGCCGATTCCGAGAACTCTGGCCATGACCGTTTATGGAGACTTGGATGTATCAGTGATCGATATGTTGCCGCCGGGCCGCAAACCGGTGCGAACATTACTCTATACGGACGGGCAACGTCACAAGACCTGGCAGCTGGTGGGGGATGAGTTGAAGGCCGGGCGCCAGGTGTATATCGTCTATCCGCTGGTCGAGGAATCCGAGAAGGTGGATCTCAAGGCGGCCATTCAGGGTGCGGAACATCTGCAGCGCGAGATCTTTCCTCAGGCGCGGGTCGGGTTGCTGCACGGCCGGCTTCCGACCGCGGAAAAAGAGCGTACCATGGCGGCGTTCAAGGCCGGGACAATTCAGGTCCTCGTGGCCACAACCGTGATTGAGGTCGGGGTGGACGTGCCGAACGCGACGGTTATGGTCATCGAGCATGCCGAACGATTCGGATTGGCGCAGTTACATCAATTGCGAGGGCGTGTCGGTCGTGGAGCTCAACAATCGCTTTGTATCCTGATGGCCACGTATCTTGCGCGAGAGGGCAGGGCACGAGTCAGTCGCGACGGTCGGCCGGAGGAGAATGCCTCCAGTGCACAGCAACGGTTGGCTGCGCTCGTGAATTCAAACGATGGATTTGTCATTGCCGAAGAAGACCTCCGGATCAGAGGCCCCGGTGAATTTCTGGGGCTGCGTCAGTGGGGGGTGCCGGAGTTTCGAGCTGCGAATCTGGTGCGGGACGCGCAATTGTTGGAGCAGGCCAGGCAGGAAGCCCTGATGTTGCTGGAGCAGGATCCGGGCCTGGCGCTGCCTCAGCACCAGGCGTTCAAGGCTGCCATGTTCCGGCGCTGGCGGGGCAAGCTGGCCTTGGGAGATGTGAGCTAGGCAGCTTTGATGCTGCCGGCAGGCTGTTGAGAAAGGCCGCCAGCGGCGTTCTCGCCTCGCTCAGAGGCTCAACGTACTGCACCGAGTACGATTCGCCTCTTCACTCGCTGCGGCCTTGCTGGACGGCCTTTCTGAACAGCCTGTAGGGCATCCGGGTCCGATTGGCACCTTGCCGGACGATTCTTTCCTGGAGGCGGCGTACAGTTTGTCAACACACCGCTGGTTCGGTGGAGGGGTGATCGATGGGAATGTTGCAGCGCTTGAGTCACGATTTACGAGCGGGCTGGGTGACATTGCGGCACGGCACGGCCAAGGCCGCCACGCGTGCATTGGAAGAGGGCGAACTGCTGCGCTACCGCCTGGAATTGCGAAAGGTGGATCAGCAGCTTGACGATCTCCACGGGGACATCGGCGAACGGACGATTGCATTGCACGATCGTGGTGAATCGGCCGACCGTGTCCTGTCCGACTCGGAAATCACCCGCCTGATGCAACAGGTGCGGACGCTGCAGGATGAACGCACCAAGTTGCTGCTGGAAATGAATGACATCACGATCGATGGCCAATGAGACACAGTCGATGATCCCCGAGACGACTGCTCCCCCAAGGATTTTTGCAGGAATCGATATCGGAACCCTCACCTGTCGCTTGCTGATTGCAGAATGTTTTCCGGCCGGGCGGCTTCGAGAGCTTCGATCTGATCGACGCATTCTTCGACTGGGCCAAGGGGTGGATCGGGATCGGGTGCTGCGTGCCGATGCTATGGCACGGGTGGTGGCCACGTTGAAGGAATGGCGCCAGGTCATTGACGGCTATCATGTTGACGCGGCAACGGCTGTGGCGACGAGTGCGGTGCGCGATGCGAAGAATCGTGAAGAGTTTTTGGATCTGGTGCAGCGAGAGGCCGGGTTTCAGGTGGAGATTATTTCCGGCGAGGAGGAAGCCCGCCGAACCATGCTGGGTATCCGCTCCGGCCTGCCTCCAGGAGTGACCGACCTGCTGGCGCTGGACATCGGCGGCGGGAGCACGGAGTTTATTCTGGATCAGCCTGGCCGGCCGACGATGGCGCGCTCAATCGACATCGGCGTCGTGCGGTTGTGCGAACGCATGTTGCACAGTGATCCCCCGACATCAAGCGAGGTGCAGGAAGCGCGAGACTGGGTGCGCCGGGAAACCGCTGCCGCCATAGCTGCAATGCCACTGCCGTCAGGAGTGATGTTTGTCGGCACCGCAGGAACCATCACCGCACTGGCTGCAATGGCTCAGCAGTTGCCTGCCTATGAACCGGCAAGGATTCACAACTACACGCTAACGATCGAGATGGTTAGAGAGTTGGAACGACGGTTGCTCAGCCGGTCCAGGGCTCAGCGAGAAGGTCTGCCCGGTCTTGAACGAGGCCGCGAAGACGTTATCGCTGCCGGCGCCATCATTCTGCGAACCGTAATGGAGACCTTGCTGATGTCGAGCGTGCTTGTGAGTGACTTGGGATTAAGGGAAGGTGTATTGATACATCTGGCCGGTGGTCGTTAAACCCTGGAGCCTTACACAATCATTCCAGTCAATCCTTCTGGCGATTGCTGATCAATGACGAGGCTTGCCTTGGTCAGCCGATGGCTCCGTTCGAACATGAGCCCCTCCCGTGCGGCTGTGCGATACACCCGAATTGCAAATAGTGCTGAGGCTTGAGGAATCGTGCGGACGTTACCGTTGCGAATACCAGCGAAGGCCGCTCTTTTGTTCGGTGAAGGTCGGTTGGGGAATGCCGCCCGGCTTTTCGAGCAGCAGCACTTTGAAGTCGATGAGGCCGAACCAGGCCGGGTCGGCGATGTCGTGGTAGTGGCAGCCTTGGAGTTTGGGTAGGATGTCGCCCAGGGTCTTGGTGAGTTCACTCTCCGTGTAAGCTCTCACAGAAAAGTTCTGCCCCAGTCCCTGACAGAATCGTTGAATCGTATAGGCCGCGCCGGTGCAGAGGACTTTCGTGTCGGGTTTGATCTGCAAAAACTGCGGGAGCGACAGGTACCGTTCCTGAAAGCCGAGCCAGCGTACCGCTTGCCGGAGGTGGCTGTACTGCACCTCGTATTCCGTGTGGTGGGGGAGCTTCACGGCGGCGGGCCAACCTTCTTCGACGCCAAACTCCGTGAGAAATGCCCGACCGCCTGGCTTGAGCACTCGCCAGACTTCGGCGACAAATCGCATCGGTCCCAGATTGAAGATCGCTTCTTCGGGCAATTCCTTCTCAAGCGGCAACCTCAGTCGCCTGATCCAATCTAAGGCTTCTTGATGTTGCGCAGACTCGCCTGTGCCTTCCGTGAGCTCCTTGCGGCTGAGCTTCACCGGCGTCATATCGGCCATATTTTCGTTGTCGATGATGAGGTCGACGGAGTTGTCTCTAAAGGGCAGGCATTCGCCGTTGGCATGGGTGCCGGTGCCGGTCCAGCCGCCGGCCTTCGCGCGTTTGGCCTGCAGCTGCAGGAACGGGCGCGTGACATCCAACGAAATGTATTGAATGCCCTGTTTCTCGAACGGCAGTAGTTCCTGTCCTAGTTCGCGGGCGACATAACCCAAGCCACCACCGATCTCGACAATGACTTTGGGTTTCGGTTTGAACCAGCCAAGGCGGCGTAATTGGCGCATGAGCAGGCGGCCATAGGTCGTGCCGCCCAGGGCCTCGCAGGGCTCACGGAAGAGGTGGGACACGGTGGTTTCGATCAGATCGAAGTGGCCGTCCTCCAGGTCACTTTCCTTCAGCTCGTGGACATGGAAGTCCTCAAGGTGTTCTTCACCTTCAAACTCCTGCTGCCCCGACCAGCCTTCCCGGATTTGTTGCAGGAGCAGGTCCCATTTGGCCTTGTGGCGATGGCCCCCGGGCGGCTCCGTGCCGAAGTAGCACAGCGAATAATTGGGCGTGGACCACCGTGCCAGGTGCCAGGTCCCGGGCTGGCCGTCCGGGCCGCAGATCTTATTACCGTACTTCTCCAAGAGCGCGCCCACCGTAATGTGGCCGTTCATCGAGGTGAGCATTTCAATCCCGACGACATTGAGCCGGACGAGGGGGAAATCGTCGTCGAGCGGCGCCAGCCACCATTCGTCGAAGGCGTGCTGGTAGGCCACGAGGTCGGGAATACGCCAGGCTAGCAGGCTGAGGGTGTCGCCGCTCAGGGTGAGGGGCTCTTGGATGGCTGCGGCAGCTTTCATCTGGTTAGGTCCTGCGCACGAAAAGCCGCAGCCTACACGAGCGTGGCGCTGACGTGCAAGAACCTCGATGAGGAGGAGTGGCTACGTCTGCGAGGGAAGCAGCGGCGACTCCGTCACGATAATCATGCCGCGCATAATGGGGTGAATGCGGCATTGATAGGGGTAACGGCCAGGCGGCAGGCTAGGGATGGTGTAGGCTCCTCCCGGTTCGACGGCCCCTGAGTCGAAGGCGCAACGGCCGCTTTCTTCAAGGCATGCATCGTGGGTCACGGTATGGTGGGTGGGCGTTGGATTTTCCCAACGGATGGCGCCGCCGGCGGTGACGGTCACCGCTGCAGGCACATAATAGGGTGATCCGCTGTCCATCAGGACTTGCGTCGCCGGTGGCGTCGCAGAGGTCGGCCAGGCTATCAGGGTACTTGTCGCCAATACGAAGAAGAACAGTCGCCAGCTCATAGCGTCATCATTCCGGTGAATCAATATACATCTATTATACATAGAGACAGGTTCCCGACGGAAGGATTCAGTCGGCCTATGGGGACGCGTCCGCTTGGGCTGGAGGACGGAACAGGCCGGGTCGTGCTGGATGCGCCCGGGAGGCGCCGGCATCACGAATGCGAACGCTTGGAGTGGTGCGACAGCGTTGCAGTCTGACACAGTCTTCCGTGGGTGCAGGATGGTTGCAAGAACCTGGTTGTTCATGCTAGATGGAGGCCGCTTTACCACCGACGTGCCATGCTGAAGACCTGAGAGGAGGACGTGGAATGGCGAAGAAACTCGTGAAAAAGAAAAGCGTTGCTGCCAAAGCCTCGCGGCCGAAAAAAGTCGCGGCGAAAAAGGCGACGAAGCCGAAGAAAGCCGTGACAGCCAAGAAGCCTGTGAAGGCGAAGAAGGCGGTAAAGGGAAAACCGGCCGCGAAGAAAGTCGTCAAGCCCGCAAGAAAAGTGGCCAAAAAACCGGCTGCAGTGGCCAAACGTCCTTCCAAGGCCAAGCCCGTCTCCAAAGCGGTGAAGCCGGCTCCGAAAGCCGTCAAGCCTGCGGCAAAGCCCAAATCCAAGCCTGCGCCCCCCAAGGTCAAATCTCCGGTCGAGCCCTCGGCCGTGATTCCTGAGTCGAAACCCGCGAAGCCTCCAGTGCCCGAGGTCAGCAGGGTCACGAAGGTGGAGCCGCAACCGCTGGAGCTCGACGACGAAGAGGAAATGGCGGAAGACCTTGAGGATGTGTCGGAAGAAATCGAGGAAGAGATCGAAGAAGAACTCGGACTCGATGGTGAAGACGACGACGTGGACTATCTGGAAAAGTCGGAAGATCTCCTCGACGACGCAGACGAGTATCGCAACAATTAGCCCACGTTGGTGTCGTGGCTTACCGGGTTGTGCTCGGTGGATGCTTCTCCACGCCACGTGCTCCCTAGCCAGTGAAGGTTCCGCTGAACAGGCCTGATGGTGTCCTCCGTCCCGACAGGCCTGGGACTGTCTCGGGGGAGTCCTCGATCCCGTCGCTGTGGTGCTCCGCTGGTAGCGGCTTCTGGCCATCATCCTGATCCTGTAGATTTCATGAGCCATTTTTTGTTTATCGCCGGAGCCCTTCGTGAGCGGACTTCCCAGGAGAGTGCCGAGATGCAGCTTGGCGCCGGGATTTGGGGCCTCTGCACGGCCTTGATCCGCGACAATCTCCAGAAGTTTCTGGCGCCTGACTCCCACGGACTGGTGTATGTGCTGAAGGAAGGCATTCGAGCGGAATTTGCGGTTACTTCACCCGTCCAGCCATTTCAAGCCCTGGATGAATTGCTCAAGGACGAGGTGCGAACAGAAGCCCGATATGGATTTGTTCGGATCACGCCGCTCCGGCGTTGGCAGGTTCATGCGCCGGACTGTCAGTCCTTGCTTCAGCGGGTGTTGGGCATCGAGGAGCAGGCGGAGTTGAGCCGCCGGCTTGGCCTCGGAATGCATCGTCTCACGGACGCGGAGTTTCGGGCAATCGTCGAAGGGTTGGGGGTGGAAGCGTAGCCGGTGACGTCCACCGACCGCGGGACTCCTATTCGAGTGTGCCTCCGGTCATGAGACGGTAAGCCTCCTCAACTGTGGCGACCTCTGTGACTTCAACGTTGAGCTCCCAGGCGAGCCGGTTGAGGTTCCAGCGCGGATCGTCTCGCTGGCCTTGGGGGATCAGGATCGTGCGATAACCCTCGCGGGCTGCCGCACGAATCTTGTCGGGGATGCCGCCCACGGGCCCGATCGTGCCATCCTTGGTCATCGTGCCAGTTAAGGCGATCCCTCGCCGGATATGCTCTCCTTTCAATAGCGCCGCAAATCCGACCGTCATCACTGCGCCGGCGCTCGGGCCGTCTGTTCCGGTTGCGGCGTAGGCGATGCCCATGGCGCTGACCGTTCCCGACTGATCGATCTGCGGTGTGTGGGCGAGCGCATATTGAAAGGCAAGGACCATGGAACTGAGGTTCGTCTGTCCTGGCCGGATGTTGCCGCCCAGCCATTGCAACTCTATGGGCGAGGGGCTTGGCCGGTGATCCCAACGCAACAGGAGCACTTCGAACACGCCGAGGTTATTCGCTTGGATCGCCGCGAGCATCGGGACTTCGACCACCGATTCTGCACCGGCGAACGGGATAGTTGCGAGTAGCACCGCGGTGCAGACAAAGACCGTGCATAGGAAGCGCCGGCCTCTGCTGGTACGAACCACGGTCGTAATCGCGGACATATGAGTCGAAGTGTAGCAAAGGCATTGGGGGAGTAAAGTGTTCGCACCGTTACGTGTTTTTCGGTTGGTTCGGAGAGCCTGTATGGAATTATCGCCTCGACCCACTCGACCAGACGGATTTTCCATCTGGGCCGCAATAGCGGTGCTGTGCGGAATGGTCCTGCTCCCTGGTATGCTGCGCGCAGAATGTGCCGCGGAGACGGGTGTGAAAAACGCGGCGGCTGTGTTCACCCTGCATTTACCGAATAGCTGTACGGAGGCCGAGCGGGAGGCGCGAGCCGTATCCGCGCAGGAATTGCTGCGGGCGCTGGCGGCGGGGAAGGGGCTGGATCTGTCGGGGGTTGTGATTCAGGGCGACCTGGTGCTCGATGAGCTGCCGGCTCAGAAGGTGAGTGCGGTGGGCGACCTGGCACCCGAGGACCGTCGAGTGCTTGAGGGGCTGAATGACGAGGAGGTGCATGTCATCCGCGGGCCATTCGTGATCAAGCAGTCGAGGGTGAAAGGACGGATCGTCAACCGGCTCAAGAGCGGGTTTCTGTTGATCACCGGACCGGTGGTGTTGGCGCACACGGATTTCGCCGGATTCGTCGACCTTTCGCGCACCGTGTTTCTCGGCCTGGTCGATGGATCGAATGCGACCTTCCATCAGGAGAGTTATTTTGTTCAGGATCGATATACGCAGGGCGCCATGTTTTCGGATACGCATTTCGGTCCGCACGCTCGATTTCACCGCTCGGTGTTTGCCGGCCCGGCGATTTTTCGCGGGGCGACCTTTCAGGGATTGACCGAGTTTCTGGAAGTGGTGTTTGAGCAGGATGCGAATTTTTCACGTGCGGCATTTCACCTCGGCACAGGATTCTCCGGCGCGCATTGCCGTGCGAAGTGCGACTTCTCTTCGTCTCAGTTCGATCGGGAAGCATTTTTTCTGTTCGCCATCTTCGACCGTCCGGCTACTTTTGCCTCTGCGCGGTTCGGATCGCAGGCCGACTTTTCCGATGCCACATTTAAACAGGCCGATGATCTCGCGCAGGCGACTTTCGCGCGCGCACCGCTGCTGACCAAAACCGCTCGTGTCAGCACAACGGTGCCGGGTCCTACGGCTTCCGCCTCGGCTCCATTTTCCCTGGCGGTCACGATCTCCCTATTTGTCATGGCGCTGGGGCTGTTGGCCTATATCATCAGGGCCAAGTAGCCCTGGCCGAACCCACAACATATAGTTTTAGTCTTGCCCGATCCCCCCATAAATTGGTATAAGATTGAAACTTTGGCCAAGGGAGCACCTCGTACCTGATGGACCAACCGGAACTGCCCTACCAAGTCAAGATCGAGAACTTCGAAGGTCCCCTCGATCTCCTCTTGCATCTCATCAAGAAGAACGAAATCAACATCTACGATATTCCGATTGCGCTGATCGCTCAGCAATACTTGGACTATCTGTCGGTGATGAAGGAGTTGAACCTGGCTGTGGCCGGTGAATTCCTCGTGATGGCGGCGACCCTGCTGCATATCAAGTCACGGATGTTGTTGCCGGTCGACGAGGTGGCGGTGGATGAGGAAGACGGCCCCGATCCGCGCGAGGAACTCGTCCGGCGACTGCTCGAATATAAGCAGTTCAAAGAGGCGGCTTCGCAGCTGGACTATAAAGAACGTTTGTGGCGGGATGTCTTTTCGCGCGAGCCCGGTCCGCCTGTGCAAATCACCAAGGACGAAAGTCTGCTCGACGACATTTCGCTCTTCGACCTGGTTGATGCGTTGCAGGGTGTCTTGTCCCGCCATCCAGGCAAGCGGCTTGTTGAAATCATTCCGGACAACCTCACGGTCCGCACCCGTATGAGCGCCATTATCGAGGCGCTGGAACTGCACGAATCCATGGCCTTTACGGCGCTGTTCGAGGAGTCGAGTCACCGGCTCGTGGTGATTGTCACGTTCCTGGCCCTGCTCGAACTGATTCGAATCAGGGTCGTGCGCGTGTTTCAGAGCGAAACCTTTGGAGCAATTCTTGTCTCGCGTGCCTTTTCAGCGGTTGCGGAAGGGGATCTAGTGGAGGAGTCTGAATGGAAGAACCTATGAGTCCCGGCGTGGAGGAGGCAATCGAGGAATCGATCGAGGTGCGGGAGCCGGTTGACGAGCCGACTGCGTCACTCGATGCTGTCGAGGTGGAGCCCGAGGTTGGCCAAGGCAGTATCACTGAAGTGTCGGCCCCGGCGGCCGATTCTGCGCTTTCCGATATGCGAGCCCTGAAGGGCATCCTTGAGGCCTTGCTCTTTGTGACGGCCGAGCCTATTCCGGTCACGCGGTTCTTGGCATTGCTCGGAGCGGTGACGAAGCAAGATGTCGATCAGGCGCTCGCGAGCCTTGCTCAGGACTATGAGCAGGAAGGCCGCGGGCTGCAGTTGGCTGAAGTGGCCGGCGGTTACCGGATCGTCACCAAGGCCGAATTCGCCCCGTGGCTCAAACGGTTGGAGAAGGTCAAGTCTCCCTCGAAACTCTCGCGCTCAGCCGTGGAGTCCCTGGCGATCATTGCCTATAAGCAGCCGATCGTTCGCGCGGAGGTAGAACAGATTCGAGGGGTCGAAACATCGGGGGTCATTCGGACGCTGCTGGAACGAAAACTCGTGCGCATCGTTGGCCGGAAGGAAGAGCCGGGACGCCCGATCATGTATGGGACGACCAAGTTTTTCCTCGAACATTTTGGGTTGCGCGATTTATCTCAGTTGCCGCCGCTTCGTGAGTTCAAAGAGTTGGGAGAATCCGAGCAGGCGATGTTGCCGATCGACGATGTGGTGGTAGTGGATGGAGAGCCGCTGCTGCAAGTCACTGAGGCATCGGGCGAAGGCCTGTCCGAAGACATGGCTGAGCCTGTGGCGTTTCTTGAGCCGGGAGATGAAGCGGGACAGACTTCAGAGTCACTTGTTCTGGAGAACGAGGCCGGAGAGAACCTTGTCGTCGCCGATATCGCGGAAGAGTCCTGATTGCTGTTCGCAATGTCTGCTGAGAGAGTCCGGTAGATTCGCCCCGCATTGCCGTCGGTACTCCTTCAGTCGTTATGCATAAAAGGCCTTCGAGAGACTCCTGTGAAGGGGGTTTTCCCGAAGGCCTTTTGTGTCTGACGATCAGCAGTAGTTCGCGGCTGCGAGCACCTAACCCGGACTATTCATGAATACCTGCTCCGGCGTCCGATCCTCTCGCCCGGCGGGGTTTTTCTCGTTCGGCCTCCTCGACGGACTGCACGTACGCCTGCGTCGGCCTTACGTGCGAGAAACCCCGGCGGGCTTCCGTCTCGAACGCCTCGCGACGGCATGCATGAATAATCCGGGCTAGTGGCACCCGATTGGAACAAACCCCGCGCCGAAGATTCGTGACAGGGTAACGTACCGGGCATTGTCAGAGAACGAATAACTTGGTCCGTACCAGTTCCGGGTCGTTGGATTACCGCCGTACGAGGGATCGGTTCCGAAGAAGAATCCGCCGCGGCTGTTCTGATTCAAGTGAATCCATTCCATATACATACTGCAGACTTCGCCCTGCACCGACCCGCCGGCGGTGTTGCCCGCATACCAGTCGCGTCCCGACTCCGGTATCTGGGACAGATTGCGCAAGGCGCCGATGGGGGTGTCGTATGAAAAATCTTTCGCTTTCGGGATCGGCTGATAGGTCGAACCGCTGGGAGGGGCGAGTGGCAGATCGGGCAGCGAGGGCACAACGGAGAGCGCTTTGAGGACCTTGGCCTGGCAATCGGGCCTCTCCTTATTGGTGTAGAGGATCGTTCCCTCTGGGCCTGGGCATTCCCACATTTCGACAGGGGATGACTCGACCGCGTGCACGCTGGGAGTAAGGAGCAGACTCCCAGCGAGGATTGCGAGCACAAGTCGTGTTGGCCACATGGTACACCTCCGATTGGTTCATCTTACCGGGTACGCGCGTTGTTATCCAACGTCGAGAGTGCAGAGCCTATGATATTCGAAAGAAATGCGTCCATCCAGCTTTGGGGGGATGGCTGTCTACCTGCCCCTCATCCTGGCGCGCAGCTTCGTCCGTTCCCGTCGACGCGGTGACTCCGTTGCCGATGTGTAAGCGGAAGAGTCTCCAGCGCGCCCCAAGCCACGCGGGTCTTGCCTTGACTCCCTTCTTTTCGCTTTGTTAGACTGTCCGATCTAAGTTATTGAAACATCCGCCAATCTTCACCAATCTCGTACCACGAGGAACACCATGATCAAGGCTTGGCTGCTCGACGAAATGTTTCGGTTTGACCGGCGGTATCTCACGGCGGAGGGAAGTCAGAGTGAGTGGGGCGCCGGGGACTCCGTTGCTGAGGAGGAAGACCTGCCTCCTGCACCGACTGGAGTGGCCGCTCAAGCCGGAAATGGACGGGTGATGATTACCTGGGACGCTGTGCCGGAGGCCATGTATTACAACCTGTATTTCATGACCACCAAGGGCGTGCAGATTAAATTCTCCGAACTCACCCGCCCCATCGCCAGCGCGGAAGATTTCAAGACCGTTATCGGCGTGACCAAGGAAAAGGGGACATGTATTGAAGGTGCGCAGTCGCCCTTCATGCATGACGATTTGGCAAACGGAACGTGCTACCACTATGTCGTGACCGTGGTGACGCAGAAGGGGGAGAGTCCCGAATCCCAGGAAGTCATGGCGATCCCGGCTCCCTACCTCATTGCCAAGATCATCGGGCAGGAGGGCGTGGAGGACGGCGAGTTCAGTTCTCCGACCGGTATTGCGGTAGACAAGGACGGCAATATCTACGTGGCCGATACCGATAATCACTCCATCCAGAAATTCGACAAAGACGGAAAATTCCTCGGTCGCTGGGGCGGCGAGGCCGGCAGCGCAGAAGGCGGCTACTATTATCCGCGCGGACTGACCACGAATTCGGACGGGCAGGTGTACGTCGCCGATACCGGCAACAATCGCGTGCAGCGCCTCGACACAGACGGCAATCCCATGAAGGCCTGGGGTAAGTTCGGGTTTGCCTGGCGTGGGGCCGACATGAATAAGTTCGACGCTCCCTGGGGTGTGACCACCGATCAGGACGGCAATATCTACGTGACCGATACCAACAACGCCCGCATTCAAAAGTTCAAGGGCGACGGAACCCCGTTGTTGAAGTGGGGGCGGGATGGAAGTTTCGACGGAGCCTTTTTCTTTCCGCGTGGTGTGGCCGTGGACTTCGTCGGGAATACGTACGTGGCCGATGAAGGGAATAATCGCATTCAGAAGTTCGATACCCGCGGAAGCTTTTTGACCAAGTGGGGACGTGAAGGAAGCGGTCCCGGCCAGTTCAAAGCCCCCTGGGGCGTGACCTGCGATGCCTTGGGCAATGTGTACGTCGTCGATCAGGGCAACCACCGTATTCAAAAGTTCGACGGAAACGGGACGTTTCTCTGTGCCTGGGGAAATCGTGGAAAGACCGAAGGCCAGTTGAACTTCCCGTCCGGCGTGGCCGTGGACAAGGAAGGGGCGGTGTACGTCGTCGATAGCGGTAACCATCGGGTCATCAAATACGTGCCGACCGATGAAGAGCTGGACCGCGGCAAGGCGGAACGCGAACGGGCGCAAGCCGTCAGTGAGTACCCGATTCCCCGCAATCTGGCGATCAAGCCCGGAGATACCGAAACATTCTTGAGCTGGATGGATGTGCCTGGGGTGGTCTCCTACAATCTCTACTTCCATACCTCGGCGAATCTGACGCAGGAAGGCGGCACTAAGATCGAGGGTGTGACCAGCCCATACAATCACTCAGGATTGACCAACGACCAGGCCTATTATTATGCGCTGACGGCGGTCTATGAGGACGGCACGGAGAGTGGATTGTCGGACGAAGTGTCCGCGACACCGGTGCTGATCGATATCACGGCTCCGCAGACGCCGTACGCGGTGATCAACCACGGCGCGTTTATGACGAACTCGCCTGAAATTGTCGTCACGATTTCCGCCACCGACCTCGATACCGGCGTGGCGGCGTACTACATCTCAGAGAACCCGATGACCCCGATGGCGGGAACCCCGGGCTGGGTGGAAGTTCCGCCGGCGATCAAGTTCGGCGCGACGATTCCTTTCATTCTGTCTCCTGGGGACGGGCAGAAGACCGTCATCGTCTGGTTCAAAGACCTCGGAAACAATATCTCAACGCCGGCGAGCGCGACTATTCTCGTCAACACCTCCGGCTATCTTTGTGTCTCCAAGTGGGGCAAGCCTGGTCGTGGCGCGTCCTTGCTGCACGGCGGCGAATTCATGGCGCCGATGTATGGCCTGGCCATCGATCAGCAGGGGGCGATCTTTGTCGTGGACAACGGGAACAACCGTATCCAGAAATTCGATCGCACGGGGAATTTCATCATTCTCTGGGGGAATTTCGGCGCCGCCAATGCGAACTTCCATAACCCGACGGGTATTGCCTGCGACGCCAAGGGCGATGTCTACGTAGTGGATACTAACAATCACCGCGTGCAGAAGTTCGACGGGAAGCTGGGTGGCTACATCATGAAGTTCGGATCGCGCGGAAACGGCGAAGGCCAGTTCAATGCGCCATGGGGCATCGCGATCGATCGGGTGCGCGGGTACATCTATGTCGTGGATAGTGCCAACTTCAGAGTGCAGAAATTCGACATGAGCGGAGAGTTCATCATGTCATGGGGCAGTTTCGGCAACGGCGACGGTCAATTTTATTTCCCTCGCGGGATCGCCGTAGACCAGGCCGACGGCACGGTGTACGTCGTCGATATGGGCAATCACCGCGTGCAGAAGTTCGATACCAGCACCAACGTGTTGCCGCAGTTGCTCACCAAGTGGGGCGGCAGTTCCGAGGCCGGCCATGCCAGCAGTCCGTTGGCGCAGGAAGCCGGACAGTTGCGCTCTCCTTGGGGTATTACCGTCGATGGTCAGGGCGATGTGTACGTCACGGATACCGGCAACCATCGTGTCGAGAAGTTTGATCGTGAGGGCAACTTCATCGCTCAGTGGGGCGGATTCGGCGGTGGTGACGGACAATTCAACTTCCCGTACGGCATCGTGGTGGATTCACGGGGGAGCGTGTTCGCCGTTGATAGCGGAAACACCCGGGTGCAGCAATTCATGCCGGCGGATGAAGGCAGCGAGCGATTGCAGGAAGAGGCGGAGGCCGCCGCAGAGTTGGGACAGGTCGATAAAACCACGAGAGTGTAAGGGCAACGGGCGAAAGGCCCGGGAGAGGGTGGCGACTGATGTTAGAGAAGGAGATTCGGCTCGGGCTCACCTATGACGACGTCGTCTTGGTACCGGCTAAATCACAGGTCCTCCCCAGCGAGGTCGACACCCGTACTCGCCTGTCTCGAAACATTCAGCTGAATATTCCCATCGTCAGCGCGGCCATGGACACCGTGACTGAAGCGCGATTGGCCATTGCCATGGCGCAAGAGGGTGGAATCGGCATCGTGCATCGTGTGCTCTCTCCTACCGATCAGGCGGCTGAAATCGACAAGGTGAAGAAATCTGAGAGCGGGATGATCCTGGATCCCATTACGATTTCGCCGGATCAAACCATCCGTGATGCGCATGACCTCATGGCCAGATACCGGATTTCCGGGATCCCTGTGACCAAGGCAGGCAAACTGGTCGGGATCCTCACGAATCGAGACTTGCGTTTTGAGACGCGAATGGAGCTGAAGGTGTCGCAGGTGATGAAGCGCGATAAGCTCATCACCGCCCCGGAGGGAACCAGCCTCGAAAAGGCCCGTGAGATTCTGCATGAGCATCGGATTGAAAAGCTGCCGGTCGTCAACAAACAATTTGAACTCAAGGGCCTGATCACGATTAAGGACATTGAGAAACGGATCAAGTATCCCAATGCCTGCAAGGATGCCCACGGTCGTTTACGGGTCGGGGCGGCTTTGGGTGTGGGCCCCGATACCGCAGACCGGGTGGCGTTACTGGTAAAGGCCGGCGTCGATGTGGTGGTCGTGGATACGGCGCATGGGCATTCGCAGGCTGTGCTGGATACGGTCAAAATGGTGAGAAAAGCACATCCAAAGTTGGACATCATTGCCGGCAACATCGCGACGGCCCAGGCGGCCAAGGATTTGGTCAAGGCCGGTGTGGATGCGGTGAAAGTAGGCGTAGGACCCGGTTCGATCTGCACGACACGCATGGTGTCCGGCGCAGGCATGCCGCAGTTGACGGCGATTGCAGATTGCGCCAGGGCATTGGCCGGATCGGGTGTTCCGGTCATCGCCGATGGGGGGATTAAGTACTCCGGCGATATTACGAAAGCCTTGGCGGCCGGTGCCTCGGTGGTCATGCTGGGCAGTCTACTCGCAGGAACGGAAGAGGCTCCCGGCGAAACGGTGCTGTTCCAGGCACGTACCTATAAAGTGTACCGCGGCATGGGTTCGATCGGGGCCATGGAACGGGGTGGCGGCGATCGATACGGCCAGGGCGGACGACCGACACCGAAGTTGGTTCCCGAAGGCATTGAGGGACGGGTGCCCTACAAAGGCTTGCTGGCCCCCCATATTTACCAGATGGTGGGCGGCGTGAAGTCCGGCATGGGCTATTGCGGATGTAAGACCATCCCGGATTTGCAGCAGAAGGCGACGTTTATCCGCCAGACAGTGGCCGGTCTCCGCGAGGGGCACGTGCACGACGTCATCATCACTAAAGAAGCTCCCAACTATCGCACCGATTGGGAATAGCGCACGTAAAACGTGAAAGGTGAAATGTGAAAAGTCCTTTCCCGTTTTCTTCATCCCCCGCATTTAACCTCTAACGTTTTACATCTCACGCCGCTATGGAACTCTGGCACGATCGAATCCTTGTCCTCGATTTCGGATCCCAGTACACGCAGCTGATCGCACGGCGTATCCGTGAAGCGCAGGTCTATTCGCAGATCCTGCCCTGCACCGTGCCGCTCGCGACGGTATTAGCCTACCGTCCGAAGGGTATCGTGTTATCCGGCGGACCATCGAGCGTGTACGACAAGAAGGCTCCTTCGATCTCCAAGCAACTCTTCGAACAGGGCATTCCCATTCTCGGGATCTGCTACGGAATGCAGCTGGTGACGCATCTGCAGGGCGGCGAAGTGGAGAAGGCTCCGCACCGCGAGTTCGGCCGGGCCGAACTGACCCTCGACGACCGGTCGGATCTGTTCAAGGGAATCGGAACTCGTGGCTCGACCGTCGTGTGGATGTCGCACGGGGATCGCATCGAACGGATGCCGCCAGGATTCCGCTCCATCGCGCACACGGACAATTCTCCCATCGCCGCGATGAAGCGGCACGACGCCAGGCAGCGCATCTACTGTCTTCAATTTCATCCGGAAGTGGCGCACACCACCGAGGGCGCCACGATCCTCAAGAACTTCGTCTACGATATCTGCGGCTGCAAGCCGACCTGGACCATGCGCTCCTATGTTGAAACGGCCGTGGAACAGATCAGGCAACAAGTCGGGACGGAGCGGGTGATCTGTGCCTTGAGCGGCGGGGTGGATTCCTCTGTGGCGGCCGCACTCACGCATCGTGCGGTCGGCGATCAACTGACCTGCATTTTCGTCGACAACGGGGTGTTGCGTACCGGTGAACGGGATCAGGTCGAGAAAACCTTCGCGTCGCAGATGCATCTGAACATGCGGATCCTCGATCGCACCAGTCAGTTTCTCACGGGCCTGAAGAACGTGACCGACCCCGAGCGGAAGCGAAAGATTATCGGTCGTCTCTTCATTAAGAATTTTGAGGTCGAGTCCAAAAACTTGAAAGGCATCAAATACCTCGTGCAAGGCACGTTGTATCCCGATGTCATCGAGAGCGTGAGCTTCAAAGGTCCCTCGGCGACGATCAAAACGCATCACAACGTCGGGGGATTGCCGACCAGAATGAAATTGAAGCTGGTGGAGCCCCTGCGTGAATTGTTCAAGGATGAAGTCCGGGTCTTGGGCCAGGAACTGGGCCTGCCGGATGAAATCATTTGGCGGCAACCCTTTCCAGGTCCCGGCCTGGCGATCCGTGTGCTCGGCGCAGTCACCAAGGAACGCCTGGCCATTCTGCGTGGGGCGGAAACGATCGTCGATCAGGAAATTCGCGCTGCGGGACTGTATCGGGAGATCTGGCAGGCCTTCGCGGTTCTGCTGCCGATCCGGACAGTCGGTGTCATGGGTGACCAGCGGACGTATGAATATGTCATTGCCATCCGCGCAGTCACGAGTCTCGATGGCATGACCGCAGACTGGGCCAAAATTCCAAACGATGTGTTGGGGAAGATGTCGAGCCGGATCATCAACGAGGTCAAGGGCGTGAATCGAGTCGTCTACGACATCAGTTCCAAGCCGCCTTCCACAATCGAGTGGGAGTAACGCAGTCGTGAATCGTCGCCCGTGAAGCGCGGACATTTCCGAGTCCGCGAATGACGAGAGACGCTTCACAGAAAGTGTGAATGGAAGTCAGACTACAGAAACTCATCGCCGGTACCGGACTCGCTTCGCGACGCAAAGCCGAGGAGTTGATCACGTCCGGGCGCGTGACGATCAACGGCAATGTGGTGAAGGAACTCGGCACCAAGGTCGATCCGGCTCGCGACCATGTGAAAGTGGACGGGAAACATCTGCGGGCCGCACAGCCCTACGTCTATCTGATCCTCAATAAGCCCAAGAACGTGATGTCCACGCTCGATGATCCTGAGGGCCGTCCCACGGTGAAGGACCTCCTGCACGGAGTCACCGTGCGTGTGTTCCCGGTCGGCCGCTTGGATTTCGACAGCGAAGGGCTCATGTTGCTCACGAATCATGGCGACCTGGCCCAGGCCCTGCTCCATCCCCGCTACCATGTGCCGAAAACCTATTTGATCAAGGTCAAGGGTGTCCTCGACGATGCGAAGATCGATGCCCTGGAGCGAGGCGTCAAACTGGAAGACGGCTTCACTGCGCCGGCAAAGGTGAATAAGGTCAGTCGGGCTGAGAGCAATTCATGGCTTGAGGTCACGATTCACGAGGGACGGAAGCATCAAGTGAAGCGGATGGTCGAGGCGGTGGGCCATTCGGTGATCAAACTCGTGCGTGTAAGGATGGGACCGTTGCTGTTGGGAGACTTGGCGCCGCGGGAGTATCGATTCCTGACCGACCGCGAAGCAAATCGGTTGCGGGAGTTGGTCGAAGATCGGGTAGCCAGAGCCGAACGCCCGGAATTGGATGCGTCGGGAAAGCCGACTCGCTGGATGCCGCCGACGGAACCGGCTCCGCCCCGTCCACCCAAGCCCGAGCGTTCCGGGCGCGGACCAAAAGCCCAGCGTTCCGAACGGGGGCCCCGGTCTCAGCGGTCCCTGGCCGGTGCGAAACCGTTACGCTCAGGTCGCGGAACCACGCGGCGCCCCATGAGTCCCGGTGCCAAATTTCGTCGTCCTGCCAAAGGGGTTGGATTTCAACGGTCTCAGGCCGGCCCGATCCCGCAGGGGGCTGACCGTGGGCCTGGCTCGCGTCCGACCGGGCCAGACCAGAAACCCCAGCGCACTCAACCTGGAGCAGGATTTCAGCGGCCCCGGTCCGGTGCGAAACCTCAAGGCCCCGGTCGTGGCATGACGGCTCGGCGCTCGGGTCCTGGTCAGAACTTTCAACAGAAGCGGCGCGGCGGATCATCAGCTTCGCGCCCGGGACAACGAGGCCCTGCTGGAAAATCGCGGCCCTCAACGCGGAGAAGAGCATGAAGATCAGGACCCATCGGTGTGGGGAATTGACCAAGGCGCAAGTCGGTCAGCAAGTGGTGTTGAACGGATGGGTGCAACGTCGCCGGGATCACGGCATGGTGCTGTTCATCGACCTGCGCGATCGAACCGGGTTGACGCAAGTAGTGTTCAACGCCGAGCGGAATGCGGCGGTCCACCAAGCCGCACATACCTTGCGGAGCGAATGCGTTGTGTCGGTGACCGGCCAGGTGATGGCCAGGCCGGATGAGTCCAAGAATCCGAACCTTCCCACCGGTGAGATCGAAGTGTTTGTGGATGCCGTCGAGATTCTCAACGAAGCCAAGACGCCGCCCTTCATGATCGAGGACGACATTGAGATCACCGAGTCCCTTCGATTGAAGTACCGCTATCTGGATCTCAGGCGACCGAGGATGCAGCGGTTGCTAGGATTGCGTCACGGGATCATGCAGGCGGTGCGAGCATTCTTGAATGCGGAGCAGTTTCTGGAAGTGGAAACGCCCGTATTGACCAAAAGTACGCCGGAAGGCGCTCGTGATTATCTGGTGCCCAGCCGCGTGAATCCGGGGATGTTTTATGCGCTGCCCCAGTCGCCGCAGCTGTTCAAGCAGGTGTTGATGGTGAGCGGTGTGGATCGGTATTACCAGATCGCCCGTTGCTTCCGCGACGAAGACCTTCGTAACGACCGTCAGCCGGAATTTACCCAGATCGATCTCGAAATGTCGTTTGTGGATCGTGAGCAGGTCATGTCGCTCATGGAACGGATGATTGTCTCCGTGTTCAAGGATGCCGGCGGAGTGCAATTGCCGACGCCCTTTCCCCGGATGACCTATGCCGACGCCATGGGGCGCTACGGTTCGGACAAGCCGGATCTTCGGTTCGACATGCCCTTGCATGATGCCACGGCGTTTGCCGCGAAGAGCGAATTCAAAGTGTTCAAAGAGGCGGCGACCAAGGGCGGACTCGTCAAGGCGCTGATCGTGTCCGGAGGGGCTTCCATGGCGCGGAGTCGTATCGACGCGCTCGGTGAAACGGCGAAAAGTTTTGGAGCAAAAGGCCTGGCTTGGTTGAAAGTCACTGCGGACGGCCAGTTGGAATCGGTGATCGCCAAATTTCTCGATGCCAAGGCCTTTGCCGAGGCCTTGCCGGAAGCGAAGCCCGGCGATCTGGTGCTCTTCGGCGCGGACAAGCCAGCCATCGTGCACGATGTCTTGGGGCGAATCCGACTGCTGCTTGGTGAGGAACTGAATCTCATCGACAAGATGGCCTGGAAGCCCTTGTGGGTGGCGGAGTTTCCATTGCTGGACTATTCGCCGGAGGAGAAACGCTATATCTTCATGCACAACCCTTTTGCCGCGCCGATGGATGAAGATGTGCCGTTCCTCGACACGGAGCCGTTGAAGGCCCGGGCGAAGGCCTACGATATGGTGCTGAATGGAAGTGAAATCGGCGGCGGCAGCATTCGCAATCATCGCAGCGACATCCAGTTTCGGATTCTCGATCTGTTGGGGATCGGCAAGGAACAGGCGCAGGCCAAGTTCGGTTTCCTGCTCGAAGCGCTGGAGTATGGTGCTCCTCCCCATGGGGGTATCGCATTCGGCCTCGACCGGCTGATCATGCTGCTGGGCGGTGCCGATTCGATTCGCGATGTCATCGCCTTCCCCAAGACGCAACGCGCGCAATGCCCGCTCACGGAGGCGCCTTCTGTCGTGACCGCCGATCAGTTGAAGGAGTTGCGCATCAAGCTGGATCTCGTCGAGTAGGCAGGAGCCATCCAATTCATGGCCGGCAATACGTTGGGCCGAGTCTTCACCGTCACTTCATTCGGCGAAAGCCACGGACCGGCGATCGGTTGCGTGGTGGATGGGTGTCCGCCGGGCCTCGCGCTGTCCACCGAAGACATTCAGCGGGATCTCGACCGGCGCAAGCCGGGCACCTCACGCCACGTGACGCAGCGACAGGAATCCGATACCGTTGAAATCCTCTCCGGGGTGTTCGAGGGCAAGACGACCGGAACCCCGATCGCCCTCTTGATCCGGAACGAAGACCAGCGCAGCCGCGACTACGGCAACCTCATCGACACGTTCCGTCCGGGCCACGCCGACTACACCTACTGGCAAAAGTATGGCATCCGCGACCATCGCGGCGGGGGGCGATCCTCGGCGCGGGAAACGGCCGTGCGAGTGGCGGCGGCGGCGATTGCCAGGAAGTGGTTGCAGGAGAAGCACGGTGTGGTCATCCGTGGCTACCTCAGCCAACTCGGGCCGATCGAAGCTCCATTTCAGAGCTGGGAAACGGTGGACACCAATCCATTCTTTTCGGCGAACACCGAGGTGGTGGGGAGACTTGAATCGTTCATGGACGAATTGCGAAAGGCCGGCGATTCCGTCGGGGCGAAAATTACCACCGTGGCCGAGCAGGTGCCGGTCGGGTGGGGCGCTCCGGTCTATGCGAAGCTGGATGCTGATCTGGCCGGCGCCATGATGAGCATCAATGCGGTCAAAGCGGTGGAGATCGGCGCAGGGTTCGCTTCGGTGGCGCAGCGCGGGTCGGAACATGGCGATGAACTTACGCCGGAGGGGTTTGTGACGAATCATGCCGGCGGCATTCTCGGCGGTATTTCGACCGGGCAGGATGTCGTCGTGACGATCGCGATCAAGCCGACATCAAGCATCCGTATTCCGCGACGTTCCATCGACAAACAGGGCAACCCGGTGACCGTCGAAACCGATGGGCGTCATGATCCTTGCGTCGGTATCAGGGCCACGCCCATTGCCGAAGCCATGATGGCACTCGTGCTCATGGATCATGCTTTGCTGCATCGCGCGCAGAACGCCGATGTGCAGACGGCGACGCCAAAGATTCCGGGTTCTTCACCGTATGGTGCTGTTCCGGTGAGTAAGAAACCAAACGCATAGATTAAGGCTGATCCTGCGAAGCCGAGTCGTCTTCAGTCTGACTCGTTTGTTTGATCGGCGGGCTACGTGTCGTTCGTTATACCTGATGATCAACGAAAGAGGACTGTGAGCCAATGATCGAAATTTATACCGACGGGGCCTGCAGTGGGAATCCAGGACCCGGTGGCTGGGGGGCTTTACTGCGCATAGATAACGCTGAAACGGAAATGTGCGGCGGAGATCCGGCCACGACGAACAACCGCATGGAACTGCTCGCCGTCATTGAGGCGTTGCAGTCGCTCACGCGGCCGGTGGAGGCGCGTGTCTACACCGATTCGCAGTATGTGCAAAAAGGTATCAGCGAGTGGATTCATAGCTGGAAGCGGCGCGGGTGGAAAACCGCCGGCAAAGAGCCGGTGAAAAATGAGGATTTGTGGCGTCGTCTCGATACGCTCGCCTCCGGTCATAAGCTGGAATGGCACTGGGTGCGGGGTCACAACGGTCATCCGGAAAACGAACGCGTGGATGCCCTGGCGCGAGCCGGTCTCGAACAGTCTCGCCGGGCCGGGAAGGCGATCGGCGGTACGCGGCAAGAAACGTTTTAATAGATACGCGACAGCTTACGCAGTGACCATCTAGCCCGCTGTATGGCGCTCTCTTCCCCGATCCTCGACATTTAACATGCCATCGTCTATCAAGGTGAACAGCAGGTTTTTCCGACCTGTCGCTCAGCCTGGCCGCCGGCGTACATGGCGTAATTCTCGGACCGAACGGTGCTGGAAAATCGACCCTCCTGGGTAGGTACGTCTCAAAGCCAAGCCCAGCCTGGTGCGCAGTTGCTGGCTTGCAGTTCCGCCGGCGGATAGAATGGCGTATGTGATGTTGGAAGGAGGTGCAGGATGATGCGCTTCGTTCCTGTGTCCCTCGTGGTGGTCGCGATGCTGTCGAGTTGTGCCCTGGTCCTGCCCAAAGAGACTCGGTATCTACGCAGTGCGCAGGGTCGAAGCAACCAAGCGGAGGTGGCTCAGGTCTTAGGCCGACCCCTGATGACGACCACCAGTCCGGAAGACGATGCGGTGTGGGTCTATCAGGTACGGGAGCAGGAGGCAGGGAACCGTTGGACTTCGACCGGCCTGTGGTGCGACGAGTATGTCCTGACATTTGATAATCGCTCGATCTTGAGACGTTGGACCCACAAATCTGAGTTCCATGGCGGAGAACTGATGCCGACCTATTGCGTACCCGGCGGGATGACCATGCCGATCGCGACCAAGCCGAAAACCGAGTTTCAGCGATAGCCCGAGCCGTACGGGATGTGGGGCTCGATCAAGGGGGTCGCGCATGAAAGGAGGTGCCGCATGCGGGCTGTTATGACTGTCCTGTTGCTCAGCGGCCTGCTGATGTCTCTTGGATGCACGCTCTTTCAGTCCAAGGAAAGCATTTATTTGCACACGGCAACGAATCAGGCGACCCAGGAACAGGTGAGGCAACAGCTCGGGAAGCCACGCCTGGTGAGCGCGACGCGCCTGGGCGAACCGGTCTGGGTGTACGAAGTGCGGGACATCGAACCGATGAGCCAAAGCTCATGGTCTACTCTGGGCTCCTGGTGCGACGAATATACGTTGCGGTTCGACAAGGAGGGAATTTTGCGTGAGTGGAAACACCAGTCATTCGTGCACGGCGGTGAACTGATGCCCTTGTCCTGCAATTCGACGTTGGGTGTCGAGAAACCGGCCTTGTGACGATCATCGAGATTCAGCATGCCACGGTCTATCGAGGTGAACGGCAGGTATTTTCCGACTTGTCGCTGAGCTTAGCCGCCGGCGTCCACAGCGTGATTCTCGGACCGAATGGCGCGGGAAAATCGACCCTCCTGAAGCTCTTCTCCATGGAAATCCATCCTGTACCCCGCGACCACACGAGGCTCCGCCTGTTCGGCGAAGAGCAATGGAATGTGTGGGACCTGCGACGGCACTTGGGGGTCGTCTCGCATGACTTGCAGCGCCACTATCTGGACAACGCCTACGGCATCAACGTGATCCTCTCCGGGTACTATGCGAGCGTGGATACCTATGAGCACCAGGCGTTCGATGATGAACAATGGGTGCGGGCGGCGAAGATCATGGAGGATCTCGGCATCGGCCCTCTGCAGGAGCGCCGCTTCGGTGACATGTCCACCGGTGAGCAGCGGCGGTTTCTTCTTGGGCGAGCGCTGGTCCACGATCCGCCGGTCCTCGTGTTGGACGAACCGACCAGCGGGCTCGATCTCAAATCCTGCTTCCAGTATTTAGACCTCGTGCGTGCGCAGATTCACAAGGGCAAGACAGTCGTCCTCGTCACCCACCATCTGCACGAAATTCCGCCGGAGATCGATCGAGTGATCTTTCTCAAAGGAGGGAAAGTCGTGGCCGACGGTCGGAAATCTGCACTCCTGTCCAACGACCACATCAGCACCCTCTTCGACCGCCCCATCGTGCTCGCTCAAGCCAACGGCTGGTATCAAGCCCTGCCTGGCCTGTCGTAACAGGTCGGATCATCCCCCTGCCAGCGTCACCGTAAATGTCAGGTTGGTATCGATGCGGCGGACCTTGACGCTGACTTGCTGTCCCGGCTTGGTTCGTTCAATGAGATAGTTCTTTAAATGGGCGGCATCCTGAATATCGGTGTCGTCTACGGCAATGATGATGTCGTGTTTCTCAATGCCGGCTGACTTGGCCGGTTCCATCACGTCGTTCACCGCCATGCGCCACCTGGTGCCGTCCTTCACTGCGACCATGTGAATGCCCATCTTTGAGAAGGCCATCGGCTTTCCGTCCAGTGCGGCGGTGACGATCCGTTCAGCGAGCATCGCCGGAATGGCAAAGGCCATGCGGCTGCAATGCGCGGTGGAGTCGTCCCGTTCGGTCTGGATGATGGCGTGCATGATGCCGACCACTTCCCCCTTGTCGTTGAAGAGGCCGCCGCCGGAGTTGCCGCTGCAAGCGGCTACGTCGGCTTGAATCAGGCGCGTGTCCACGGTTTGAAGAAAGGTGTTCGTATTGCCCAGGTGTCCGAACGACATGGTCGGGCCCCACCCCATGGGATACCCTACGGTGAAGACTTCTTGCCCCGGTTGTACGTCGCCGGGCGCGAAGGGGACGCTTGCGCGTAACTTGGCGCGATGGGCCTCGGCGACGCGATAGACCACGACGTCCATGAACGCACTGTCGCCGACGAGATCGGCGGAAAGTTCATGGAGGTCTGTCGTCAGGATACGGATCTGCTTCTGAATAACGGCGCCGGTCGTGACATCTTGTTTCTCCGCTGCGTGGCGGGCGGTGACGATGTAGCCGTCGCGAAGATGAAATCCGGTTCCCCGTACCAGAATCTTGCCCGGTTTGTCCGGTGTACGTTGGTCTTGCGTGTCCTCCAGGACACCGATGGTGGCCAGTTTGGCGCGATCCAGCACCGTGGCCTCAATGGCTGCCGCCTCGTTCGTGAAGATGCCTGTGGCCAGACTCACGGCGGCTATCATGCCGACCGAACCACGCACAATCTGTTTGACGTAATCGAGTGACGAACGCGACATAGGGAACCGTTCCTTTCGTGAGGATGTCGTCAGAGCTGCAGTATAGCCTAGAGGCAGGAGTGGATGAAATGTGGTCGTGCGTCCAGTGGCGATGAACGTGAGGTCCAGGGGAGATTCCGACGTGGCATCCTCACGCGTTGGGCGTTATACTGATCGCATGCTGATGCAGCTACGCCAATCTCTGGTGATAGGGCTCCTGGCTGTGACCGCCGGGTGTGCCACGTCGGTCATTCCCGAATCTCTTGAACCACAGGTTGATAAGGCCGTGACGTTCAGCCAGGTGTTGGAATCCCCCGACTCGTACCGTGGGAAGGTCGTGGTATGGGCCGGCGAAGTGCTCATAGCCAGAGCCCTGAAGGGCGGCACGCAATTAGAGGTGCTCCAGCTCCCCTTAGATGACGAGCAGGGGCCGGTTATCGACCGCATGGAATCCAAAGGGCGGTTCCTCGCATTACAGAAAGAGTCTCTCGATCCGGCCACGATGACGGACGGCACCAGGGTGACGATTGTCGGCGAAGTAACGGGGGCGTCGGTCGAAAAAATGGATGAGGCGGACTATCGCTTTCCGACGCTGGAGATCAAACATCTGCATCGATGGACTTCCCGGCGAGTGGATGACCGTCGGGTGATCGGACCTTGGTGGAACGTGTTCGGCGGGGTCGGTATCGGGGGAGGCGGTCGCAGCGGCGGCGGGGTCAGCATCGGCACCGGGTTCTAGTTCTCACGTCATCCTTCGGCCAACCATTCCATTTCCAGGCTGTTCCGTTCGAAACGGTCAGCATAGGCTTTCTTCCTTCGATCACCGCGTCGCCGAAAATAGCTCCGCCGAACCCCGCAAATACTGGTATTTCTCTCCTGAGCCGGTTGACAGGATCATACGTAAACCGTAGCCTGTCACCAGTTCACGCGTTCACCACTCTTTGAGCGCTATGGCGACAATCTATCTCTCCTCCACCTACGAAGACCTGAAAGACTACCGCCGTGCTGTGGTTGAGGCACTTCGACAAAGTGGGCACCATGTCATCGGGATGGAGGATTACGTCGCGACCCACCAACGGCCCGTCGATGAATGCTTCATGGACGTGGCAAAGGCCGAGCTCTATGTGGGACTGTTCGCGTTTCGCTATGGGTACGTTCCGCCGCCCCACCACAAGAATCCCAATGGTTTGTCGATCACCGAGTTAGAGTTCCTGCATGCCGAAAGCCTCAAGAAGCCCTGTCTCACATTCATAGCCAAACGCGACGTGGGTATTCCGCTGGATCTTGTGGATGCCTACACGGGCGATGGAGACAAAGGTACCCAAATTGAACGGCTGCGCCAATACTTGCTCACAGAGAAGCTGGCCAGTGAGTTTTCGCAGCCGTACAGGCTCGCCGCCCTCGTGCTCGCGGCGGTCACGAAGCATCTGGAGACGAAGGAGCAACCTGAATCACCGGTCATTCAAGCGCCAGCCTCTCCGGCGACTGTTACCTGGGACATCAAGGAGAAGGGCTCGCCCTATCCTGGCTTGTTGCACTTCACGCGCAAGTATGCGCCGGTGTTCTTTGGGCGGGATGCGGAGATCTGCGAGATCCTCGACCGCCTGCGTGGGCCGGAAGGACGCTTCATCCTTATCAGCGGCGATTCGGGAGTCGGAAAGTCCTCGGTTGTCGATGCCGGGATCTTACCAAAACTTGAACAGGGGGGATTGCCGGGTGGGGAGACCTGCGAATGCGTCCGGATGTTGCCGAGTCAGGGCCAGCAACCGTGGCATGCTCTCCTGGCGGCGCTCGGCTCCCTGGCGACCCGGGCAGGGCTGAGGCCGGATAAGGTCATCGAAGACCTGACTCGGAACCCGGACACCTTGCCGGGCTATCTCATGCGCATCGTCAAGGATGGTACGGGGCATCAGGCGCTGGTGCTCTTCCTCGATCAAATGGAAGAGCTCTTTACGGCTCAGGACCCAGTCACGGCCAATCAGTTTCTCGCGGCGCTGTATCGAACGGCGCAAGAAAAGGTTGTCTGGGTCCTGGCAACTATCCGTAGCGACCAGCTGCATCATTGCCATCGGCATCCTGACATGGTGACGGTGCTGCGCGGTTCGGGGCACTATCCCGTCGGGCCTGTCGAATCGTTCATGCTGAACGATATGATCGTGAAGCCGGCTCGCTGTGCCGGACTGCGTGTCACCGACCGGCTGGCTCGCCGAATCGTCGAGGAAACGGGGACGAAGGAAGGAAATCTGCCTCTCCTGGGGTTTGTATTGGAGAAACTCTTCGAGAAGCGGACGGATCATGAGCTTAGAGAGGATCAGTACCAGCAACTGGGAGGAGTGGCCGGAGCGATCGGCGAGCACGTCAAAACGGTTGAAGCAAGAATCGAGCAGGCGGTGGCGATAAAGGCTGATCGCCTCTTACCTGACATCTTCCAGGCCTTGGCAAGAGTCCAGAAAGAAGAGGGGATCCCCACCCGCAATCGCCCGCTGTTGACCGACTTCACCGGGTCTCACCGGACGGTTGTTGACCTGTTAATAACCGAGCGCCTTCTCCGCACAGAAGGGGAGGGCGAGGCTGCGACGGTGTCACTGAGCCATGAACGGCTCTTCGAAGCCTGGCCCGCGCTCAAAGACTATGTCGACACACACAAGAAGGTCCTGGTCGATCGTACGCTCCTGGAGAGCCGTGCCAGGAAATGGGCGGAGATAGGGAAGCCCTGGTTGAGTGGCCTGGCGTCTGGGCGCGAATACAAGGACTTTTTGCGGGCTGGGGGAACTGCCACCTCAGTGATGAAGAACTACCTTGCGGCGAGCCGCAGAGCCCAATGGCTCTTCAAGGGAGCCGTGGCATTGGCACTCTTGATGGTGGCTGTCACGACCTGGCTGTGGCAGAAGGGCTATAACCTCGATCAGGCTGGAATCAAAGTCCAATCGCTCTTTGTCGGCATTCATGTTGACCCGGACAAAATGGGATGGATGAAACAGATTGATGGCGGCTCCTTTAAGCGGGGGGACGTTGAGCGGTTGGGAGAACCGTGGCGCAACCCCGTTCGGCCGGTCACGATCAAGCCCTTTGCCATGGGGATATACGAAGTCACCTTCGAGGAGTATGACAGATTTGCCATTGCTGAAGGAAAACCATTGCCGGCTGATCAGGGTTGGGGGCGTGGCCGCCAGCCGGTGATCAACGTCTCCTGGGAAGATGCGAAGGCCTATGCCCTGTGGCTCTCTCAAGTGACCGGCAAGCGCTATCGACTCCCAACGGAATCGGAATGGGAATATGTGGCACGAAGCGGACCGAAGCAGGAGGTTTGGGCAGGCACCATCGAGGAATCCAAACTTGGGGAGTATGCGGTCTTCGTCAATAACTCAAAAAACCGCACGGCAGAAGTCGGCGGGAAACAGAAAAACGATTTCGGTTTCTATGACCTGAGTGGGAATGTCTGGGAATGGGTCGAGGATTGTTTGCATGGGACTTACGATGGCGCGCCGAATGATGGCTCGGCTTGGTTAGAGACAGACGGCGGCGATTGCGGCGTGCGCGTGATCCGGGGCGGTTCCTGGTACAGCGGTCCGGTGCACTTGCGTGCCTCGAACCGGGGCAGCGACATCGGTTTCCGTCTTGCCCAGGACCCTCCGTAACCCTGTGCCCTTTGCTCTTTTACCCTTTGCGTCTTCAATATTCTCCGTGACTCCAGTGTCTGAATGGGTTTAAGAGTTCGGGTGCGTGCAACTGAAGAGTGAAGGGGATGCCTATGGCCGCCTCCACCGTGCCCCAGGCCGTGCAATCGTGCCACGAGTTGCTGCTCTGGCTGATTCCACAGCTCGACAAGTTTCCACGAGTGCGCCGGTTCACGCTGGGGGAGCGCATCGAAGCCGGGTTGCTCGTCGTGCTGGAGTTGTTGGTTGAAGCGGCCTACAGCCGCAACAAGGAGGCTCCGTTGCGGCGCGCGAATGTGCAACTGGAGGTTGTGCGCCACTTCTGGAGACTGGCTCATGAACTAAAAGTACTAGCGACACGCCAGTACGAGCACGGAGCCACACTCATCGATAACCTGGGCCGGCAGATCGGCGGCTGGCTCCGCAGTCACTCTCCGGCTCAGCCGAACCCATGACACGCATCGGTGGCATCTGGGGTCAGCTCACGAGTTTTGAACATCTCCTGCGGGCCTACCGCACAGCCCGGCGGGGAAAACGCGGGCGACCCGGCGTGGCCGAGTTCGGGCTGAATCTCGAACACGAGCTGCTTACTCTGCAACGCGCACTGCGAGAAGGAACGTATCGACCCGGCAATTACCGCCTCTTCACGATCTACGAGCGCAAGCCGCGCGTCATCGCTGCGGCGCCGTTTTGCGACCGGGTCGTGCACCACGCGATCATGAATTTGATCGAACCGCCGTTGGATCAGACCTTCATTGCGGATTCCTACGCTTGCCGTCATGGCAAGGGCGTCCATGCAGCCGTGGACCGCTATCAAGCCTGGGCGCAAACCTATCGATATGCCTTGAAAATGGACGTGCGGCAGTACTTTCCTTCCATCGATCACGGTCTGCTCAAGGAGAAGCTTCGTCGACGGATCAAAGACCCGCGTGTCTTGGATTTGCTGGATCGCATCATCGAAGGCTCTCCGAGAGGGGACCCCGAGCCTTGCTACTTACCCGGTGATGACCTCTTCACGCCGTTCGAAAGACGCGCTGGCATCCCCATCGGCAATTTGACGAGTCAGTTCTTCGCCAATCTGTATCTCGACGACCTCGATCACGACATCAAGCAGGTGTTGCGCGTCCGGCCCTACCTGCGCTACGTGGATGATATGGTGGTGCTGGACGATGATAAGGCCCGACTTGCCGACATTCGTGACGCCGTTCGGGAGCGGCTCGTAGCCGATCGGCTCAGACTCCATCCCTGCAAGGCGCATGTGACGCGTGTGATCGATGGGCTCAATCTTCTCGGCTACATGGTATATCCGAACCAGCGTCGGTTGCGAAACGATAACGGGCACCGCTTCGCCCGCAGACTTCGCGCAATGGCGAAGGCCTATCGAGCTGGGCGTCTGGACTGGGCCGACGTCGCGGCCTCGATTCACAGTTGGGTCGGCCACGCGAAACATGCCGACACGGAAGGCCTTCGGCGGGCGATCTTCTCCCAGGCTGTGTTCATCAGGGGAACGGGCCAAGAGACGGCGAGCGCGTGATCCGGGGCGGTTCCTGGAACAACAATCCGGAGAACTTGCGTGCCTCGAACCGGAACAACAACATCGGTTTCCGTCTTGCCCAGTCCGCCCGCACGGCCAGTGGCCGGTCCCGGAGCCGGCCTGTTCACGGACAGGCCGGGTGAGGCAGCGGGTGTCCATGAGCCTGTTTCCCGGCCTCCCATCGAAACGGGAACGCCGAATAGAGGGCCTGGGGTGACGCGTTCGGGGCTGGTAGGCAATGCCGAAGGCCCCGACGCTGATTTCCCACCGTGTGATCGCGACTATTGGTGAGATAAGGCGTGAGCCGCTCCGCACAGCATTATTTTATAACCGGCTATCGGCGAAGCTGTTGCAGACTGCGGGATCGCCGCTTTGCAGCCCTCGACGGAGCCAGGTCATGCGTTGTTCGGATGACCCGTGGGTCCAACTTTCCGGTTGCACGTGACCTTGCCCCATCTTCTGGAGTCGATCATCGCCGATGGCCGCGGCGGCTCGTAGCCCTTCCTCGAAATCGCCGGGCTCGATCAGGTTGCGGTTGTGTTGGGCATGATAGCCCCAGACGCCGGCAAAACAATCGGCCTGCAGTTCCATTCGCACTGACAGCGCATTACGCTCCGTGGTCGAGGCACGTTGCTGCAGCCGGGTAATTTTTTCGGCGATGCCAAGCAGGTTCTGTACATGATGGCCGATCTCGTGTGCGATGACATAGGCTTGCGCGAAGTCGCCCGGTGCGCCGAGCCGTTGGGCCATCTCGTTGAAGAAGGAGAGGTCCAGGTAGACCTTGTGATCGCCGGGACAGTAGAACGGGCCCACGGCGGACGAGGCGGTGCCGCAGACGGAGCGCACCGCGCCGGTGAACAGCACCATCTGGGGATTTTCATACGTGCCGCCCAATCGGGGGAGCAGGACCCGCCAGGTGTCTTCGGTGTCGGCCAACACCACGGAGGCAAATTTACCGAGGCCGTCGCGCGGTGCGTCCTTCGGACCCGAACGCTCCGGTTCCGGTGGCGCGGTGATCTCCTGAACGCCGTTCAGCATGTTGAGTAGTGTCAGGGGATTGGTCCCGGTCAAGAAACTCACGGCGAGGACGAGCACGATGCCGCCTAGTCCCAGACCCATACCGGATTTGGCCGCCCCCATCCCACGACGATCTTCGATGTTCTGGCTCTCGCGTTGACCTTCCCATCGCATGGCAGGGCTCCTTGTTGAACATCCGGGTGTGCGACCGACCGACGAGGAGTGTGAGGGGTCGGGCCGATGGAACCACATTTGGCGCCATTGAGCAAGCCGGGGGTGTCCCTAGCGTACAGTACGCACGCAACGCGTGCCCTTACTGTCTGGGTGCCGGATTGAGCGGCGCGTTCGAGCCTGCGGCCTCTGTGATCGCGGCCGGTGGGCTGTCGCACGTTGACGCAGTGGGTCGGTCTGTCCCGGGTGCCCGACATAATCTGACTGGACAGGCGGATGGTAGCTTCGCTAGACTCATTCCATGACCACTATGACCAACCCGATGCATCGACAGGCCCCAACTCGGGCGCATGTCGTTGTGCTGGCGCTGGCGGGGCTTCTCGGCCTCTCCGGTTGTCAGTCACCCGGAACGCCGCTCCCTCCGACCTTGAAGCCGAGCCTAGCGTGGCCGGAATGTCCTAAGATCGGCGGGACTTATGAATTGCAGGGAGAACCGCTCCCCGGCACGATGAATTTTTACCGGAACCGGGACAACAAGCTCACCTTGAATGCCATGCTGGGCGTGGCGGTGCCCGCGGATCTCGCGCAGGAAGCGGTGCGGGTGGAATTGGTGCATGAGGACACCCTGGAACTGGTCAACCGGTTTGATGGCGCCATCACGGCCCATCAATTGGATCTCCAGCCGGAGGATCGGGTCACCTGCGATCGCAATCAGATCCGAATTCACCGGACCCGCTCGGAAGGCGGGGTAGCTGAAGAGCCCCTCCGCAACATTTCCGACATTGCCCAGGAATTGACGCTGGAAGGGGACGGCAGCCTGCTGGTCAAGACCCGCATCATGAATCAGAGTAAATCCGCCTTCTTTAGCACACCGGTTCCTCATGAGGAATACTCCGCGCGTTTCAGGCGATTGGATTAAACGGGGCGCGTCGAGTGCTCCCTCATCACCGGTTCTCCGTCACAGGTCCTTCCTCAGCGTCCTCCACGGCATTGTGCCTGCTCCTGTGATAGGGCGACGGGGCAGAGCGAGGCGGGGCATGTCGTTCGCATGATGGGGCACCGTGCCGGTCGCACGCTGGTGTTCAACAAGCCCTACGATGTGCTGCCCTGCTTTACCGATCCGGAGGGGCGTCCGACCCTTGGCGACTACATCGATGTGCCTGGCGTCTATGCTGCCGGTCGATTGGATCGGGATAGCGAAGGTCTGCTGCTGCTGACTTCGGACGGGGCGTTAGCCCATCGCATTACCGATCCCGAGCACCATCTTCCCAAAGTCTATCTTGTACAGGTTGAGCGTATCCCCGATGCGGCTGCCGTGGAACGGCTGCAACAGGGGGTGGTGGTCGGCGGGAGACGCACGAAGCCTGCTCGGGCTCGTCTGTTGCTGGAAGCGCCTCAGATCCCGGAACGGCCGGTGCCGATTCGATTCCGGAAGCATGTGCCCACCGCATGGCTGGAGCTCACCCTGCGCGAAGGTATGAATCGCCAAGTGCGACGAATGACTGCGGCCGTCGGCCACCCCACCTTGCGATTGGTGCGGACTGCGATCGGCCCGATTACGTTGGGGGGGCTTCTGCCCGGTCAATGGCGGGACTTGACCAAGGAGGAGACGGCGGCGCTCTCTCGTGAGCGCTGAGGGTCGGACTCGCTCATGGCCGCTGCGAGAGGAGGCGATTAGAATGAAACGATCTGATCGGATGATGTGTCTTGTGTGTAGCCTGCTGCTGGGGCTGTGCACGCTCGTTTCCCCGGCTCAGGCCGATGGCACGCTCATGACCAAGCCGAGTCGCTATTCGGTGGCTGAGACGATCAATCGGGTCGAGCGGGTCGTGACCGAGAAAGGGATGAGGCTGTTCGCCCGCATCGATCATGCGGACGAGGCGAGGAAAGTTGGGTTGGAGATGCCGCCTGCCGAGTTGCTGATCTTTGGCAATCCCCTGGGCGGCACGGCGCTCATGTTGGCCGCGCCGACTGTGGCTATTGACTTGCCGATGAAAGCCCTGGCTTGGCAGGACAAAGCCGGTCGCGTGTGGCTGACGTACAATACGGCCGCGCTCCTGCCGTTGCGGCATGGGTTGGCGGCAGAGCTGGCAGCCAGACTCGATCCGGTTGGGGCCTGGCTGGAGCGCGCCGTGGATTAATGACGCGGTGTGCAAGCGGTGCGTTGGAAAAAAACCCGAAGAGGATTAAGATGGCGCCCATGACCGCTCTGTTATGTCGGAATGCCAGGATTCGTGGCGTGTATCGATTGAACGATGTTCTCTGAGAGCATGTGCGATCAAAATTGTTGAGTCGTCTTTGTCGAATGAGGGGAGTGACGATGAGGTCACAGGCAATCGCGGTGGGCAGGGTCTCCTGGTTACTGGTGCTGTGTGGGATCGGTCTTCTGCCGACCGTATCTGCGTTGGGTGCCAATCCGGAGTCCGTGCCGTTGTCCGACATGCGACACATTAAGAAGTTCGTGGCAGTCGAAGTGCAAACCCAGGGAACGGCTGAGAAGCTGGGTATCAACGGGGCCGAGTTGACTGATGTGACCAGGGTGACGCTGCTCAATAAAGTGCCGGGGATTGCACTCGAAGCATCGAGTGGTCCCTCTTCCGACGCTCCCGAACGGCTCAACCAACTCGGATTCTTTACCTGCGAGGTCTGGACAGTGGGTGAACAATATATTGCCGCCTATCATGTGGACTGCAATGCCGGATCCTATACGGCGCAAAAAACGCCGGGGAGCCTGTGGAATCAAGCGATTCTCGGGTATGGGCCAAGGGACGAAGTCTCCGATGCCGTCCGAAACGGGGTGCGTGCGATGGTAGAGCTCTTCGCGAACACCTTTGCGAATGCCCGTATGGACACGGGGGGCCGCTAAGGCCAGCCTGCGGGCTTTTCAGTCTTGTGCCTTCGAGGCGAGCGTGTGCCTGTCCGTCGTCTCCATGTGTCACCGCTCCGCCTCTCCCGCTGCACCTCAATCTTCCATGCCTCAGCCGCCCTCCGACTGATCAGGCATCCTAGCCCGGATTATTCATGAATGCCGTCGCGAGGCGTTCGAGACCGAAGCCAGCCGGGGCTTCTCGCAAGCGAGGCCGACGTAGGCGTACGTGCAGTCCGTCGAGGAGGCCGAACGAGAACAGCCCCGCCGGGCGAGAGGATCGGACGACGGAGCAGGCATTCATGAATAGTCCGGGCTAGCTGAACCCTTGAAGAATCCCTTTTTTCTTGTCTGCACTGGGCTGCGACATAGAATAGGGAGCGATGCCTGATTCAGCTTCAGATCCGCGCGCCTCTCAAGCCTACGGTTGGCTGCTGCTCGGGTTGTTGCTCCTGTTCCTCTTTCGTGTCGTGACGCAGCTTGTTCAATCCGTCTCACCGGTAGCGGTGCTGCCATCATTTGAAGCCTGGCAGAGCGGAGCGCTCCCGTATCCGCTGTTGGTGGCGTTTCAACTGCTGATTCTGGTTGCCTGCGCTCGGGTGGTCTGGAGTGTTCTCTCCGGGACCGTCGTGTCGTCAGCCAAGAAGGGGCGGCGGCTTCTGGCCTTGGGGTGGGTCTACTTCATTGCGATGGGTATTCGGCTCGTCGTCGGACTGACCATCGCTTCGGATCATTTTTGGTTCGGTGCTACGCTGCCCACGCTGTTTCATCTGGTGCTGGCGTGCTTCCTGCTCGTCTGGGGCGCCTTTCATACAACAAGTGCGGCCGGTTCGGCTCCTCCTGCCGAGAGAGGTGCGTTGTGATGACACTGCTTCGGTCCGCAGTCTATCCCGCACTGTTACTGGCCTGCGTCATCGGCAATCTGGCGCTGTTTCACATGGGCGCGGGCGTGCTGGTAGCGACCTACGTGCCGGTTACGCTCGGGACCTTGCTGATCCTGGCACTGGAGGGACTGTTGCCCTATCGACCGGACTGGCGGCCGTCACGGGCTGAGGTCATCCAGGATTCGACCTTTCTCGCACTCGTGCATGTCGTGCTGCCGAAGGTCTTGGCGGCGACGTCGGTGTTTGTAATCGTCGACGTGCTTAACGGACGAGACTGGGTCGTCGCTTCCTGGTGGCCGCATGACTCGCCGGTTCCGGCTCAGACGGTATTGATGGTGCTGATCGTCGATGGCCTGCGGTATTGGCTGCATCGTCTGAGTCATGAGTGGGAGCCGCTTTGGCGTGTTCATGCGGTACATCATGCTCCGCAGCGGCTCTATACACTCAATGTGGGGCGATTTCATCCCATCGACAAGGGGCTCCAATTCCTCTTCGACGCCTTGCCATTCATTGCGCTGGGCCTTCGGGAAGATGTGTTGAGCCTGTATTTTGTCTGGTACGCCGTGAACGGGTTCTTTCAGCATTCCAACGTGGATGTGCGATTGGGATGGCTGAATTATGTGGTCAGCGGGCCCGAGCTACATCGCTGGCACCACTCGATGCGGAAGGAGGAATCCAATCACAACTACGGCAACCATTTGATTGTCTGGGATGTCATCTTCGGATCCCGCTACCTGCCGGACAATCGCGCCGTCGGCGCGCTGGGATTGGCGAATCGGCGCTACCCGAGCGGCTTTGTGGATCAAATGACGGCGCCCTTTACCCCCGACCTCGATAAGCAGCCGGTGTGAGTAGCCGGATGTTCAGATCGCTTTATGATCCCGTCCTGTCGTTGTCCCTGATGCTGACGAAATATCGGGACTGGAATCCCTTCATTGCCCAGACGCATTGCCCGGAGCGGGCGCAGCAGGCGGTGTTGCGGGATATTCTACGGCATCAGGCCGGCACGGCCTTCGGGCGGACACATCGGTTTGGCATGTTGCGAACGTACGAAGAGTTTGCTCGTGAAGTTCCGATCTGCACCTATGAAGATCTGCGATCTGCCATCGAGGCCCAGGAGAAAAATCGTGAGCTGCTGCTGACGTCCAGCCCACCGCTTCTGTTTACCCAAACCAGCGGGACGACCGGCGTGCCGAAACATATCCCGATTCTCAAGGCAACCGTCCGAGCGATTCGCCGCTATCAGCGCCTGTTTGCCTATGCGCAATGGCAGGGAGTGCCGGCCATCTATCAAGGAAGTGTGTTGGTGATCAACGGACAAACCATTGAAGGCCGTTTGCCGGGTGGGACCCCATTCGGCTCGATGTCGGGGTTGATGTTCGATTGTCTGCCCGGGGCCATTCGGAGGAAAAGCCTGCTTCGAGATGGGGTTCCGGCTGGGTCGGATTATCGGCAGCGCTATCGTAACATGGCAGTCCGCGCCTTGGCAGATCCGTCTCTTTCGGTGCTGGCCACGCCCAATCCGTCGACGATCCTAAAGTTGCTGGCGGTGATCCGCTCGGAGTATTCGACACTGTTGGAACTGCTGGCGGGTGGGTCACAGTCGGATGTGCGCTCACTCTCCTGTCCGGTCAGTTCCGTACGATTGTCGCAGCTCCAGGCACTCGTCGGGCAAGCGGCGGGACTGGATTGTGCGACGCTCTGGCCGAACTTGCGGGCCGTGGTGACATGGACGGGTGGAAACTGCGCGGTGCTGATCGCCGGGCTTCGCGCATTGTTGCCGCCACGGACCAGGGTCATTGAGATGGGGTATCTCTCGAGCGAGTGTTTGGGGACGGTGAATGTGGATGTGCTCAATAACCGCTGCGTGCCGACCCTGGAGGAGAATTTCTTCGAGTTCGTCGAGGTTGATGACGATGCGCCCGGGGCTGAGCCGGTCTTGCTCCATCACCTGCAGGAGGGCCGGAACTATGCCGTGATTGTGACAACCAGAAACGGGCTCTATCGGTATGCGATGAACGACATCATCGAAGTGACGGGGTTTTTCAATCGGACCCCCACGATCCGCTTTATCCAAAAAGGGAAGGGTGTGACCAATATCACGGGGGAAAAGCTCTATGAACATCAGGTCACCGAGGCCGTGGGGCAGGTTCTGAATGCGCGTGGGCTGAGCTCGGAATTTTTTGTCATGTTGGCCGATGTCGAGGATTCGCGCTACACGCTGTGTTTGGAACATATCGCGCTGCCGGTTGAGCTGGAGGGTCTGTTGGAAGAGCGACTCTCGGCGATGAATATTGAGTTCAAGGCAAAACGGGCCAGCGGGCGACTGCAGCCGATTCGCGTGCTGCAGTTACGTCCGGGCACCGGGGATGCCTATCGGCAGCATTGCGTCAGCAAGGGGCAGCGGGAGGCGCAGTTCAAGCTGATTCGTCTGCAATATGCCCATGAGTGCACATTCGATTTTGGCCAGTATGGGAGATGAAGGCAGGATGCAAGTGCGCAGCTTGACCATGACATCGTTGGACATTCCCTTCCGGCAGGCTTTTACGCATGCCTCGGCCGCACGGAGCAAAACTGAAGCGGTGTTGGTCCGCGCAGAGTCTGTCCGTGGGCTGGTCGGGATGGGGGAGGGGTGCCCGCGGCACTACGTAACGGGGGAAACTGTGGCCGGCGCGCAGGAGTTTTTTCGCAGTCATCGGAGCGAATGGATGACCTGTTCAACAGTGGATGATCTGCAGGCGTGGGGAACCGCGCATGCTGATCTCATCGACCGCAATCCGGCGGCTTGGTGTGCGGTTGAAACGGCCTGCTTGGATTTATTGGGAAAAGAGATGGAACAGCCGATTGAGGTGGTGCTTGGCTGCACACCGCTGTCCGGGCCATTTCAGTACTCGGCTGTATTAGGCGGGGAGAAGTTCTTCTCGTTCGAGAGGCAGCTGCGTCAGTATCTCGCCGTAGGGTTTTCAGATTTCAAGCTCAAGGTCATGGGAGATCTGGAGGCCGATCGTGAGCGCGTGGCCGCGCTCACGGCTGCGGGCATACCAGGCCTTCGCGTGCGGCTTGATGCCAACAATCGGTGGCACCGCGTGGATGAGGCCTGCGAGTATATTCAGGGCTTAAATGGCACGTTCACCGCATTGGAAGAGCCGTTGCGGGTCGGCGATTACGAGGGGTGCCGGATACTTTCTCGACGCTGTGGTGTGCCGATTATCTTGGACGAGAGTTTTGTGAGCGTGGGGCAATTCCCGGTCATTGAAGCCGAGCCTTCGTTGTGGATCGTGAATATTCGCGTCTCCAAGATGGGCGGTCTGCTGCGAGCATGTGCGGTCGCCGCGCAGGCCAAGTCGCTCGGTATTCCGATCGTCGTCGGCGCGCAAGTGGGGGAGACCAGCATTCTCACGAGGGCGGCGTTGACCGTGGCGGACCGGTATCGCGACGTCATGACGGCTCAGGAAGGCGCGTTTGGGACGCACCTGCTCGAATACGATCTCTGCGACCCGCCGTTGATGTTCGGGAGAGGCGGGCGTCTTGCGGTGGACGGCTGCTACAACCGCCCTGGTCTTGGGTTATCGTTTGTGCGGTGAGATTCGAGATTCTTGGAATTTGGATTGGTCCTGATTGTGTGTCTACGTAGTTGCGCTGGTTCTCAGTTAAAGGCGTTCCACATCCGCAATAATCGTGTGTAGTCCACTCGACCCCGCTGGCTGCGGTCGAATGAGTTCGGCGATCTGAGGTTGTCCCTTGCTGTCGATGGCGCGGACAGCGACCTGGTATTTGCCGCGTTTGGATGGGCGCCAGGTGTAGCTCCAAATGACCCATGAATAGGGAGACATCGGGGTTTCAATCTCGCAGGAATCCCATGTTCTGGTCGCATCCAAGCTGATTTCGACTCGGCTGATGGAGTTCGGACCGCCGAAGGCGATCCCGCGGAATCGTTGCTCGGGGCCGCGTAACGTCTGGTAGTGTCCGGGGGAATCAATGCGTGAAAATGTCTTGATGGTGGCATCATCAGTCCACCCCTTTCGCTGCCAATACCCTCGATAATCCCCGGCGTAGGCTTCGATTTCCACAATCCACTTCACGTTTTTGATGCCATAAAGCCCCGGTACCAGCAACCGCAACGGAAATCCGTGTTCCTTTGGCAACTTCTCGCCGTTCATGAGAAACGCGAGCATCACATCATCTTGCATGGCGCGTGTCAGCGGAATGCTGTCGTCGTACGCGTCCGCGCCGCGGAAGACGATATCGCGTGTGGTGTCCTCGTCAATCTCCGCTTCCTGCAAGAGTTTTTTGAGCGAAATCCCGCGCCAGCGTGCATTTCCGAGGCTATCGCCTCCGGGCAAGGTATCGATACACATGAGGGTGGAGATCTGCTCGAAGTTGTTGCGGTTCAACAGCTCGCGCCAGCCCAGGGACAGCGGTTTCTTCACTTCGCCTTTCACCGAGAGACGCCATTCGTCTTGCCGAAGCTCGCGAGAGACGTTAAAAGGGGAGTCTGAATAGTTCACCACGTAGAATTTTTTGTTTTCTGTGAAGTAATTTGTCTCACGCGGGGGCATGGCGAACATGCGACCGAATAAAGATCCGACCGCATCGCAGCCGCCAGTGAGGCCAGCAGCAGCCGCAATTCCAGTGAGTTTTAAGAGATTTCGTCGCTTCAGCGAAAGCCAATTTTCCATAGAAATACTCTGCGACAATAAAAAGATCTTTTCAAGGCTTGACTCCAGAAACCCAGATTGGTATAAGGATGCACGTTTGATCCAGCCTAGTGGCCGATGCGGTTGTAAGACCTGCGACGGATTCTCAGGAACCCCAGATCAAAAAATAAGTTCTGACCCTCTTGACAAGGTCGGCCCCGCGTAGTAGATTGCGCGGCTCGCGTGACGAACGCGAATCGGTTCTTTGACAACTGAATAGAGCGAGAAATGAGTAAGGTAAGGTGTATTGAAGAGGTGGCCCTCGGGTCCAATTCAAGTAGAACCTTTATGAGAGTTTGATCCTGGCTCAGAACGAACGCTGGCGGCGCGCCTAATACATGCAA
>CAKKRE010000048.1 GCA_919902505.1 Nitrospiraceae bacterium
TTTCTGATGACGCAACGACTCGGGCTTCGGTAAGATTTTCAGATGGCTTGACAGGTATTAGACATATGGCCGGGCGATCCCGAATATGGACAGACCTTGAAATCACATTTCCCAGCGTGTGGCGGCCACTCCTTTTCTTTTCTATTTGATCTGCCTCGCTGACCAATTGACTCAGTTGCCATGGAGGAGTAGGGTTTTCACCGCTCCCCGACCAACCTCCCCGTCGGTTCACAGACTTGATTGGCTGAGCTTCCGCAGTACTCTGCATCGTCGAATCTACAGCCTTTGAGGAGGGACAGACCTATGTGGAGATCACTCGTAGGAATCGCCGCACTCACCGCTGCCCTGACCCTCCCCGCTTCTGTCGTGGCTCAAGAGGCACCCGCCAGTCAGAAGTCGCTGCCTCAACAACTCGTCGATGCCTTCAACGGCGTGTTCGGCGTTCATCCTGGACTGCGCGCCAATCACCCGAAAGGCGTCGTCTTGGAGGGTACGTTCACCCCTGCTGCTGCGGCAGCCTCGGTGAGCAAGGCCACTCACTTGCAAAAGAAGAAGGCCCCGGTTCCGGTGACGGTGCGGTTCTCTGCCGGTTCAGGGCAGCCGAACGTCCCCGACACCAGCCAGATGCCGCGCGGCATGGCCGTCAAGTTTTCACTTCCCGACGGATCCAAGACGGATCTCGTCCTCTTGTCGTTCAACGGATTTCCCGTGGCCACGGCAGAAGAGTTCAGGGACTTTCTGCTCGCGGTTGCTGCGAGCGGACCAGATGCTCCTAAACCGACCGCCATCGAGACGTTTCTGGGCACCCATCCGGCGGCAAAACATTTCGTGGAAAGCCCGAAGCCACAACCGGTCAGTTATGCCACGCTGCCCTATTTCGGGATCAACTCGTTCAAGTTCACGAACGCGAAAGGGGCCACCACATTCGCTCGCTACCAGCTCCGGCCCGTGGCCGGCGAGCACTTCCTCACCCAGGAGCAACTCGCCACGATGGGGCCCGATTATCTGAGCACGGAGATTCGTGAACGGGTGCGCCGAGGTCCTGCCAAGTTCAAATTGCTCCTGCAGGTGGCTGAAAAAGAGGACAAGATCGACGATCCCTCGATCGCATGGCCGGACAGTCGCAAGCAGGTCGAATTGGGAACGATCACGATCACCATCACCAAAGCCGTGGCAGACAGCCACAACGCAGAAAAGAAGTTGCTCTTCATGCCGGGAGCGCTGGTTCCCGGTATCGAGGCAGCCGATCCGATGGTCGCCGCGCGTTCGGCGTCCTATATCGTGTCCCTGTCGCGTCGAGCCCAGGCGCAATGACGGCGGAGAAATAGCTGGATTGCGGCACTCCGAAGTGTCTATCGTTTCGGGGCCACCCAAGCCACTCGGTGCCATCCCGTCGCCCACGCCCTGCTGCTGAGCCCTCGCCTATCACGTCCTGAATCGTCGCGTGGAACGATTGCGGCCCTTCGTGGAACCTGCTGACTACGCCGCGTTTGAAAAGATCCTCGCTGAAGCCCAGACCCAGACCAAGATCCGCATCGCCGCCTACTGTTTGATGCCGAATCACTGGACCTCCTGCTTTGGCCACGACAGGATGGAGAACTCTCCGAGGTGCTGCGGTGGATCACCGTGACCCATACGCAACGGTGGCATGCCCATCACAAGACCGCGGGGACCGGGCCGGTCTACCAGGGGCGCTTCAAGTCCTTTCCGGTGCAGACCGACGAGCATTTTCTCACGGTGGCCCGGTATATCGAGCGCAATGCGCGGCGGGCCAAGCTTGTAGGCTGTGCGGAAGACTGGCAATGGTCGAGTCTGTGGCGCCGGGAGCAGGCCGATCCCAAAGTGACGGGTTGGCTCAGCGACTGGCCGGTGGGGCGTCCGCGCGATTGGGTGGCGCGAGTGAATCGTCCGCAGTCCGCATCAGAGTTGGAGTCACTCCGGGTGAGTGTACAGCGGGGGCGTCCGTTTGGTGAAGAACTCTGGGCGCGGCGGATGGCCAAACGATTCGGAATGGAATCGACCATCCGGCCACGAGGAAGACCAAAAGCAACTTAAACAAAGACTATCGCGGTAGGGGCGGTCATTGCTGACCGCCCCCCGCACAGATCCGTACGCGCGGCACTACCGCATACGGCTCTTACCTTGGATGTTGACCTGCAAACCGCACGTTGGGATACGGGTGAAGGATCTTCGGTGTCGGGAGCCAGCGCCTGCAGAGCTTCGAGAACTTTTCCCAGGTCACGCGGCGTCCGCGTTGGCTGCGCCGGCGCAGCGTGCGGAGCCACCGGTCCTGGATCGCATCACGGAATTGTTGCAAGCGTGGATAGTTGCCGGGGACAGCATAGTACTGACACCAGCCGCGAAACACCGTGTGCAGCCATGCGCCGACTTGCGCCAGGTCGTCGTGGCGTCGCCGTGACAGTTGTTCCTTCAGGTCTGCCAGTTTCGTTTGGAATTTCTTCCGCGACGTGTTGCGGCGGATCGTGAAATCGCCTCGCCGGGTCTTGCCGCTGCTAGGCGTGAAACCCAGAAAGTCGAATGTCTCCGGCGGGCTCTCACCGCGTTTCGCTCGCCGCGCCTCTGCATAGCGTCCGAATTCGATCAGCCGCGTTTTCTCCGGGTGCAGTTCCAAGCCGAACTTGGCCAACCGCTCCCTCAAAGCCGCTAGGCATCTTCGGGCGTCGGATTCCTCGCGGAACCCGAACACCACGTCGTCGGCGTAGCGCACGATGGTGACGTCGCCTGTGGCATGGCGTTGCCGCCACTCATGGATCCCGCGGTCCAGCCCATAGTGGAGGAACACGTTCGCGAACAGCGGCGACATGACCGCTCCCTGGGGTGTTCCGACATTCGTGGGGGACCACTCGCCGTCCTCGGACACTCCAGCCCTGAGCCATTTCTTCAGCAGCCGCAGCCTCCGTTTGTCGGCGATTCGATGCTCCAGAAATTTCCTCAGCCACTCGTGACTGAGGTGGTCAAAGAAACCTCGAATGTCCGCATCGAGGATCCAGTTCACTGTCTGCTTCGTGCTACCGACAAACAGGGCATCCAAGGTGTGGTGACAGCCGCGTCCAGGACGAAAGCCGTCACTAAACCCCAGAAAGTCTTGTTCGTCGAGACATTCCAGCACCGTGCGTGCCGCCTGTTGGACGATCTTGTCCTCCAGGGCAGCGATTCCCAGCGGTCGCCTCCCGCCATCAGGCTTGGGGATGTAGGTCCGCTTGGAAGGTTTGGCCCGGTACGCGCCGCGATGGATTCGTCCATGGAGATCGTCGATCCGCTGTTCAAACTCCACCGCGTAGTCACGCCACGTTTCACCATCGACTCCCGGTGCGGCGTGCGTCTTCAGTGCAAAGAAGCTGGCTCGCAGGAGTGCCGGTGTGATGTGGTGCAGCAAGCTGGTGAACTTCCGCTTCGTATCCTTCTGTGCCGCGTCACGTACACCCAGCAATCCGCACGATCTGGGGACGAACGGTG
>CAKKRE010000049.1 GCA_919902505.1 Nitrospiraceae bacterium
CGAATCCATTTCTGCTTACCAGCGGGTTCGATCATAGGTTTGAGCAACAGGCTCTAAAGCAATCCCAATGCCCTCTTCCTTCCGGTGGAGCTGTGAGGACATGGCCGGAGAGGCCATCGGCGCAATGGGCCGATATTCCAATATGTTTGAGCCTCAATTCTGAAAGCTCTCGTCATGCGATTGTGTCGGGACCGCAGGCGAGGACGCTGACTCAGGCAATAATTTGTCCCTTTCAGACAAACGTGCGCAGGGAAGCCGATGTGAATTGCCGGAGGGCGTGCCTGAAGGGCATACGTATTGGTGGCCGTTGATGCTGGATGGTGGCGGCCGCTGATTCGATGAGAACCGCAAGAACGATCGCGTCACCTCGGAATCAGGGACCGCTTTGGCTGGGGCAAATAGAGGACGGCTCGTCGTTTCAGGATGAGGAGGCGGCGATGCGTCAGCTTGGCCGCCGGTCTGTGGACTCTTTTGGTCACACCCAAAGAGAAGAAAAATGGAGGCTGAGACCTGGGAGAATTGTCAGTGCGGAGCCTTCCGCCCAACGAGGCCCGCCGGCCGTTCCGGGTCCCGTGGACCGGACGGCCGGGGGGATCGGGGGCGCAGCCCCCGCTTCACTTGATCTATATGGTCAAAGTAGGACGAGTCTTCTCATTTGGTTCTCTGAGGAACAGACCTTTCTGCTCCGCTCGTGGTCTTGGGTTGAAGGCCTAGGAAACAGTGATCGTTTGAACCTGTGAAAAGGATCCGGGATGTGAGCTTCGTGATTCGCGCCTACGATGATTATATTTCAGTGGTCATAAATCGCCGGATTCTAGATATTGAAATTTCCGACATCATGAGTTATCGAATTTTGGCGGCGCGGTATTCCCACGCTGATTGACCCTCAACCCATGGAAGTGCAATGCCGCCGTACACGCCGGACAATTCCGGCCGGTTTGACGAACGCAATAGTCTGGATAGGATAATAGGATGAGAAGTCTGTATACTGCGGGGTTACATGGCTAAGCAACAGCATCTCTCTAGAGCTCCCATTACCGAAGCATTGATAGATATACGGGTTACACTGCCGGCCAAAGCTCGTGAAATTAACCATCTCGCCGGCTTGGACGAAAGCTTCCGTAGCCAGTACCCAGATAAGAAAACTATTCAGCGCTTTCAGTATAAGGTCGAATTGGGAGCGTCGCATTCAGAAGAAACAAGTTCAAAGCCCCTTGGTTTTAGATATACAAGTGCTGATAGCAGCCAAGTAATTCAGGCTACATCAAGCGGCCTAACCTTCAGTAGACTCCCTCCTTATCAGGACTGGTCAAAGCTGAGGCAGGAAGGCAACAGGGTCTGGAAAATTTATTCGGATCATGTTCGCCCTGAGACCATCACAAGAGTAGCGGTTAGGTACATTAACAAGCTAACATTGCCCGGGCCTCACATTGACTTTGACCAGTACCTCAATTACGTCCCCATTGTGCCAAAAGCTTTACCTCAGGTGTTAGGAGGGTTCTTCTCGCGGATAGTGGTTCCGGACGAGAAGGCACAATGCGTCGCTATTATTACCCAGCACTTTCAACCTAGCCCTTCGGAAATAGCCGTACTCCTTGATATTGATGTGTTCAGAGAGAAAGTTTTTGCAGGCGATGAGGAAGCGTGGGCAACACTAGATCACTTGAGAGATTTTAAGAATCTGATATTCTTCGACAGCATCACCGAAAAAACCGTTAAGGTGTACGAATGAGTAGGCCGACAGCGTATCCACAGGCTGTATACGATCTTTTTGCTTGCTCTAGTAAGAGTAGTCAGAAGGATTTCAACGTCACGCCGCACGAAGAAGCAAGCTGTCAATGGGAGCGGCTTGCTTCAGAGATTAGGAGGCGCGATGCAATTGATGGTCTCCTGGGATCGCCAAAACGTTATTTAACAGAGAATTGGAATGGCGAAGGCGCGGCACCCATTCCTGAAACCGCCTTTCAGGAGGCACGCGCTTTCTTGGGAAAATTGCCCGCCACAATTCCTTTGCCAGAAGTAATCACGGAACCGGATGGGTATCTCGGTCTAGAATGGTATGCACACAAATGGCTTATGTTTGTCGTTAGCTTCAACGGCAAGGGAGCACTTTCCTGCTCTGGGATTTTTGGTCCTGAGCGCAGTTATGGCACGAGATATATGGATGACGGCATTCCTGCCGGAATTCTTAGGGATATCGCCAAAGTCTTACAGTAATCATGTCAAGCCAGGATATCGATTTATCAGAAACTGTATCTAGGTTCTTGGTTCAGGGTGATAAGAGCTGATGGCACCGTGAGGCATGGCGCTTTCCTCCCGCCCGCATCTAATCTGCAACTTTCTGTCTTCCGGATTTATAACCTTTCAGAGGACCAAATTTGGGCGCTAGCGGCCGAGAAGGTAGAGCCTTCGAGAGGTTTCGTTATTGGTAGCGGTAATCTCTCTGAGGCTCAAATAAATGACAATATGCTAAAAGTAAAGCCAGATGAGGATTCCAGTTCAAGGCACGCAGATATTGTTGCGTGGCCAAATGATAGAGCTCTCCGAGCGACGATTGCCAAGGTACTCGCTGCGTTAGCTAGCCCAGCCAAGAGAAGACAACTTCCTCCTGTTTAGCTCGCCAAATGGTTTTTGTTTATGGCTCGCTGCAGCTACGATTGTGATCGCTCTGATTAGGTCCTCTCTTGCATGGTTTTGCTCACTACTCCCTGCCAGTCGCTGTGGGTAGTCAACGGTCGTAGAGCCCTCGAGCAAGCTGTGAAACCACCAGGGGCGGTGATGTTCGGAGGGTAGCATGGGAATAGATGACAGAAGAGTCTGGAAAATGCCTTTGAAATCAGGCCGGGAGGATTTTGAGAAGGACCATCATAAAGTCGATCGAGCAAGAGAATTTTGTTTCGACAATGGTTGGGTGGGTATTGGCTGGGAATGCGACTCACTGGCTGACAATCTACAAGTCCCTAAGGAATATGGGGAGGCACTGACAAAGGATCCCAAGAATGGTCGTGCAGCACGTTCTGCGCACAGTTGTTTAGCTGACATCATGCAGGAGGGCGATTTTGTTTGGTGCCGCGCTAAGGGCGATATCTACTGGGTGGGTAAAATAGAAGGCCCATGGAGATACCAAAACACAGGTAAGTTTGAAGAGTTCGACCTTTATCAGGTGAGAAAATGCCGATGGCGCAGGGTTGGGCCTGCCGATACAGTTCCTGGTCCTGTCAAAAATGCCTTTGCCGGGCGCGGCTCCGCCATCTCTCAAATTCAGAGGGAACGAGATTCGGCCATTCACATGAGCCTTTCCATTTGGGAGAAGTTGACCGGCGAGGCAATTGAAGATTCTCCTCTCAAATCTGGAAAAGTTTCACTTTCCGCTATGGGGCACGACGATTTAGAGGATTTGGTAGCCATTTATCTGCAAGCTGAATTGGGGTGGTACCTCGTACCAAGCACAGCCAAACGCTCAACCCCCCTTACAGAATTTGTACTGCGAAACTCGGAAGGCAAACGTGCTTATGTACAGGTAAAGAGCGGAGAAGCACATCTCACTTCAGTTGATGTGCCTGCGGAGGTTGACAAGTTCTTTGTGTTTGACCTCAATCATGAAAACTTACATGCCGCCAACTACAAGGTTGAGCGGATTGATGCATTGAAACTAATAACTTTTTTTAGAGCGAACACATTTCTACTGCCGGGCTATATGCAGGGACTGAGTTTGTAAGAAGTGGGGCGTTCAAGTCCCATTCGCCCTAACCCTTCCTAGCCGCTGATTGGGAGTTGTGGAAGATATTTTGGTCACGGTTCGGTCCCGGTTTTGGACACGATTGCAGGTATACCTCCATCACCACTGATCCCCATCGATTTGCAGTAAAGCCTTTGTTCTATAAAGAGAAAATATCCATCTGTCCTCCCCGATCACTGTCAGTCTCTGGCTCACTTTGTCCGCCTTCGGATCCGAGGGTTGGGGGTTCAAGTCCCTCCGGGCGCACCAACCAGAGCCGCTTCGTCCGCTTCTTCGGCAGAGCGCACTAAGTCGATCCCCACTCCTATGAACTGAATTCCTCTGCATTGCTCCGCTTCGCAGCACTTCCACGCACACCACCCGTGCCCTTTCCCATGTGCGTCGCATTCGTGTAGCCACGGACACGACTGCTCGGAAAGTCGCGAATCAAGGGACTTTTTCGATGGCAGGGAGAGGAGTCTCCCGGAGGAGGAAATCGTAACAGCATGTAACATATGAGAGTTTTGTGCTGTTGGCGCCTGAGCCGGGGAGGCCAATTACGGATGCTATATTTGTAACGTCAGGCAGACGTTACACCCCAGCGTGAAGGAGTAAGGTTCATGAAGTACCGTGGCGCATCGCAACTGATGATGGGCGGAATGGCGATGGTTCTGTTGGCGGCACCAGGCTGTAGCAATATGAAGTGGTTTCAGTCGGGCTCCGATGATCAGTCCATGTCTCAGGAGGGCCGTTCCGGGAGCGAGTATGCGAAGCGCGACGGTGCGCGAGATGGACAGTATCCTTCCCTCGGCCGGCAAGACGGGATGACCGAGCCGGAGGGCGGGGCGTTGCGTGGCTTCTCGCCGCTGGTGAACGGCCAGATTTCCGGGGAAGAGCGACTCAGCCGGAGTAACATCGGCAACATGTTGATGCCGGTCGATCGTGATGAGAAGTGGTATGCCGAGATTCGACGGGAAGAAGCCGCGGCCATGGAAGCCGGGCTGAAGGACGTGTTCTACGGATATGACCGATACAGCGTGTCGGACAACGACGGCGTGGTTTCGCTGACCACCAATGCCGATTGGCTCAAGGAGAATCCCAAGGCGCTGCTCAAGATCTCCGGGCACTGCGATGAGCGCGGGACTCACGATTACAACCTCGTGCTCGGCGAAAAACGAGCCAAGGCGGCGAAGAGTTTCCTGGTCGATCTGGGCGTCAACGCGAAGCAGGTGGCGATTGTCTCGTACGGCAAGGATCGCCCCTTCTGCGCCGACCACGACGAGCTCTGCCATCAACAGAATCGGCGCGGCCACATGTTGCTGCGCAAATAAGCGAGCGGTCCCGGCGCCTTCCCGTGAGTGGGCGTCGGGACCAGGTTTCCAGCCGCCGCGCAGCCGGCGCCACTTGCCCTTCCCGCTCCCGATTCCGCATTGTTTTCCCTCCAAGCCGGATCTGTTGCCCACAGCCCTAAAACCGTTGCGAGCGTCCCCATCAACAACCGTCGGACCCGTTTCCTGGGGGCGGGTCGTCCCATTCGCCCGGGTTCTGTTTCCCTGGGGTGAGACAGAAGGGTGACAATACGCGGGAGCTTATGGTATTGAGCCACAGCAGGTGACAGACTTTCTGCCCCCTAATTCGCCGAAGGAGTACGATTGTGAACCAGCGCTTTGGAATTACCGTGAAGTTTTTGATTTCGGCCGATTCGCCCGAAGAGGCTGAAGAGATCATTGAGTCGGCCTGTGAAAAGATGGCGACATCCATTCATGAAGGGGATGTGAGCTACGAAGGCATCGAAGACATTGAAGAGGAAGATGAGTAGTGACGGGGACGTTTCTGTCGCCGCGGTGGCACGGCTGCGGTACCCACTTCATTCTGAAGCAGGCCTGGTGGGGGTGGATTCAAGACGCGCCTTCCTTTGGTTTCATTCGGAGCGCCGGGTGTTATGACGGATCACGTGGAGCCTTCCGGAACAGATTCCCGCCCGCCGGGATTTTTGAACCGGATCCATCAATCCAATAAACAGTATCTCCCGCAGTGGCTCGGGGTTCCGGCCCATATTCACCATGTGGCGTATCGGATGGCCAACCCGCCGGTGGAACGCCCCAATAGCCGCCGGGAGTTTCAGCATCTGTTGCAGGCCCTGGAGATTTCCGAAGGGGCCATCGAAGACCGGTTCGGCTACGGGTTTAAAGTCGCGCCCAACGGTGACCGTCTCGTCGTCGTGTGGGAAGCCCACACGGAGTATTACAGTTACCAGGTGTGGCATGTCGTTCGTGACGCGACCACCCCGCTCGATTTCGGGCCGATCACGTTTCCCGGCTACATGATGCCGCTGTGCCCGCTCGGCATCCGCGTGAACGCGCTCGATCTGCTGTTCCTGCCGCAGGAATTGCCGCTTGAAGCAGAACTCCCTGCCCGGCTCCCCGGCGCGATGGTGTACGGCAGCCGCATCTTGGGCGACGACATCGTGGCCGTCACCAGTTTCACGCCGGACGAGTTCGACCGGGAACGGTACCTGATCTGCTCGACCTCCGAACAAGCGCTTCGGCAACAGGTCGCCAAAATCGTGGATACGATCGTCGCCATCGAGAACTATTACCATCTCGTCATGCTGCCGATGAAAGCGTTTTCACGCGCCGTCGATCAAATCCATGACTATGAGCAGCGCCATCTCTATCAGCGGGCCGTCTTGATCGAACAGCTCGGCGGAACGACCCCGCCCACCATGCAGAAATGGCTGACGGTCCTGACCCAGGATCTTCTACAGGTGAGCCGGCTGGCGGAGTCGATGCGGTACAGGCTCTCCGCTTCGGTGCCGTACGACCGCATCGTGCAGAGCAATCTCGCGGCGTTGCAGGAGCGACCCTATCCACCGCTCCGGCAGATCTCAGAGTATGTGAGCTGGAAAATTACCGGCGTCACCGAGGGCTACCAGCAGTTGCTCCGGCGTATCGATGCCATGGAGAAGGATTTTGAAGCGACGGTGGCGGTGCTTCGGACGCATATCGAACTGCGGTTGCAGGAGCAGAACATCCAATTGCAGGATCAGAACATGAAGCTGCTGATCAGTGTGGACTCCACCACGCGGGCCCAGGCGATCCTGCAGCGCACGGTCGAGAGTCTCTCGGTGATTGTGATTACCTATTACCTGACGGGCTTGGGAAGTTATGTGCTGAAGGCCTGTTACGAGATGGGCTGGCTGAAGAATGCGAATGTGGCGACGGCGATCTTCGTCCCGATCGCGTTTGCGACGTCCTTCACCCTCATGACCGTAGGCCGGAGAATTATCGTCAAGCGGATGGCCAATCCCGCCAAGGATCCGGCAGGGCACTGAACTCTATCCCCCGCATCTCCCGACTTCTTATCCTGTCGCGCTCTTCGCTGAATTGCGCCGATGTCTTCTGATTAGGCAGCGGTCAGTTCGCGCCCGTTCGTGTTGGCTTCCATGGCCGACTCTTCGAGCACCTGGCCGATCAGGCGTTGCAGGCGGCTCTGCTCATCCCGACGCACCCGGATAAATTCGATTCCGGCTTTTTTCTCGGTGGCCCACCGAACTTTTGCGAGGCCCACCGTGAGCGGTCGCGCCTGGTCCGGCGCCATCACATGGAGTTCGAGGTAGTCACCCGGTTGGACGGGCAACGTGGTTTCAACCGCGCAGCCAGGTCCGGAGAGGTTGATGAGGGTTCCCTGGCCGATCATCGAGTCGCCCGACAGACGAACAGGGTAGGCCACTGCGACCCGTGTGGATGAACGAAGGTCCGTGTTCATAAGAAGGCCTCCTTGCCTTGGCCCTCGTTCCTGAGGGCGTATAGGCCTTTTCGGCAGGGTTTTCCCCGAACTTTAGCGGGACTGCTCCGGACTATCCCCCGGCAATCCGTGGGGCCGGGGAAACCCTTAACCCGGACTATTCATGAATACCTGCTCCGGCGTCCGATCCTCTCGCCCGGCGAGGCTGTTCTCGTTCGGCCTCCTCGACGGACTGCGAGTACGCCTGCGTCGGCCTCACATGCGAGCAGCCTCGGCGGGCTTCCGTCTCGAACGCCTCGCGGCGGCATTCATGAATAATCCGGGTTAGGATATCTTGTCCTGGGGAGGGGGCGGCAGCTCAGGACTGTCGGGAAAATGGCGCCGGCCTGTCAGCCACAGCGCCAGGGGGATGCTCACAGGAAAGGGGAGGAGGACAAGGGTGACGAGAGCCAGGATCCTGGCGGCAGGTATTCGACGGGTCGAGATCTGGATGCTGAAGCGCATGGGAAATCGTCCTGACCTCAGAGTCCTTGCATGGGGAGGGAGGCGGTCTCATTGTGCTTCGGGGCTTGTGGGGCGGTTCCTGTTAGGCATGTGTGGAGGTCGGTCATCCACTGCCCGATCAAGGCTGCGAAGGCAATGACGGTCATCACAATCTCCGATAGGTGCTCCATGGGACGTCTCCTTCTGAGGTCTCCATCCTGGTCGAGCAGACTGCTACCGTTCTAGTGAGCAACCCTCATGCCAGCCGAAGCAGGAACCGGCTTTCAGGGTGTGGGTGGCATGCCGGACTGGATATCCCGGTGGTTCAAGGGCGCCTGGTTGTTTCAGCGATGGGCGGGGTGATTCAGGCTGGCAAAAGAGATACGGCTTCGTATCCTTTACGATACGCCGACGGACTGGTCGTTGAGGATCGGAGCGGCAAGAGGGCCGGTGCGCAGGCTCGTGATACCCCGGGCAGCACGGTTGATTTCGGGAGCGGAACAGCGTATCCATTTCCGGACATTTTATGGATCGAGTCCAGATCACTCATCTTTTGAAAGGCACATGTGGAGCGTCGCGATAGTCCCCGCTATGAAATCGAAGTGCCGCTCACGTTTTCGGGTAAGGCCATTGCCGGAAGCGGGTTGGTCACAAGTCTTTCCAATGAAGGTTGCCATGTCGTGAGCGAGGAGTCGCTCCCCGCACGGGCCTGTCTCTCCCTCCACGTCGAGTTTCCGGCTCCGTATGAGCCCATGACGGTCGAGGTCGCCGAGGTGCGCTGGACGAATGCCACAGGCTTTGGACTGGTGTTTGTGCACGTGCACGACGAGGAGCATACGAGGCTCCAGCGCTTTATCGACTGGCTGAAACGGACGCACAACAATTAGCGCGTCCGGGGTCCGGTGAGACCCGGTGCCGTTAACGGGGAAGGCCGGGGATATCGACATGCACATCGACGTGGGTGTCGCTGGTTCCGGGCGGAAACGGAGGAAAGGGATGGGCGTTGACGACGGCCAACACGGCCGCCTGATCGAGTTCCACATCCCCTGAACTACGTTCGACCTCGATCAACTGAGCCTCGCCGTTGGCATACAGCCGAAACCCGATGCCTGGCATCCTGCCGATCTCTCTCCCGCGCCGAGTGGCCGCTCCATCCGGCATCCCTTTATGGATCAGTCCCTGCAGCATCTTCCAATAGCCTTCCTGCCGTGGCAGTCCTCCGTTCCCGACTAATTCCTCTTCTTCAACTTGTCCGTCCAACAACGCCAGGTCTGCGGATTGATGTCGAAGAGGCCCTGAACCATTGGCCATCTGGTTGGCGAGATCCGCCCGGCCTGACCGGTGATCGGCGTATCCCGGAATCGCAAGGGTGACGACGACCGTGCGGCGCACAAGGGCTTCCACGTGTAACCCCTGTCGGCGGCCGATGAGCACCTGAAGAGCAGTCGCTTTCGGGGGAGTGCCCATGGTGCCTGACAGCCGACCGAGGTCGACGGTGGCGGAATAGTGATGCCGGGTGTGATCGATTTCCAACGGGACCACGTAGGGCGTGGAGGACGGAGTTTCAAAGACGGCGACGAGTGTGTCCCCTCGAAGGACCGTTGGTTCAGGGACGTGAATCGAAACCGTGAGACCCCGGTTGACCGGCAGGGAGCCGAACAGACTCTCGGCTGGAATTTCGATGCGCACATCCCGGGAGGTGAGCTGAGGCGTCGTGCCGCTCACGAATCCGGCGCCAGCCATCATGGCCAGCATGCCGCAGAGTGCGGCGAAGGTCTTCCATGGTCTCAATCCACGAAGCGGGACCCGGAGAGGAAGAGCAGGTGACAGAGGAGATGGCAGCGGCATGTTGGGTGCGCCTGTCCGGTGGTCGGGCGTATCGTCCCTTCCATGAGTATCACGAGGCAGGCCGGGCGCCTACATGAGCCCGCTGAGGAGGTTGCGGTTGCAGCAGGGATCAGGCAGGATGCCCCATGCTATTTGAACGGCCAGGGCGATGAGCACGGAACCTCTGATGGACCTCCCCCAGCTGCGCACTCCTTGCGTCATGGTCATCTTCGGGATCGATGGTGACCTGGCGAAGCGGAAACTGATTCCGGCGGTCTACAATCTCATGGCCGGCCATTTTCTGCCGGAGGGGTTCGCTATCGTAGGGTTGGACCGTCCCGAGATGACAACGGCGGAGTTTCGCGAGAAGTTGGATCGGGTGATGGGTGACTATCTGCCGGCGACCGTGGATCGATCGGTCTGGCAGGCGTTGTCGGAACGCGTGCATTACCTGGCCGGGGATTTCCAAGAGGGCGCCACCTATCGACGGCTGAACGAGTTGCTGCAGCAGGTCGATGCGTCCGCGGGTACCCAGGGTAACTATATTTTTTATATGGCCACCATCCCCGGTCTGTTCGGGCAAATCGTGACGCATCTGGGAGAGTATGGCCTGACGGTCGAACGTGAGGGCACGTGGCGTCGCGTCGTCATCGAAAAACCGTTCGGACACGACCTGGAATCGGCGCGGGCGCTGAACCACGAGCTCCAACGGGTCTTGCAAGAACGGCAGATCTACCGGATCGATCACTATCTCGGGAAAGAGACGGTGCAGAATATTCTGGTCTTCCGGTTTGCCAACGGCATCTTCGAGCCGGTCTGGAATCGCCAATACATCGACCATGTGCAAATCACCGTCGCAGAGAGTCTCGGGGTGGAGCATCGGGGCCGCTATTATGAACAGGCCGGCGCGTTGCGGGATATGGTGCCGAATCACCTGCTGCAACTGCTTTGCTTTCTGGCGATGGAACCGCCCAACTCCTTTGCCGCCGATGCCGTACGCGACGAAAAGGCCAAGGTGTTGCGCGGGGTCGTCCCGCTGAGCTCGCTGGACGTGCTGCGGTTTGTTGCGTTCGGGCAGTATGGCCCGGGTACGTCAGACGGGAAGGCGGTGGTGGGGTATCGGTCGGAGCCGCATGTGGGGTCTGAGTCGATGACCGAGACCTATGTCGCAATGAAGCTCTTCATCGATAACTGGCGCTGGGCCGGGGTCCCGTTTTATCTCCGGACCGGGAAGCGGATGACCAGGCGGTTGACCGAAATCGTGGTCCAGTTTAAGCGGGCGCCGTTTATGTTGTTCAGAAAAACGCAGGTCGATCGATTGGTTCCGAACGTGCTGGTGATTCGCATCCAGCCTGATGAAGGCATTTCCCTGCGTTTCGATGCCAAGGTGCCCGGACCGACCGTGCGGATCGGCACGGTGGACATGGACTTCCAGTATGCCGATTATTTCGGCAACGCCCCCCAGACCGGTTATGAGACCCTCTTGCACGATGCCATGGCCGGGGATGCGACGCTCTTCCAGCGCGCGGACAATATCGAACTGGGTTGGGCTGTCGTGCAAACGATTCTCGACGTGTGGAAGTCCCTTCCCGGACCGGCATCGTTCCCGAATTACCCGAGTGGAAGCTGGGGGCCACCGGAGGCAGAGGCTCTGTTGAAGCGTGAAGGGCGGGAGTGGTGGAATGGAGGGCAGGCCTAGCCTGCAGAGTGGGGCAACGACGAGGTGGGATATGGGGCAGGAAGCGACGGAGATTGCCACATTGGCAGGGGGCTGTTTCTGGTGTCTTGAAGCAGTGTACGACCAGGTGAAGGGGGTGCAGTCGGTCGAGTCGGGATATATCGGCGGGCAGGTGGATGCCCCCACATATGAGCAGGTGTGTAGCGGGCGTACGGGGCATGCAGAGGCCGTGCGGATCACGTTCGATCCGCGGCTGGTGACGTATCGTGATCTCTTGAGCGTATTTTTCGTGATTCATGATCCGACGACGCTCAATCGGCAGGGCAACGATATCGGAACGCAGTATCGATCCGGCATCTTTTATCATTCCCCGGAGCAGCAGCAGATTGCTCAGGAGGTGATTGCTGCCGTCACGCGCGAGCGCGTCTATCCCCATCCGATTGTGACCGAAGTGGTGCCGGCGACCCGGTGGTATGAGGCTGAAGCCTATCACCAGGAATATTTTGCACGGAACCCGTTTGAGGGCTACTGCGCCTATGTCGTCGGGCCCAAAGTGGCCAAGTTTCGTCAGCACTATGCGTCCTTGCTCAAGGCGTAACGCCCGGCGAGGAGGGTTCTATCGCTACGAAGGTTTGAACAGGCGCAGGAGTCCGTCCCGTATGTCCAGAAGGATGCTGGGTTGTTGAGTGATGTGGTGTCGTTTGACGAGGAGCTCAGCTTGCGGCGGGCAAAACGGCCACTCGATCGTGCTTTTGCCTTGGACCTTGGCGATGATGATCTCGCCCGACTCATCTTCTGAGGGGGAATGGGTCACAATGAGCGGGTCTTTCGGATCGAGCATGCAGGTCGCCTCGTAGCCGGCCTGCCGGTAGCGGTCAGGTGCAAAGAGCGATACCTTGTGGGCTCCGCTGGAGAAGACGGTATCACCTTCGCGAATCGGCCCTTCCGGCGCAAGGGAATACAGCAACATCGGGGTGAGGACGATCACGCCGGCTGCGGCCGCGATGGACCAGAGCGGAGGTTCGGCTCCAGACCGGCGGGATGGTGTGGACCGCTTCATGTCGCTGGCCGGCCTCCCTCGATGGGACTTGCGTCCCCGTAGCAAACTGATTCACACTCACGTCCCCGCGCACCTCGGTCATCTTACCCGATGCGACGGAGAAAGGCGCGCCGCAACAGTCCATGGTCTATTGTCCAATGTGTTCAGGTGAGGCCAAGCGAGTGACCCGTCATGGTTGGCGGGATTTTTTTATGCACCTCATCGGGTTCTATCCGTTTCGCTGCACCATTTGCGTCTACCGGTTTCGTCTCCGCCGTCGAACCTAGCCGGTCTGAGTCCGGCACACTTCCTTGTATGGCCCGTCCGCACACCTGATCGACCGACCGAGATTGTGTCACGTTGAGACGACAGCCGTGGCCGAGTGACGACGGACACGTCGTGCAAATTAGACTTGCATGGCCCTAGGATGTTTCAGTAGGATCTTTCCTTCCAATCCAGGCCGTTGGAAGCAGTGGACCGGATGTTCGACACGTGAGAGCGTAAGATGTCGTATTGCGGCAAATGTTCAGGGTATACGAAACGTTCCCGCCGCCAAGGCCTGTTGGATTTTTTCTTCTTCCTGATCGGCTACTATCCCTATCGTTGCTTGCGATGCGGTCGGCGAACCCATCTCCGCCAGCGTGTCTGACCTCCGGTACTGCTCCGGCAATCCCTTCCAGTGATGTTTCGCATCCTGCGGGGTCTGCTTCTGCTATGCCACTCGATGTGGACCATCTGAGTTTTCGCATGCCAACCGGGTTTTTCCGCAGCCTGCTAGCCCGCATTATTCGTGACGGTTCGTCGCGAAAGTGCGGAGTCGCGAAGCGAGAC
>CAKKRE010000050.1 GCA_919902505.1 Nitrospiraceae bacterium
CGCTTATTATGCATAGTATTACCTAGGTGTCAATGGGTTTGTGCAACAGGCTCATAGGCTTTTTTATTCGACGAGATACGAATGACGCTTCATGGTCGCCGATGGATTCGCGGGGAATCCGTTCGAGGTCAGGCACCGGGCGGGGCTGGTACCTGGACCACGTGAAAATCCTTTTGCGCGATCATACGGCCGTTCATGCGGAGACGAAACTCATAGCGGCCGGGCGCGGGGAAGAGCAGGGCGGGGATGTTGATACCGAAGTCCGAAATCTGCAGACGATCTCCAATGACGATATCGGGGAGCGATGCGCGGCAGACCAACTGGTCTGTATTCAGGAACATCAGATCGATCTCGACGTGATAGGTGCCTTCGGCGTCGGTCAGGCAGAAGTACAGGCCGAGCTGATGGTGCTGAAACGGGAACGTCACCGACTGGAGGTGGGTGAACAGGCCGATCAGAGATTTTTTCTTCGTCAGGCTATCTTCGATGACGCAGTCGCAGACGAGGAACGCCTGCACGCTGGGCGGCGAAACGTCAGCATGTGATCCGGCCGTTGTCAGCCGAGCACCGCCGTGCCGCCGCGGGCCTCGAAGACATCCCCGAACAGCGTATGGGTGGAGCCGATGCGACAGAAGTGCGAGGTAATCTCGATGAGTTGTCCACGGTGTGAATAGAACTTCCCCGTCGCCACGTGGATTTTTTCACCGGGTGCGACAGCGGCTTCCAGGACCGTTTCACCGGTTTCCTGGTCTGTGACTTTGAGCCATGGCAGATTGGGAAAGAGGGTCGGCGGGGACTCGCTCGTGTTGAGTGAAAAGCGATTGCCGTCGTTGAACGCCCAGCGATTACGACGCAGATGGGCCACATGATTGCCGCTGCCGTCATAAAGATCGATGGTCAGGAGGATGCGCTCCTGATCCGGCGCAAGCTCCAGCACGAGCTGCTCTTTGCCTTGAACCCGGATGACTCCGTTGGTATTCCGGAAAATGTTGGAACCGAGCCGGATTTCCAGGCTGTGCTTGTGCCGATCCGATTCGGCTTCGTGGGAGGAGTGTGCTGGGTCAGGTTTGCGTAGTTCCATGCGTAGAGATCTAGCAGGATGTGGAAAAAGTCCGCCAGCGGCGTTCTCGCATCGCGCTGAGGCTCACCGTACCGCAGGAGTACGATTCGCCTCCTCGTTCGCTGCGGCCTTGCTGGACGGCTTTTTTGCGCATCCTGCGTACTATTTCAATACTGACACCATACAGGCGCTTCTCGCAGCGCATGGTGCAATAATCGAATTGTTCCGCAGCCTGCTAAGGCGACCCGAGGACCTGTTGAGCGACGCACTCGACCATACGTTCTTGCCTGAGCAAGTCGGGAGCAAGGTAGGCCCTTGGCGGGGCGCTGTCAAGTCCGTTCTGGTCGGGCTAGGGAGAGGCGGGGCCTTCGCGCTCGTCGGAATCGGTAGCGGTCACACAGACGGTGACTTCCTGCTCTGATGGGTCACGCAACGGAATCGTGACGATCTGAGACACAGCCGCTCCGCCGGTCTTTCCAGACGCGGGGACGACCTTGCCGATGACCGGGCCATCCCCGGCGTTATAGTAAATGGTGGTATAGGCCAGGTTGGTCAAGGGTTTGTCGTCGGTGCCGGTCGTGGGTTCGGTGTAGGCGACAGTGACGGTCGAATGTGGCGGTTTCACGCGGACCTTCGTGGTGGCTCCGCATTTGGTCCAGGCGCTTGAGTAGGGGGGCGCGATGGTTCCTTCCAGAAAGCTCGCCCCGCAGCCGGCCAGTGAGAGGAAGGCGGGGAGCAAACCTGCGATCAGAAGCGGTCTGGTACGAGTGGAAAATAGAACCATAATGCCCACTGTAGGCCAATTCAATGGGCTCCGCAAGCAGACTGAGCCCTTTCCGAGTGCATCGGTCATCGGATGGTTCCTCAATGACTTGCTGTTTGAAAAGCCAAAACCCGCTATGGTACAGTCCTGCTCTTTCAGTTGCCTCGCAGGTCGCCTCTCTGGTCCCATCGTCTAGCTTGGCCTAGGACGGAGCCCTCTCAAGGCTCAGACACGGGTTCAAATCCCGTTGGGACCACCAACCTTTCCCCTGATCTTCCGCGGAGTTCACTACCTGTCTCAGCTCAGTCCTCACGCTTCCCAAAGCCACATAGGACAATCCATAGGACAAAACAGGCGTCGTATACGTAGTTTCTTGCTGTGTCACCGCGTCGCGGAGCGTTAGATTCCAGCTCCGCTCACCGTGTGAATACTGACTCGAACCTATCTCAAAATCGTTTGAGCAGCCTGGTGATGGATGCGAGTTGCACAAAACCCAAGAAGTTGGCCGCGTAGTATTCCCAGCGGATCAGCAAGCGCCGCTTCCCTTGCAGTCACGCAAAGAAGCGCTCGACGAGCCAGCGGCGTTGATAGCGGCGGCGGTGGCGGCCATCTTGCGTCTTGAGTTTCCGGGTAGATCGATGTGGCGCGATCATGTTCACGCCATCCTGTTTGAGGTCATCATCGAGCGCCACTGCCGCAAGGATACCGAGAGGTCGGTGGTGCTCTCCTCCGGGCGGCCTCCAGTCCTACATTTTGACGATCTATAACAGAAGTGTTATATTTTCAGCATGCGGTGGACGGTGGTGTACTATGAAACCCGTGCCGGAGAGACGCCGGTCGAGGATTTCCTCGACGCGCTCTCTCCGAAAGCCCGCGCGAAGTGCTTAGCCTATATCAGCCGATTGGAAGTGGATGGGACTCAGCTGCCTGCTTCTATTGCCAAGCATGTCCGCGGGAAGATTTGGGAACTCCGTCCAGAATGGTCCGGTAACGAATACCGGTTCTTTTATGGGGCTATCGTGGGGCAGCGCTTTGTCATTCTCCATGCGGTGCAGAAGAAATCGCAGAAGCTGAAGGAGGGAGACATTGCGCTTGCGGAACAACGGTATGCCGATACGCTGAAGAGGTGAGATGATGAAGACCCATCGAGACTACATCGACGAGCAGATTCGTAAGAAACCTTCCTTTGCCAACGATTTGGCCGACGCCGAGAAAGACGTGGCCATTGCTGTGGCATTGGCCAAGCTTCGAGAACGGCGCGGCTTGAGTCAGACCGAATTAGCTCAACGCGTCGGCATGAAGCAGCCGCAGCTTGCAAGATTGGAAAGTGGAGCCCAACGGCCTGGGATCGGCACCCTGATTCGATTGCTCGGGGCGCTAGATGGTACTTTGGAACTCAGCGCGACGACGTGTCGATTGACTCCAACGAAAAAGACCTCATCCCGGCGCAGCCGCTTGGCCCCGGTTGGCTGATTGCCAGGCGAACGCTGCAGCCTTTAGTCTGTAGCCTGCAGATTGGCCCAAGCTGAACCGCGCGTGATCGTCATGCGGGCTCCCATCCCGTGAAACAGGATTTCATCTGCGGCAGATAGCTGCTGACGAATCGCCTCCAACCTTGTTGGAGGTTCTCTTCTCTTGCAAGACTAAATAACCAGTTGATCGTCGCCATTCCTACGCCTGTCCTATATTGGACAGCCTCTTTGTAAGCCATTGTAAAAGCTCGTCACACATCGGACACTTTGGAGGAATCATCCTGTTGTTTTTCCTCAGTTTGGTCCGTCCTCTCAAGGCTCAGGCACGGGTTCAAATCCCGTTGGGACCACCAACCTTTTCGCTAGTGTCTCTGATAGACCCCATCCATCATTCCGATTCTTTCACCGAGCCCTTCGCCCTGTTGCGTCGATCGGCCCGATGCAGCGGTTTCATGGGGACATGCTGACCCGCCTTCTTGCGTGAGCGGCACGCTGATCTATACTCGCACTGCGCCACAGTGCAGGAGCGTAGCGACGAGTGTGGCCTCCTGCTGAAAATAGCTGCTTCGATTGACAGTGAAAAAAACACCGCTAAGGTAAGGATGGCCGCGCAGAGATGTCGGCACGATGTGCCTTGCGGGTGTGCGGTGACACGTGACACAGAAAGGAGATGGCATGAACAAAGGATTGTTACTTGCGTTGACAGGGGTGTTGATGGCGGGGCAAGTCAGCGTGGCCTTCGCCGTCAATCCGGACAACGGACCCGGATGCGGATTGGGTAAATTGGCCTGGGCGGATTACAAGACGCCGAAGAACATTGCCCCTCAAGTCATGATGGCGACGACCAACGGCACGTTCGGCAGTCAGACATTCGGGATCAGTTTTGGCACGTCCGGCTGCACCAACGACGGCAAGGTAATGGCCGGGCAGCAGACCAACCTGTTTGTCGCCGGCGCGTTCGAATCCCTCTCTGAGGATATGGCCAGAGGGGGCGGAGAACATCTGACCGCCTTGGCGACACTGATGGGCGTGCCGTCCGAACAGCAGCCCACGTTTTTTGCACTGGCTCAGCAGCAGTATGGTGCGCTTGTTGCGGCCGGTGAACTGTCTTCAGTCGCCGTCGTCAAGGCGCTGCAAGAGGCGATGAAAGAACAGCCGGTGCTCGCGCAGGCATCGGGTCTTCGATGACCAGGTAGTGCTCTCAGTCTCTCCGGTCGTTCGATCGCTGAAGTCTCGTTGCCGGCGGGCGGCACATGTTGCATCAGGCCGCCGCCGGGTACCCCTTGAGATTCCGTAGATTTCCGCACAACGATCTTTCTTCCCCGCCGCCGGTTCTGGTAGAAGTCTGACATGATAAATGTCATTGGACTGGGCGCGATCGCCGGTCTCATTCCGGTCTATCTTGGCATCCTTGCGGCCCTGTTTTTGGGCAAGGTCTTGCCGCGGACTTGGGAGGGCGGGCTGATCGGCGTGGCGAACGGTGTCCTGGTGTACCTCTTTTTCGATCTCATGCATGAGGCGACCGAGCAGACCGGCGCACGTGATGTGGTGTCGTGGGTGGTGTTTCTCGGGAGTCTGGGGGTGAGTTTCGTCGGATTAGTGGCGTTAGAATCAAGCCAGGTCTTCGGCGGGCGCTCAGGAAATCGCATGCTGTCTCTGCCCTACATGATTGCGGTGGGGATGGGATTGCATAATCTCGGCGAGGGACTGGCCATCGGCGCCAGTTACGCCAGTGGTGAATATACGCTCAGTGCGTTACTCGTGGCGGGTTTCGGTCTGCATAACGGTACTGAGGGATTCGGCATTGTGGGTGCGGCGGGCAAAACGCCGATGTCGTGGCGTGATGTCTTGCTGCTGGGATTGATCGCCGGGCTGCCGACCTGTGTCGGGACCTTTCTCAGCGGACAAGGGGTGTCGCCCTATTTTTCCATCTGCTTTTACGCGCTGGCAGCCGGTTCGTTGCTCTATGTGGTGCTCTCCTTGACGGTGATGTCGTATACGGCGACGCGCCGGGTGCAGGTGGCGGCCGGGATGTTTGCCGGCATCAGTCTCATGTATGTCACGGCGATGGTGCTGACTCTGGTCAGCGGCGTTCGCAGCTGACGGCTCCTTCCCTCCGCAGTCTCCTTCCAGTCCGGTTGATGCGCATCACCTCTGCTCACTGTTCGCGCGGTTCACGGCGCGCGTTCGTGGCGCTGTCTGGAGGTCTGATCATGAGGTCGGCGTGGGGGGCTGGCCGGCGCTTCAATTGACCCCGCGACGCTCGGTTGTGTATAAAATGACCTGCTCGATCGGAAGGCTGATTTTTTTCGGGAGGCTCTCATCATGGCGGGACGGGAATTTCACGACGGTGCCACGGATGGCTTGGAGGCGCTCGAGCCTCTCGACCCCGAGAAGATTCATTCCTTTTCGGAACTGCTGGAGGCGATGCGGAAGACGGCATTCGGCGGCCGACGGCTGGGTGAAGCGTACGAAACGCTCGCCGCGATGATCGAGGATTCCGATTGCAAGGTGGTGCTGACCCTCTCCGGCGCCATGACCATCGCGAAGATGGGCAAAATCATCAGCACGATGATCGACCGCGGCATGGTGCAGGCCATCATCTCGACCGGCGCGCTGGTCGCGCATGGCCTGAGCGAATCGGTGGGCAAGCTTCACTACCGTCATGAGGCGTCTCATAGCGATGAGGAGTTATTCCAGAAGGGATACAACCGCGTCTATGACACCCTCGAAATGGAGTCCAACCTCAATTACGTCGAGCATGTCGTCTCATTGACATTGAAACGTATCAACACCGAGCAACCTCTCTCCTCGCATCTCCTGACTCGGGAACTCGGCAAGACGCTGGCGGAAGAATTTGAGGGCCCCGGTATCCTCAAGAGTGCCTATCTGAAAAACGTGCCGGTGTATATTCCTGCGTTTACCGATTCCGAGATGGGGCTGGATGTCGGGACCTGGGCGATGGGTAAGCGAATGGATCAGGCCCGCAGCCAGGTGAAGGACGGTGGAGACATGGCGGTCTTGCGTGCACTGCACCAGACCTGTCCGGTCTTCAACCCGTATCTCGATCTCAATCACTATGCGGAAGAAATTCTGGGCTCCAAACGCCTCGGCATTTTCACCATCGGCGGCGGGGTGCCGCGCAATTGGGCGCAGCAGGTGGCGCCGTATATCGAGATCAGCAACACGCGTCTGGGCCTCAACGTCCAACCGCCACGCTTTCATTATGGTGTGCGAATCTGCCCTGAGCCGGATTACTGGGGCGGGTTGAGCGGTTGCACGTATCAGGAGGGCATCTCCTGGGGCAAGTTCGTGCCCCCGGCCGAGGGTGGACGGTTCGCTGAAGTGCTGAGCGACGCCACGCTGGTGTGGCCGCTGCTCATGGTCGGCTTGTTGGAGCGTATCCCCGCTAAGAGTGTCCCGGCATGACCCCCGTGACGGCGTGGCTTCTTCGGGCCGGGACCTCGTGTTTCCTTCTCTTGCTTGTAGCCGGAGCCGCTCTGGCTGCGAGTGCGCCGGCGGTCGATCATCGTATGCGGGGCAAGGCGGATGCGCCAGTGACGCTGATCGAGTATTCAGACTTCACGTGCGGGTACTGCCTCAAGTTTTTCAAAGAAACCTGGCCCAAGATTCAGGCGCGGTATGTCGACACCGGCAAGGTGCGGTTTCTCTACAAGGATTATCCCCGCGCAGATCAGGGGCCGGGGGTCACCGCTGCGCTCGCCGCTCGTTGCGCCGGCGATCAGGGAACCTATTGGCCGATGCATGACCGATTGTTCGCGGCAGACGGGCGGTTGGATGTGGACAGTTACTCCCAACATGCCAAGGCCATCGGACTCGACCAATCGCAATTCCGGCAATGTTTGCGTGATGCTCCGCATATGCAGGCTATCTTTCACGACCGAGATGAAGCGAATTCCTGGGGATTTCACGGCACGCCCGGCTTCGTCCTGATGCGCACGGCGCAGCAGCCGACGACCAAGAATCCGGCTATTGCGATTCCCGGCGCGTTCCCCTTTGAAGCCTTCGAGGAGGAAATCGAGAAGCTGCTCGCGCCGGCGGGGGCGAAACAGAAATAATGGTTCTCATGCGGAAGCAAGTCAGGATTGTGACGAGACTCATCGTATAGCCAGGAAAGAGGAAACTGCACTATGGCGGCGAAACAAGCCTTTTGGTCTGTGCCTGCGAAGGATGGAGAACCCGATTTGTGGGTGTGCATGTCCTGTTTGAGCGAGGCGTTTTGCCGGAAGGTGCCCATGCCCGCCTGTCCGACATGCCAGGGCGTGTCGACCTACGAAGCATTTACCTTGGCGGCGGTTCAGGATTGGGGAACCGAGGAGTTGATCACCAAAGCGGTGGCGGCTCAGCGTGATGCGGAGGCGATCAGCGCCGCAGCCCCCGCAACACCACCACTGGAATCCGTGCAGTAGCGATTCTCCCTCTCCTGGAGTAAGTCCGTTGGAAGATGGCCGTCCATTTCTGATCGGTGGTCGGTGGTCTCACACCGCCACGACTGCTCCCGTACGCAATCCCTACACAGGCGAGACGATGGCTCATGTCTGCCAGGCCGGCCCGGCCGAAGCGGAAGCGGCTGTGCGGTCGTCGGTCGAGGGCGCAGTCGCGATGCGCCGGTTGTCCGGCTATGCGCGCTCGACGCTGCTTCAGAACGCCGCTCAGGCCCTACAGTCCAGGCAGGAAGAGTTTGCGCGCACCATGATGGCGGAGGCCGGCAAGCCTCTGACCGATGCGCGTCGCGAGGTCGGCCGTGCCATTCAGACGTTCTCGATCGCTGGGGAAGAAGCCAGGCGCATCGGAGGTGAAGTGGTCCCGCTCGATTGGTCTCCCGGGATGGAGTCGTATTGGGGGGTGACGCGGCGATTTCCCATCGGACCTATTCTCGGGATTACCCCGTTCAACTTCCCGCTGAATCTCGTTGTCCATAAGGTCGCTCCGGCCTTGGCGGCTGGTAACTCGATTCTCATCAAACCGGCCCCGCAGACCCCCCTGACTTCGCTCCTCCTGGCGGAGCTGCTTCTCGAAGCGGGCGTTCCACCGGGTGGTCTCAACGTGTTGCCCTGCGATAACCGGGTGGCGGAGCAATTAGTCGTCGATCCCCGGTTCAAGTTGCTGAGCTTTACCGGAAGCGCGCCGGTGGGCTGGATGTTGAAGGCCAAGTGCGGCAAGAAAAAGGTGGTGCTCGAATTGGGCGGGAATGCTGCCGTGATCGTCGAGCCGGACGCGGATCTGGATTATGTGGCGCAGCGGTGTGTGACCGGGGGATTCAGCTATGCGGGACAGACGTGCATTTCGGTCCAACGGATCTTTGTGCACGAGTCGGTCGTTCAAGCCTTTACCGAGAACCTCGTGGCTCGTGTGGAACGGCTGGAAACCGGAGATCCCGGCAATGAACGCACGGTCGTCGGACCCCTCATTGATCCGGGGGCTGCACAGCGCATCGAAGGCTGGATCGGGGACGCTGTGGCCCAAGGTGCCCGGGTGTTGTCGGGCGGAACGCGGGAGGGGTCGGTCGTGCGGCCGACGGTCTTGTCTCAGGTAACGCCCGCCATGAAGGTGTCCTGCCAGGAAGTGTTCGGTCCGTTAGTGACGATTACACCCTATCGCGAGTTCGATGACGTATTGAAGGCCGTCAATGAGTCGGAGTACGGCTTGCAGGCGGGCCTGTTCACCAGCAACATCGGGCGAATTTTTCACGCATTTGAGCAGCTGGAGGTCGGCGCCGTCCTGGCGAACGAAATTCCGACGTTCCGCGCGGACCATATGCCCTACGGCGGGGTGAAAGACTCCGGGATCGGACGTGAAGGGCTTCGGTATGCGATCGAAGACATGACCGAGCCCAAGTTGCTGGTCATGAACCTCCGCAGACCCTGAAAGGCCCTGGGGCGAGGCAAAAAAACCCTGCGGCCGTATTGCGGATGCCCCACAAACTTGATACAACTTTCGCGCGTGTCGCCGCATGATCAATTGCGTGGCACAAGGCTTGTGACAATTCTTCGAACACTCAGGGTGGAGTGATTTCGACGAGGGATGAAGAGGGAGACCTACATGGTACCAACACACATGTTTCTGACGAGGGGCGTCGGGGTGCACAAGGAAAAGCTGGCTGCGTTCGAGCAGGCCTTGCGTAGCGCCGGCGTGGCCTATTGCAACCTCGTCAGTGTCTCTTCGATTCTCCCGCCCAATTGCAAAATTCTCCCTCGCAAGCGCGGCGAGAAATTGTTGAATCCCGGGGAGATCACGTTTTGCGTCATGGCCAGATCGGAGACCAACGAGCGCAACCGGCTGATTTCTGCGTCGATCGGCTTGGCGATTCCGACGGATCGCGATACGTACGGCTATCTCTCCGAGCACCATGCGTACGGTGAAACGGACGAAGAGTCCGGAGAATACACGGAAGACCTGGCGGCACAGATGCTCGCGACCACGCAGGGCATCGAGTTCGATCCCGATGTGGCATGGAAAGAGCGTGAGCAGGTTTTCAAGATGGGTGGGAAAATCGTCCGGACCCTGAATATCACGCAATCGGCAGTCGGTCGTCCGAATCGGTGGACGTGCGTCATCGCCTTGGCGGTGTTTATCCCCACGGAAAACATCCCCAAGAGTCTTCGAGACAAGGCCTAGCGGCGGGCGGCATGGCGCTCCCGTCCGGATGGCTTGGGCAAGCCGACAACTTTCTGGGGATCGACGAACCCTGGTGTCATCCCGATCAGGCCGGAGTCTACGTACTCCCGGCTCCCTACGAACATACCTCCAGTTATATCCTCGGGTCCGATCGGGGCCCCTCCGCGATCATCGAAGCCTCTCAACAGGTCGAGTTGTACGATGAGACGCTGCGATACGAGCCCTATCGCGAGTGGGGCGGCGTGGCGACGGCAGCCACATTGAACCTCGATGGGCGGGTCGATGGTCCGGCCGTCCAAGCCATTCAGGATTTTGTGCAGCCGCATGTCGGTCGGGGGAAGTTTGTGGTCACCCTGGCCGGTGAACATACCGGCGCCTTAGGGGCGATTCGGGCGCATGCCCGGAATTATCCGGGTATGTGCGTGGTGCAGATCGACGCCCATGGCGATCTCCGCCAGGCCTACCAGGACAATCCATACAGCCATGCGAGTGTGATGGCCCGTGTGGTGGAGGATGGGCTGCCCCTGGTACAAATCGGTGTCCGGTCGATCAGTCCGGAAGAAATCGATCTCATTCAGAAGACCCCACGGATCCATACATTTTTTGCCGCCTCGATTCTCGATCCATCCGGTCCCTACGAGGGGCGGGCTGTTCGTTGGATCCCCGAGGTTCTGGCCGCCTGCACCGGGCCGGTGTACCTCACCTTCGATTGCGACGGGCTCGATGCGTCGCTCGTGCCGGCATTGGGAACGCCCGAGCCGGGCGGGTTGGGTTGGTACGACACCCTCGCGCTGGTGACGGCGTTGGCAAACGGTCCCGGCATCGTCGGCATGGACATCAGCGAGATCGCGCCCATCGAAGGGTTTGTCGCGCCCCAGTTCAGCATCGCCCGCTTGATCTATCGGATGCTGGGTCGGATTCGTGCCGGCCGCCGCGTGCATTGACTCTCACATTGTGAAACGTCGCTCGTACCTCATCGAATAACCTATGGTTGACGGTCTCCCGCCACAATGCTCAATTGAGCATTGTGCATGGAACATTTCGCGGCAAGACGAGAAACGTTTCGCGCAAATAATCTCCTTCGTTCTTGCGCTCCGCCATGCGCATCAATAAATTTTTCACCGAGCAGGGCCTGTGTTCACGGCGGGAGGCCGATCGCCTCATTGCCGAAGGGCGGGTGACCATCAATGGCCAGGTGGCCAAGCTCGGCGACCAGGTCTCGCCACAGGATTCGGTGGCGCGCGACGGCGTTGTGCTGCAGCGCGGCAATCGCGCGGTGTATCTCAAGTATCACAAACCGGTCGGGGTGACGACGACCACCGAACCGCATGTGCGGCGGAACATCATCGCCGAAATCGGCCATGCGGCCAGAATTTTTCCGATCGGACGGCTCGACAAAGATTCTTCCGGACTCATTCTGCTCACGAACGACGGCGACATCGTCAATGAGATCTTGCGGGTCGAGCACGGACATGAGCGGGAATATCGTGTGGAAGTGGATCGGGAATTCGACGAAACGTTTCTCGCGCGGATGGCCCAGGGGGTGACCATTCTGGGGGTGCCCACCAGGCCTTGCATCGTGGCACGGCTTGGCCCCCGTCGCTTCCGCATCATCCTGACGGAAGGGCGCAACCGGCAGATCCGGCGCATGTGTCAGGCGCTCGGTTATCGCGTCGTGTCATTACATCGCGTGCGGATCATGCACATTACCATTGAGGGTTTGCATGCCGGGCAGTGGATGGATTTGACCCACGATGAGCGTAGCCGACTTTTTCGGGCTCTCGGCCGGCCGGCTGATTCGTCGATGTAGGCGGGGGCGGGAGTGGTGGTAAATCGCTCTGAAGCGCCGGGTGGTTATCCCTCGCTCGGCAGGCTCCGTGGTGATCCCGGATGGGGCGTTTCTTCAGGTCTTGAAGAGGGCAGTTCCTGTACGCGCACCGGACGGGTGAGAAACAGGTTCAACAGCGCGATGAGGAAACTCCCGCCCACGATCCAGTAGCCGGTCTTCACAATCGTTTTGGTGCCTTCGTCGCGCATGTCCTTGGCGACCTCTGCCACCGTTTCCAACAGGCGGTCCAGCGCGAGGCTCACCTGCATGACTTTCGGCCCTCCGTTGTCGGCCGCGTGAATTTCAGCTTTGCGACGGAGTTCCGCTGCTTCTGCCGCGGAGCCGGCCCTCCATTCCTGGGACAGCAAATCGATCGTCTTGCTGGCGACATGGAAGTACTGATCGAGGCTTTCACGAACCGCTTGAATGTCCTTTTCTTCGCTCCGTCCGCTTCGCGACACACGCAGACCGGCTGCGGCGTATCGATCCACGGCATGTTGAATACGTGCGCGTTGCGTCGGCAACGATTCGGTAATCCGTTCGAAGGTGGTCTGGTTCTCGGCCTCCAACGACCGGATGATCGTATTTCGATAGCGGATGACGTCCGCTGAAATATGGGCGAGGTCCGCTGCCCCCAGGGTGTACTCGGCATACATGATGCGCAGGTCCTGATCGATACGGCTGAGGGCCTGGCCGCTGACCCATCCCAACCCCGCGATCAGAAGACTGATGATCAGTTGGTTGGTCGTGGGAAAGGACAATTTCAGGCGTGAGGCCAACGACACAAGCATCCCCTTCGTCAGGCTGCAGTCGAAAAATCGCGCTCAGTCTAGCAGATCGCTCGCGAAGAAAGAAATCGAGTCGGTTTTGATGCAGAACGGGCCGTCAGTCCAGCACCACCCGTCGTTCGACCAGCTGGCTGACCTCCGGATCGTTGGAGACGAACACCACCGACCAGGGTTCTTCCTTGGAACAGAGTCGGCGCAGCAGGGTGAGTCGCAGCGCCGGCTCGATGTTGTGGAGGCTGCCATCGAAGATCAGCAGTTCCGGCCGGGTGACGATCATCCGGGCCAGGAGCACGCGGAGAACCTGGCTTCGAGTCAAGTTGGCGCCGTTTCCATGCACCAGAGTTTCCAGCCCCTGCGGCATGGCGTCGATTTCCTCTTCAAGTTCCACGAACCGGAGGGCCCAGCTGAGATCTTCAAACTGAATCGAAGGGCGCTGCAGAGTAATATTTTCCTCCAGGGATCCGTCGAACAGGGTGGGATGGGAGTCCAGCATCAACCCCCGGCAGCGGTTCACGTAATTCAGCGACACATCGCGCAGGGCAATGTCGTTGTAGCGGATCACCCCGCCGGTTGGATGATACAGTCCGGCTAACACCAGCGCGAGCGAGGTTTTGCTTCTGCTGGTTCCGGAGAGGACGCTGATCTTTTCCCCCGGCATGACTTCCAGGTTGAATCGCTCGAAGAGCAGCGGTCCGTCCGGCGCGGCGAAGGACACGTCTTTGCACGTCAGGCGCACCCCCTGCAACGAGGGATCGGGGAGCCAGGCTGCTACGGGGCCGGAGACATCCTCCTTCGGCATGTCGAACAGAGTGGAGAGCTCATGGAGCGAGGTGGCGACATAGATGGCGGCATACATGCGCCGGGCGACGGTGTCGAGATTGAGCAACAGGGTTCCGACGATCACCTCCGCCGCGACGAACTGTCCGAGGGTGATGTCGCCGACCGACAGCAACCAGCCGCCGAGGCCGATCATGCCGCTGTGCGCCACGGCCTGAAAAATGACCGTACTCTTATATTGCGCGCCGCTCAGAATATCGGAACGCGTCTTCCGCGCCATCACATAGGCCTTGACCAGCGCATCGGTTTTCTTGAGGAGCAGCGGCAGGCTGTCCGTGGACTTGAAATGGAGCCGATTGATGCCGATGTCCTGGAGCCAGTGAAAGGTCTGGTAGTGCAGCCGGGACACCCGTTGCGTGATGCGGAGCCCGCCTCGACCGAAAAACGTCAGCAGAAAGGCAAACCCTGTGATCAGGAGCGTGTTATATCCCAGGAAGTAGGGATGGTACATGATCAGGATCGCCATGCCGATGGTGCCCGACACCGACACATTGATCACATCGACCAGCATGGCGACCAAGGCCCGGGGCAACAGTTCCGCCTCGATAAACGTGTTGGTATGTTGAGGAAGAAAGACATTCTCGCGGAAGCGGGGCAGGGCTTCGGTAAAGGCGACGGCGAGCCGCGTATAGAGGCGCTGGACCAGGATTTCCACCGCCCGCGCTTGCAGGATCCGGAATGCCCCCATCAGCAACAGCGCGCCGAACATCGTGGCCACCAGAGTGACGATCATGACCGGTTGAATGGCGAACGCGAAGGTGTTGACCAGTTCTTGCACCGTGAGCGGGACGATCAATGCAAACAGACCGATCACGACTGCATAGGACACGATGATGGCGAGGATGCGGCGCTCAAGCCCGATCAGGAGATTCAGGCGGGCAAGGATGGTCCAGGCGGAGGGCGTCGAAATGGGCGTTTCAGTGGCGGTGTCGTTCACACAAGGGCTCGTATCGGTCGGCTGTGGGCCGCAGTGTGGGCGATTGCCTGATTTCTGTCAAGCTGAGCAGGTCCGGCTAGGCAAAGCACGGGGATATGATGCGAGCGGGAACAGAAACGTAGAATCGATGCGTTGTCCGGCTAGTTCAGCATGATACGGCGATCGACATGCGGGGTCAGGTTGGGATCGTTCGAGACGAAAATGACTGACCACGGCTCTTCCTTGCTGCAGAGGCGCCGGAGAATCGTCTCGCGCATCGCGGGATGCATGTTGTGGAGGATTCCCTCGAAAATGAGGAGTTGGGGCCGACCCAGGATCGCCCGAGCGACCAGGATGCGCACAATGTGCGTCGGCGCGAAAATTTTTCCGGCAGCCCGGACGTGGGTTTTGAGGCCCTGCGGGAGGGCATCGACTTCTTCTTCCAGCTCGGTAAAGCGTAACGCCCATCGCACATCACTGTAGGGGATATACTCCCGTCCGAGCACGATGTTCTCTTCGAGCGTGCCTTCGAACAACGACAACTGCGAATCCAGGATGAATCCTCTGAACCGGTTGACGGAGTCCAGGTTGAGGTGCCGGAGGTCGACGCCGTTGTAGCGGATCACGCCGGAGGTGGGTGATTCCAGACCGCCCAGTACCCGGGCCAGCGCAGTTTTGGCCATCGTGCTGTCCGCATAAATGCCGATTTTTTCGCCGGGCGTCACTTCCAGGTTGAAGCGCTCGAAGACGGCCGGGCCGCCGGCGGGGGCAAACGTCAGATCTTTGCAGGTGACACGAATGCCGTGCACGGTTGGGTCCGGGAGCGGGATGGAGAGGGTCGCCGTATCCTGGTCTTTCGGGAGCGAGAATAAGAAGTTCAGCTCCGTCAATGCCGTCAGGAAGTAATAGATATGCCCCATCCGTTTCACGACCCCGTCGAAGCTCGACAGGATGCCGCTGACGACGACTTCGGCGGCGACAAATTGTCCGAGCGTCAACTGCCCGATGCCCAGGAGCCAGCCGGCCGTCGCAATCAGACCGCTATGCGCAATGGCCTGCCATCCCAGTGAGCCCAGATACTGCCGGATCAAAATTCCGAATCTGGTCCGACGGATGCCGATGTAGGTATCCAGGAGCTGGTCCGTCTTCTTGACCAGCAGGGCCTGGCTGTCGGTCGACTTGAAATGGAGCAGGTTGTAGGCAATTTCCTGGAACCAGTGCAGGGTGTCGTACTTGGCATGGGAGAGGTTCATGTCGGCCTTGAGGCCGCCATGGCTCATGAGGAAAAAGACCACGTTGAATCCGACCAGCAGGATCGCGTTATACAACAGAAAATACGGATGATAAAACACCAGGATCGTCATGCCGACCGCGCCGCCGACGATGACGTTGATCAGATCCACCAGCAGGACCGAGACCGCCCGTTGCATGAGAATGGTTTCGACGAAGAAATTTGCAAAGCGCGGTTTAAAGCCCTGGTAGCGCAAGTGCGGGAGCTGTTGAGCCATGGCAATGGCGACCCGGGCGAAAATGCGACGCTCCAACACTTCGACCGCGTAATACTGCAGGGCCCGGAAGGCGCCGACAAATAACAGGGCGGCCACCATGACGGCGGCCAGGGTGACGATGGTAATGGGTTGAAGCGCGAACGCGAAGGTATTGACGAGTTCCTGAACCGTGAGGGGAACGATCAGAGAGAAGAGCCCGATGGCGATCGAATAGGATCCGATGAGTCCGAGGACACGCCGTTCCAGGCGGAGGAGGAGAGCGAGATGGCCGATGACTGCCTGGAACAGATTGCTCTGATTATCGGAATGGTCCTGGGCCATCGTGTTACTCCAGCAAAACCTGACCGGGCCCCTTGCCGTGTCCCTTTGCGAGCAGTCTGAGATGGTGGAGGTGAACCACCTGTGCCGGGCCGCCTCGCCGGCTAAAACCTATCAGAGCAGGCCGCAAAATACCACTATTTGGAGAAGCTCGCCCCGACGCGGTAGTTCACCGGCATCGCGGATGGCTGACTCCGTGCCCAGATGCCGGTCGCCCATTGATACAGGGCCAGCGCCTTCTGATAGTCTGCCTTCGCTCGCACCAGCTGCATTTCCGAATCGACGGAGTTTCGTTCACGCAGGTTCACAAACAGGACGCTGGTGGCACCCAGGCTGAAACGGAACCGCTCGCCTTCCTCAAGCGTCTTGGCCATGCGGAGCGATTCGGCCGCTGCGGTGACCCGCTCCTTCGCGCGTTCGATGGCCGAGAGTGCATTGTCGACATCGACGACCACTTGCTGTTCCCGGTATTTCTGCACCATCACCAGGCGATCGGCCTGTGCCTGCGCTTCCATCACTTCACCGCGGCTTCTCCGCTGCAGGATCGGCATGCGTAACTCCACACCGAACCGGTAGCCGAGGCCGAGGACGAATTTCTCCGGCGCTCGCGCCGGCGCCGCTTCGAGGTCAAGGCTGGGCAACAGATTGTTCTTGGCCAGTTCCAGGTCGATATTGTTGACCTTGGCTTCAATATCGACTTCGCGAATTTCCGGCCGATCGGTTTTTGCCTGCAGTTTGTCGGCTCGAACGATTTCAGGGGTCGGCACGGCGGTCGGGGGAGGGAAATCCGGCGCTCGCTCTACTTGCGGCGCCGTCGGGGTCTGGTTTTCCCAGAGGAACATCGACATCTTATATTGCTCCTGCTCCACGGCTCGTTGTGCGCCGATGGCGATCTCGCGCCGGCGCTGGACTTCCTGCCCTGCTTCAACGACGTCGAGCGGGGCGACGGCCCCGGCTTTGGCTCTGCCTTCGACCTGCCGCAACCGTTCTTCCGCGACTCCCAGGGCCCGGCGCTGCACGTCCAGGTATTTTGCCGCAGAGACCCAATCCCAGAACTGGGTGGCGGCTGCGAGGAACAGGTCCTGCCTGGTTTGCGAGATTTTGACATCGGCGCGTGGATCGGCCAACTCCGACCGCTGGAGTTCGGCATTCTCCGGGTTGACCATGAGTCCTTTGAGGAGGGGCAGGAAGCCACCGAGAATGACCTGTTGGCTGTTGCCGAAACCGAGGTCTGGAATCTTGGCGTCGCCAATGGACTGCCGAACGCCCGCGCTGCCACGGAACCCCCAAGGCGTGCGTGCTTCGACCAGGGTATCGTTGAAGCCGACGCTTTGTGTTTTGGCGGTCCCTTTGTCGATAAATCGTTCGATTTCTGTATCGTTCACGAGGACGGGCTCGAAGGCGCCCAGCGCTTTCAGCATTTTCCCGCGCGCCGAAGTTTTTTCGGTGCCGGCTCCCTTCAACAGCGGATGAGAGCGGTCGATCCAGGCGTGGACTTCGTTCAAGGACAGGGGGATCGGCGGGAGGGCTCGTGATTTGGCTGTCTCGTCGGCCGACAGGCTGGTTTCCGGCAGCCAGCCCAGCGCACAGGCGGTGAGGACGAGGACCCAGGCATAGTGTTTCATGAGGCGCACTCCTTTCTGATTCCGATACAAAGAGAAGAGGTGTCGACGGAGCAGTGCGCTCCGGGACGAATGCCGTGGGGAAGGGAACGAGTTACTTGGCCCCTCGACCGGCTTTCGGCAAGAGCGTATCGATCAAGCTCGGGGGCCGTTCCTGATAGTCGGGCGGAAACAGATTGAAGCGGCGCCACAGCTCGTACCAGAGCGGGACTCGATTGAGAATGACCCACCCCATGGCTTTGGTGCCCTGGCGGACGTGTTCTTGCGGAGGCCAGGGACGTTCCTCCAGGTCGGGGACGACCCAGAAGCGAAAGTTGCCTTTTCCGTCGTCCACCTGGTCGATGACCTTCACCACACCCGAGTACGTCCCGGCCATCAATTCCGGCCAGGCAGGCAGCGGGATAGCGGGAATGCCGTAGAAGAGAATCTTGACCTTCCGGCCGACATTCAGCAACGGCGCGTCGATGCCGTCGGCGACCATTTCAATGGCCTTGTCCGTGCTGTTCGGAGAAATTCTGACCAGCTTGTCTCCAGGCCGCACCGTTTCACCTGCGCCGGCCTGCGCCATTTTCACCACGGTGCCGTCGATAGGAGAAAGAATGCGGCTGGCCACGCGCCGTTGATTCGCGTTGGAGAGGCGTAACGAGACGTCCGCGACTTGATCGGCGGCTCGCGCCGCCTCTCCGATCGACGCATCGCGCGCCGCCTCCGCGTCGAGGAGACGTTGCAGGACTTCCGCGCTTACTTGTTCGCGTCCGAAACTCAATGCTTTCATGCTCTGTTCGGCCGCACTCAAATTGGCCTGTGCGCCTTGCAGGTCGGCTTTACTGGCGAGGGCGGATTGAATCGTCAGTTCCAATTCGCGTTGGGAGACCAGGCCTTGTTGCGCCAATTGCTGGTGCCGTTCGACGTTGAGTTCGGCAGTGGCGACGGCAATCTTGGAAGCTTCGATTTTCTGCCTCGCTTCGCGCACCTTGCTTTCCGCCTCGAGAACGCGGGCCCCTGCCGAAGGGACGGCCGCCTTCACGAGGTTTTGCATTTCTTTGATCCGCTTATCGAGCTGATCGGCTCGGCTCAAGGCCGCCTTCCGGGTGTCCTCCAGTGCTTTCTTGCGTTGTTCGAGCAGGCTCAAGAGGTCCGGGGCCATGAAGTTCGGATCGTAGTCATCGAGTTCGAGAATCAGATCGCCGGCCTTGACTCGTACGCCTTCGAAGATGTGCCATTTTCTGATGCGGCCGGTGATCTGTGCTTCGACGTCCTGCGGTCGTTCGAATGGTGTATAGGCGGACAGCTGTCCGGTCACGGTGATGGTTTGCGTCCAGGGTACGAATGCGACGATGAGAATGAAGAAGCCGACCAGGAGAATGGCCAGCCGGGAGGAGAAGCGAAGCCGCTCGGGAATTTGGACCGCCACCCACGACTGGAGCTGGGTCGATGTCGCAAGATCATCGACCGCCATTTCATCCAGGCCCGTGCGCTGGGTGACCAGGGAGCGAATTCTGCTTTTGAGCCCTTCACGGATACGCTGCACGTGTCCCCTCCAGGGCACCGTCAGTCACAGAGAAACACACAGCGTATCATAGTGGATTGCGGAGGACTTGGTCAATTCAATGAGGGGTTCCGCCGGGGTGCGGCTTGACCCGTTGACCGGAGAACGGCTAAGGTTCGCCGCATCGTTCTTTCCTTCAGGCAAAGGTGGCCTCTCACATGTCAAAGAACAATCCAGCAGTACGGGCTTCTGTCGGGGTGCTGGGCGGAAGCAAGTCGGATTTCCCGGTCCTGGAAAAGGCCGTGGCCATGCTGAACGAGCTCGGGATTCCCAACGAGCTCTTGGTGGTCTCCGCCCATCGGACTCCCGATCGCCTTTTCGCCTATGCGGAGCAGGCTATCGATAGGGGCATTCAAGTCATTATTGCGGGCGCGGGTGGTGCCGCCCATCTTCCCGGAATGCTGGCGGCGAAGACCTCGTTGCCGGTGATCGGGGTTCCCATCCCCACGGAAAATCTCAGAGGGTTGGACTCGCTGTTGTCCATCGTGCAGATGCCCAGAGGCATTCCGGTGGCGACGGTCGCCATCGGGGGCGCGGAGAATGCCGCTATCCTGGCCGCGCAAATACTGGGGCTCCGGTCGGCCGCCGTCAGGCACCGTGTCGAACAGTTTCGCGCCAATCAAACCCAGTCGGTGCTCGACTCACAGGACGATGCCCGATTGTCTCCTCCCTTGCGGATGGGACGAAGCTCCCGGGCGAGCCGCCGGTCGTGAACGTGACGGTCATCGATCCCGGCGCGACGCTGGGTGTGCTGGGAGGCGGACAACTCGGCGCCATGTTCGCAACCGCGGCCCGGCGTCTCGGGTATGCGGTGGTCGTGTGGGATCCCGATCCCGAAGCGCCGGCCCACCGGCTGGCCGACTTTTCCCTTAGCCGGCCATTTACGGACGCTGCCGCGCGTCAGGACTTTATCCGGCGCGTGTGTGCCGTCACGTATGAATGGGAAAATGTGCCGGCCGACCTCTGCGAGCAGTTGGAACGCGACGTACCGGTCCGGCCCTCGAGCCGAGTGCTGCGTGTGATTCAGGATCGAATCGAGCAGAAAACCTTTCTTCAGGCTCATGGATTGCCTGTTCCGGCGTTTCACGCGATCTCGTCGCCGGAGGAACTCAGGCGGCAGACGGTGCTGGAACACCCTCTGGTGTGCAAGACCGCGACGGCCGGGTACGATGGCAAAGGCCAATGGAAAATTGCGCGCGCAGAGGATTGCGCCGCCGTAGAGGAGGATCTGACTCGAAGCCTGCGCCCCGGTTCACGCTGGATTCTGGAAGCCTGGTTGCCCTTCGAACGTGAGCTTTCGATTCTGGTGGTGCGAGGCATGGATGGGGCGGTGCGAACCTACCCGCTCGTCGAAAATGTGCATGAAGAAGGGATCCTTCGTCAGTCCACTGTTCCGGCCAATGTGCCCGCCACAGTGGCCGATCAGGCTGCGGTGATGGCACGGAGCGCAGTGGAGGCTTTGGACGGCGTGGGAGTATTCTGCGTGGAGTTATTTCTCATGCCCGATGGCCGGTTACTCATCAACGAGGTCGCGCCCAGGCCGCATAACTCCGGGCACTATTCGTTGGACGCCTGTACGGTGTCGCAATTCGAACAACAGGTTCGCGCCCTCTGTGGGCTCCCGCTTGGCGAAGTGCGACTGCTGAGCCCGACGGTCATGCTCAATCTCATCGGTGACGAGATTCTGCTCGCGACCGTGTCGCCCGCTGTGCAAGATCTCCTTCGTGAGCCGGGTGCGGTGGTCCATGTCTATGGGAAGCGTGCGGTGCGTCCGAAACGGAAGATGGGCCACATTTCGTTCCTGGCCGCGACCCGTGAGGCAGCCCTCTCAAAAGTATCGGTCTTCCGATCCCGCCTCGCCCGGCCTCACTCTTAAGCACCCTGCGCCACGCGAGGCGCATCGGTCGCAGCCGACGCGCTGCTCATTCGCATCCGTTAGCGCAGCCCGTCTAACCCGGGTCCGTTCGTTTTTGTGATCAGGTGAGAACGATCCGGCCCTTCCTGAGCACCTGTCCGCTTGCGCCTCCTGATAATGCGACGACTTGCCGTTCGGTGATGCAGGGTACAGGACTTGCTGATCTTCCGGCAGGCTTCACACTCTTCCACCAAAGGCAGGCGCGGTCGTGAGCGTTCCACTTTCCTCTTCCGATCTCGATCAAACCGGACGCCATCCCAACATACGAGGGTTGGGGCGGCTTCTCGATCATTCCCGAACCCGCACGATTTTTCTGCAAAGTCTGGTGGCCGGTATTCTCTCGTACGAATTGCTGGTCAGCAATGAGACGATCTTCGGACATCGGGTGAGTCTCATGGTGGCCGCCGGCCTGATCCTGGTCAGCTGCGGCATCATGCTGTTGCCGCGGAACCTTCTTGAGAGCGCCTGGTTTCCCGGCGCGCTGATCAGCATCAATACGCTGTTCGTGACGGGGACGATTTATCTCTCCGGGACCGCCAGTTCGGAGCTGTATCTCACGTATTTTCTCCTCCTCTTGATCGCCTCGTCGGCCCCGTCGCTCAGGCAACTGCTCGGTCTTTCGACGGTGATTTGCGCCGGGTACGGTGTGTTGGTCTACGAACATGCGATGCAGTCTGGTGGGCTCGAGGTGGGGCATCTCTTGGGCATTCCCGTGTTGCTGATCATGTCGGTCTTTTATGGATTAACGCTTGAAACGGTCGCCACCGAACGCCGGCGCAATCGCCTGTTGCGGGAAAACGTACAGGGATTAAAGCAGTCGGAGCAGGTGTTGGAGGAACGACGGACGCAACTCGAAACCCGCGTGCAGGGATTGAAGCAGGGGTTGTCACGCGCGAATCAGGAAATTCGTCAGGGCATGGTGGAGCGGACGGGCTTGGAGCGGCAGCTTCGCGAAGCCCAAAAGTTTGAGGCGGTGGGCCGTCTGGCCTCCAAATTAGCCAATGAGTTCAATCAGGTTCTGGCGGTCATCGGGAGTCAAACCGGAGTCATTGTCTCAAAGTTGAAACCGGATGACCCGCTGCAGCGGCCGGTGGAAGAGATTTTCCGAAGCGGGGAACGGGCTGCCACTCTGACGGCGCAATTGTTGGCGCTACGCGTTCATGAGACGGCGATCCGGGATACCCTGTCGCTGAGCCCGGCAATCGAGTCGATGCGGGACACGTTTGAGGCATTGCTGCCGGGTCGCATCGATTTGCGGCTAGCGAATGAGTCGATTCCAGTCCTGGTGGAGATCGGACATGATCGCTTGGAGCAGGTGTTATTGCACCTGGTCGCCAATGCGCGGGATGCGATGCCGAAGACGGGACGGGTGGAGATTGCGCTAGAAGTCGTCACCGGCGAACTCCTGCCCGCCGAGCAACTGGAAAAGAATCCCCGGAAGCGCATGGCGCGGATTGCAGTGAGTGACAATGGCGGCGGGATGAACCTGGATGTGCAATCACAAATGTTCGAGCCGTTTTTCTCCACGAAGGAAACCCACGCCGGCTTGGGACTGACATTGGTGTACGGGATCGTCCGGCAATACGGGGGGACGGTCGAGGTGCAGAGTCAGCCCGGGCAAGGGACGACGGTACGGGTCTACGTTCCCCTGGTTGAACGGAACGGGGTGGTGCGGGATACGAGGGTCCTCAGCGGGGCGCTCTCAAAAGGGGCCGAGACCGTGTTGCTGGTGGAGGAAGATGAAATTACCCGAAAACTGGCCTCGTCGACGCTCCAGAACCATCGGTACCAGGTGTTAGAGGCGGGGTCTGCTGTCGAGGCGTTGTTGGTGGCTCAGCAGCATCCTGGGCCGATCCACCTCACGGTCAGCCATCTCTCGATGCAGGAGATCAGTGGCCGGGAATTGGCCAAGCGGCTGGTCCTCCAACATCCCAAGATGAAGGCGTTGTTCGTATCAGGGTTCTCGGACGACACGATCGCCAGTCATCGGGTCAACAAGAAGTATTTCCTGCAGCAGCCGTATCGGCAACATGATCTGGCAGGAAAGATTCGTGAACTGCTGGACGTGTGAATGGCCGGGTGGGTCCTAGCCCGCGTTACTCACGAAGGCTTCTACTGCAACCGCCGACACGCCGCTCCGACAAACCTAACGGCGGGCGGGCTCGCCGCTCGATCGGTCAACATACTGTTTCAAGTATGCTTCCCTCCCTCGCAGCTCCGCGCGCCCGTCTCGCTTGGCGTCTCAGCGGTTTCGTCGCGAACCCTCGTGAATAATGCGGGCTAGTAGCGCCAGGACCTGGTACGTCCAGGTGTGAAGAAGCGCACTTCCGGTCGTTTGAATAGGCCGATCAGAACCATCCCCGCAATGAATCCGCCGATGTGCGCGAAGAAGGCCACCCCTCCTCCCTGCGAACCGATATTCGCGCCGCCGTTCAACAGCTGCATCACGAACCAGAACCCCAACACGATGCCGGCTGGCACATAGGTGGTGCCCACCACCGGAGCGAGCAACAACACCCGGGCGTGGGGAAACAACAGCAGGTAAGCGCCCAGTACTCCGGAAATCGCTCCGCTCGCCCCCACCATCGGCACAGTCGATATCGGGTCGGTCAGGGCGTGGCTCAATGCCGCCAGGACGCCGCACACCACGTAGAACAGGATAAATCTGGCATGGCCCATGATGTCCTCAATGTTGTTGCCGAAGACCCAGAGGTACAACATGTTGCCGATCAGGTGCATCCAACTGCCGTGCAGAAACATGCTGGTCAGCATCGTCGCGAACGCAGGCACTGCCGCGACTTCGGGCGGGAGCGTGGCGTGGCCGAAGACGACGGAGGGGATGGCGCCATATTGATACACAAAGGCTTCGCCGGGAGCCGGGGGCAGCGAGCTTTGGTAGATGAACACGAGGCAACAGGCGGCGATGAAGGTGATGGTGACGACCGGTGTGTGTTCGGTCGGGTTATCGTCATTGAGGGGCAGCATGGCGATCCCTATCGGGGCGGTGCGTTATGGCGCCGGTCGAGGAAGTCGGGGATTGGAAGGGAGCGAGCCGTCGGCTTGCATCGGGACGGAGAACCCGGCTGCATGCGTATGGCCTCCGCCGCCGAATGATGCGGCGATCGATCCCACGTCGGTTCCCTCCTCGCGGGAGCGCATGCTGTAGTACCGTCGTCCGTTGCGGTCATGCCAGATGAGACAGAATGGGTGCGCGGCGGAGAGTCGTTCGCCGATCTGACTGGTGAGGACTGCGCTTTGAACTGCGGGCACGGTCGCCCCTTCAAACTGCACCAGGGTCGCGTGCGAGGCCAATTTCGTGACCAGTTCGTTTTCGTACCGGAGAATCGCCTGGCCTTCCCGCTCTAACTCCTGCTGCTCAAAGCTTGTCCAGAGCTGGAAATCGAACGGATGCGAGGCCAGTGCGGCACTGATCTCCCGGCTGTGCGGAAGCGCCCAGTTCCAGAGATCCTTGTCTTGAATGTAGCGTAACAGCCAGGGGGCCGGTTCGTCATGGGCCCATTCCCACCCGAGCACGGCACCGGACTTCTTTTGATCGAAGTAGGCATAGGGCAGATCGGCCAGCGTTTGCTCGGCGGTGATGTGATGGTCCAGGACCACCAGGCTCGCTGCGTCTTTGGCGATGGCTTCGAGGGTCGGCCGGGCGTAACTGAAATCGACGATGACGATATGATGACCGGTCAGGTTGGTCGGCGGGCCTTCGCCATGTTTCACGGGGCGATATTCTGCGTTGGGGTAGCGCCGCCAAATGGCCCAGGCGGCACCGAACCCATCCGCACATTCCGCGTGATAGAGAATCAGTGTAGGAGGAGAAGCGGCACGACTTCGCATGACGGCGGCGCTCATAGGTTGACCACCTTAGCATGTCCGTTCATGGAGACTAAAGAGCAATCTCTGGAGGGGACGCGATGCCGGTTGGTGCGGCCGGCATCGCGCGGGATTCCGGTTATGCCGTCGAAGGAAGCTGGTTCAGGTGGTTGATCAATTGCCGGAGGCGTCCGGCATTCCGGCGGTTGAACGAGAAGGTCAATCGCGCGAGATCCTTCAGTCCCGGTTCATCGATTTCCTCTGGCAGCGACGGCCGCTGCTCGAACGTCCCCTCCGTCAGCATATCGCTGAATTGCTGCTGCACTTCTTCGACCTGCGCCTCGGTCAACGGGGTTTTCAGCCTGATGGCGAGCTGGCGACCCACAAACCGGAGCGAGTGATAGCGCCGGTAGAACGTGCGGATTTCCGTGACGGCATCTTCGACATTATCGACGATGGTGAAGAGGGAGAGGTCCTCCGCATTGATCAGACGTCGCTTGAGCAATTGGTCGGTGATGAAGGAATTCCAGTGATCCCAGTAGTCGCACCCGGGTGCCTGGAGACACACGATCGGTTTGGGATCGCTCTTGCCGGTCTGCACGAGGGTCATGATCTCAAATCCCTCGTCATGGGTGCCGAATCCGCCTGGAAACAGCGCGATCGCGTGCGACTCTTTTTGGAACATCAGTTTGCGGGTGAAGAAGTATTTGAACGTGACGAGCTTCGGGTCATCAGCAATGACGGCGTTGGCGCCTTGCTCGAACGGCAGCATGATATTCACGCCGAAACTATGCTCGCGGCCCGCGCCTTCCTGCGAGGCCCGCATGATGCCGTCTGCGCCGCCGGTGATGGTCATATAGCCTTCTTCCACCATCCGCCGGGCGAATTGAAAGGCCAGCTGGTAGTTGGGGTCGTCCGCCGGCGTGCGGGCCGATCCGAACACGCTGATCTTTAGGCGCTGCCGGTAGCCCTGGAACACTCTGAAGGCATGCCGCAGTTCTTTCAGCGCCCGATTAACGATTTTGAGGTCCAGGACATCCAGCTGCGATTCCGAGAGCCGGATCACCCCCGCGAGAATTTCCTTCATGAGCGCGGCCTGGATGTCGTCGTCCGGACGGTCGAGCAGGGTGGTGAGTTGCGCGAGAATCTCGTCTTTGGTCGGGGTCGGCTTGGAGCGGGCGGCGGGGCTTTTCATGGATTGTCACCTAACGCACGGTAAACTCCGGACGCGTATCGTCGGAGAGAGCACTCGTGAAAATCATAACAAGCTGATGCGGATGAAGCAAAAGATTCATGGAACGGAGCTTAGGAGAGGCCGGAGGCCCGTGGCAGATTTTGCAGGACCCAGGCGCGAATCTTCGACTCATCGGAGGAGGGAAGGGGCGCAAATTGGATGTCGACCCCGGGATAGGTCCCGAGCACACCCCGGTCTTCGTGGAATTCCGGCTCGTAACTGCTGTTGAGAATGGTGCCACGCACGGAGAAGCTCAGGTCTGTTCCTGGAAGCATAAACGAAAGGACGATACTCGTGCCGGGCAGCAACAGCGTGCGGCTCTCGATGAACGCGCCGACGTGGCTCAGCTGTCGGATCGTGGCGAGGTGTTTCGCTCCCTCGCCTTCACCGTTCGTCACGCGGATGGTGGCGGGCAGGCAGGTCTCGCATCGCTTGGGCGCCAGGGCCAGGTCTCGCGCTGTCAGGATGCCGACGGGCTGGCCCTGTTTCGTGACGATCAAGAGCGAGGCGCCGGTGGAGGCCATGACGCTGGTGGCGTCATCGAGGATTTGATCACATTCGATGGAATGCACAGGCTTCGACATGATCGTGCGGACTTCCACGTCATGAGGCTCCAGTCCCTGCGCGACGACTTTCTTCACGATATCGGCGGAGGTCATGATGCCGAACGTGGTCTCGCTATCTTTCACCAGCAGGCAGGGAATCCGCTCCCGGTCGAGGAGCAAGGCGGCTTCGCTGACAGAGACATCCCCGGGAACCTGTACCACGCCGGGTGTCATCATGTGGGCCACCATAGGGGTTGAGTAATGCGTCGGTTTGTCGCGGAGCATGGAGCCGGTTTTTGTCATCGGTTAAGCCTGTTTCTCGCCGTGAGAGGGGCTGACGTGTCGGCCCGGCGACCACCACGTCGAAAGGAAGTATACCAGATCGATTTGCCGGGTTAGGTTCCCCATCTTCCCTTGTCAACCAAGAGGTTAGGCGCTTAGACTGCACATGAACTATAGTCAGTATGGTTGCTTCAAAATATGCCAAACGCGATCTGATGCAAAGCGAATTCACAGAACGTGCGAATGCCGTCGCCGTACATGGATTAGGACTCTCGGTGGATGTCTATTCGCCCGACCTGTTGCACCTCGTCCATTCATTGCGGGACGCAGGCCTGCAGCCCGGGTACCTTGAGGTGTTCAAGGCGACCACGTCGGCCATGCAGTGGGTGCGGCGGCATCTGCCTAGTATGAAGCTTCCCTACCATGGCGAGGGCCTGTGGGTCACGCAGCCGGATTTTCCTCGCAGTTCCTCCGGGACGCAAGGGGTTGCGGAGGCCTGCGCGCAAATCCTCGCCCTGGGGAGTGCCTGGCTGAATCACGAATGTGCGACAAAGCAGATGGTGGGCTATTCTTTCGGGACCTACCTGCCGCCGTTGTATACGGAATTGTCCGCCAGGATGACAGCCGAGAACCTGGCCGTTCTCCAGGGACAGGTGGATGAGCAGGCGCGCCGCCATGAGACTGATCCCGCGCTCGTCCTCCTGGAAATGCCGCCGCTCACGTATTTTGGTTGCGGCTCTCTTGCGATTCCCGTCTTCTTCCGGGCCGTGACCGACCGGGTGGCCTGCGGCCTGGTCTTGGACATCGGGCATCTATGGACGGTGTATCGTTACACGGGGGCCTGGCTGCGTCAGACGTTGGAGGCCTTTGCCTCTGAATTCTTAGACGCCTTCCCGATGGAACGGGTGATCGAGATTCATGTCGCCGGCTTGGCCGAGTTCACGGCGCAGGGTATAGCTCAACACATGGTCGATGCGGAGGTCTTGCCCTATTGGATCGATGCCCATGGCGCCCCCATTCCGGAAGTCCTGTTCGATCTGCTGGCTCAGGTCCTGGCACATCCCCGCCTGACCTGTATGAAAGGCGTGGCGCTGGAGGTCGATACGAAGCCGGTGGACAAGATCGTCGCAGAGTTCCGCCGCTTTTGTGACCGATTTGAAGCAATGGTCAATCGTGTGGAGCAGGTTGGCGCGGCTCAATCGCACCGGCAATCAGGGGTGAACCAAGGCCCTGAAACGCGTCAGTCTCTGACGATGGATGAGCAGGCGTCGCTAAGCAATCAGTACCAGGCCTATGTCGAATTCGTCACAACCAGGCATTCGCTGCCGGAAAATCTTTCCTTGCTCGGTGGATCGCTCGATGACCTCAATCGGTACCGAGAGATCTATCTGCCCCACGAGGTGCTGCACTGGGGCGGTGAGTTGCACGATATGTTTCCGCGGACGTGCAGTTTGCTCGCAGCGGCTCATCTTCCGTTGGAGCGGGTCGTTCCCTTCTGGTTCAGCCGGCCGAGGCCTGAGGAGGAAGACTATGATTTCTTTCTGCTGAAGATCGACCGGTTTGTCGAATTCGTTACGCAGGACTGTCCCTCGGCGGCCGTGACCGTGAGGGAAGAGGCTGAGGAAATGCGGACGGCCTATCGCGCGGCAAACGAACCGACGGAATCGGCCGAGGTGCGCGTATGAGCTTCTGGTCGACGCTGCCGCAGCCTATTCTCGGATTGGCGCCGATGGATGGAGTGACCGATGCCGCCTTCCGGCGTGTGGTGGCCTCGCAAGGGCGACCGGACATCACCTTCACCGAGTTCACCAACGTCAATGAGATTTGTCGTGGACCGGACCATCTGCTGGAGTCGTTGATTTACAGCGAGGCGGAACGGCCGATTGTTGCGCAGCTGTATGGGAAGGATCCGGATCAGTTTTATCGCGCCGCACAGGTGGTCTGCGAACTGGGGTTCGACGGGCTCGATATCAATATGGGCTGCCCTTCGAAGAGTGTCGCGGCATCAGGATCCGGCGCAGCGTTGATCAAGACGCCCGATCTGGCCCACGCCATCGTGCGGGCCGCCCGTCAGGGTTTGGAAGATTGGGCCGCCGGTCAGTCCATCCACAACCAGGGGTTTAAACCCTCGCGCATCGAATTTATTCATACGCTGAACCATCGCCGTTCCGGTGTGCCGGTCGTGCCGCGTCGGCTCCTACCGCTGTCCATCAAAACGCGACTGGGGTTTGATTGTGTGGTGGTCGAGCGTTGGGTCGAACATTTGCTGGAGGCCCGTCCCGCGGCCATCACCCTGCATGGCCGGACGCTGCAGCAGATGTACCGGGGAGCGGCTGACTGGTCGGCCATTGCCGAAGCCGCCAGGCTGGCCCGTGGTACTGGTACGCTGATGCTGGGAAACGGCGACCTCAATACCTTAGTCGATGCGATTCGACGCGCGGGCGAGAGCAAGGTGCAGGGCGTGTTGGTTGGGCGAGGCACATTGGGATCGCCATGGTTCTTTCGAGAGAAGGAACAGGCGCGGCGGGCGTTCAGCGAGCGGGATGACTTGTCCACATTGCCTGCCACGGCTTGGGAGCCGCCGGTCTCAGTGAGCCATCGCATGCAGGTCATGCTCGACCACGCCAGGCAGTATGAAGCCATTGCCGGACTGGAACGGTTCCGGTCCATCCGGAAGCATCTGGGTTGGTACTGCAAAGGATTTCCCCATGCTGCGGCGATGCGGGGCAAGATGTTCGGAGCGTCCAACGTGCAGGATGTCGAACGTATCGTGGCCGAGTTTTGCCAGGATCTCATGCGGACAGAGCGAGACGCGTCTACTCCCACTCCGCTTGCGGCACAGACCTCTTCCGTCTCCGCCGCGTAATCCATGCGATTGATTCTCGCCTCCACCTCACCGAGACGGCATGAATTGTTGACCCTCCTGGGGTTGGACTTCGACGTCGTGGCCCCGCCGTTTGTCGAGCAGGTGGTGCCGGATAGGTCCGCCGAGCAGCAGGCGGTAGAATTTGCGGCAGGCAAGGCCAAATCCTGTATCGAGCAGTGCCCCGAGGCGCTCATCCTCGGCAGCGACACCTTGATCAGTCTTGGCGAGGAGGTGCTGGGAAAGCCGGCCGGTCTGGCCGATGCCGAATTCATGCTTAGGCGTATGGCGGGGAAGACGCACAAGATTTTCACTGCCGTCGCGCTGGTGGGCTCCGGTCCTGAGCCCTGTGAGGTTCAGGTCGCCAGGGTATCGGTCACGATGAAACCCTTGAATGAAGAGGCCTTGTCCGCCTACCTGCGGACGGGGGACAGTCTGGGGAAGGCCGGCGCCTATTCCATTCAGGGTGGTGGTGCCGCACTGATTGAGCGGATCGAGGGTGATTATACGGCGGTCGTGGGTTTACCTCTTCGCACCGTCGACGACATGTTGAGTCGACGTGGAATGCCCTGTCCGGTCGATGTCGATCAACTGTATACCCACAAGCCCTACCCCAACTGGGCTCGATTTAACTCATAGCGTGCTTCCTGCTCAGCTGTGAGATTGAAAAGATCTTCCCAATCCTTTTACAATGCGCCCTTGTTCAGTGATGCGTCAGGGAGGTACTCATGCGCGCGAATCATGGCAGTGCAGGTCGGCGTCGGCGGTCCCACGGGGTAATCGGGCTGGTAGTCGGAGCCATGGTGTGGGCAGTCGGCGGTCCGGCGTGGGCGATCGACATCAAGTTGTCCCCCGAAGAGGCGAAGAAGGCCCTGGAGGCCGGGCGGGCGCCGATGGAAAAGGCGAATTCACCGGAAGATGTGAAAAAGGTCTTGCAGCAGGCCTCGCTGGTCACGCGGGTGGGTGCAGATCCCGAAAAAGATCAATGCGGCGCGAGCGCCATCCTGCGTACCAAGCGGTATCGATTGGAGGCCTTCGGCAGGCAGGAAGCGGCGGAATCGAAGAAACAGAAGAAAAACGTGCGCATGCCCGAGGAATTCATCCAGAAGGTCGTGGACATGCCGAATATGGAAATCGAAGTGCAGCTCTGCGGCGACGACGAGTACTTCGCGGAGAAGGCGGACATCGTGTTCCAGCAAAAGGGAAAGAATATCCGTCCGGTGGACATCAGCCCGGCTGACCGGGGCAGAAAAAACGATGGTGCCGGCCCGGGCTACCGGTCGCGTTTTACCGCCCGATTCGGATACGAGTCGTTTGATCCCAATGCCAAGACGACGGTCATCGTGACGTTGCAGGATGGCCAGCAAATGCAGTTCGATGCCGATTTCGCGAAGGTAAAATAGGTTTCCCGCTCCGGTGCGGGCCTCGCGCCCGCACCTCCTTCCTCCACGCGCCATCTCATGCCGTCACTCTCGATGTCTTGCTGCACGGGAGTGCCGGCATGATGAATTTCAAGAAGCGTCCCCACTGATATCAAAGGCTTGGCACATCTGGCTTTCAGGCGCGGTAATCCCAGGCACCGCATCGCGTGGTTGGAGCCCGCCCGGCGTGGATCTCCCACATCACTGATTGCTCATCCCGCGGCTCGCCGACATGGAGTCTGCTACGACGGAAGCATTGGGCGTTCTCATGGCTAGGGCCATATGTCCGTATTGGCAAGACAGGAACATTCTTGTATACGTTCACGGTCTCCATACGTAGTCATTCGAGCGAGCCGGTTCGTGCCGCGCCAATGGGCCGCCACCGGAGGAGGGGTCGATGCGACGCCGCGCGATCGTGACCACGATTTTCACAGCCCTGCTTGCGATGAGTCTGTCGGGCTTGGGGGTCGGCGTCCTGCAGGCTGAGACGGTCATCTTCGGGCCAACCACATACACCCGCACCGCCGGAGCGCCTAACCAGTTCGCCGATACCTTCACATTGCCGGCCGGCACGACCGCGCCCTATACCATCCACATCGTCAATGGCAATGCGGATGGGACCAAGCGGGTGTCTTCCGCGACCATCAAGCTGAACGGCATCCAGATCGCCGGACCTAACGATTTCGGGCAAAACGTCGCGGTGATCGACCGGCTCGTCGCATTGCAAACGAACAATACACTCGACGTCCGCCTCACTAGCGCGCCCGGCAGTTTTCTCACGATCAGTGTCCTGGATACCGGCGCCGGATCTCAGCCCACGGCCATGACCCCCAATCCGCTGAATCTCGCGGCTGGCACGACCGGCACGTTGACCGCTACCTTAGCGCCAGCGCCCACTGCCGCCGGCACGTTGACTGTGAACAGCGCGAATCCCGCGGTTGCCACGGTGCCAACTTCTGTCTCTTTCACAGCCGCTCAAACCACTGTGCCCATCACCGTGACGGCCGTCGCTGCCGGTTCGACGACCGTGACCGTGACGCTCAATGGCGGGAGTGCGGCTAGCCAAGTCGATGTCGCGCTTCCCACACCGACCGTCTCCGGCTTCACCCCGACCAGCGGCCAGCCGGGGACATCCGTGACGGTCACCGGCACGAATTTCATCAATGTCCAGACCGTCACCCTCAATGGCATCCCGGCTACGTTTACGGTAACCAGCCCGACGACGTTGATAGCGGTCGTACCACCCACGGCCACAACCGGTTCCCTCGCGGTGCAAACTCTTGCCGGCACGGCCACCAGCGCGGCCAGCTTCACCGTGATCCCGGCCCCGACCATCACGAGTCTTCAACCGGCGACGCTGTCGATGGTTCAGGGTAGCACCGGGACCCTGACGGTTACCCTCGACGCCGTACAGACGACCGACACAGCGGTGACGCTGGCGTCCAGCACTCCCGCAGTGGCCACAGTGCCGGGCAGCATCACGGTTCCGGCCACCCAACTCAGTGCCCCGATTGCTGTCACCGGGGTGGCACTCGGTCAGGCCAATATCACGTCCGCGTTGAACGGTACCAGCGCGACGAGTACGATCACCGTCGCACCCGGTCCACCAAGCCTCACCAGTGTTAGTCCCTCGACTGGTCCGGTCGGAACCGTGGTGACCCTCACCGGGTCCAGTTTCAATCCGCTCTTGGCGAGTAATCAGGTGACGATCGGTGGGAGTCCGGTGATTGTGTCGTCGGTCAACAGCGCCGGAACCACTATGGTCGTCACGGTCCCGACCGGCGTGACGAGCGGCCTGGTCACTGTCGCCACCCCACAAGGTACGGCTGCGAGTACACAGAGCTTCACCATTGTGGCCCCCGATTTCACGGTGGCAGTCCTGCCGAATCCACTGACGATTCCGGCCTTCGGTCAAGGCTCCTTCTCGGTCGGCCTCATCGGTATCAATGGATTCAGTCCGCTCGCCGCACTGGCTGTGGCGAATCTTCCGGTGGGAATGACCGCACAGTTTTCGTCGAGTGCTCTGGCGTCCGGCCAGGCCACCCTGCTCACATTGACCACCGGTGGAACGACACCGGCCGGAACCTATCCCGTTACAATAACCGCCACGAGTGCGGTTGATGGTGTGGCAACTCCACGGTCCGTGACGGTGAGCGTGCAAGTGTTGGCCACCGGGTCGACCACCTTGTCCGGTCAGATCCTGAATGAAGAGGCCCAACCGGTAAAGGGGGCGCTGATCAAATTAGGCCTCGCGCAGTTAAGCACCGATGAAGGCGGGAATTTTCTCCTGCAGAATCCTCCGGTCGGCGCCAATCAACTCCTGCTGATCGATGGGACGCCGGCGTCCACGCCGGGCAAGAGCCTGCCGGCGATTCCCCTCACCGTTACCATCGTCGCCGGCCAAGCCAATGCGCTCAGGTACACTCCCTATTTGCATTTCCAGAAGACGACGGGATTGGTGAATATTGCCAATAGTGCCGTCGAACGCCTCGTCACTGATCCGGACTTGCCGGGCTTCCAGCTGCGCATTCCCGCCGGGGCGCAGATCATCGGCTGGGATGGCCAGCCCAACAGCCAGATGTCCGTGCGCCGCGTACCGATGGACCGCCTTCCGGTTCCCCCGCCTCCCGCCGATCGTGTCGCCGGAGCCGCCTATATGGACTACTTCGACAAAGTCGGGGGCGGCACCCCGTCTGAACCGATTCCTGTGACCCTACCGAACGACCTTGATCTGCCTCCAGGCGCGCAGACGGAACTCTGGTATTTCGACGAAGCGCCGGACGGTTCACGGCCCAACCAATGGGCGCAGTACGGCACCGGCACAGTCTCGACCGATGGCAGCCAGATTGTGCCCGACATCGATTCCGCCACCGGGAAACCCTATGGGCAGCCACGCTTCTGCTGTGGAATCAATATGGCTGCGATCTTAGAAACGGCACGCCAATTCTATTTTGGCGGAGGTGCGCCGAGCGCCGGTGGAGATGCAGCCGGCGACCCGGTAGATCTGGCCACCGGACTCTTGATGGTCACGAAAACCGATCTGGTGCTCCCAGGTCGTCTGCCGATCGCACTCACCAGAACCTACCAGACCAATGGCACTGCGACGGGCCCGTTTGGGCGAGGCACGACGCATGCGGCACAGATGGCCGTCCTGATTCAAGGGAACCAGCGCATCGTACGCTTGGGCGACGGCCGTCGATTTGTATTCACGCAGCAACCGGACGGAACGTTTCGCAATACGACCGATGGACTCATGCAGGGAGCGGTGTTGACGGAGCCCAGTGGAATTCCCACGCTGCGCTGGAAAGATGGGGCACGGTGGGTATTTGGCACCTCGGTGAATCAACTCACCCGTGGGCTGACGCAACAGATCGATCGGAATCAGAACACCATCACCAACACGTGGAACGGCCAGCGGATCACGGCGATCACCGGACCGGATGGCCGCCAACTGACCTTCGCCTACGACGCCTTGGATCGCATCACACGTGTCACCGATCCTCTCGGGCGAGCCGCCGTGTATGCCTACGATGCGGCAGGCAATCTGGCGACTGTCACAGACCCCGAGGGAGGCACGACCCGCTATACCTACGACAGTACGAATCGGCTGACGACGATCTCCGACCCCACCGGCCTGGTGTTCCTCCAGAACTTCTATGGTCCTAGTGGCCGTGTGTTGCGGCAACTTCAAGCCGACGGCAGTGACTATCGCTTCCGGTATAAGCTGACCGGGGCGAACTCAAGTGGAGCCGGGTGCGCCAATGTGACGGGAAACGTCGTCACGGTCGCCTTGCCGTTTGTGCCCTGTCCGACCGTCGATTCCTGGGAGAATTTTCAAGCGGGCTATACCGTAACCGGCGGGACGATCACGGAGACCACCGTCGTGGACCCGCGCGGCCACGAGACGACGACGCGCTTCAACGGCCGCGGCTACCGGACCAGCGTCACCGATGCCATGGGGCAAACACATGTGGTACAGCGCAATGCGACGAACCAGGTCGTGCGTGCAACCGATCCACTGGGTCGAACGACGGCATTTGACTATGACGCAGCCGGCAACGTGACCAAGATACTCGATCCAGCGTTGCACGAGACACGATTCACATACGACGCGGTATTCAACCGGGTGACGAAGATCACCGATGCGCTCAATCAGATCACAGAATTCACCTACGATCCGGCCAATGGCAATCTTCTCACGGTGAACGATCCACTGAACCATGTGACCACGATTGGGTACAACAACGTTGGCCAGCCCACGTTGGTCCAAGGTCCCATCGCCACCGAGCCGCCGACGACCTTTGCCTACGATGCGAGCGGGAACTTGATCACGACGACCGACCCGCTCGGTAACGCCACCCAGCGCACCTATGACGCGGTCGGGCGCCTGCTCAGCCTCACCGATCCTCGTGGGCTCGTCACCCAGTTCCGATATGACAGTCTGAACCGCGTGACCGACATCGCCGATGCCCGGCAAGGCCTCACACGGTTTACCTACGATCCCAACGGCAATCTGCTGGCCGTGACCGATGCGAAGCAGCAGACGACGACGTATACCTACGATCGCATGGATCGGCTGCAGACGCGGAACGATGCGCTGAGTCGCACCGAGACCTATGCTTACGACCCAGCGGGGAACCTCAGTCAGTTCACCGACCGCAAGAATCAACAGACGACGTTCCAATACGATGCGCTGAACCGCCGCACGCAGGCGACCTATCCCGACGCGACGACCGCGTTCACCTATGACGCGGTGGGGAGGCTGGTGAACGCCCGTGATACCGCCCTCGGCGTCGGGACGATCGCGTTTACCTATGACGTGGTGGATCGGCTGGTACGGGAAATCACGGGGCAGGGCGTCGTCGCGTATCAGTATGACGGGCTCGGCAGACGGACGCAGCTGACGGCAAACGGGCAGCAACCAGTGACCTACGGCTATGACGCGGCGTCACGCCTGACCCAGGTAACGCAAAGCAGTGTGGTCGTCGGGCTGGGCTACGACGCCGCGAACCGGCGTACGAGTCTGACCTATCCCAACGGCACGAACACCAGCTATGCCTACGATCTCGCGTCGCGAGTATCGGCCATCACCCACAATGGACCCAACGGGCTGATCGAGGCGGTGGCCTATACCTACGATGCCGCCGGGAATCGCACCAGTCTGACCCGAGCAAATGGCCCCGCGAGTGTCGTGCCGCCGGAGGTGGCGTCGTCCACCTACGATGCCGCGAACGAACAGATCGCGTTCGCAGGCGTGACGCTGACCCACGATCCAAACGGCAACCTCACGAACGATGGCACGAACACTTATACCTGGGATGCGAGGAATCGGTTGATTGGTATCAGTGGGGGAGCGACCGCCAGCTTTAGCTATGATGAGCTGGGGCGGCGGATGAGTAAATCAATCGCAGGCGCGACAACACCATTTCTATATGACGGGAACGACATTATCCAAGAAATCCAGAACGGCGCAGTCACAGCTATGTATCTCCGCTCACTGAATATCGATGAGCTGTTCGGCATTCTGCGACAGGATGGCGTCTACTTCTCGATCTACGACGGCTTAGGGAGTTCACTCGCGTTTACCAATCAGGCCGGAACCCCTAGCGTTCAGTACTCCTACGAGCCCTTCGGCAAAACTCAATCCACGAATCCTTCCTTCGGAAATCCTTTTCAGTTCACAGGCCGGGAAAATGATGCCACAGGTGAGCCTGTTGCTCAAACCTATGATCGAACCCGCTGGTAAGCAGAAATGGATTCGT
>CAKKRE010000051.1 GCA_919902505.1 Nitrospiraceae bacterium
GCAGAGGGCAGTGGGCCAGTGACCGATCGACCCGGATCCGCTTCCGGTCAGGTCGCCGATAGAATGAAGGGGGAACAGGGGCAGGGTGCATACAAGGTATTCGGGATATACCGTTTTGTGCTGGCCCTGTTGGTTGTGTTGAGTCACACCTGGGAGTTTGCCTTCGAAGCACCCGAGCGACATTTCCTGTCGTCTATCGGGATCGGCAACATCGGAGTGATGACGTTTTTTATTCTCTCGGGTTTTATTATTTCCGAAGCCATCGATCGGTTCTACTGGGGCCGGCCGTATAGCTTTCTGGGCAACAGGTTCTTACGGTTGATCCCCCCGTTTTGGGCTGCCATAGGCGTTTCTGTGATCGTTCATGCGGCGCTGATCAAGCACGGCGCCCGTGCGCTACCGGCTGCATATTTTCGTGCTGACATGCTCTCCGTCGAAACCGTCCTCGTCAATTTGACGGAGCTCATCCCGATTCTGAACGTGAATAACCTCATCGGCTTGAAGGAGTATTATCACTTTGTCAGCTATGCCTGGGCCGTGTTCATAGAGGTCATGTTTTATCTCTCGGTATTCGCGATATGTCTGGTGTCCGGTCAAAGGTTCATCGGCAGGTACGCTACTGTCGGGTTCCTGTTGTATTGCATAGGAGGGGGAATACTTCTGGCGCATCTTTGCCATGAATATGTGCACAAGCTTTACAGACCCTTGTCGTTCGTTCCCTATTTTTTGCTCGGCGTACTCTTGTACAGACTGAGAAAACGAGCCGGTGCGGTGGAATGGACGGGTGTCGTAGTGGTTGTCCCTCTCATGCTGTTGCATTTTTCCCGCTACATTCAGGGCGAGGTGCCTCTCGATCATGCCTGGGTCGCGAACCTCATGACAGCCAGAGGGCTGACAGCCCTCGCGCTCCTTGTGATGGCGGCAGTACTCATCTATCCTCTGTCCTATGCCGGCGCGGGGCTTAGATTGAAGAACGCAGACCGGTGGTTCGGTGACCTCTCATACCCGTTGTATTTGAATCATTATGCCATCGTCGTCGGGTTCGCGCCTCTGTTGGAGGCGAAAGGTGCCCGGTATCAGCTGGCGGCGATTCTACTGTCTTTGGCGCTCGCCTACGGGATGAACGTCGTGGTGGAGGTCCCGCTCAGGCGGATTCGCAACAGTATTCGCGGGGTGGCACTCTAGGTCCGCCGCACGGTGTATGAACATTCTTCATCTCAGCACAGAGTACAACCTGGGCGGGTCCGGCCGGGCGGCCTATCGAATTCATTCGGGCCTCCTGCGGCGGGGCCATACCTCGCGGATGCTTGTCTCGGGCCTGGTGCATGGTGTTTCGGAAGCCGGACCGATTTGGGGGAGCATGCCTTGGCGGGCGGCGGATTGGCTGGCGCGCCGTGCGACCGATGCTGTGAGTCTGCAGTATCTCTTCTTGCCTTCTTCCTGGCGGTTGCTGCGTCATCCCTGGTTTCAGGCGGCCGATGTCGTGCAGCTCTACAATACGCACGGCGGATATTTCAGCCATTCCGTGTTGGGCGTCGCCAGTCGGCGTAAGCCGTTTGTCTGGCGTCTGTCGGACATGTGGCCCCTGACCGGCCATTGCTGTTATTCCTATGATTGCGAACGGTGGAAAACAGGCTGCGGCGCCTGCCCGCTGTTGAATGACGAGCCTGCTTTGAAGGCGGACCGGACGGCGCTGCTCTGGCGAACGAAGCAGCGTATCTATGCCGATGCGAACGTGACGTTGGTGGCGCCGTCTCGGTGGATCGCCGGGCTGGCTGAGCAAAGCCCGCTGGTCGGGCATTGGCCGGTGCGAGTGATTCCGAACGGTCTGAATCTGAGCGTGTTTCGACCGATCGATCGAACGTCGGCCCGAGCGGTGTTAGGGCTCCCGCAGGATGAGGATCTCGTGTTGTTCAGCTCCGTGGAGACGCAGGCCTATCGCAAGGGCGGCACCTTCGTTACAGAGGCTGTGAACGCTCTCAAGGGGAAGACCCGGAAGCCCTTCCGCCTGTTGGTGGTCGGAAACCGCGCCGGCGAATGGGAGACCGCGGTAAGTGTTCCCGTGACGGCCATCGAGACGGTGAAAGACGATCATCTGTTGGCGATCATCTACTCGGCTGCGGATCTGTTCGTCCATCCCGCTCTGGCGGATAACCTGCCGAACGGTGTGCTTGAAAGTCTGGCCTGTGGAACGCCGGTGGTGGCATTCGACGTGGGTGGTGTAGGGGAGGCCGTACGGCCGATGGAGACCGGTTACTTGGCGCGCTATAAGGATGCTGGCGACCTGTCGGAGGGCATCAAGTGTCTCCTGGACGATCCTGATCTGCGGCAACGACTGCGCGCACGGTGCCGTGAAGTTGCGGAAACCGAATACGATATGGCGTTGCAAACACAACGGTTCGAGGAATTGTATCAGAGGGTGATCCATGGCCGATAGCCAGGCCGGGAATTTTCCCGAAACCTCCTACGGCATCGTGAAGCGGCTGCAGACCATCGAGGCCTGGACGGACCGGGTGGCGCAACGGCTGGGAAAACCATCGCTGTCCATCCTCGACTTCGGCTGCGGCACGGGCGATCATGTGACCTATCCATTGGCCTGTCTGGGTCATCGTGTGTTGGGGGTGGACATGCATGAGCCGTCCATTCAGGAAGCACAACGAAGATATCCGCTGACGAACCTGCTGTTTAGAACTGCCCGGCTTGAGTCGTTGATCCGGGAAGGGGTGGCCGCCGATCTGATTATCTGCTCGGAAGTCCTCGAACATCTCCAGCAGCCACAAGACTGTCTCAGCCTCCTGCGGCGTCTGTTGAAGCCGAACGGGGCGTTAATCATTACCACCCCCAACGGCTATGGATCGTATGAAATGTGCTGCCGCCTGCAACGAGCTCTGACCAGAATCGGGATCGATCAGGTGGTTCGCCGCCTGGTGCATGCGCGGCGGAAGCGGCAGGCCCGGTCTGTCGAAGGAATGGCGCTGGTGCAGAACTCGTTCCGGCAGGAGCAGGTCGGATTCTTGAATTTCGAATCCGGCCATGTGCAGTTTTTCCGGGTGCGGCGTCTCCTGGACGTATTCGCCGCCGGCGGTTTCCGCGTAACGGAACGGCGGGCCAGGACCTTCCTCTGCGGGCCGTATATCGATGTGCTGCTCCGGCTGCCGCCGTTTCGGCAGGCGCTCTATCGGATGAACAATCGCGTTGCCGACCTGCTGCCGTTTTCGTGGTCGGCCGACTGGATGTTTCTCCTCGAGCCAACTGAAAAGAGTACCGGGTGACGCAGGACTATCCTCGAATTCTGGTGGTGACGGGAAATAATTTCAATCTCGTGACCGGCGGCGGCATCACGTTGACCAATCTGTTCCGCGGCTGGCCGGCTGATCGACTCGCCAATCTGCACGATGATGCGACTCCGGTGGACCGGACGGTCTGTCGGAATTTTTATCGCCTGACAGAGGAGGAGATCCGCTGGGTCTGGCCCTTTTCCCTGCTCAGACGGTCCTACGGGCGCTTCAAGCGCCACTCCGCCGGGACGTCTGAATCGTCCGGCGCCCAGGGCCCGTCCGTAGGCACCTCCTCCATCGAGCTGGCCAAGCGAGTCATCGGTGATAGCGTGCCCAAGTGCGCCCACCTCACGAGCGGACTGACGGCGTGGGTGAATGAATTTCAGCCGACGCTCCTCTACGGATTTCTGGGTTCCCTGGAGCAGGTGGATCTCACGCGGCAGCTTGCGAAGCGATGGGCGATTCCCCTGGTGGTGCATATGATGGATGACTGGCCGGCGGTGCTGCACACCGGCGGCCTATTGGGGCCGGTCGTGGGACCCGTTTTGCGTCGTGAATTGAAGGCGACGCTCCGTGAGGCGGTGGGGCGGTTCGCCATCTGCGAGCAAATGTGCGAAGAATATCAACAGCGCTACGGCTATCCGTTTCTGCCGTTTCAGAACGCTCTGGATGTGGAACGGTGGTTGCCGGATTCTCGAACCGATTGGAAGGCAGGCACACCGTTTGTCCTGCGGTATGTGGGATCCATCGTGCCGGACGGACAGCGTGAAAGTCTGAGAGACATCGCTGGAGCCGTTGCCCGGCTATCAGCCGACGGCATCGACGTGCAACTATGGATTCATTCGCCGCCCCACGAGTCCGCGTACCTTCGCGATCTGTCCTCTCCGGCCGTTCGGATCGAAGGTCCGCCCGATCCGAAGTCGATCGCGCGACTGCTGGCCGGAACGGATCTGCTGGTCCTGCCGTACAACTTCGATGCGCGAAGTGCCCGGTACATCCGGCTCTCGCTTCCGACGAAGGCGCCGGCGTATATGATTTCAGGAACGCCGATTCTAGTGTATGCTCCCGGCGACGTGGCCACCGCGCGCTATGCGACACGCGAGGAGTGGGGGCATGTCGTGGATTCCCAAGGGGAAGCGCAGGTCATGGCAGCCGTGCGAAGACTGATGCAGGAAGAATCGTTGCGCGAGCGATTGGGCCGCCGGGCACGAGAGGTCGCTGTCGCGCGGCACGATGCGTCGGTGGTCAAGGCCGCTTTTTGGACGGCGCTCTGCGAGGCGGCTCGACAGAGAGAAGCCTAGCGGCGTTCCGCGACCCGCATTGCGGCGACCGGAAATTCATCGGCCCGTCCCGGGCTTCCTGAGCGGGGGCGGTCATTTCGAATCGGCTCAAGGCCTACGTATGCGTGGGAAGGCTCGAAAGCATTTATGCGACGATCATCAGTGAAAAACGATAACGAAGATGTCCGCCGGTATTGGAATCAGGAGGCGTGCGGCACCGCCCGCCCGATCGTGGGTGAGGTGCCCGAACTCAGTCGCGAGTGGTTCGAGCGGATCGAATCCTACCGTTATGAACTGGAGCCCTTCATCCACTCGGTCGCGCAATTTACCCGTCACCACGGTCAACGTATGCTGGAGATCGGGGTCGGTGCCGGGACTGATCACCTGCAATGGGCGCGAGCCGGCTTGGACTGCCACGGGGTCGATTTGACCGAGCGGGCCATCGAGGTGACACGCGCGCGATTGGCGTTGTATGGATTGACCAGTCATCTGCAACGGATCGATGCCGAAATTCTTCCCTTCCCCGATCAGTCTTTCGATCTGGTCTATTCCTGGGGCGTCATTCACCATGCGGAGCATCCCGAGCGAATCATTGCCGAAGTACGACGAGTGCTGAAACCGAATGGCCTGTTCATCGGCATGTTGTACGGGAGACATTCACTGGTTGCCCTGAAGTTGTGGGTGAAATACGGTTTGCTCCGCGGGCGTCCTGACAGAACGCTGGCTCATGTGGTTGCCCATCATATGGAGAGCCCGGGCACGAAGGCCTATACGATTCATGAAGTGCGGGAGTTGTATGCGCAATTCTCTCAGGTGACCGCCACTCCGGTGTTGACGCCCTATGACCGGCTGAGGCTACCGGCCTGGCTGACGCAGTGGCTGCCCGCCCGATGGGGGTGGTTCATTTGCATTCATGCGGTCAAGTAAGTGGAGCAAGGGCATTCGACACAGAAGATTTTGATGGCCTGCGCCAATTACTGGACGACTCCGTTCCAAGTGGGAAGCCACCATCTGGCCCGTGGCTTCGTGGATGCCGGATGGACGGTTGGTTTCGTGTCGGATCCCATTTCTCCGCTGCATCTCCTGGGGCATGCGCGGAAAGAGCTGGCAAGCCGGTTCCGGCTGTATCGACAGGGTGGCTTGTGGGATCTTGGTAAGAAACTTTGGGCCTACGTTCCGGCGGCATTGGCCACTCCGCGGAATGAGCCCCTGCTTCGCAGTTACGCGCTTGAGCGTGGCTGGGCCCATCTGACCTGGCCTTCGGTCGGCGGGGTGGTGTGGAACCACGGCTTCGGCGATGTCGATCTCCTGTACTGCGATAGCCCCAAGCATCTGTCCTGGCTCACTCACGTTGCTCGTGCGAGAACCGTGTTTCGAGTGGCCGATAACACCTCCGGATTCGGACGCACGACGCCAGCCGCCCGGGCAGCCGAACGTGAACTGGCTGCCGCCGCCGATCTGGTGGTCTACAGTGCGGAGACTTTGAAGGAATATGTGGAAGGCCTGAAGCCTCGTCGCATGGCCCATTTGCCGAACGGCGTCAATTTTTCCCACTTTGCGAGACCTGACGTGCCCGTTCCGTTTGAGTATGCCTCGATCCGCCGGCCCATTGCGGTCTATGCAGGCTATATGGACGCCTGGTTCGATTACGCGCTGTTGAATCGTGCGGTGGCGGCATTGCCGGACATCTCGTTCGTCCTCATCGGGGGAACTCCCCATGCCCATGCCAGGTTTGCGCCGGCGGCCAATCTGCATTTGCTCGGGCCCCGGCCGTTTTCACGGTTGCCGCAATATTTGCGGGCTGCGGATGTGGGGCTCATTCCGTTCGACGTGCGAAACCACCCGACGTTGGTTCATAGCATCCATCCCTTGAAGCTCTATGAATACCTTGCGGCAGGGCTGCCTGTTGTCGCCACCCGTTGGCGTGAACTGGAGCGGCTGCAGAGCCCGGCGATGCTCTGTGAATCCGCCGAGCAGTTTGTGACGGCGATCGAAGGCTGCGTCACTCGCGAACCTCAGCAGGATCTCTACCGCGCGTACGCGGAACAAGCCGATTGGAAACACCGCGTCTCGCGGTTGCTGCAGTTGGCGCAGTCCGGTTGACCGAAAGGAGAGTGGCCTATTCAACGAGGACCCATCACCATCGACATGCGAATGGTGCAGTCCGCGGGCATCGGGACATACCTGCAAGAACTTGTTCCACGGTTGTTCAAGGTCTTGTCCAAGCCGGCCTTTTGTCTGCTCGGTCAGGCTGACCTCCTCCGCGGATTCAGCTGGGCTCAGCATCCGAATATCAGGATCATCGATTGCCGGGCGGGGATTTATTCGCTACGCGAGCAGGTTGAGCTCCCGCTGCGGATTCCCCGCGATACCACCCTCTATTGGTCCCCTCACTACAATATTCCATTGTTGTATCGAGGGCCTCTCTTGGTGACGGTCCACGACACCCTTCACCTGGCGATGCCGCAATTCGTGGACGGGTGGCATCGACGGGCCTATGCGCGCCTGATGTTTCGAGCCGTACGGGCCAAGGCGGCCGCCATTGTGTGTGTCTCTCAATTTGCCAGGGACCAACTCCTGCAGTTCGTTCCCGAGGGACGGCAGGAAGTCACCGTGGTGCATAACGGGGTGGATGTCTCATGGTTCGCGCCGGTGCCTGGCGGGCCGCCCCACGGGAAACCCTACGTACTCTTCGTCGGAAGCGTCAAGCCGCACAAGAACCTGTCCCGTCTGCTGGAGGCATTTGCCCTGGTGCAGAAGCACATTCCGCATGACCTGGTGATCATCGGTCGCCGGGAGGGCCTCATTACCGGCGACGCGTCGGCGATGGCGATGGCCTCCGCCATGGGCGATCGAGTGATCTGTGTCGGCGAGTTGGAGCATGGAGATGAATTGCTCCGTCGGTTCTATCGGTACGCGGATGTTCTGGTGATGCCCTCGCTCTATGAGAGTTTCGGGCTTCCAGCCTTGGAGGCGCTGGCGTCCGGCTGTCCGGTCATCGTCTCACGCGTCGCGGGGTTACCCGAGGTGTATGGAGAAGGCGCCATGTACTGTGATCCGTACGACCCGTCCGATATTGCGGAGCGCATCCGACTGATGGTGAGTGATCGCGGGGTGCGAGAACAGTACCTCACTGCCGGGCAGGTCGTGGCCACGCAGTACGATTGGGACACAACAGTAGAAAAGCTCGCTGCCCTCGTGTGCGCCTCCCGGCTGTGAGGCGCCGATGGTGAGGCATGCCGGTGAGCCTGAACTGAACCCCATCGATCCGATATCCCTGAGGTTTCCAATGCCGGCGGGAGGACGTTCGTTCAGGGCGCAAATCGACGATCTGTGGCCTGCTCGCTCGCGTGTGTGGACATGAAAAAACTTCATCTCGTGGTTCTCAGCGATTTTGGATACGTGAACGGCGGCAACGCTGCCGTGGCGTTGGCGAGTGCCAGGGGGCTCGCTCGTCGCGGTCATGCCGTGACCCTGTTGTCCGCGGTCGGGGCGACGACGCCCAGCGATGATCCCGATGGGGTTCGATTGGTTTCAACCGATCAACAGGAGATTCTGACGGATTCGAACCGAATGCGAGCCATCCTTCAAGGGACGTGGAACGTCAAGGCGGCCCGGATGCTTCGCGCGCTTCTTCGAGATCTCGATCCCGCCTGTACCGTGGTGCATCTCCACAGCTGGACCCAAGCCCTGTCCTCCAGTGTGGTGCGCGCCGCGTTGGCGGTAGGGGTTCGGGTTGTGTACACTATGCACGATTACTTTTCTCTGTGCCCCAACGGGACCTTCTTCAATCATCAACAGAACGAGATCTGCCGGCTCCGGCCGATGTCGCTCTCCTGTATCGCCAGCCACTGCGACAAACGCAGCTATTCGCATAAGCTCTGGCGAATCCTGCGACAGGCGGTGCAGGCCCACCGGGGAGGGATCCCCAATCGAATTCTTGATTTCATTGCCGTCTCGCCGTTCAGTCACGCGATCCTGGCGCCGGGTCTTCCCGCGGGGGCTCGCGTGTACTACGTCCCCAGTCCGATCGAGGTCTCACGGGACGTACCGGCGCGGGTTGCGGAAAACAGGGCGTTCGTGATGGTCGGAAAGATCACACAGGGAAAGGGCGCCATTGTGTTCGCCAAGGCCGCCCACGCGTTGGGATGTGAGGCCCTGTTCGTGGGCGACGGTCCCTGCGCTCAGGAAGTGGTGCAGGTGTACTCCCGTGCCCGTGTGACGGGATGGGTTTCCAGGGAAAAGGTGACGGAGTATCTGAAAACCGCCCGGGTGCTGGTGTTTCCCTCGTTATGGTACGAGACCGAGGGGTTGAGTGTGATTGAGGCCGCGGCGTTGGGAGTGCCGGCGATTGTGTCCGACACGTCGGCCGCGCGCATGTCCATTGCGGACGGGGTGACGGGGTTGTGTTTTGCAGGCGCCGATGAGGCGGACCTGATTCGAGCGATGCGGACACTCTCCGCCGACGATGCGCTCGTCGGGGCCATGGGGCAAGCCGCCCATCAGCGGTATTGGGAGGATCCCCGAACCTTAGACAGGCACGTGTCCGAGCTCGAAGCGGTCTATGAGCAGGCCTTGAGGGGACGGATATGACGGTCGCGGGCGTCTCATCTCCCGCTCATGCGGGCTTGGTCAATCGCCTGGGCTTGTGGATTCTCGCGATGCTCCTGCTGTCGCCGGCGGTGTTCAAAGTTCGTGTGATAGATGGCCTTGTCGTCCATCCGTTTGTCCTGGTGCTGATCGTCGCATGGGGTTGGGTGTTGTATGCGAGTGCCGATACGTTTTCCAGACGGAAACGCGGGTGGTACTCTCCTGAGTGGCAGACGTGGAATACCCCGCTGATTCTGCTGGGGCTCTCGATCGCCGGATTGGCGCTGAGTCTCGGCATCAATTCCATTCGACTGGGATCGCTCCAATCGACCGGCTGGCTGCTCTTGCTGAAATGGGGGCTCTATCTGGCCCCGCTTCCGCTGACTGCGCTGCTGGCGCTCAGGACCGGCGTTCAGGTCGTCAGACTGGTCAGCTGCCTGATTCCCGCGGTGGCCCTTCTCACGTTGCTCTATTCGTTTGTTCGAATGGGGCAGGCCCTCGATGGCCGGTATATCAATGCCTACGTCGATGCATCCTCCACATTTTTTGCGATGGGCATGTTCGCGGAAGTTCTGTCGCCCGAGGGGCTGGTCGTACGCTCCGACACCGGTAGTCACGGGGCCTACGGCATGTACCTGGCTTTCGCATCGCTGTTCAGTCTTTGTTTGGCCTTGTTTCAAGGATGGCACGGCGTAGTGAATCGCGGGTACGCGGTCCTGCAAGGGCTGATCCTTGCTCCCTTGTGCTTCATGGGCATTCTCTGGACCGGGTCGCGATCCAGCCTCGTCTTGCTGCTTGGGGCCATCCTGATGTTGGGCCTCCTGACTATGGTCAATCCCGGAGGGCTGCTCGTGCGGTCTCGGCGGTTGGCGTTTGCCGGCCTGCTGTTCCTGATGCCGCTTGGCCTGTTGGGACTGATTCACGTGCTTGAGGTGAAGGTCCCCACACTTGATCGGGTGCGGGACACATTGACCGCATCCATGCAACTCGAACAAACCGTACGCGGAGAACTCTCACCCGTGGACGAACGGCAAGCGTCGTCTCAGCGGGCGGTGCAGAACGTTCAGACGCGTGTCTGGCTCTGGGGCCAATCGTTCCGGTATCTCCTGCGGCATCCGTTCACGATGGTGACCGGCATCGGGTATGACCGCCGCCGTTTTGTCGAAGAAGTGGTCGGAATCCCCTTTGAAGGTTTCAACTTCAACTACCAGACAGCTCATAACCTATATCTCGATGTCCTGATCAAGGGCGGGATCGGGCCGCTGCTGCCGCTCGTAGCCGCCTGTATCTGGTTGCTGTGGGTGGGCATCAAGAGCGTCACGATTCCCGTGCGTGAGCCGAGTGCCGTCGTGCGTATCGGCGTCGGATGGATCGCCTTGGCCTGTTGGCCGCCGCTGTTATTGGTCAGCCTGACCTGTGAGGAGTTGTTGACGGACAACTTGATGCTCCATTGGACCGCCTTGTTCGGCCTCCTTCTGGGATTATGCGGGACGGCGCTGGCGGAATGGTTGCCGAATCGTATCGTACACATGACGGCGACTGCCGGGGTGGGCGGCGGGCCGGCCTACCTGACGGCGCTGGCGGACCACCAACTCGGGTCCGGCATGCAGGTGCGCGTATTCTGTTCGGATGAGAAGCCCTATGTCGAGATCTGGCGCCGGATGCCGTTGGACCTGTCCGTGCTGCCGATGCGACGCCCCAATGCCCGCTCGGTCTGGCAGTTGCTGAAGGAGTTGTTGCGCGCCCCGGCGCCGATTCATGCGCATGGTCGCGGGGCCGCATTTTTTGCCATCTGGGTCAAGATTCTTGTCCGCGTGCCGGTGATCTATACGCCGCACGGGCCGCACTATGCCGACAATCGGGGATGGCGCTACCTGTCTGGCTGGCTGTTCGAGTTGTGCTGTCGCCTCTTGCTGGATGCCATCGTGTATGTGTCTCCGGGGGAGCGGGAGACCGCTCGTCGGCATCGGCTGCCGACGTCGAACTCCCTTGTGGTGTTGTCGGGACTGGTTCAAGAGAACGCGCAGTCGATTTATTCCGGTGATACAGGGAAGAGCTTACGAGCAGAACTCACGATCCCGGACGGGAGATTCCTCATCGGATGGATCGGCCGGTTTCACCGCCAGAAGGGCCTGGACATTCTCCTTGAGTCCGTGCGAATCGTGTCGGCGCAAGTACCCGAGGCCACGTGGGTGGTGATCGGGGAGGGCAGTGAAGAGGACCGACGACGGTATCGATCGATCCTGGATACCCTTCCACAACCGGATCGGGTGCTGTTCCTCGGCGGGCGGCCGGATGCGTTTGCCTTGATGAGAGACTTCGATCTCTTCATCTCGACCTCTCGCTGGGAAGGGCTTCCGCTCGTCTTGCTGGAGGCGATGGAGCAGGGCATTCCTATCGTCGCCAGTGATGTGATCGGGAACCGTGATGTGCTGCAGGGGTGGGGCATGCTCTTCAATGCCAACGATCCCAAGGCGGCGGGCGAGGCGCAAATTCGTCTGGCGCTCGATGCGCCGTTGCGGGCGCGGCTGACGAAGCTGGGTCGAGAGGTCAGGCGGTCACGATTCGCGCTGAGTCGAATGTTGCGGGAAATGGATCAGGCGTATTATGAAATTCTGGGAGCCTCGATCTTCCCGAACGGTCAGCCTTCCGGATCCGTTGTCGCAACGCCGGCAGACGCGTCGACCCGCTGGTCCGCCGGGGTGTCCTTTCCGGGGTAACCCGGGTACTGCGCCGCGTCCGGCGCAACCGGCCGTGTCATCAGCGGGTGTGCGAGAGCTGGCGTATCGCATAGGGAGCGCAGTTTGTGAGACGAACCGGGCAGGCAGACATTCCCGAGGCCGCGACTGCCCGGGAGGGAGTAGCAGAGGCCGGTGCCTCTGCCATACCCGTCAGCCGCGCCGCGGGTCCATTGATCCTATCGGACGTCCTGCTGCAGGGGATGCGCTATCTGCTGCTGCTCTATCTGGGGTACCGTTCACTGACCTATGCGGGCGCGTTTTTGTTGGGGTCCGCCCTGGGTGCGGTGCTGGGGGGGATGGTCGATTTTGGAATCAACCAGCATTGGCTGAGACTGACCGGCCCGGACATGCGCCTGAATCAGCGGATCTTCTCCCGTGTGTTGCGAGGCAAAGTGCTGGCTTGCCTGGGCGGACTTCTCTGTATCGGTGCAGGGATCGCGTTGGGTGCCTGGAGTCCCTCAATGCCGATGGCGATGGTCGTCGGCACCGGGCTTGCGGCGACACAGGTGCTGGCCGAAACCTGTGAGGCCGTAGGGTTGTTGCTTCACCGCTATCAAATGGTGGCGCTTTTCCGGGTGTTGACGAGTGTGGGGATGTATGGTGTGCCTCTTGTGTTGGCCTGGACCCTGCAGCAGGAAGCGAATCATGCGGGTCTCGACCTGGCCCTGCTCGCAGGGCTGATGATTGGAGTGCTTCTGTGCGGTCTGTATGCGTGGAAGATGATGGCGTTACTTCCGGGAGGGACGCACGGGGGCCGCGGGTATCGCCGTGCTTGGTGGGAGGCTCGCTGGCTCGGCTTGAACCAGATCGCCATCGTGCTGGATGTCCGGGCTCCGTTGCTCATTCTTGGTTTCATGCTGGGAGCGTCGGCGGTGGGGCTCTATGGTCTGGTACAACGGACGACCGCTGTGGTGGAATTGGCGTGGGCCTCACTCTCTCGACTGCTGTTGAGATCCTATGCCGAGATGGTCGGAGGGAAGGGGTCGGATCAGATCAAGGCGCGTGTGCGCATGGCCGGGCTCGTCACGGTCGCCGTCATGGCCATCGCCTCAGCCAGCCTGTGGAGCGCCATCATTTTCTATGGGAGATTCGCGGAGGTCTCGACGGAGACCGTAGTGGCGCTCTCTCTCTTGCAGTGGGCGGTCGTGGCCATCGGGTTCAGTTCCGTCAAGCGTCCGTTTGTGTCAGGGTTGATCGCGCTGTTCCAAGAGCGGCTCGTGTGTCGGGTCAATGTGACGGCCGCGCTGATCGGACTGCTGCTGGTTCCGCTGTGCATACGATATTGGGGTATCTGGGGGCCGGTCATGGCCTGGATTGTGTTGGAGGTCGCGGCCTGTCTGGTGCTGGTGTTGTTGTTTTTCTACGTATCCAGTCAAGCAAGACCCGCGCTGGTGACGAGGGCCTCCGGGGGAATGGGTGGCTATACGAAATGAAGTCGCGCCGCTGAATGAAGTCGTTACGAGTTGCGATTGTCCATGATTGGCTGACCGGGATGCGGGGCGGCGAGCGCTGCCTGGAGGCGTTCTGCGAGCTGTTCCCCGATGCCGATCTCTACACCCTGCTGCACATCAAGGGGACGGTGTCACCCACGATCGAGCGTCACCGGATCACGACCAGTTTCGTTCAATCCTTCCCGCTGGCCGCGCGGTACTATCGGTATTATTTGCCCGTATTTCCTGCTGCGATCGAGCATGTTCGCCTCCCGTCCTACGACCTGGTCTTAAGTTCGAGCCATTGTGTGGCCAAGGGCATTCGCCCGCCGGCGGGAGCGAAACATCTCTGCTACATCCATGCGCCAATGCGGTATGTGTGGGATCAGTTCGACAATTACGCCCGCGGCGGGCGATCGGGAGTCGTGGCGAGATTGGGTATGGAACTGTTCCGGAAGCGTCTGCAGGCCTGGGATGTGGCCTCCGCCGCTCGGGTGGATCAATTCGTGGCCAATTCCCGGAACATCGCCGGGAAGGTGCAACGGTATTACAACCGGCCGGCGGCTGTGCTGCATCCACCGGTCGATTGGCAGACATTTCAAGCCGCGGAACAGTCAGAAGACTTCTATTTCATGGTCACGGCCTTTGCGCCGTATAAACGGGTTGATCTGGCCATCCAGGCGTGTAATGTTATGAAACGACGCCTGAAGATCATCGGCAAGGGGCAAGAGGAGGCGCGGTTGCGCAAGCTCGCCGGCCCGACGGTCGAATTTCTGGGCTGGCAGCCGGACGATGTGGTGAGGGATCACTATGCGCGCTGTCGGGCGTTGCTCTTTCCAGGCGAGGAAGATTTTGGTATCGTCCCATTGGAAGCGATGGCCTGCGGCAAGCCTGTGCTTGCCTTCGGTCGCGGGGGAGCGTTGGAGACCGTGGTGCCGTTGCCGGGTACCGGATCCGTCGAGGGCGCACCTGGGCGAGGGGGCTCCGGTTCTGTGACCAGTGCGGGGAACGTTGCCACGGGAGTGTTTTTCTTCACTCAATCGGTCGAATCCGTTGTCGAGGCGATGGAGTCTTTCGAGCGTCGCCGAACGGAGTTTGATCCACATGCCATTCGTGATCACGTTGCCGTCTTCGACCGCCGACTGTTCAAGGAACGCATGAAGGCCTTCGCCATGGGGGCGCTCACCGGGGTCGCTTCGTAGGGGGAGTATGCTCAAGCGCCACTCCCAATTTCTCAAGAGTCTGCTGTTCTGTATCGACCTCGGGCTGATCTGTGCTTGCTGGATCGGAGCGTACCACCTTCGCTTTTCAGAGATCGTGGAACCGGCCACCAAAGGTATCCCCCCCCTCCGGATCTATCTGCTCTTACTGGTGCCGATCATCGCCGTGTGGGGCATGTCGTTCCAGGCCTTCGACCTCTACCGCCCGAGACGGATGGGGACGCGGTTGTCGGAGTTTCTCGATGTGGCGAAAGCCAATACCCTTTCCGTCCTGATTCTGGTGGCGTTGACCTTTTTCTTCCGGCAGTACGAATATTCCCGACTGGTGCTGCTCTATTTCTGGTTGTTGAACCTCATCACCCTGGGCTTTTCGCGGGTGCTGTTTCGGGAGGTGCTCCGGTTCCTGCGTCGGCACGGCTACAACCAACGTCACGCGCTGGTCATCGGCACCAGTCGGCTGGGACGCCGCGTGGTGGATGCGCTCGCTCAGCATCCGGAACTGGGGGTGAAGGTTCATGGGTTCTTGAGCGCCGATGCCAGGAAGGTGGGTGAGCGGATCAATGGGGTACCGGTGATCGGGCAGTACGATGATCTTCAGGAGCGTGTCCAGTCCGGCGTCGACATCGTGTTTGTCTGTCTGCCGCCGGAGGGTGAGCGGTGGGCTGAGAAAATATTCGCGTTCCTGGCCACCACCATGGTTGAGGTCAAAGCCTTGCCGGCCATGTGTGAATTCGTGAGTTTGCGGGCGGAGGCCGAGATGTTCGAAGGGCTCCCGCTCATTACGTTACAAGGATCGCCGTTGTACGGTTGGAATCTGGTCATCAAACGGGTGTTGGATGTGGTCGGCGCCTCGGCTGCCCTGATCTTGTTTTCGCCGGTGTTATGCGCGATCGCGGCCTTGGTGAAACTGACTTCGCCCGGCCCGATCTTTTTCCGCCAATTGCGCATGGGATTGGACGGGCAGGCCTTCGAAATGTTGAAGTTCCGTTCAATGAAACTCGATGCGGAGTCGGAAACCGGCCCGGTCTGGACGCAACCCAATGACGATCGCCGGACGCCGATCGGCGCATTCCTGCGCCGAACCAGCTTGGATGAGTTGCCGCAATTCTGGAACGTGCTGCGCGGGGAGATGAGCATCGTCGGTCCCAGGCCCGAACGGCCCGAGTTCATCGCCCGGTTTCGAGAAACGCTTCCGCAATACATGCTTCGGCACAAGATGAAAGCCGGGATCACCGGGTGGGCGCAGATCAACGGCTGGCGTGGCAACACGTCGCTGGAGCGGCGGATCGAGCACGACCTGTACTACATTGAACACTGGTCGATCTGGTTCGACTTCAAGATCATGCTCCTCACAGTCTGGCGAGGGTTTATCCACCGGCATGCCTACTGATCGCTCCGTCCGCCGTCCAGCACCGGCAGCTCCCCCATGGGCGAGTTTTCTTGAGTTTCAATCAATGGCTTGTTAACATCGCCTCAGTCGAAAGCCCTCGCATGCCCAGCACAAAACGCCGAACAACAACTCCCGCGAAGCCTCGCTTTTCCCTGCCAGGAACTCTCCGAGGGATCCGATTGTTTGCAACGGATGTCGATGGCGTTTTGACGGACGCCGGCATGTATTATTCAGAATCCGGCGATGAATGGAAAAAGTTCAACACGCGCGACGGGATGGGGATCAAGCTCCTGCAGAAGGTCGGCATTGTGACGGCCATCATTACGCAGGAGTCGACGAAAATCGTGATGCGGCGCGCGCAAAAACTGACGATCCCTGAAGTGCACCAGGGAGTGTACGACAAGCTCGCCGTGCTCAAGGAGCTGATTGCACGGCACGGGCTCTCAATGGATCAGGTGGCCTATGTCGGTGATGACGTGAACGATCTCCAGGCCCTGGGGGCAGTCGGATTTTCAGCCTCCCCGGCCGACGGTATGCCGCCGGTGCTGAAGACGGTTCGATATGTGTGCAAGAAAAAGGGCGGAGAGGGTGCGGTGCGGGAAGTGGCCGATCTCATTTTGGCGGCTCGACAGCCACGCTGAGCCGCTCACAATCACGTGATACCGAAGATGAAGGGCGCTCCATGGATATGATGGAACATCTCTATCCGGTTATTCTGGCCGGCGGCAGCGGCACGCGCTTCTGGCCGTTAAGCCGCCACCTTTACCCGAAGCAATTGCTACGGATCATCGGCGACGAAACGCTCATTCAGCAGACGATGCGGCGTGTCCTCTCCTGCGCGAAACCTGAGCAGGTCATCATTTCCACCAATCCGGGCCAGGCGGATTCGATTCGTGTGCAGTTGGGGGAGTGGAAGTCCCAGTTGAAAGACAATTACGTGGTCGAACCGGTCGGTCGCAATACGGCCCCCGCCATTGCGCTGGTGGCTGCCGAGCTTCTGCTGCGCGATCCTCATGCGATGATGTTGGTCTTGCCTGCGGATCATGTCGTGACCGGTGAGAAGGCGTTCAAGGCGGCCGTCGCGCTGGGTGTGCAGCTGGCCGAACAGGGACATCTGGTAACGTTCGGGATCAAGCCGACCAGACCGGAAACGGGCTATGGGTATATTCAGCCTAACCGACGCAGGTCACTGGCCAAGAAGGGACGGCTGACGGGCCATCCGGTCGCGCGATTTGTCGAGAAGCCGAATCGGACCAAGGCCGCGCAGTATCTGAAGAACGGCAATTTCTATTGGAACAGCGGGATGTTTCTCTGGAAGGCGGCCACCATTTTGGAGGAAATTCAGCAGCACCAGCCGCAGCTGGCCAGGGCGATTCAGCGGGTCCATGCTCTCATGGCCTCGGGTGCTGAGCCGGGGCTGGTCGAGGCAGCCTATAAGAAGGTACCTTCGGTTTCGATCGATAACGGCGTGATGGAGCTGTCGGCGAATGCGGCGATGATTCCGGTCGGATTCGGATGGTCGGATGTGGGGAATTGGAGCAGCCTCGAAGAGGTCGCGCCACGCGACAAGGCCGGGAACGTCGTCAGCGGGCGCGTCATCGATATGGGCAGCACCAATTCCGTGCTCTACGCCGATCGCCGGGTCGTCGCGACCATCGGGCTCTCCGATATGGTGGTGGTCGACACGCCGGATGCGACGTTGATCTGTCCGAAGTCGCGCTCACAAGATGTGAAGCAGATGGTCGAGATCCTTAAACAGCAGGGAGCTCCTGAACACTTGGAGCACGTGACCGTGTTTCGTCCCTGGGGATCCTACACGGTCCTGGAAGAAGGGCCTGGATATAAGGTGAAGCGTGTGACGGTGAACCCCGGAGGCCGTCTGTCGTTGCAACTCCATCATAAGCGCAGTGAGCACTGGGTCGTCATTGCCGGGACTGCGCGGGTTACGAGGGGAGACGAGCTCCTGGATCTGCGGGTGGGGCAGAGCACGGCCATCTCGGTCGAGACGCCTCATCGCCTTGAGAATCTCGGATCGGAAACATTACACATCATTGAGGTGCAGAACGGCCCCTACCTTGGTGAAGACGACATCGTGCGTTTCCAGGACGACTACGGCCGAACGGCTGCACGGTGATGTGTGCGTGGACAATTGGTGATGTACGCGTCGGGAAGACGCATGTGATTGCCACATCGAACCTTGGACTCGGAGTCATGCATGGCGCTGTTTCGTGAATATGATTTGAGAGGCATTGTCGGAGAGGAACTGACGGAACCGATCGCCGAGCAGGTGGGGCGCGCGTACGCCACCATGGCACGGGAACAGGGGGCCTCGCGAATTAGCCTCGGCCGGGACGGGCGATTGAGTTCGCCCGGCTTGCAGCAGGCCCTGCTGCGTGGCCTGCTGGCCGGCGGGCTCGATGTAGTCGATCTGGGGCTGTGCGCCTCGCCGCTCCTGTACTTCTCATTGTTCACCTTGCCGGTGGATGGTGGGATTATGATCACCGGCAGCCATAATGCCGCGGAATACAACGGCTTTAAGATCTGCGTCGGGAAAGAAGCGATTCACGGCGAGGAGATTCAGCGGCTGCGGCGGGTCATGGAAGCCGGTCAATTTGCCACGGGTTCCGGACGACTCTCCTCTCATCCCATCGTCCCGGACTACTTGCAGCATCTGAAAACGAGTTTTTCCGGCGTGCGGGCGGACCATCTCCATGTCGTGATCGATTGCGGCAATGGCGCGGCGTCATTGGTGGCCAAGCAGGCGCTTGAGCAGATGGGGTGTCGGGTAACAGGCCTCTATGATGAATTGGACGGACGCTTCCCTAACCACCATCCGGATCCCACCGTCGTAGAAAATCTGCAGGACCTCATCGCGACGGTGCGTGAGAAAAAGGCCGATGTCGGCATCGGCTACGACGGGGATGCCGACCGGATCGGCGCGGTCGACGAGCGGGGAGAAATCCTTTGGGGTGACCGCCTCATGATTGTCTATGCGCGGGATATCCTGACCCAGCGCCCGGGGACCACATTTATCTCCGAGGTCAAAGCCTCGCAATGTTTGTACGATGACATTGCCGCCAAGGGCGGGCGTCCGATCATGTGGAAGACCGGTCATTCCCTGATGAAGGCCAAACTGAAAGCCGAATCGGCCGTCCTGGCCGGTGAAATGTCCGGCCATATGTTTTTTGCCGATCGGTATTTCGGTTTCGACGATGCCATCTATGCGTCCTGCCGCTTGGTTGAGATTCTGGCCAAGACCAAACAGTCGCTCTCCAGTTTGGTCGCCGACCTTCCCCAGACCACGGTGACGCCGGAGATCCGGGTCGACTGCCCGGATACGCTGAAGTTTCAACTGGTCGATCAGGTGCGCACGCAATTGGCCGCCTATCTTACCGACGGCAAACCCGTCGGTGCGTCGAATCTTCGCCTGCGCGAGTTGGTGACGATCGACGGGGTGCGCGCGATTTTCGAAGACGGGTGGGGCTTGATTCGAGCCTCCAATACCCAGCCTGCGCTGGTGCTCCGCTTCGAGGCTCCGTCGCCGGCCCGGCTGGATGTGATTCGCGCGACGATTGAAACCGAGCTCGCGCAGGCACGACGTGTGCTGTCGGCGTAGCGTGCCGTTCTTCCCTGCCGGGTTCCATCCGGTGCTGCTGATCACCGCTCTCATCCTGGCTGCGGTTCTTCATTCGAGCCCGTCTCCCTCCCAAGCGACAATTGATGAGCAAGTCCTCGCTTCTGCTCCGCTTCCGTTTGCGAACGGCGAGCGGCTGTCCTATGACGTGACCTGGTTGGGGATGCGCGCAGGACTTGCGACCATGGTCGTGCAGGAAGGCCAAGGCGAGGGGGGGCGGCAACAGCTCACCTTTGCCATGACAGCTCGATCAAGCCCTACCGTCACGAAGTTCTATCCTGTCGATAATCGGGGAGTGTCCATCGTCGATCTCGAATCGTTCATCCCCAGGCACATGACGTTTGCCCGGCGGGAGGGCAAGCGGTTCAATAATTTCGACTATACGTTTCGGCACGCGGAAGGTTTGGTCACTGCCGTCAAGGATGGAAAAACCGACGAACTCCCGATCCCTCCCGATGCGCAGGACGCTATGTCGTGCCTGTATTATGTGCGCAAGGTGCTGCCCTTCGTGCCGGGGGCCTCGCTGGCGATGACGGTGCATCACGACAAGAAGAACTACAAGATGGAAGTGCGGGTCGAAGCCCTTGAAACAGTGGAGGGGGTGTGGGGAAAGCGGCAGACGGCCCGGGTGATGGTTATCATGCCGTTTCAGGGTATTTTCCTGAACGAGGGCAATATTCGCGTCTGGTTCACGAACGATGAGCACCGGGTGCCCGTCAGAATGAAGGCCAAGGTCGTGGTGGGGTCGATTGTGGCCGAATTGACCGACGGATACGGACGAACCTCACAACCGTAACCTGCCTGCCTTGGTTTGCTCGTCCGGACTGAAACCGCTATAATCACGCCGAGTTTGTGGGGAGGGCTTCGGCTCTGTCCGAAGCCCTCTTCATTTCGACCGATCATCGTTCAGTTCACGAGGAACCCTGAGCATGGCGAAATTTCCCATTACATTAAGCCGCTTTATTATCGAACAACAGGCCGCGCACCCCGAAGCGACCGGCGAATTCTCCGTCCTGCTCACGCAAATCGGCCTCGTCGGAAAAATGATTGCGCATGACTTACGCAGAGCCGGATTGAACAAGATCCTTGGCACGACCGGAGAGACCAATATTCAAGGTGAGGTGGTCAAGAAGCTCGATCAGATTGCCAATGATACCTTTGTGCGCGTGTTCGAGCACAGCGGTCTCGTGTGTGTCTTGGCTTCTGAAGAGATGGAAAAACCCCTGAAAATGGTTCATGAAGGAGCCAAGTACATGCTCTTGGTCGATCCGCTGGACGGATCTTCCAATACCGATGTCAACATGCCATTGGGAGCCATTTTCTCCATCCGCGGATCGCAGCTGGGGCAGCGACAGTCTGTGGAGGACGAGTTGCTTCAAAGAGGGACCGAGCAGATCGCCGCGGGGTATGTGTTGTATGGGGCGAGCACCATGCTCGTGTTCACGGTCGGTCAGGGCGTGCATGGCTTCACCCTTGAGCCGTCCATCGGTGAATATCTTCTGTCCAACGAGAACATTCGAATTCCCTCAAGGGGCAAGGTCTATTCGGTCAATGAGGGCAACTACCATCGTTGGCCTGCCGGGACACAGAAATATCTCGATTCGCTGAAAGTGCAGGACAAGGCGACCGGGCGTCCCTATAGCGGACGATATAGCGGGTGTCTGGTCGCGGATGTTCATCGCATACTCCTGGGTGGCGGCATCTATTTGTATCCAGGTGAGAATGACAAGCCGGAAGGAAAGCTGCGATTGATGTATGAGGGCAATCCGCTTGCGATGGTCGTGGAACAGGCTGGAGGAAAAGCAACCACGGGGACGATGCGCATTCTCGACGTTGAACCGAAAGCCCTCCATCAGAGGGTGCCATTGATCATCGGGAGTGCCGAGGATGTCGCGCAGGCGGAAGCCTATATTCAAGGACGTGCGTAACGACACATGTGACCGAGGTTTGTTGGGAGGACGATTATGAGCAATCGGGTTCAAGAAATTCTGAGTTGGTACGAGAGTGACAATGCGGGAACGAAGACGAACATTGCGCGGCTGCTGAATCACGGCAAGCTGGCGGGCACGGGGAAATTGGTGATCCTGCCGGTGGATCAAGGGTTTGAGCATGGCCCGGCCAGAAGTTTCGCGCCCAATGCCGGCGGCTACAATCCGCATTACCATTTCCAGCTGGGGCTCGATGCCGGGTGCAACGCCTATGCGGCCCCGCTGGGATTCATCGAGGCCGGTGCCGGTCATTTTGCCGGGCAAATTCCACTCATCCTCAAGCTCAACAGCCACGATACGCTTCATGATGAGAAAGATCCGATGCCCTCCGTGACCGGCAGCGTGCGGGATGCCTTGCGATTGGGTTGTTCGGCGGTGGGATTCACGATTTATCCTGGATCGTCTCACTGCAACGCGATGTACGAACAGCTGCGGGCGATTGCGGAAGAAGCCAAGAGTTGCGGATTGGCCGTCGTGGTTTGGTCCTACCCGCGCGGATCAGGATTGAGCAAGGAAGGCGAGACCGCGTTGGACGTCGTGGCTTATGCCGCCCAGATTGCGGCGCAGTTGGGCGCCCATATCATCAAGGTCAAATTGCCCACGGCCCATCTGGAGCAGGCCGCTGCCAAGAAGGTCTATGAAGCTGAAAAGGTGCCGATTTCGACCTTGGCGGAACGGGTCAAACATATCGTGCAGAGTTCGTTCGATGGACGCCGGATCGTCATCTTCTCCGGCGGCGCGAAGAGCGATGAAAAGACGGTGTTCGATGAAGTCCGCGCGATTCGTGACGGCGGGGGGTTCGGTTCCATCATCGGCCGGAATTCCTTCCAACGTCCCAAGGCCGAGGCCGTCAAGTTTTTAAACACCATCATGGGACTGTATGCGGGAGAGAAGCCCTAACCGGCGCCTGCGTCCGCACGGATCACAATGAACGACTTTCAGATCCCAACGGAGCAGAAGCCCCCAAGGCGGTCCTGGATATTTCCCGCACTGCTCTTGATCGCGGGGGTATTGATCGGGGTCATTCTGACCTCCGATCTCGGCTGGTTGCCGACCGGACATGCTGTCCCGGAACCGGTCCCACCTCCTGTGGCTACGCCGGTCTCTACGGCGGTGCAGCCGACGCTGCCTGGCGCAGGTGGCCAGAGTTTCGTCGATGTCGCCAAAGTCGTGAAGCCGGCCGTCGTGAATATTTTTGCTACGCGGAATGGATCGAGCGAGGAGAGTAAGGGCACCCCGTTCGAGGACCCATTTTTTCGACGTTTCTTCGGTGAAGAATGGATGAAACGGTTCGAGGCGCCGAAGGAGCGCAAAGAGCGCGGATTGGGATCCGGGGTCATTGTTGAGGCCAACGGGTTGATCATCACGAACAACCATGTGGTCAATAAGGCCGATGAGATCAAAGTGTTCTTGTCCGATAAACGCGAGTTCAAGGCCAAGTTGGTCGGTACGGATGCCAAGACCGACGTCGCCGTGCTGAAGATCGAGGCCAGTGGATTGCCGACCGTCGCCTGGGCCGATTCCGACAAGTTGGAGGTCGGAGAGTTTGTGCTGGCAGTGGGCAATCCGTTCGGGTTGACGCAGACGGTGACGCTGGGAATCGTCAGTGCGCTCGGTCGCGCGGCCGGCATTGCCGAATATGAAGACTTCATTCAGACCGATGCGGCGATCAACCCGGGGAACTCCGGCGGCGCTCTGGTGAATGTGCGCGGTGAACTGGTCGGCATCAATACAGCGATCTATAGCCAGAGCGGCGGGAACATGGGAATCGGCTTTGCCGTTCCGAGCAACATGGCCCATTCCATCATGGAGCAGTTAGTCCAGCATGGCAAAGTCGTGCGCGGCTGGTTGGGTGTCTCGATTCAGGAGTTGACGCCCGAATTATCTTCGCAGTTCGGTGTACCGAAAGATGTGAAGGGCGTGCTCGTCAGCGACATCATGGACGACAGTCCGGCGAAGAAGGCAGGTTTCGAGCGCGGCGATGTGATCGTCGACTATGACGGGAAGCCCATGGATTCTCCGGCTCACTTGCGGAATGCCGTGGCCCAGACGGCGGTGGGGAAGAAGGTGACGGTCAAGCTCATCCGTGAAAAGAAGCCCAAGTCCATCGAACTCACCATTGCCGAGCAGCCGAAGAATCTGGCGCAAGCCGGGGTTGAAGAGGGCGGAGAATCGGTGGCTCCCGCCGGATTACTCTCGGACATCGAGGTGCGAGAGTTGAGCACGGAACTGGCCGGCCGGTACGGCTTGAAGTCGAGCGATCACGGCGTGGTGGTGGTGCGGGTCAAACCGGGGAGTCCCGCGGAAGAAGCCGGTGTGCGTGAAGGGGATCTCGTCCTGGAGGTGAATCGCAAAGCCGTGGGAACGGTCAAGGCGTATGAACATGTCGCCGCGAATTTGCCGAAAGACCAGGCGGTCTTGCTCCTGTTGAGACGGCAGGGGCGAGCCATTTATCTGACGCTGAGGCCGTGATCGCACCGGATCGTCCGTCCGGGGTTGGTCACAGAGAGGAGTCAAACAGTATGGTAACACGGGCCATATTTGTTCTTCTCAGCGCTCTTGCCGGCATGGCCTTGTTTCTTCGGGCCCAGGATCCAAGTCGCGAGTTTTTGTTGGCGGGATTGGGAATGGGGGCGGTGGCCGGCGGGCTTATCCTGGCCGGCGAGTATGCGCTCCGCAGGCTTTCATTCGGCATTATTGTCGGCGGTGCCGTGGGGCTCGCCGGCGGTCTCATTCTGACGGGTTTGGTCGAGTGGGTCGGAAGCGCGGTCTTCGATGTGGAGACATTCCTGTTTCATATCGGCGGGTTGGTATTTCTCTTAGGGTTGCCCTATCTGGGGTTGGCCATGGGTGCGCGGTTCGGCAATGAACAGTTCCCCGGTCTGGACCAGGGGCCGACGGCAGGCGGGGCGTCCCATGCCAGTCTTAAAGTATTGGATACGAGCGTCATCATCGACGGCCGGGTGGCCGACCTCTGTGAGACAGGGTTTCTGGAAGGGCCGTTTCTGGTTCCCCATTTCATCTTGAATGAATTGCAGCACATTGCAGACTCTTCCGATTCTCTCAAGCGCGCGCGCGGGCGTCGCGGGTTGGATATTCTCAACAAGATTCAGAAAATGCCGGGCATCGATGTCCGGATCATCGAAGAAGATTTCCCCCATGTAAAGGAAGTGGATGCCAAGCTCGTGGTCCTGGCGAAGAAAGTCGGGGGGCGCATTATCACGAATGACCTGAATTTGAACAAAGTCGCCGAATTGCAGGGCGTGCGAGTGTTGAACATCAATGAGCTCTGTAATGCGCTACGTCCGGTCGTGTTGCCGGGTGAAACCATTCGGGTCTTCGTCTTGAAGGAAGGCAAAGAGGCGGGCCAGGGCGTCGCGTATCTGGATGACGGCACGATGATCGTCGTGGACAATGCGCGGCGTTGTATCGGCCGCAATGTGGATGTCACCGTGACCAGTGTGCTTCAGACGACGGCGGGGCGCATGATCTTCACCCGTTTGAAGGAAGAGTCCGAGCGGGAAGAGTATCAGGTTGCGCGTGGATAGTTTGGCGGGATGGAAAAGCGGCGGCCCGGAGGGTTCCTTCGTCCGCCGAGGAGGCGCATCGAGCTCCCACGGTGGCCTAGGTTTGGCCTTCTCCCCTTGCTGCTCACGTGAGTGTGCCGGTGTCCGCTCGTAACCCGAAGCCGTCGCCGGCAGGGTCGCGCACGGTGGCTCTGGTTCCGGCCGCCGGTCGCGGGCTTCGCATGGGCGGCCATATCCCCAAGCAGTTTCTCGCGTTGGGGGGGCGGCCGATTCTCGCGCAGTCCCTCCTTGTGCTCCAAGCTTCCCCGCTTATTCACGAGATCATTCTGGCAGTGCCCCAGTCGGAGCGTCAGTATTGCCTGGACCATATCGTGGCGACGGGTGAGTTCAGCAAGGTGACCAAGGTTGTATCGGGGGGAGCGCAGCGGCAGGATTCCGTGCGTCATGCCCTGGCCGAGGTGAGTCAGGAGACCGAGATTGTCCTGGTTCATGACGCGGTGCGGCCGTTTCTCACCGAGGACATGATCCGCAGAGTCGTGGCTGCAGCTGTCGAGCATGGGGCGGCCATCATCGCGCTGCCGATGCGCGACACGGTGAAGTATGTGGGGGCCGGCGGGGTGATCGAACGGACCGTCGATCGCCGCCCTCTCTGGTTGGCGCAGACGCCGCAGGCGTTTCGTCGCGACTGGTTGGAAGAGGGGCATCACAAGGCCTTGTTGGCCGGTGTGCAGGCGACGGATGACGCGCACCTCGTGGAATTGATCGGGAAACCGGTCGTGGTGGTCGAGGGGAGCGGAGAAAATATCAAGGTGACGAGGCCGGAAGATCTCGTGATCGGAGAAGCGATTCTCAGCTCACGAACGGCGGCAAGGAGTGCGGAATGACGGCTGTACGAGTGGGCTGCGGATGGGATATTCATCCGATGGTGGCGGGACGAAAATTAATTCTGGGTGGACTCGAAATTCCGCACCACAAGGGGCTGCAAGGGCACTCCGATTCCGATGCGTTAGTTCATGCCATCTGCGATGCGTTGCTCGGGGCGATGGGAGAAGGCGATCTTGGTCGCCACTATCCGAGCTCGGATCAGCGATTCAAGAATATTTCGAGCCTCAAGTTACTCGAAGACGTCGTTCAGAAGCTGCGTGCCAAGGGCTATCGTCTGGCCAATGTGGATAGCACGATCATTGCGCAGGCGCCCCGGTTGAGCGCGCATCTGGCCGCCATGCAGAAGATTATTGCCGGAGTGCTGCAAGTGGATCCGGATCTGGTGAATGTAAAAGTGAAAAGCGGTGAAGGCCTGGATGCGGTGGGGCGTGAAGAAGCGATCGCGGCGCAGGCGGTCTGCCTGATCGAGCGAGGCTAGAGCCTATCCGCTCGTGTGCCCACGAGTCTGGTACCACCTATGTTCAAGACCGTCTCCCAGGACCTCCAAGCGATTTTTGACCGGGATCCTGCCGCCACCAGCAGGCTCGAAGTCATTTTGACCTATGCGGGGTTTCACGCTTTGTTGGCCTATCGGCTCGCGCATTGGTTGAAGGGACATCGTGTGCCGTTCCTGCCTCGTGCGATTTCCCAATTGGCCCGCTGGCTGACGGGAATCGAGATCCATCCCTCCGCCAAGATCGGTGAGCGATTTTTTATCGATCACGGCATGGGTGTGGTGATCGGAGAAACGGCTGAGGTCGGAGACCATGTCACTCTGTTTCAGGGCGTAACGCTCGGTGGAACGGGGAAGGAGCGCGGCAAGCGCCATCCCACGCTCGGCAGCCATGTGGTCGTCGGGGCGGGGGCGAAGATTCTCGGCGGGATTACGATCGGCGACAACGTGAAAATCGGCGCCAATTCTGTCGTCTTGAAGTCAGTCCCTCCGAATTCAACGGTGATCGGGGTGCCTGCCAGGATCATCAAGTCGCAAGGGGAGCGGCTTCCCGATGCGACCATGGACCATACCAATATGCCGGATCCGACCGCCGATCGCTTTGCCGCGCTCGAATTGGAACTGATCGAGTTGCGAAAGAAACTCGAAAATCGAGACGGCAACAGTACTCGGTAGCCTGTCCTCACTCCTGTGCTGATCACCCCATTCCTTCCCGGAACTGTGAGTCGTTGCAACTGGTGCAGCGCGGACAGTGCAGGTCAATCATCCGCTGCCTGTGGAGCCCCGGCATAGTCGTGTCGTCCAGCCGGGGTCCTGTGCCTAGCCCGCATTATTCATGACGGTTCGTCGCGAAAGTGCGGAGTCGCGAAGCGAGACGGGCGCGCGGAGCCGGGAGGGAGGAAGGCATCCGTGAACAGGATGTCGACCGACCGAGCGGCGAGCCCGCCCGCCGACAGGTTGGTCGCAGCCGCGAATCCGCGATTGCAGCAGAAGCGCTCATGAATAATGCGGGCTAGTTGGACAGGCACTCCTTCATAAACTTCTTGCGCTCGTCGCCGGCCAGTTTCTTGGCTTTGGCATCCTTGTTACAGGTCGTCATCTTGTTCTGTTGTGCGGCACCGGCGGCGGCTTTCTCCGGTTTCGCGGAGAGACATTCCTTCATGAATGCCTTTCTCGCGTCACCCTTGCCTTCCCCGGTGAGTCTCTTGGCATTTGCATCGGCATTGCAGGTTTTCATTTTGTTCTGCTGCGCGCCGGCGTAGCTGAGCTGCGGCGTGGCGAGCACGGCTGCCAACATGAGAACGGACAAGGTCGTACAGAGATGTTTCATGGCGGGCTCCGTTCGAGGTGAACGGGGGTTGTGTGCGGGACTATAACAAACGGCGCCCGACCTGTCTCGCGGGGGAGTTCCTTAAGGGAGAGAAGGGATGCTCCCATCGGTGTAGTCTACTCGGACGAGATAGAGCCCGTGAGGGGGAGCGGTTCTCCCGGCCGCGGCCCTCGCCCGCGTGGCAAGCACGGTGCGCATGTCGGCGGCGGTGCGCTTGCCCTGCCCCACTTCCACCAGGGTTCCCACCATGGCACGGACCATCTGCTTGAGAAACCGGTCGGCATAGAAGGAGAGAATGATGAGATCTTCCTGGCGGCGCAGTTGCGCCTGTTGCAATCGGCACTGGGGATTCTCGTTATCGGTCGGCGCCGTTTCGAATGAGGAGAAATCGTGTAAGCCGGTCAAGCAGGCGGCGGCTTCCGTCATGGCTACGAAGTCGAGCGGTTTATAGAGCATCCAGGCTCGTTCCCGGAGAAGGGGGGCTCGCTCAGACCGATTCATCAGGTGATACTCGTACAGCTTCCCTTTCGCCGAGTAGCGCGCATGAAAATGATCCGGCACGGCTTCAACCGAGAGGGCGCTGATATCGGCAGGGAGGTGAGCGTTCAACGCGCGAAGCCACTCGCGTTGCGAGAGCCCGCGATCGGTCCTGAAGCTGGCGACCTGCCCGAAGGCATGCACCCCGGCATCGGTCCGGCCTGCGCCGATGATCGTGAGCCTGGTTTGGGCGATTGCTGCGAGGGCCTCTTCCACTGCCGCTTGGATAGTCGGCACGTTCAGCTGGCGCTGCCACCCGGCGTACTGTGTGCCGTCGTACTCAAGGACGAGTTTAAATGTGGTCATAATCTGGAAGGGAAAAAATAAACTCTAGCCCAACGGGAAGGCGCCTGTCATCTGGGAGGATTGGTGTGGAGGTAGGTCTTGACCCCTTCGAAAATCGACTCCGCAATATGCGCCAGGAAGGGCTGTGATCGCATCTGCTCTTCTTCGGCGGGATTCGACATGAAGGCGATCTCGGCGAGAATGCTGGGCATGGTGGTGAAGCGGAGCACGTAAAATGGCGCGGTCTTTACCCCGTGATCGATCGTGCTGTAACGACCGTTGAGATTTGTGACCATCGCCTGCTTGGCGGTCCAGGCGAGTTCTTGGGAGTGCTCGATTTTTTTGGAGGTCAGGAGGTCGGCGACGATGTACTCCCAGCCGACGCCGGTATTGTTGAGCGGGGTGCCGTTTTCTCGCGCGGCCACTTCCAGGGCTCGCTGATCCTTGGCTTCGCCGAAATGGTAGATCTCCAGCCCGCGGACGCCCTTGTGCGGATGTGAATTCACGTGGATAGAGATAAACAGGTCCGCATCCTTGCCGTTCGCAAACTTGGCCCGGTCCTCCAGTTCGATGAAGGCATCGCGTTCGCGGGTCATCAGGACACGTGTATTCGGCAAGGTACTGATCAAGGATTTCAGCAGCAAGCCGACCTTTAAGGTCACCTCTTTTTCCGTCGTCCCGTGCTGTCCGATTGTGCCGGGGTCTTTTCCACCATGCCCGGGGTCGATGACGATTGTCTGGATCGGGCTTGCCGGTTTGGGCGCGATGGGGCGAGCCGGTTCCGTGACGGTTGGGCTTGGAATCGTCGTCGGGGTCGGTAAGGAGACGGCCGGGGCCTGTGGCGACGTCGCCGAAGTCTCGCCGATCTGTCGGACCTGATCTTTCGAACGCTGCGTCATATCGATGACGAGGCGGTCAGGATTGTCGAGGGAGAACACCTTATAACGGGAATTGGGGGTGCGTGTCAGTGTGATGCTGACGACGCGCGGGCGGCTTTGCGCAATGTGAAACGATTGCGGAATCGTCCCCCCTGAGACGCGCTGCCGGGAAGATTTCCCGAGGATGGCATTGTTCACTTCAATGAGCACCCGGTCGGGGTTGCGCAGATGCGTTTCGGAGAAGGAGGCCTTGTGATTTAAGTCGAGTACGAGACGTGTGCCATCGGCGGTGGACCAGGTGCGAAGGTCGCGGACGATGATCGGATAACGGGATGTCCCGGCGCGCTCTTGTTTGACCAGGAGGAAACGGGGGGAGGGCTCTTCAGCGGCAACTTGGGGAACCGTCGGCCAGGAGGGCTCGATTGGGATCTCGCCACCGGAGGAGGTGCCCGCGCCCAATAAGAGGCAGGCGAACACGAGCGTCAGGAGGTTGCGGACCAGAGAGTCGACAGGGAACACGTACCGGAACTCCTCTCGATAGGATACCCTCTAGGCCTTTTCTCAGATGTTTATGGTAATGTCAACAAAAGGCCTCAAACCACCTAATTGTAGATGGCGACGCATCTTCTTGTCGATGGGTATAACCTTGTGGGCAGCGCTGGAATGGCCGTCCCGGCTGGTTCCGGACGCCTGGAGGCGGCACGCGACACGCTGCTCAAGAACCTGGCCGCGTATCGTCAACGAAAGGGCCATGCGATTACCGTCGTCTTCGATGGCTGGCAGGGCGGGCTGGGTGCGGAACATCGTGAATTTCAATCCGGCATCGAGGTCGTGTATTCGAAACGAGGCGAACGCGCCGATCAGGTCATTCAACGTCTCGCCCGACTGTACGGCAGGGATTGCGCGGTGGTGTCATCGGATCATGAAGTGGTCAATTCGGCTAGGGCGGCAGGCGCGTTCATCATCGGAGCGGCGGAGTTTCGCGCCAAGTTGCAGGATCGGTCGTCCAGCCTGTCGACCGTCGCCTTTAAAGAACTGGATCGTGGAGAACTCGATGTCGTCAAGCGATCCAAAGACAAAGGCGGGAATCCCCGCAAGCTGCCGAAGTCACAACGTAAACGAAACCATCAGCTTAGGGAATTCTGAACAGGCGGCGGGCGTTCTCGCTGGTACGGCGGCCCACGTCTTCAGCGGTCAAGGGGACGTTGTCGGCGGTGATCGTCGCCAGCAGTTCGGCCACATGCCTCACAAAGGCCGGTTCGTTGCGTTTGCCGCGATGCGGGACCGGCGTGAGGTAGGGGCAATCGGTTTCAATGAGCAGCCGATCCGCCGGGACCGTCTTGGCGATCTCGCGCAGCATGGTCGCATTCTGAAAGGTCAGGATGCCGGAGAACGACAGATAAAACCCCAGCTCGATCGCATCCTTCGCCAGCCAGGCATCTCCTGAAAAACAGTGAAACACTCCGCCGATTTCTGAAGCCCCTTCTTCCTTCAGAATGCGCACGGTATCGTCCTGCGCTTCCCTAGTGTGGATGATGACCGGGAGCGTCAACTCACGCGCCAGTTGAATTTGCTCGCGAAAGCGCGTCCGCTGCAATTCCGGATCCGAGTGGTTGTAGTGGTAATCGAGGCCGATCTCACCGTAGGCCACGACCTTCTTGTCGCGCGCCAGTCGCCGGAACTCATCGTACCAACCGTCCTCGATGTGTTTGCCTTCGTGGGGGTGCACGCCGATCGACGCGTAGACGAAGGGGTACTGGTTGGCGAGCGCGACCGCCGCGCGGCTCGTCGCAAGGTCGCAGCCGATGGTGATCATCGATTCCACGCCGGCCGCTCGCGCACGGGCGATCATGGCCTCGCGGTCCGGCTCGTAGCGCGCATCATCGAGATGGGTATGGGTATCGATCAGCATGGGGCGCATCCTAACATGGTTGTCCGCTCATAGGATGCTGGAAAAGTTGGCCAGCAGCGCTCTCAACACCCGTGAAGCGTGAATCGTGAAGCGTATCTCGTCGGGGTCAGAGCGTATGGCTGGTGGCGTATAGCTGCGAGTAAAGACGCCCACTCTCGATTTCCGGTCATATGCTATGAGCGATATGCCATAAGCTCTTTTCTGCGGACGAGAGACGAACGACGCTTCACGAACGACGGACGAAAGGGAAACCATCGGGAGCCAACACCCACCGGAGCGTCCCGATATGCCAACGCGTTTAGTTATTTCACGCGGCTGGGACGGTCACCTCCGCTGAATGTTCGCGACGGTCGTCCACAAGTCGAATCGCATGGTCGGCCTGGGGGACGCCATCGACCGTGACCGACATCGCCTGCTTGTCAGTAGCTGATTGCCGCACCGTGATGTGATACAGGGTTTCCCTGAATCGATAGTGCAGCTTGAATGCGGTCCAATCCTTAGGAAGGCAGGGAACGAACCGTAACCGGTTGTGTTCCAGTCTCACTCCGAGAAGTGACTCGACGATCAGCCGATACATCCACCCGGCCGAGCCGGTGTACCAGGTCCACCCGCCGCGGCCTATGTGGGGAGAAACTGCGTAGACATCCGCCGCGACCACGTACGGTTCGACTTTGTATCGATTGATGTCCTCCGGTGTCCGGGCGTGGTTCACCGGGTTGATCATGCGAAACAGTTCCCAGGCCCGTTCCCGGTCGCCCAGTGCGGCGAAGGCCATGGTGGCCCAAAGCGCGCCATGGGTGTACTGTCCGCCATTTTCCCTGACTCCCGGCACGTAGCCCTTGATATAGCCGGGATTCAGCGCGGACTTGTCGAAGGGCGGGTCCAACAGTTGGATGAGGGCATCGTCGGGCCGAACCAGCCGCCGGTAGACGGCCTCCATCCCTTGGCGCGAACGGGTCGCGTCTCCCGCTCCTGAGAGCACCGACCAGCTTTGCGGGATGGAATCGATTTGGCATTCGTCGTTGGTGGCCGACCCGAGCGGCGACCCGTCGTCGAAGTAGGCGCGACGGTACCACTCTCCGTCCCAGCCCTGCTGCTCGATCTGTTGTTGCAGCTGCGCCGCTTCCGCCTGGCAGCGCTCAGCGAACGGCTCATCACCTTTGGTTTTCGCCACCTCAGCAAACCGCATGAGGACGTTGTAGAGGAAGAATCCCAGCCAGACACTTTCGCCCTGGCCCCGATCGCCGACCATATTCATCCCGTCGTTCCAATCGCCTGAGCCGATGAGCGGCAGACCGTGTACACCCTTCGTGAGCCCCTTCAGGATGGCCCGCACACAGTGGTCGTATAAACTGCCTGATTGCTCAGACCGGCCGGGAAGATCGTAGTAGGAGTCTTCATCCGCATTGATCGGGCGGCCTTCGATGAACTGAATGGGGGCGTCCAGCACGCCGGTGTCCCCGGTCGTCATCACGTAGCGACTGGTGACATAGGGAAGCCAGAGAAAATCGTCGGAACAGCGCGTGCGCACGCCCCGGTTCGAAGGGGGATGCCACCAATGCTGCACATCTCCTTCCTTGAACTGACGGCCGGCGCACAGCAGCAGCTGTTCCCGTGCGAGCTGAGGTTTCGCGTGGACCAATGCCATCACGTCTTGCAACTGATCGCGGAACCCGAAGGCGCCTCCCGATTGATAGTAGCCGCTTCGCGCCCACAAGCGGCAGGCCAGCGTTTGATACAGCAGCCAACCATTGGCGAGCACATTGAGGGACTGATCGGGGGTCTCCACATGGACCGCTCCCAGCGTATGCGTCCAGTGATGCCAGACGGTTTCCAGCGCCGCACGACCCGCCGTCGCCCCCCTGAATCGGCGGACGAGCTGACGCGCCTCGTCCGTATCTTTTCCAACCCCCAAGCGGAAGGTACAGTTGCGCTCTTGACCGACGGCGAGTTCGAAAGGCACCTGAATGGCGCCACAAGGATCCAGGGCGGCGCCCACTTTTCCCGACAGCCGAGAACGCCCCATCGCGGCAGGGTGGTGCAGGGTGCCGTTCCGTCCCAGAAATTCGGTCCGATCGCCGGTCACACTCCGCGTTCCTTCGTCCACATCGAAGAAGGCGATCCGCCCGGGAAAATCTGTGTTGTAGGGGTTCCGTGCGAACAGTGCCCCGGTGGCGGGGTCCACTTCGCTGATGACATGCATCACCGATTTTGGCCGCAGGTCGCCCAGCACCCATTCCACATAGCCGGTCGCCGATAGTCGTCGTGGCCGGCCCGATTCGTTGCGTAGCTTCAGGACCGTCAATTTTACGGAGGCATCCAGTGCCACGTACACCCAGGCCTCCGATCGAATCCCGCCTTCCGTATGCTCGAAGCAGCTGTAGCCGAATCCATGCCGGCTGACATAGGGGCCGGCGCCGCGACTGGGCATGGGCATCGGCGACCAGACATGGCCGCTTTCCTCATCACGGAGATAGAAGGCTTCTCCGCTCGAATCGGTCACCGGATCGTTGTGCCAAGGTGTGAGGCGGAATTCATGCGCGTTCTCGCTCCAGGTATAGGCGAGGCCGTTCTCTGAGACGACGGTGCCGAAGTGCGGGTTCGCCAGCACGTTGACCCAGGGGGCAGGCGTCACCTGTTCCGCGTTTGTGGTGATGACGTATTCGCGGCCATCGGAAGAAAATCCGCCGAGACCGTTGTAGAACAGCAGATCTGTTCGGGGCTCGATGAGCGCCGGCGGATCGGCGCGGTGGGTGCGGCTGGGTTTGAAGCGGTAGGCGGGCGCCGCAGGGGAGGCGACGCGCGTAATCTGCTCTGCCAGCGTACCGCGCCGATCCGTGAGGATCACGCGGGCCACCGATTGCTGCAGCAGGCGGTCTTCGACCGACATCTGTTCCGCCGTTCGCACGAAGATGCCGCCCGGACGATCCATCACATTGGCCTCGACCCCTGCCGAGATCAACCCCATGATCTGATCGTGGAGCACCTGACGGTAGCCGGCGTGATCTTCATTCCAAATCACGAGGTCCACGACGAGCCCCTTCAGTCGCCAATAGGCGTGGGCCTGGACCAGTTGACGGACCAGATCGATGTTGGACGGGTCCCCGATCTGGAGCAACACGATCGGCAGATCGCCGGAAATCGCATAGCCCCAGAGGCCCGATTGTCCGCGGCGGTTTTTACTCAGCACGGCCGCTTCTGCCCTGAGCGAGGCATTCGCATAGAGGATCGAGCCGGCCAGCCTGCCATACAACTGCGCATCCGCTTCGGTCGTATTGAGCTGACGCAGCACGACCTGGCTGTGGGTCCAGGCGAGCTCAAAGACCCGATCGGCGAGACGCCGGTCCTGATACTTGTCGACCAGGCGCAGGCAGAGGTCGCGGGTCTCTCCGATGCCCGACACCAGATCCACCGTGACCGACTCTTCCGGTTCGAGTACGACCTGACTGCGGATGGACACAATGGGGTCCAGTACGGAGCCCTGACTTCCTGAGAGTGGAGCCGCATGGTCCATGGCCTGTGGAGCGGCGAGAGTGCGTCCCCGGCCGATGAACTGCATGCGATCCGTTTCGTAAGACATCTCCCCGCTGTGGGGGCCACGGACCGCCATGAGGTGGAAGGCCCAGGGGGCCTGCTCATTCTGAGAACGGCCACGGCGTGTGGAGAGGATGGCCTGGCGTTCACGAATGATCTCCGTCTGAACGAACAGATTGCTGAAGGCCGGATGGAGGGCATCGGCTGCCGGCAACGCCAGCACGACCTCCGCATAACTGGTGAGGTCGATCGTTCGTTTGGTGCCGGAACAGTTGGTGAGACGGATCCGCCGTAATTCGATGTCGTCTTCCGGTGACACGACGATTTCGACATGGGTTTCGATGTCGTGATCGCGACGCCGAAATTCCGCCCGCCCTTCGGAAAAAATGACCTCGTAGCTCTTGGACGGTTTGAGCGTCGGCTGATGGGCCGTGGACCAGAACTCACCGCTCTCCACATCGCGGAGATAGCAGAATGTGCCCCAATTGTCGCAGGTGCTGTCTTCACGCCAACGCGTCACGGCCAGGTCCTTCCAGCGGCTGGACCCGCCTCCCGCGTTCGTGACCATCACATGGTAACGACCGTTCGACAGGAGTTGCACGTCCGGTACCGGCGTCTGCGCGGTCGTCAGGACACGCATCGGCGTGTCCGTCACGGCGGACGTCGTGCGCAAATCCGACAGTTCGGTGCTGTGGGCATAAAAGGCCGTGGCCTTGGGAATCCGCTCTTGTAATAGCAGCGTGGTGGCCTGAAACAGCGGGTCGGCCTCGAATCGTTTCTGCATTGGACGGTCGAGAAGCAGATAGGCCAAGGAAAGGAAACTCATCCCCACATGGTGCGCCATGTAGGACCGAATGATGACATGCGATTGTCCGCGGGGAAGACGCGAGGGCGTGTAATCGATCGCTTCGTACAAGCCGTAGGGTCCATCGGCGCCTTCGGCCGTGAGTCGCTGGAGATTCAGACAAGCCTCTTCCGGCGCGACCATCAGGGCGAGGGAGGTGGCGTAGGGAGCAATGACCAATTCCTCGCCCAGGCCTCGCTTCAGCCCAAGGCCGGGCACACCGAAGGCCCGGTACTGATAGTTCAACTGTGCGTCGACCATGTTGTAGCCGGATTCCGAGACGCCCCAGGGAATGTCTCGCTCCCAGCCGTATTCGATCTGTCGCTTCACCGCTGCGCGGTAGGTCTGGTCCAGCAGCGTCTGCTGGTACGTCGGCATGACCAGCAGCGGCATCAGGTATTCGAACATCGACCCGCTCCAGGACAGGAGAATCGGTTCATCCCCTGTCGTCGTGAGCAGACGGCCCAGGGCGAACCAGCTCTCCTGCGGGAGTTGGCCCTGCGCAATCGCCACGAAGCTGCACAATCGCGCTTCGGAGGCCAGGAGGTCGTAGTAACTCGCGTCCCGTCGTCGTTCCGCGACGTTGTACCCGATGGAGAGGAGAAACCGCGTGTCGTCGAACAGGAAGTCGTACTCCATCTGGGCAAATTGATTCGCTTGCCGGGCCAAGTGGTCGAGCGAGGCCACGCGTTGGTCGGCCAGTCGGTTGGCCGCGTTCATCTGCCGTTGAAGGTCGGTCAGCCAGGCACGTTCCGTATCAGGAGTGTCAGGCCCAAGCCGCTGCTCGATTGCCGGCAGCCAGTCGCTCTCCAGTCTGGTGAGGGCCCGGAGCGTCGGTATCTGATCTAATTTTGGAAACAGGCGGAGTATCTCTGCGGCAGCGGGAAGCACGATCCAGGGCGCGAAGAGCATCAGCTCACTATGTGCATCCCGGCATTGTCTTGCGAAGGCATGGGCCCATCGGTGCGCCTCCGCGTTGGAGGCGGGATCGAGGCGGGCGGTGACCCCATCCACCTGCCTGCTGAGCAGAGTAAAGGTATGGTGAGCCTGCGTCAGTGTGGTCGGCCTGTCGTGACAGGCATCGGCCAGGTTTTTTTGAAGCTCGTCCAACTGAACAGTCGCCGAAGCGACGAGCGCATCACTCAGCAGCGTGAAGGTATCGCGGAGTCCTTCAAAGGTGCGCTCAGCGAGGATCTTGTGTTCCGGCAGGCTGAGAAGCCCTGAGTGCAAGGTCATGACGTGCCCCGCCAGATTTCCACTGTCTACCGATGAAATGTACATGGGCAGCAGCGGTTTCAACGTCTGGGTGTCGTACCAATTGTAGAAATGGCCTCGGAATCGTTCCAACGCCGCCATGCTGTCGAACGTGTGTGCCGTGCGTGCCAGGAGCTGTCCCGCCGACAGGTAGCCGAAGTCGTAGGCGGAGAGATTGGCCAGCAGCGCCAATCCCATGTTCGTGGGCGATGTCCGATGGGCCACCTTCGGTGCCGGATGCTCCTGAAAGTTATCGGGTGGGAGCCAATGGTCCTCCGGGCTGACGTAGGTCTCGAAAAATGCCCAGGTCTTGCGGGCCATCTTCCTGAGAAACATCGTCTGGTCGTCCGTGAGTCTTGCCTCGCGTCGAGCCAGGGGTTTGCCGATCCACCAGGTGAACAAGGGAGACAGCGCCCACAGGCCGAGAACCGGCGCCGCAACCAGGAGCGCCTCCTGCCGTGTTTGCAGCAGAACGATCGTGATGGCCAGGACCATGGCCGGGCCAATCCACATTGAACGATAGGAGCCGATCAGGTCCGTCCTGCTTCTGTCCGCCGCTCCCGATGGGTTCCATTCCAGCAAGCCGGTCCGGGTGAACCACACCCGTCCGGCGGTCCGGAGGATCGCGTCCAGGCTGTAGAGACTCTCGTAGGGAAGGCACATGAGCGTCAGGAGGGCCTGGGTCAGCTGCTGCGTCATGGCCCGCGAGGTTGCGGTGAGGTGCTGGCCCATTCGCATATCCTCGGGCTTCCGACACAGGTCGACCAGGGCGCCTAGGAATGGCGCAATCAGGAGGAGGCTGAGCGTGGCGAGAGTCCAAAGCCAGACAGGGGAAAGCAGAGTCCATCCCAATATGAACAGGGCTGTCAGCGCAGCGGGGACGAGACTGCGTCGCAGGTTGTCGAAAATTTTCCAACGGGACAGGGTCGACAGCGGATTGTTGCAGGTGGCTCCGTTCGGTCCCGGCACACGAGGGAACGCCCACCGCGCGATTTGCCAATCTCCGCGGATCCAGCGATAACGCCGGGCCACGTCCGTGTTGTACCGGGCAGGATATTCTTCGTAGAGCTGCACGTCGCTCAAGAGCCCGGCGCGGCCGTAAGAACCTTCAAGCAGGTCGTGGCTGAGGATGCGATTCTCCGGGAAGCGATCGCCGAGCGCCCGCTCGAAGGCGTCGACGTCATAGATGCCCTTACCGATGAAGGAACCTTCACCGAACAGGTCTTGATACACGTCCGAGACGGCTCGGGTGTAGGGATCGATGCCGGGTTCGCTGGCGTTGAGTCGCGCGTACCGGGAGCGGTTGGTGCCGGGGAGGCTGACAGCGACGCGAGGCTGCAGGATGCCATATCCCGCGGTCACGCGCTGTGCCGCCGGATCGTATTGCGGACGATTGAGTGGATGGGCCATGGCCGCGACAAATTGCCGCGCGGAATCGCGGGGCAACTGGGTGTCCGTATCGAGTGTGATCACATATTTCACTGTGGAGAGGATGTCCGGTTCTCCAATAATCGTGGAAAACCGATCTCGAGACCCGCCGCGCAGGAGTCCGTTCAAGTCGCCAAGTTTCCCTCGCTTGCGCTCGTAGCCCATCCAGAGCCGTTCGTGGGCATTCCAGCGTCGTGGGCGATGGAAGAGAAAAAACGTGCCGCCATGCTCCCCTGGGTATTTGGCATTCAGCGCATCGATGCCTGCCCCGGCGGTCAGCACCAACTGATCGTCATCCGGGCGCTTCTCGCGATCGGCATCCTGGAAATCCGTCAGCAGGGCAAAGTGCAGGTGGCTGCCCCGGTTGGCGAGGAATCGGACTTCGAGGGCCTCAAGCAGAGCGTCGATACCCTGGGCATGTTGGAGGAGTGTGGGAACCACGACCAGCGTTCGCACAGCCGGAGGAAGGCCATCCGAAAAATCCATTCGCGGGAGGGGATGCGGAGTCACCAGCGCCGTGGCGAGCCAGTTCACCAGCGTCACCGCCAGCTGACTGGCAGCCAAGGCCGACAGGAATCCCAGCAGGGCGAGCGGCCATCCATTCCAATCTGCTGCAATGGCGAGGGCCAGGAAACACCCAGTGAATGTGGCTGTGAGGAAAAGGATGGAGCCGAGATAGATTGGTACGCTGCTGGATCCGCTCCATCTCCGGAGCCTGTCGAAGGCAGAACGGCGCAGGCTCACTGCCTGTTCCAATTGCGTCTGTCCCTTGTCGATGAGATAGAAGCCCACGTGGGCGCTGCGATGGTCGTGCCCCGCTTCAGCTGCCCCCGTCTGCGCCAGCAGGAGCGCTTGGCGCGCAACCTCACCTTCCGACAGCGGGCTACTCTTCGCGAGTTTCTCTACGGCATGGCGATACCGGTCGCGGGTGGCAAAATCCATTTGTCCGTACACGCCGGCCGGATCTGCATGGAGCGTCTGCTCCACCAGGCTCTGCGCTTCGACAAACTCGCGCCAGTCCATCGCGGCCAGGAATCGAAGACTGCCGATGCTGTTGCTCATGGAGACTTGATCGATCGCCTGTTGTTGCGTCTCCGACTGCACCAGCTGCTCAATCGTGAGGCCGGATTCTGACAACCGCTGTTCGATCCAGGTCAGCGGCAAGGCTAACGCCGCGCTCTGTCCTTGCAGGCGGCGAGCGAGTTCCGCCACGAAGGCACTGACCATGGGCGGGTTGGATCGCGCCATGTCCGCGATCACCAGGATGAGACTCTTGGGGTCCTTTTCGGCCGTCTCCATCATTTGGCCGGCCCATTCGTGGGCGCGGTTGCGATCCACTCTGTCGCTCGCGATGCGGGCGCCGGCGCGTCGAAGGTTTTCGATCAACGCCAGGCGAATCATGATGGGGATGGCCCATAACTCGCCGAGCGTCAGGGCAGTGACCGTCTGATAGGCCGCGACGAACCCGCTGAGACTTTCCGGGTCCACCCGTCCGTCGCCATGCGAGATGATTTCAAGCGCAATGTCATAGACCCTTGGCAGGCCGGCCGATGGACCGTTGCCAAGCCGGGGCAGTTCGCGGCTGTAGCCTTTGGGTAGGTGCCGCTTGGCCATGCGTATCTGCTCTTCGATCAGGTAGAAGTTATCCAGCAGCCATTCCCCGGCCGGTGTGATGCGCCGACTGCCCTTCACCGCCTCGGCCACCAGATTCCGCACGTCCAGCAGGACGACTTCGTTCTCGGCGAGTCGGGCGAGCAGCGGGTCGGGCTCGTGCGCGGTACTGACGGCATGCAGCCCCGCGAGAATCTTGCCATGGTGTTGCATCTGTTCGGTGCTGAACAGTTCCGATCGCAACGGCGGCTCATCACCCGCATAGGGCAGTGTCGCCGGTTGTCCGCTCAGGCGTCCGGTCCATTGACGCCAGCTTGCAAGAATATCTGTGCGGCTCATCTTCAAATTCGAGATTCCCTTCGATCGAGGTCGCGGAGGTGGTCTGCGGGTTTCGGAAAAGGACCGGCCTGAGCCGGATGGTCCTCGCGAGCGGGGTCATGGAAACGGGCTCAGCATGGCTGTAGCGCCTAACCCGTATAAGCAACGCAGGCTGAGGAGTCGGCGACGAAACGACTATCCGGCGATCGACATGTAGGACACTTCGATGCGAGCTGTGATGCGGATCGAACGCAGCGATGGGGGGCGTGAGGGATACCTTTTCACTTTAGTCCCTTTTGGCAGGTGAAAGACAGACAATTATCCGGAAAGTGTTCGGGCTGGAGGGTCGAAGGGATGCCGTTGGATGGCGGAGGTCAATGACAAGAACGGAAGTCGGTTGCGCCGTCGGCGTTCACGCAAGGTTCATTGATCGTAGATGTAACGAGGCGGGACTTCGGTAACCGACGATCGAGCCGTCGAAACGATTGTGCCGGTCAACGGTTAGACAGGTCGTGTCGCGAGCGAGTCGGCCATGCCATAGAGCAACGCTTCAGTGTCGCTCCAGGCCAGGCAGGAATCGGTGATCGACATGCCGTAGGTCAGGGCCTTGTTGGGATCCCAGGTCTGCCGGCCCCCTTGCAGGTGACTTTCCAACATGAGGCCCATGATGGAACGGCGGCCCTGCTGGAATTGCTTGAGGACTTCGCCGGCGACTTCCACCTGGCGTTGATGGTTCTTGCCGGAATTGTCGTGCGAACAATCCACCATCACGCCGCGGGCCAGACCTTCGCTGGCCACAGCCGCTTCCGCGCGGGCGATATCTTCGACACTGTAATTCGTGCGTCCGCCGCCGCCGCGCAGCACGATGTGATGATCGGGGTTGCCGGTCGTCTTGATGATAGAGGTGATGCCGTCGGCGTTCACGCCGACAAAATGGTGCGGGCTCCGGCTGGTGATCATGGCGTTGATGGCGACTTGCAGGCTGCCTTCCGTCCCGTTCTTGAATCCGACGGGCATCGAGAGGCCGCTGGCCATTTCGCGATGGATCTGACTCTCGGTCGTGCGCGCGCCGATCGCGGTCCAGCTCAACAGGTCGGCAATGTACTGCGGGGTGACCGGGTCGAGTAGTTCCGTCGCGCAGGGGAGGCCTTTGCCGTTGATGTTCAACAGAATCGTCCTGGCCAGCTGAATGCCCTGGGTAATGTCGCAGGTGCCGTCCAGATGGGGATCGTTGATCAGGCCCTTCCAGCCCACCGTGGTGCGAGGCTTCTCGAAGTAGGTGCGCATCACGATCAGGAGCTTGTCGCGGACGGCGTCGGCGACCGGCTTGAGGCGGTCGGCATATTCATAGGCGGCATCGGGATCGTGAATCGAGCAGGGGCCGACAATCACAATGAGCCGATCCATGTCACGGCCGTGCAGGATGTTCCGGATCGCCTGTCGCGTCTGGAACACCAGCTCGGACACCTCGTCGCTGATAGGCAGCTGCGTTTTGACATCTCGGGGCGAGGGGAGCGGTTTAATCTCGATGACATGTTGATTATCGATCGGCCTGTTCATGCTGGTCCCTTTGAAAGGTCTGTCTAGTTCACGCGTCGATTCAAGATTGCCAAACAAGATATCGAATTTTATAGGATAAAGTCCAGTGAGGCGGGTCGCAGGAGGATCGGCTTGCATTCGAGGGGTCCCTTTGTTACAACTCACGCCTCACGAATGTGTCGGCCCGGACGGTCATGTTTCGTCATTTCGCCCAGAAAAAATCCAGCTCGGTCGTCGCGCTTCTCCTCGCGTGTATGCTGCTCGCGATGGCGCCGTTTGCCGCGGCGCTGGAGATTCATCACGAGCTGGCGGCAGCGGACCACGACGGGCATGAGCATTCCGATACCGACCTCTGTCAGTGGGTGCAATATCACACGGGCCATTCGCTGGTGGGTGACGCACCGCCGCCCTGCTCGTTCCTGGCGGAAGCTCCGCCACCTCCCGTCTATCGATCGATCTTCAGTTCTCAGTCTCTCGCGACCACCAGAACCTCGCGCGCGCCGCCTCTGACCTAACCTCAACGCCATCGCTACGTTCATTTTGGCTTTCACCGCTTCGTCTGAGCCACGGCTTTGTGTCGGGCTCTGACCTGTGCGGGATTATTGGGGGGAGGTTCGCATGGTGTCGTCGGTCAGAGATGTGTCTCAACTGTGTCTTGGATTGTTGTTGATGGCTCTTGCGCTCGGTCTTTCGCCGGTGTTTGCGCAAGAGCCGGCGGTTGCCAAAGGGCGAACGATTACCGGGACGGTGCAAAACCAGGACCTTCGGCGGGTGCCTCAGGCCTCGGTGGAGGTGAAGGACCAGGAAGGGACGGTTGTGGGCGCGGCGGTCGCGAACGAGGCCGGAGAATTCTCCGTCGATCTGCCGTCCGAGGGAACCTATTCGGTGAGCGCGGTTCAGGATACCTATCGCAGCGAATATGCCATTATTAAGCTCGGAGCCGAGCCGGTCGCTCCGGTGACCTTGACCCTCTCGAAGACCCAGGAGATCGCGCTCGAAGTCGTGTCTCCCTTGGCGCCCATTCAATACAAAGCCTCCAGCGAAACCTATGCGCTCAGCCGTAAGGAGATCGAGGCTCTGCCGCGCGGGAACAACAATGAATTACACGATGTACTCCTCACGATTCCGAGCGCGGTCTACGGGTCGCTCAAGCAAGTGCACATCCGCCAGGACCATGCGAATCTTCAATTGCGAATCGACGGTGTGCCGATTCCCGACACCGTCTCGTCCACCTTTTCCGATGTGATCAGCCCCAGGGCCTGGGAGCGGGCGGACATCATCCTGGGTGGTATGGAAGCCCAATACGGAAACAAGACGGCGGCGGTGCTGGACATCACGACGAAAAGCGGCACGAAGCCGTCCTTCGGGTCGGTGCAGATGATGGGCGGGTCGAACAAGACCATCAATCCGTCCTTCGAATACGGCGGCACGATCGGCGAAAAGTTCCGGTTCTATATTTTGAACAGCCACACGGCCACCAATCGCGGGATCGAGCCGCCGACCCTCGGCCGTTCCGTCTATCACGGGCAGAGCGAGCGCAATCAAACCTTCATTCGCGGCGACTATCAACACGACAACCGGAACAACTTTACCTGGTTGTTCTTGAATTCGGTGGCCAAGTATCAGATCCCCACGGCGCCGGGCGGTGAACTGGATCCGAGCGGGCAGATGTTGCCGCTGTTGCAGGGGAGCCGGCCGGGGTTTTCGCCCGTCGCCTCGCAGGCGATCGACGAGTTTCAGAAGGAGAACAATCAATACGGCCACATGGTCTGGCGGCACGATGTGAATGCCAACAACTTCTTTAGCCTGTCGGGCTACATGCGACATACGCGTGCCACGTTCAAGACCGATCCGCTGAACCTGTTGGCCTATACGGCCGATCCGGCCGAGCCGTTCTCAGCGTCCGATCAGGATCGCAATGCCTATTCCACCGGTGTGCGCTTCGACTATACCTACGTGCACAGCAAGCAACACCTCATCAAAGCCGGGTTCCAGCTCGACCGGACGCAGTCGGTCAACAAGACCAGGTTGTTTACGTTTGCCGACGACGGGGCCGGCAGTCCGACCGGTGACCTGTTGACTCTCAATGCCGACAACCGCCAGATCGGCTATCGCCAGGAGTTCTGGATTCAGGATCAGTGGAGTCCCAACGACCAGTGGACCTTCAACCTTGGACTGCGCGGCGACATCGTGCAGTATCAGCGCAACGAAGGCCAGGTCAGCCCGCGCATCGGTGTGAGTTATAAGTACAATCCGTCGAACGTATTCCACGTGTTCTACGGCCGCATGTTCACGCCGCCGAATCTGGAAGCCATCTCTTTTGCCAAGCTCAATACGCTCGGGACCAGGGCGCAACCGGAAGATGTGACCAACAACAGCGTGCGGGCCGAACGGGCGCACTACTTCGAGATCGGTAGTTACCATGCGTTGAACCGCTATGCCACGTTGCAATTCACGGGCTGGTACAAGCTCAGCAACTTCCTGTCCGATGCGGGCCAGTTCGGCACCACGCCGCTGCTGAACTATTTTGCGTTCGAGCGTGGCTGGCAGCGGGGAATCGACGGGGCCTTGAAACTGCAGCTTACCGAGAATCTCACGGCGCGCGGCAATGTGGCCTGGGGGCAGTGTAAGGGTTATGGACTGCAATCCGGGCATTTCCTTTTGGAGGCCAAGGAGATTGCGGACATCAATTCGCAGGGCGGAGTGTTCTGCGATCACATGCAGACGCTCACGAGTTCGGCGATCGTCAGTTACCGGCTGCTGGAACGTACGACGTTCACAGGGCAGATGTTGTTTGCCTCAGGATTGCGCACGTCGGAGAACGAGGACGCCAAGACGAATTCCAGCCACAGCCCGTCGTACACCATCTACAATCTTTCGATTGCCCATGTGTTTCCGTTGCCATGGGAAGGGCAGAAATTCCTGCTCGGCTTCGATATCGTCAACCTGCTGGATCAGCGGTATTTCATCAATCAAGGCGAGGGGAGTATCGGGTTGGGGGTGTCGCATGCGGGGATGCCGAGATCGTTCTTCTTCCGCGGCCAGTGGTTCTTTTAACCGGATGCTGAAACGAGTCACCAGCATCGTTCTCGGCTCGCACGAATCCTCAACGTACCCCTGAGGGTACGACTCCGGTTCGTGCGTCGCCTGCGGCCTTGCTGGATGACCCGTTTGAGCATCCGATTTCGACTGGGGAAGATTGACGCCTTCGATTCATGCGTCGCTAGCGGCCTTGCTGGACCACCTTGTTGGGCATCTGCTTCCGACCGGGGGAAAATGCCGCCTTGTTGGATGGCCTGTTATTTCAACTCGCTCAGCGGATACCTGAAGGACCGGATGGTATGAGGACGAATCAGAAGCTGCTACACTGCGGCCTTGCTGGATGGCCCGTTTGAGCATCATCACCTTGGAATAATTTGGACGACGATATGACGAACATTATTGATGCAGTAGGTGGCGTCACCAGACGGATAGTGGGGAGCTGTGTCCTGTGTCTGTGCCTGTCGCCGGTTGCGGTGTTGGCCGTAACGGGCGATGAGGCGACGCATGAGGCGGACCATGCGTTGGATGCGGACATCATCGAACTGCCGGAAGTGCATGTGCACGGTTTGCCGCTGAACAAGGATCAACAGGTGGGGCCGGTGCCGAAGTCCACGCCCTGGCCCGCGATTCCCGCCTCATTGGACGGCAAACCGCTGGATGACTGGATGAAGGCGCGCCTGCTCGTGTCGAAAGAGGCGCAGGTGACGGTGGTGGTATTGGAGCCGGCGAAACATCGTGAGCTGACGATCGCCGGCATGATTGCCTTGAACAAATGGACCTTCGCCCCGCAACTCAAAGGCGACGACCCTGTCGACGGCGAACTCACCGTACGAATTCACTTCCGATCGCAGTAATTCGCTCGGGCATTATCTGGATTCACGATCAAGCCATGCCAGCAGTAGAACTGGTATTAGTTACCTTCCTTCCCCTGGTGGTTGATCTGATTCTCAAGAGTTCTTAATCCTTCCAGGATCTCATCCCATGAAGGATAGGCTCCGAAGATCATGGCTCGCATTTGGCCATAGTCATTCCGGAGTGTGCGCATGCGATCCTCCGGCGGAATCAAGTGGAACGTTCCAGGTTTGGCCGTCTCATAACTTGCCCAGGCCGATGCGAAAAACAACCGCTTGTGTGTGACGACACGTTCCAATAAATCGAGCTTGAGCAGAGCCTGCTGGCCGATCTCATGCTGCGACAGTCGGTACAGATCATAGAAATGTCTCGACACACGTTCCGTCGCGGCCTTATGAAGCGGCCGATGGTAATCGGCATGGAGGAGGGTCGCCTTTTCCCAGAAGGTCCGTACGGCCTCCATAGTACGAATGGAACAAGAGGGGGCCGCGCTAAACGCCTCAGGGAATGCCTCGGCCGCATAGGGGGTGATGTCACGCGCCTCCGCCGGCCAATCGTCAGAACGCGCGCCCAACTCCAATCGGATCGCGGGACGAATATAGGCTGCGAGCCGTTCTGACAAGCCGCTACGAGGGTAGGTGAAGATCACCGTTTGTGGATCCGCAGGATCGAGGTCGGCGTTCCATCCGGAGGTGCCGAGCACGCGGGCAAAGTCCTCACGGAGTTCTGGCAAGAGTCTATCGCGGATGGCCTTGTGACAGCCGGCTACCAGCTCGTCAAGCCGACGATGCGATTCCTTCTTGCTGATTCCGAGCTGTTCCGGATCCCGACCATCGACAAATCCGAGATCTCGGCGGCTTAAGGAAAGGTCTACGTCTTCCGAAAACCGTTCGATCAGCTGATAGGCTTTCGAGAGAGAGGTGCCTCCCTTGAAAATCAACTGTGGCTGAAAGCGCATGACCGAGAAGATTCGGCGCAAGGTCCAGCATACCCAGAAGTCTTTTTCGATGATCGCAGGAGCACGTGCAGGACGCAATTGAGCAGCGGTTTGTTGAAAGAGGTCTGCCCGTTCTTCCGGCGAAGCGGCTGCGATCCTGTCCACTACCGAAACCCTTTCCCAGTGATCTGCTGCAAAACCGGCTTCATCCAGGCGGGGGCCTGAGGCAGTGTCTTCGTCAGCTGAGCCTTGTCCTGCTCGGAGAGCATCGTACTCAGGTGCGCGATCATTTCGGAGGTCACGCCGTTTTTGCCGAGGAAGCGGAGCGCTTGGAGAACCAGTGGGCTGACGTGCCCTTGTACCTCCATGGTCTTCGGCCCACGGTTCAGGAGCCGGATAACGTAGGGGCCCAACGCCAGTGTTTTAGTCCGCCCGTTTGTGTAGTAGATGATCTTCGCAGGAACTTGGGTTGAGAGCCCAAGTAGATTGGCGGCATAGGCACCGGATGGAACAAGCCGTAACCCATTTTTCTTTGCCCAGGCTTGAGCTAATTCATCCGGCGACGGCACCATCGGCCGCTTGAGTAGCGCGCCCATCCGAGGCCAGGCGTACAAGCCGCGGCGAACCCGCTGAATGCGACCCTGTCGAACTAAGCGCGACAGGGCTTGATCCACGGCAGCTCGAGGTCCCAAGTCCAACAGATCGGCCACAGACAGGATCGTTCCTGCCGATTCAAGCCTGAGCAACACTTTGTCGGCAACGGGATGTGAGACGTTCATGGTAAACTATTGTCAGAAAAAGCGATCTCTTTTTCTGACAATAGCAGGTCTGACCTCTACTTGCAAATCGAGTGTAACAACCGCGCACCTTCTCTGCGTCCCTCAAGTCTTAGTGCGGGACGAAGGTGCTGCTTGTATCCAAGGATGCGCAGGTGACCGTGGTGGTGCTGGAGCCGGCGAAACATCGGGAGCTGACGATCGCCGGCATGATTGCCTTGAACAAATGGACCTTCGCCCCGCAACTCAAAGGCGACGACCCTGTCGACGGCGAACTCACCGTACGAATTCACTTCCGATCGCAGTAAGGTCCCGCGACGGTTATCGAGCTCCGGACTTGGTCAGGTCATGGTGTGGCCTGTTCTTGCCGGCGTTGACATCGATGCCTCCGGCGGGCGGCGGCTTGTCCAGATTAATGTATTGAAATGTTCCGAACGGCTGGATCTCCTCGTCGGCCGGTAACTGCTTGCGGTTCCAACCTCCCCCCAGCGCCCGGATGAGAGCAACCGAATTTGCCAACAGTTCGGCCTTGATTTGCACTGCGTCGATGCGCGCCGTGAGCGTGGCAACCTGGGCATAGATGAGTTCAAGGCTGGAAGCCAGCCCGCCCAGATAGAGCTCCATAGTCAGATTTTGCGTCCTGAGCGTGGCTCCGACGGCGGCGTCCTGCCGATCGGCCGCAAGCGAAAGCCGGTTGGTCAGGCTTAAACCGTTCTCGACTTCGCGAAATGCATTCAGTACTGTCGAGCGGTATCGATCCTCCGTCTCGCGATAGGCCGACCAGGCCTGCTGCAATTGGGCGCGGCGATACCCACCCTGGAAGAGCGGCAGCGAAACCGTGGACCCGTAGGCCCAAAAACTAGTGGCGAGCTTGATCAGGCTGAAGCCGGAATCTTCGAACCCGCCGCCGGCCGAGAACCTCACATCTGGGAAGAAGGCGGCGCGGGCGATACCGATCTCGCGGTTCGCCTGCGCCATTTGGCGTTCCATTCCGGCGATGTCGGGCCGACGCTCCAGTAAGGTGGAAGGGATTGTCCTGGGCATTGCAAAATTCGCTACTCGAAGGTCGTCGACCGGCTTAATCGTGAAACTGGTCGGCGCCATGTTGACGAGGATGGCGATCGCCTGTTCCGTCACCTGGCGTTGGCCTTCAATCTGGGCTAATTTCGTCTCCGTGCTGAACAGCAGCGATTCGACCCGCGCGACGTCGAGTGCCGACGCGATCGCGCCGGCGAACTGATCCTTGATGAGGTTGAGCGACTCTCTGTAGAGGGCGATGGATTGGGTATAGATCGCAGTCTGCGCGTCGTATCCTCTGAGCCTGAAATAGTTCGCCCCAATTTCGGCCTGCAGGCTGAGCCGCGCGAGTCCATAGTCGGCGGCGCGCTCCTCGGCGCGGTAGAGTTCGACACGCGTGGCATTGCGAAGCGCAGACCAAAAATCAGGCTCCCAGGAAGCGAGCCCCCCGCCGTACATGGTTCCCCCGAACTCCGAAATATTGGGGGGACGAAATAGTTTATCCACGGATTCCTTGTTGCCTGAGGCGCCGATTCCCAGACCGACGTGAGGGAGGTACTGCGATCGAGCCCTCATCATCACATCGCGAGCTTGGACGAACCGTTCGGCGGCGGCCTGCAGATCCGGATTGGCTGCCATGGCCTGTTCTTCAATCTCGTTCAAGATTGGATCGTTAAAAAGTTTCCACCAATCCGGGCGTAATTCACCATCCGACGGCTTCGCCTCGACGAAAGGACTTGCACCCTTCCATGAGGCGGGAACGACGTATTGAGGCGGATCGTAGCGGGGTGCCAAATCGACGGCCGGGAACCAATTGCAAGCCGACAGGCTGAGTACCAACAACACCGGGCCGCTGCATTGCCTGCAGGAGCGAAGGAGGCGTGACATGTCTGGTCTCGTTCGTACGCGCTCGCCCATCACGTGTAACGGACCCTCATTTTGGAGAGTGTGCATTTGAGGTCGAAGTTTCATTTGAGCCGGGATCTTCTTTTGACCCAGGAGCTTGTGATCCGGGGGGGTCCTTTGAAGCAGGCCCATCTGTAGTGATGAGATCATAACCGGGCGCCGGCGTCACGATGCGCACCTTGTCGCCTTCAAGCAAGGCGGCGCTCGGGTTGTTCACGATGCGGTCGCTCGTGGAAATTCCCTCTGCCACTTCGACGGCGCTGTCGAGGAGCCGGCTCACGGTGATCGGTTGTAAGTGCACGCGGTCATCCTGCGCCACCACGGCCACCTGTGTGCCATGCTCCTGGAACACCAACGCAGTGGACGGAATCGTGAACACTTTTCTGTCCACCGGCGCGGTAAGCACAACCTGGGCGTACGACCCGGGCCAGAGGGCGCGATCCTCGTTGTCGATCGTGAAGACGGTAATGGCCGTGCGCGTGCTGACATCGAAGCCGCGGGCGACGGTCAAGAATTTTCCGGTGAAATGACGGCCGGGCAATTGCGGGACGGTCACGTTGGCTGTCAGGCCGGGCTGGAGGAATGGGCCGAACGACTCCGGCACGGAGACAAAGAGGCGCAGCATACTCACGTCGGCCACGGTGAAAAGATTGCTGATGGAACCGGGCGTGCTGATCGTGCCTTCCTTATTGACATACTCGCCGACGTTGATGTTGCGTTGGGTCACCACTCCGTCATATGGCGCGACGATGGTTTTGAATCGAATAAGCGCCTCGAAGTTCCTGACGTTCTGCTCAGCGGCCTTCACCCTGGCCAATTCCGCTTTGGCGTTGGCTTCCTGCACCGAGATCGACTGCTCGGAGACCGCATGGTTTTTTCGCAGCGCCACCCAGCGCTTTGCGGTCAAGTCGGCCAATGCGTATTTCGCCTGTTCGGCCGCGAGATCCGCCCGGGCCTGTTCATATTGCGCATCGAGGGCCGGCGCGTTGATTTCGGCGAGCACTTCGCCTTTCTTCACGAGCGCACCGTAGTCTTTGTACCACATCTTCACATAGCCCGAGACTTGCGCGTAGATCGGCGCTTGAAACCAAGCCTGAACATTGCCGGGGAGCGTAATGGTCTCGGACGGCGGCACCGGCTTCGGATAGATGACCGCCACAGTGGGGACGGCATCTTCGAGCGTGTTCTCGCGTAGCAGAGCGGCGTCGCTTTTGCTGTCATAAATCCGATAGCCGAGGTAGAGCACACACAGGAGGATCGCTGAGATTGTAACGAGCTTTCCACGCAGGATCTTAGCCATTATGCATTGACCTTTTGGCGAGCGGTTCGTCGGGTATAGAAGATGGTATACACGCAGGGCACGAAGAACAGGGTGAACAATGTGGCGACGAGTAAGCCGCCGATCACGGCGCGACCCAACGGCGCGTTCGCGGAATACCCCGTCGCCATGGGGACCATTCCGATGATCATCGCCGAAGCCGTCATGAGCACGGGGCGGAAGCGGGTCGTTCCGGCTTCAATCGCGGCCCGCAAGGCGTCGCCGTGCTCTTCGAGCCGTTCGCGGGCGTAGGAGACGACGAGGATCGAATTAGCGGTGGCCGTGCCCATGGTCATGATGGCGCCCGTCAGTGCAGGCTCCGACAGCCGCGTATGGGTCAGGAACAAGGCCCATGCGATGCCCGCGAGCGCGCCGGGCAGGGCCGTAATGATGATGAAGGGGTCCAGCCAGGATTGAAAGTTGACGACGATCAGCAGATAGACCAGGGCGATTGCGACGAGCAGCCCGAAGATCAGCTCGAAATAAGCGTCGTGCATCAGCGAGGCCTGGCCGTGGATTTCGAGCGCGGCGCTGCGGGGCAACTCGTGCTCCATGCTCTTGGCGATGGTTTCGACATCCGCCAGCACACCGCCGAGGTCGCGTCCTTCGGCGGAGACATAGATGTTGAACAGCGGCATGATGTTCCCGTGTGTAATCACGCCCGGTGTCCCCTCCGCTGAAATATTGGCTAAATTGCCGAGCAGCTGCATCTCCTGACCGTTCGGAGAAAGGCCTGAGGACTCGACCGGGATGGTCTTGAGACTATTGACGCTGTTGATCTGGGCCTGGGGCGTATAGACGTTGATCAGGTACGACATGCCGGTACTGGGATCGAGCCAATAGATTTGGTCGACCTGCTGGCTCCCGGCGGTCGTCATGAGCAGATTGTCGGCCATCTCCTTCAGGGTTCTGTTCACGCCGAGTCCGAACGTGCGGTTGCCTTCGACCATGAGGGTCGGCGTGCGCATGGTTTGCTGGATCACCACGTCGGCGGCGCCGGGGATCTCGCGAAATTTGCCCGCCAATTTGCGGGCAAACTCGTAGTTGGGGTAGACGTCCGGCCCGTTGATTTGCACATCGATCGGCGCAGGCGCGCCGAAATTGAGAATTTTTGCGGTTAAATCGGAGGGCTGGAACGTGAACTCCGTTCCCGGGTACCGCTCCCGCAAGCCCTTGCGAAGGATGCGGCGATAGTCCCAGACGGGAGACTTTTCATCCTTCAAGAGAATCGTCAGGTCGCAATCCTGAGAGCCGATCGTCGGCGTCGGAATGAAGGCCAGGTTGTGCGGTCCGACCGGCAGGCCGCAATTGCTGACGACGTTTTCGACCTCGCCAGGCAGCAACTCCTGGATGCTGGTGGAGACGAGCGTGGCAATGCGTCCTGACACTTCGATGCGCGTCCCGAGCGGCGCCCGCATATGCATCGTGATGATTCCCGACCGGATCTCCGGGAAATAATCGCGTCCGAGGAAGAAAAAGAGGGACAGGGAACCCACCGCGACGATCAACGAGAGCGTGACGAAGGCGTTGCGATGGGCGATCGACTGTTCGAGCAGCAGACCGTAGCGCTCGCGGAACCGATTGAAGCGGCGCTCGAATTCCTGCTGAAATCGTACGAAGGGGTTGCGCGATGGCGTCGGCCCGGACTGCACCGGCAATTCATGCGGCTGCGACATGGTGCCCCTTCATCATATATTTCGCCATGGTCGGGACCAGGGTGCGCGAGAGGATGAACGAGGCGAGCATCGCGATGATGATCGCCTCGGCCATGGGCTTGAACAGGTAGCCGGCGACGCCGCCGAGTTCGAAGAGCGGGAGCCAGACGATCGCGATGCAGAGGGTGGCGACGAGCGTCGGGACGACGATCTGATTGGCGGCGTCGATGATGGCCTGTTCGAGCGGCTTGCCCATCTCGATATGGCGATCGATGTTCTCGATCATCACGGTCGCATCGTCGACCAGAATACCGACCGCCAGCGCCAGCCCGCCCAAGGTCATGACGTTGATCGTCTCTTCGAGCAGATGCAGGCCGATGATGGCGGTCAGAATGGACAGCGGGATGGAGGTCCAGACGATGACCGTCGCCCGCCAGGAGCCGAGCAGCAACAGCACGATGAGGCCGACCAGCGCACCGGCCATCAGCATTTCGTGCAGGACATCCGAGATCGAATCCTTCACGAAGGTCGAGGCGTCGTCGAGCAGCTTGATCTCCACGCCCTCCGGAGAGATTTGTTGGGCGCGCGGAATCATCTTCTTGATGCCGTCGACCACGTCGAGGGTCGAGGCCTCGGTACTCTTCATCGCCACGAGGATGACGGTCTGTTTGCCCTTCACCAGCACCGCGTTCTGTTGCACCCGGCCCATGAGCTGCACCGTGGCGACGTCGCGCAGATAGATGAAGGCGTTGCCTTCCCGCTTGATCGGGATGTCGTTGAAATGCTCAATGTTCATCGGTGATGCATTCGTCTGGACGATCCAGTCCGTCTGCTTGATCTTGATGTCGCCGGCCGGCAGCACGAGGTATTGCTTCATGAGGGCATCGTGAATGTCCGCCGGAGTCAGTTGCCGGGCGAGCAATTTATGCTGATCGAGGTTGACCATGACCTGCATGTCTTGGCCGCCGTAGGGGTGCGGCAGGACGATGCCCGGCACCGTCACCAGCAGGGGGCGGATGCGCATGTAGACGAGGTTGTAGAGCTCCGCCGGCGTCAGGTGATCGGAGCTGATTTGGAGCATGGCCACTGGGATGGAGGACGGTGCGAGACGCATGACCATGGGGGGGGAAATGTCGGGCGGGAGCGCCTTCACGACGTTTTGGGCGATGCCCACGATATCCGCTTCGGCCCTGGCCACGTCGACGCCGTCCTGCAGGAAAATATTGGTGATGCTGCTCCCGAAGTAGGAGTGGCTGTGGATGTACTTGATGCCTTCCACCGTCGAGGTCAGGAAGCGTTCGAACAGATAGGTGATGCGACCTTCCACCTGCTGCGGTAGTAGGCCGCTATAGATCCAGACGACGGAGGTGACGGGAATCGTAATATTGGGGAAGATGTCGGTCGGCATGTGGAGCACGGTCTTGCTCCCCAACAGCAGGATGAGGATGGACATGACGACGAAGGTGTATGGCCTGCGCAGGGCGATGAGGACGATCTCGTTCATGCATGCTCCCCGCAAGAAGCTTTGTGATGTGCTGTCATTCGAGCCACGCGATCCCTCATGGACGTCCTTGGGGTCGGTTGCCGAAAGGGGCCCGCCCCATTTGCCGTTGCACCGGCCGGTCATGATTCAGTGAGCCATCGTCTTCCTCAGTTCGAATGATGTTGGATCGGGCTGATCCGTCATGAGAGGAGATGTAGCAAGGGGCTTGCCGCGGAATTGCGATTGCGCCGCAACGGGCCAGGACGGACTAGGTGCCATATATGGGCAGCCTGCGCGTCGGCAGCTCCTCGACATAGTGTCTCCATTGCGGAAGGCTTGTCGGAAGTGCAGATCCGCTCTGCGCGCACTGTGCGGAAGTTCACGATTCTGTGGGGCCGGCTCGGCGCCTGATGCAGCAAGGATTCGAAACGCGATCCCAAATACTGTGGCCGCTGAGTGATTTGTCCGAAGTGTGCCCATGGATTCGATCGGTGGCATTGATATTGCGACCCTTCCTGCCTGGTTCGACCGCATCGACACCGCATGACGCAGATGTCGACTGATCCCATCTTCTAATCCCGGGAGGCTGAGCAGGATGAAAGCATTGGCGAATATGCCGAAAGTTGGAATGGCCTTGTATCTTGCTGGTCTCGTCGCGACCGTCGCGCCGTTTGTAGGGCCGGCGCAAGCGGAGTCTCTCACGATCGGGGCAGCCTACAGTCTCAAACCGGCCTTCCAGGAAATCGTGCCGATCTTCGAGCGGGAATATGGCGCGGCGGTGAAGGTCGTCTACGGCCCATCGCAAACGCTGCGCCGGGAAATTGAGCAGGGGGCGGCGATCGATGTGTTCCTGCCTGCGGCGGCGGAAGAAATCGAGAAATTGCAGAAGAAAGGTCTGACGCTCGGTGAGGGGGCGCGGATCTATGGACAAACCTCACTTGTGCTCGTCATGTCGGCGGCCTCCAGGGCCACGCCGGTTTCCTTCCGTGATGTGTCGCTCAATCGGGCGTTTCGTATCGCCCTCGGCGATCCGAAGACGTCGGGGCTGGGTGACATCACGGCCCGGACGCTCACACGGGTCGATCCGGCCTACAAGAATCGCTTCCAGGCGGTCTATGCCAAGCATAGTGAAGAGATCGTGAATCTGATTCACCGCGGTGAGGCCGATGCAGGGATCCTCTATCGCGTGGACGCGATCAACAGCGGGGATGTCCGCATCATCGATGAAAGTCCGGCTGGATCACATAGGCCGGTGTATTTCGGTCAGGCGGTGGTCTGGACCTGCCGGACTGAGTCGTTTGTGGTGGCCGAGGAGTTTCTCGATTTCATGATGAGCCCCCGCATTCAGAAGCTGCTGCTCAAGTATGGGTTCGAGCCGATGCCGGTGCTCGGAGCAGGTGATGGGGGAAGACGCGCCGCGCCGTAAGTACGAGGCAATGGACGTACTTACTCAGAAGTCAGGAATATAGGCAACCCTCGGATGCTTGAAGAATGACCGCACCAGCGCGGGCCTGCGCCCAATCTCAGCCAACTGCGTGGTCACGCGGTCAGCGAGCGTCTCGCCCTTCTGCCGCGGACGCCGGGCATGGCCCGTACGGTTGGTGTGGCTCCAGACCAGTTCGTCGGAGTTGAGGTCGGGGGCATCGCCGGGCAGGTAGTGCAGCGTCAGCCTACCGTTGAGCTCCGCGACGTACGGTGTGACCGCCTTGGTCTTGTGCGCCGGCAAGCCGTCCAGGATCAAATGCAGGGGCCGACGACGGCCGCGCAGCATCCGGCGCAGCAACGTGACGAACAACTCGCCAGTCAGGCCACCGGGATAGGTGGCGAACCAGAAGGCGCCCTTGGCACTGACCGCCGAGGCGGCGCTGATACTCTGGCGCTGGCCGGGGACCGACACCACCGGCGTCTGGCCCTTGACACCCCAGGTCGTGCCCTGCACGGCATCGGCGCGAAAGCCCGATTCATCCCAGAAATAGATCTCCGCCGTGTCCCGCTTGGCTGTTCGTACAATGGCCGGATACGTTTCGCGCTGCCAGCGTGCAATCGCCGCGGGATCGCGCTGGTAGGCGCGCTGCAGCGGCTTTTGCGGTGTCAGACCTTGACGCGCCAGCAACGCTCCGATCGAGGCCAAGCTCAAGTGCACATCGAAGCGCTGGGCAATCAATTCGCGCACGATCTGGCGGGTCCACAGCCCAAAATCGAACCCGTATTGCAGCGGGGTCTTGCCGTTGCCCCAGCGAAACACCTGCCGTTCCTGCCCCGCGGTCAGGGTGCGCGGACGACCGGTCGCCGGCCGTGCCGCCCACGCCGTGAGTCCCTTGCCGCGACCGTGGGCCGCCTTGAGCCAGCCGTAAATCGTGCAGCGATGAAACCCGTAGCTGGCGATCACCTCACTCGGCCGCTCGCCCTCGCGCACCCGCTCCACGGCCATCGTGCGAATGGTCTCCAAGGTCCCGTGATCCAGCGTGCGTCCGTCTCGTTTCATGGCGAGACGGAGCAGCTCACATTCGAATACTGTTGTCTATATTCCTGACCTGTGAGTAAGGCGGCAGAAGAAATAGTACCAGGAACTTTTTCGGCCTTTTCGAAATGACTTCTGACACCATTCTCCGGTCAGTTTTAACCCCGCTCGACATGCGCGAGGCAGAAGGCCAAGGCCAATGTTGTACGGTCATCGGGTTGAGCGTATTCCTGAAGCTTGCTTGATTGAAAGGCGTTTTGCCGATATCAACGGTAGGTAATAGAAATGGTCCCAGGAACCGAACCATTATCCGAAAACAGGCGTCATTTCCTGCGCCCCAGGCTTACCGTCAGGTCTGGCGAATATGTCTTCTAGCGATTCGCCGTGACCGCGAGCCGGAATCCCAAGGCGTGGAGGAGGGCATCGAGACTTCTGAGTTCCGGGTTGCCGCGATCTGACAGCATTCTATAGAGGCTTTCAAGGTTCAGTTTCGCCTTCTCGGCAAGTTGTGCGACCCCACCTTGCGCTTCGGCGACGTTCCTCAGCGCGAGCAAGAACAGCTCGGGATCATCTTCCTCCAACGCCGCGTTCAAATACTCTTCAGCCTCTCCCGAATCTCGCAGGCTCTCAATCAGATCCGGCTGATACGCTCTGCTCTTTTTCATGGCCTCCTCTGCCGCAATGCCAAAGCCTTGATTCTACTTCAGCGGATCAGCGAATCCTCATTCCCTCTTCTCCGCCACATCGAACTGCAGCCCGCTTGATCCCTCACCCCGGCCTGGTTCTTTGCGGCGTCCGACCCAGAGATGCGTCGAGCCGTCGATCCATCTGGCGTATTGATAGGTGCGCGTAACCCTGGCCCCTTCGCGCGGTACTTCCTCTTCTTAGTCCTTGTAGTCCTTCGGCGCGGTCCCTGCCACGACCTGTTCCAGCGCAATGGCGAATTCATCGGGATTGAACGACCGGCCCTCGTGGACTTCCGCACGAGGCGTTGCGATTTTGTACCGAAGTTCGAGTGTCATTACCCAACTCCGTTCAAGAGGTCAGGGGCAATGAGGCACGTACGGTTTCTCGTACAGAGCGTGCCGTCGCAACCGCCCGATCGGCTTCAGTGCGATCGATGGGGTCCCAATCGCCTGGATACCGCGCTTCGATGGTGTAGCGATTCAGGGGCTGGACCTCCTGCATATGCACGCCCCGTAAGCCTGCGGTCATCGCGAGGTTCAGGAGTACCACGAGATCATGTGATCGAAGGAGATCTGTATGCCTGAAGGTAAGCCAGCCCTTGAGGTACTTTTCAACACATTGCTGCGCGTGGAAGCATACGGTATCGAAGGGGCAATCATCACAGATCGTGAGGGTATGTTCCGCGTTCCGCAAATCGTGGTCCGCCTTTATCCAGCCATTGCCGGACTTGCCGGGCCACGTCAGGCGGCTCTGTCATACATCACACGTCCTTCCAGGGCTGCGGGCCGCAGTAGCGAACCGATCTGGTGGCGGCCGCGCTCAAAATCCTCTGGGGTCACCACAATGAGGTCGAGCGGAACCATCCGGTCTGCGAGGGCCATATCGATTTCTGTGGCCTTTTGACGTTTCGAGCCCTCTATCGGCATCACCACCAACAAATCCACGTCGCTATCCGGGCGTGCGTCTCCACGCGCGTGCGATCCGAATAGGATGATTTTGTCCGGATGAAATTGCGCGGCAATCCGCCGCACCATTTCGCGAATGGTGTCCTGGACTCGAATGGAATCCGTTCCTCGCATCGCCACGTCATGACCTCCTGAAGAGAGGCACTGTACTCTTTTTCTCCGTATTCGTCATCTAGCAGGATGCGGAAAAAGTCTGCCAGCGGCGTTCTCGCGGCGCTCGAAGGTTCACCGTACGGCGCGAGTACGATTCGCCTCTTCGCTTGCTGCGGCCTTGCTGGACGGCCTTTTTGCGCATCCTGCGGGTTATTGTCATACCGACACGGCGCATGAGTGGATCGCAGTGTATTGCGCACCCATCGAGTTTTTCCGCAGCCTGCTAGGCGCCGCGAGCAGCATCAGGTCAAGCAGCCGTTTCTCTTCGCGGTCCCTCGGGTACAACCTTGGTCAGAGCGTTGCAGAGTCGCAAGAATTCTGAACCGCGCTCCTGCTCGGCCTTGAGCAACGGGCGCAAGACATTGGCCTGGCCACCGGATTGCAAGAGCATGGCCGCGTGGACCCGCCAAACGTTGGCGCTTCGCGTCGTTGTTGACAAGTGGGAGATCCGGGGCGAACCCTGCGTAAGAGCCAATTCCGAGGACGGTTGTTCCCTGGAGCATGGCGACCAGCGGCATTCTCGGCTTTTACTCTTCCCTCTTCTCCGCCACATCGAACTGCAGCCCACTCGATCCTTCGCCTCTGCCTGGGTTCTTGCGCCGGCCGATCCACAGATGTGTCGTGCCGTCGATCCAGCGCGCATACTGATAGGTCCTGGTGATGCGCGCGCCTTCGCGTGGCACTTCTTCCTCGTAGAGCAACAACTCACGGCTCGGTTCGAGCAATCGTCCCTTTGGAAGTTGCACGCCTTGAATGCCGCCCTCGCCGAATGTCGGAAGTACTCCACGTTTGAGCCGCAGGGCAGTACCGTCTTTCACCGGGAGCAACGGAATCCAATAGTCCGGTACTGCGGTGCCGAGCCGGTACACCAGCGGCGCGCCGTCAGCGTCAGCTGCAGGGGATGGCGGCTGTTCCGCCAGCGTCTCTTGATAGGCTTCATGACGGTCTAACGGCCGACCGACGGCGCTTTCGACGACCCGCTCGACGGCCCAGGCTACGTTGGCCATTTCGTCCCTTAGCAACGATAGGTCTTCAACCGGACGGCTTTCCAGCATCGGTCCCAACACGGGCGGCAGGAAGAACAGGTTCTGTTTGTCGTTCGTGAGGCTGAACATGCGCCAGGGCGTGGTGGGCCCATCCACTTCGGTCGTGTGGGAAATGAGGAACCGTTCGCCGAACGTGTTGGTCACGACGAGCGCGCGGATCTGCGAGAGTGTCCCGACGGGAAGTTCGAGCGGCAGGAGGAACCAATCGTTGCTGTATTCCAGTGCGAACTTCACGAGCAGCAGGCGGGCCAGGTCCTGCGGTGCGGCTTGGACGCTCGCAAAATTTACGGCGCCGTCTTCGAATTCCCACAAGCGCGCGGAGGGCATGCCGCGAAACGAGACCGGCGCGGGGAGAAAGGCCTCCGTGACAGAGGTGCGGCTTTCGGTGGCGCCCAGACCGGTGCCTGAACTCGTTGTGAACGAAAACCAGTCCAATCGTCCATCGAGATATTCCGGCGCGGTCAGCACCACTTCGCTCGACGTCGTCTTAGCGGAGACGCTCAGGGCGTACTCCATCCGTTCGGGAATCCAGGCGGAGGGAGCGCTGCCTTGCTGGAATAGGCCGTCGAGCCAGGTCAGCCAGGTGGTCAGGATGGCGAGGATCTTTGGACGATCCACCTCGGTCACTTGATCGAACGGCGCGTCGCGAAATACGTCATTTAATGTGTTGCCGACCTGCAGCGCTCTCAGGCGCGTGGCAAACCGCAGTCCATCGATGGTGCGACCGCTCAGCACGCGGATGAAGGACAGGCTCGCGGCATCGATCTGTTTGGCCTGCTCTGCTGCGGGGGCGGCCAGGACGTAGGCGCATGCCAACCACTGTGCGCGGGTGGGCCCGAGCCTGGCGGTTTCCAGCAGGCGGAGCAGATGCCTTCCGGATTCGGCTGCGAGGCGCCAGTTAGGGCGTGAGTCGTCCGTCACCGGTTCCGCTTCCACGAGCGTTTCCAACGCCAGGCCGGCGGCTGCGTAGGGTCTGGCCGGATGCGGGCCGGAGCGTGGTCCCGGTTGATAGCGGGTGACGGCGGCTGTGTCCACGATCACCTGCGCGGCGGCAGGCGAACCGGCATCAGCCCCGTTGAACTCGCCGAACTGCCATTGACGGCCCAGCATCCAGAGCGGATCGTGGATGCGCGCTTGCAACCCGTCTTGCAGGTCGGGGTTGTGGGTGCTGAGGTCGAGTCTGATTCGAGAGGGCATGCCTAGGCTCCTATCGCTGGATCGATGACGCTGGTGAAGTCGAGGGTGCCGCCGGTGAACAGCAGCGCCGGTGCCGATGGATCCTGCTCACCGGAACCGACCGGCTGCAACGCGCGTTTGCCGGAACGATCCCACGTGGCCGTGCCGTCGAACAGGGTAAAGGCCATGCCGTTCACGATCCGGCCTTCGAGCCCCACGGCTGCGGCTGGCACTTCGAGCCGTACCCATCGGCCGGGAGGCGGCAGGGGGCCCATGTACTGGCGGCTGACGGTATTGTCGGTGCCCCACGGAATGAGGTTCTCGCCCCAATAGGCGCGATGCTCCCAACTGCCGTCATGCCACTGCAACATGACTTGTCGCGGCAGACGCGCGGGATCGAGGTAGATGTGCGCGAACAGGCGGTCTCCTACACTGACGAACATGGCGGCCTTGGCGCCTTGGAAAAAGTGTTGGTGGATGCCGGCGGCGACCACCGATTGATGGGCGCGTCTACCGGAGAGCGGTTCCGGCTTCATGCGCACCCAGGTCCAGCCCTCGCCGTCGCCGAGCGGAGCGGCGCCTTCCGGCAGTTGATCCTCCACCCAGATCAATTCATCCCCGCTGTCGGGCGCGACGGCGCGGAGTCTGGCCAAGTCCATCGTCTCGTTCAGGACGGCTTCCAGGCTGTTGAGGCCCCAGGTCGTCCGCCGGTCCGAGGGCACGGCCAGCAGCAGCGCCTGCGGAGGCGCGTTGTTCGGTTGATCGTAATGAAAGGCCAGGCCGGTCGTTTCGTTGGGGCTCGGCACCGTCTCCACCCACTCGTCGATCAGGAGCCCGCAGAAGGGGTGATCGAAGCGGAGCGGTTGTGCCGACGCCATCTGCGCCACCAGCGAGAGGCGCCCGCGAGGGAACGGCTGGTCCGCCGCCTGCGGCAGGGCTACCCAGCGATCCTGTGCCTGAAACGGGAGTTGTCCGACGTGGAACCGGAGTGCGGCGCTCCCCACGGTTTCGGCATAGAGCATGGCTTCGTTCAGCCGCGTCGCGCCAGGGCGGACGTAGGCGGCACGCTGGAACCAGGTGACGGCGGCCAGCGGGTCTTGGCCCTGGAGCGAGAGGCCGGCGGCGAACGTCTCGTTCAACTGTGCAGCGTTGGCTGCTGTCACGCGGGGCAGTGCCAGGAAGTCCTGGCCGAAGATGATCCGAAAACGAGCCAGGTCGTGATCGCGCCGCTCTTCCAGCGTGGCGTTCGCACGCACAAATCCCTGGTCGGACTCGGCTATGCGATCCAGCCGACGTTGCGCTTCGAGGACGACCGACCGTGATTGCGTCAGGAGCAACGATCGCGATTCCGGTCCCGTGCCGCCGATGTCCATCGGGACGGCGCTCGGTATGCCGAAGTTCGCCAAACCGAGCAGGGCGCGGCGCACCTCGTCGAGGTTGGCAGTCAGGTCATCCGATGAGGGCGGCGGCAGGAGGCCGTTGAGCCTACCGCGCGCGTCGGTCAGGGCTTGCAGCGCGCGGGTTGCGCGACCGGCAAATTCGTCATGGTTCAGCCCGGAGTCGGCGGGTGATTCGGGCAACGACAGGTCGCGTCCGTCGAGGGAGCGGGCGTTGCTGAGCAGGCGCCGCACCGTGGTCGCCACCTCGCACCATTCGCTCACGCTGACGATCTCCGCGCTCCAGCCGCTGTCGCGGCCGAACCGCAATCGAATGATCGCCTCCGTCGGGACCGTCGCGGGACGAGTCTGCTGCAACACGAATCGCCAACGTTGCTCCAGCTCGGCTTGCTGTGCCCGAGTGTTGCCTTCGGCGAGGTAGACCGCATCCAGCGGCGCCAGTCCGAGCGAGGTCAACGAGCTCTCCACCGTTTGATAGACCTGTCCGTCCTGCTGATTGACGTAGTCCGCCTTGCAACGGACCTGAGCCGGGTTGGGTAGCAACGTCGCCGTCCAGGCGTTGAGGATCGGTTCGGCTTGAGCACGTGCCGATGGGGCGGTCGTCGGCCAGCCTGCCGGTGCCGTCCCCTCGGTCGCCGGGAACAGCGTGCAGAGGCGATGCGTGAGTCCGATCCCGCTTCTCGGCGTGCGGATCACGTCCAATTCCGGCGGCGGAACTTCACCCGCAGCGATGGCATCCAACGTGGCACCTGAACGAAGGGGATTGCCTTGCACGAGCTGATACACGCTTTCGGCCACGACACTGTCTCCCACGGAGTCGACCAGATCGTCGAGTGCCTTGAGCGACTCCACCAGCGCCGTGAAGTCCGGGCTGCCGGGCGGTGGAAATCCCAAGGTCGCGTTGCCGAACGGAATGGTGGTGACATCCCAGGGAGATTGCGGCGCCTGGCGTTGCTGGCTGGCGGTCCATCGCCGGTGCAGGGCCAGCCCGTCGACGACGGCGGCTGCCGGCAGCGATTTCAGCGCCTCATTCCATTGCGCGGCGAGGCGCGTGGTGAGTGCTGCCCTGGCGGCGAGGAGATCGCTCATGGCCTTGCCTCGTTGCCCGCCTTCCTTGGCGAGCGCTTGGCGGTCGAGTTCGGCGGCGAGGGTTTCTTGTCCTGCCGCCATCTGCTGCGCGGCGGGAATGGAATCCGGATCGGCGGCGATGAGCAGCTTCGCCTGGGCCCGTTCCGCGAGCAGGCGTGAGCCATTGCGCGCGCTGACGGTCTGCTGTGCGGCGGCGGCTTGGGTCAGGGCGGTGGCATGGGCCTGGGTCAGCGGTTCCACACGGTTGTCCCACTCATCCAAATCCCGCGCTTCCAACAACTGGACGGCATAACGCCGCACGGTCGGTTGGGTCACCTTGCCCTGCGGTTTTGCCGCCTGTTGTTGCGCCAGCACCTGGGCCGCCTGGACCACCTGTGCCTGCGCGGCCTGCGCCTGTTGCGCGAGCGTGGCGATCGTCCCCAGTTCGGCGCGATAGGTGTCCGCGCGGCGCTCTCGTTCGGCCTTCAAGCCATGAGCGTCCTCGGCCCGGCGCAGGGCCTGGTCACGTTGCGCCGTCAACAGAATCACCTCGTGCGCCAGCCGTTCAGCCCGCGTGAGGGTATCGCGAATGTCGGCGAAGCGGTCGGTGCCGGTGAAGCTGGTGAGGGCACGGAAGCGTTGGATGTAGCGGTCCAACCCGCGTTCGTGAAGACGGCGTTCGAATCGATATCCGAGCAGGGCGGTCAGGGACTGACCTTGGCGCACTCCGTCGAGTAGCCACTTGGCGCGATGGACCCGTTCGGATGAGAGATCGACTGCAAAGGGCGAAGCGCCGGGTGCGCGATTCGATTCCTGCGAGAGGTACCCGCTTCGCAGCACGGCAGCGGCCGCCGCATGCCCCAGCGAAGGGGCGTGGACGAAGCCTTTGTTCTGTTCCGAGCGCGAGAGCGGTGCAGGGACACCGGTCGGGAGTGCCGGGACCGGTTGCAGCGGGGCCGCACGTCGGACCTGTTCCACCCAGCCGTAGGCGCCGAGCCTGATGCCGGTGGGCGCCGCCTGCCGCATGATGGAAAGCCGCCTGGTGGCGAGGGATGTGCCCCAGGCATCGAGGCGATAGGTGAGCAGATCCATCACCTCCGCGAGCAGTTGCTGCCGAACCGGTTCAGGCAGGGTCGTCACTTCGTCCCAGGCCGGCTCGTGCGGAGTGGAGAGTGCGCGAGTCAGCAGCAACGTCCGGAAGGCCTCGGAGAGCAGCCGCTGCGGCATGGGCGGCTGTTGAGTGGAGATCTCGGGAAATTCGCGCAAGATGTAACGGAAGGCGTTCGCTTCCTGCGCCAAGAGCACGACAGGGTTGGATTCCACCGTGGTCTGGAGGGTTTGTGACGCCTGGCGGCGGCGTGTCAATCTCTGCGCACGCCACCAGGTGGCCAGAGCCTTGTCCTGGTCCTGATCGGTCGTCGAGATCCAGCGGTCGAGTGCCGCCACCGGCAGCAGGCCGTAGGGTTGGCTGTCGACACGCAAGACCGGCAGTGGCCCGCGAGCACGGACGTACTGTGTGAAGTGGTCGCGCATCACGTCCGCTCCGGCTGCGCCGAGCAGTTGCCGCAAGAGCGGACTGTCGCAGAACGCGAGCAGGACTGCCTGCGTCAGCGAGGACCGGCGCTGTTCCGATCCGTCGGCACCGCGGACATGGGCAAAGACGGAAGTCGGCAAGCCCAGGGCCTTCGCCAGCAGCTCGCCGTCGGACCCGGGACGGATGAGCGAGGAACCCAGTTCGACGCCCATGCTGTCGGCGGCATCGCGCCCGGCCGATCGATACCCGGCGGAGGCTTCCGCGGTGTTGTTCGTCGGCACCTGTTGCTCCACGAGGGCGAGGCTGCCGGTGTAATGGTGGGCATCGAACAATCGGACCAATCGGTCGGCCGTGGTCGGGGCGTCCCATGAGGCCTTGAGGCCCAACAGGACGATCCGATCGAATCCCGTCCGGGCGTCTTCCTCTGTAATGGGAATACGTAGCCCCATGCCGATGGATTCAGCCGTATCGAAATCGGTGATCCACTTCATGCCTTCATCGACGGGCGGCATTCCATTGCTGCCGACCGGGCCTGTGCTGCGTGGGTCAGGCCCGACCGCCACGGTCTCGGGAATGGGCTTGCCCCAGGCGGTGACGCGCGCCGTATCGCTGCGATAGCCGATGGCGACCCAGCGATCCGGCAAGACCTGCGTGTGGGGCGCGCGCGTCCAGCTGTCGTGGCGACGAGCGACCGTTCCGGCTTGGGCGGGATCGAGCACATGGGCGATCCAGGCAGCGCGGGTCGTGCCGAATTGTTCGGTGAGTCGTTGCCAACCCTGCCTGATGTGCTCTTGCCGGTCCGTGCCTGCCGGGGCTGCGGCGACATGGGCCCACAACTCCTTGCCGCGGCGTTCCTCTTCTTCGGTGAGAGCCGGTTCGTGGCTGTCGAGATGAATGTCGTCGGGATAGACGCGGAGCAGAAGATCGGTGCCCGCTCCCGCTCGTCTCGCGGCAAATCTGGTTTCCACACGGACGGGAAACAGCAGCAGTGGATGCGTCGTGGCGACCGTGCCGCTGAGACGATCCGTGCCAAGCAGTCGGGCCGTCGCGGCATCGCGAGCGGTTCGATGCTCGTCGACCTGCGCCGACAGCGCCGCCACCTCGACTTTCTTCCGAGCCACCGCCTCCTGCGTGGCCGTGATTTGTGCGTTCACCCGGGCCAACTCGGCCTGGTGGAGCGCCCGTTGCCTGATGAGCAGGGCGGCCCGCCGTTGGGCCGCCTGGGCCCTCCCGACGGCCCGGTCGTGCGCCGCCTGCAACTGGCGGAGTTTGGTTGCCCATGCCCGGAGCAACGCCGGGGGCACCCGTTCGGGAATATCTGGTCCTTCAGAGATCGGTCTCACGCTGCTGATCCTTTCCTTAACTGAAACCTACGGCCCATCCTGTAAATGCGTGCTGACCTCGGTTTCGGCTGCCGCCAGCGCCTGCTGGGCTGCTGCCTGTTGCGCCTCCGCCTCCGGGATTTGTCTGGCGAGGTCGGCGAGAAGCGTCGTCAGTTCGTTGCGCCTGGTGATCACGCTTGCGAGGAGCGTCTCGGCGTCCTCCAGCTCGAACCGCGTTACCAGATGGGATTCTTCCAACGTTGCCGTGCGGGCCGACAGTTCTGCCGCCACCTGTTGCAGGGCCTCCCTCGCCAGCGGGTCGCGCGCGATCTCTGCATTCATGCGCTCGATCTCGGTGAGCGTCGTGTGCAGTTCCTGCCGGCGGGGTTGAAGGGCGGCGATCGCGGCCTGGGTGGCCTGCACCGCAGTGGTTGCCGACGCAACCTGAACATCTGCAGCCCGTACTTGCGCCTGGGCTTGCGCCACGCCCTGCTGTGCGACAGTCACCTTCGCATGGGCCGCGGTTGCGGCGGTCTTGGCCTCGGCGAGTCTTTTTCTCAGCGCGGCCAGGCGTGCCCTCCAGGCGGCGGGGGGGATGCCTTGCGGCGGTTCGGATGCATCGAGCAGATCCTGTTGCGCCTCCGCGACCTGAGCGTCCGCTGCGGCGGCGGCTGCCTGCAGCGGCGGAATGCGCGCTTGGGCCTGCGTCACGCCGTTCTGTGCGGTGGTGCGCTGCGCCTGGGCCGCCGTCACCGCCTGCTGCTGGGTGGTGAGTTGGGTCGTCAACGTAGTCTGTTGCGCGGCCAAGGCCTGCAGGGCCGTCTGGAGTCGCGCAGTCTCTTGTTCCAAATAGGGCATGATCTCGTCTCTTTCCGCCGCTACTGCCGGGCCGGCAGCCAGGTTCTGGCATGGACCGCCACGCGGAACGGCGGTTGTCTGGTGATGGTGGCCATATGCGCCGAATTTTTGCCCCACGGAATCTGATCGACGACAGCATTGTTCAACAGGCCGTCGATCGGCACATACACGATCTGTTTCAGCGCGGCTTCGTCCGGCGCCAGATGGCCCCAGGTGAGGTCGCGCCAGTGGGCGGGGGTGCCGCCATAGGTTGTGGCGACGTCCATGCCGAATCGCGGTTCCGTCGGTTGCTCCTGCAGCACGAAGAACCAGCCCGGGTGTCCTCCGGCTTTGTTGTCGGCTCCGCGAACGTCCGCCTCGGTCAACGGAAATCCGAGCATGGTGATGTCGTGTGCCTGGGTCGCGCGGAAAATCGGATAGCGTTCCGTCGTGCCCAGCTCACGCCTGGTGCCGTCCGCAGACCAGACGCTCTCCAAGGCATAGACCATGGCCCGTGGATAACGCCGCAGGAGGTCGCCGCGAATGAGGAGCACCATCTGGCCGACCGCCGAGCCACGCGCACTGTGAGAGCCTAGGCGGCTGTCCGCCGCCCAGGAGGTGATCCGCGTGATGTCGAAACGAGATTCACGTTCCGCCTCGGTTGTCGGAAGTTCGTCCCCGGCTGCATCCCAGAATTGCCGGAAGTAGGTGCCGCGCTGATCGGTCGGAAACCCACGCCAGAGGAGTTCGCGGCTCATCTCGTGGTTCAGCCCGACCATGTAGGCCTCGATCAACTCCGGATTAGTCTTGAGGAGCGCAATCGTGTTCGAGGGCACCTGGTCCATGCCGGGCAACAACAGGTCCGGTGCATAGTCGCGCAATGGTTCGTACATCGGCTGGGGGAAACTCGGCGCGAATGTCGTCAGCTCCGTATTCTCGACGGTAGGCATCGTCTTTTTCACCGCGGCCAACACCGCCTCCTTCGGGGCCAGGCGTCGCAGCATCTCCACCTTGAGCTCAGACCATTCGCGCAACGCCGGTGCCTGCCGCTGCTTGGTTGCGACGGAAAATTGCATGAGCGGGCGAAACGCCTGGCCGGCCGCCGAGGCGGGCGACGTGGCGGGGAGCCGGAGCGCGTCGAGTTTGGCGGCATGCGACGCGATCGGACCATGGGGGCGGGTCAGCCGGCGAAAGGCGCCGGTCACGGCCGGATGGCCGGACAACAGGTTGTTGGCGGCAGTCGGCGGCGTCGTGGGGGACGTGGCGATGCCCGTCAACGCTCGCAGCGCGGGCCCCGTGAGTTGCAGCAGCCTAGCCGGGTCGAGCGCGGCGAAATGTTTTTTCGAGAGACTGTCGCCGACGGCCTCCGCCAACTGCGCGCGCTTGAGCCGCTGTCGATCCCGCCGTTCTTGTTCCAATTGATCCCAGGCCGAAGCCATCAACGGCTCCTGCTCGTGTTGGATCACCGTCGTGCCGATGCCGGCGGCGATGCGGTGGCGCGGATCCAGATTCAGATCGCGGAACCAGTGCGGCGGTTGGTCGGCGGGCGGCACGCTGTCCCGGTCTACGTACCATTGCCCATAGATGGGCGGGCCGAGGAGGGCGGGGGCTCCGGTCGTGCCGGCCATCGCTGCCGGCGCGTTGAGGATGGCGCCGAGGGCCAGTTGGAACGTCTTGCGCGGTTGGTCGGGCCAGGCACGCGGCTGAGTCTCCGGAGTGAGAAGGGCTCCACCCAGATCCAACAGGCTGCCCGGCGCGCCAGGCGGCAACGTCGGCATGCCCCAGCCGGGAGTTCGGATGTCCACCGGCCGCAAGCCAACCGTAGAGGGCAGGGGCTGGGCCTTCAATCGGCGTGCAAGCGATTCGAAGTCTCCTGCGAGGCCGGTCCGAAACTCCCACTGGAAAAAAACCGGCAGCGTGATTGGTCCAGCCGCGGCGTTCTTCACCCAAGCCGATTTTAAGGCCTGTTCGTCCTCCGGCGTGATCGGCTCGCCCAGCCCCGCTTTCCTCCCCACGTCGTAGGTGGGCACGAGGCAGGCGTAGTAGGCAGTATTGGGATCGAGGCGGCGCGGGGCCAGCAGCCGCGAGAGCGTACGTTCCGGATGGTCGTTAAGAAGCTTCTGCAACGTCGCGCGCGCTGAGGGATCGGGCGTCGAGCTTTGGCCTGCCACGATTTGTGCATGGGCCCAGGCCCAGGACTGATCCAGGTCGGGTAAGTCTTCCAGGGCGCAGGTGATCGCCGGCAAGGGCCGCTGCGGATTGGTCTTGAGCGTGGCCCGTTCCTTGGGAACGACGATCAAGCAGATCCATGGACGGAGGCGTCGCACGCTGTCGGCCGCCGCCGGGGTGAAGAGCCAGGGGAAGTCGGGGCGATCGAATTCGATGGCCGGAAAATAATTCGGCTCGAAGTCGGTCATGTGGGCATGTGGCTCCGTGCGAATGATCTCGCGCGCGTCCAGGCCGGTGATGTCGCCGGGGCCATAGAGTTGCACGTTGACGTCGATGGGCGCCCGGTCGTTTACCCGGAGACGGACGGGGAGGGCAAGGCGTCCCGCCGTGGCAGGGCTGGAAGCGCCGGGTCCGGAGAGGCCCGCGAGGAGTCCTTGGCGAAGCCAGGAGTAGAAGCGATAGGTGGCTGCGGTCGGTTCAGGCATGGTGTGTCATCCCATTTGAATTACGTCGTGACTGCTGTGTTCCCCCGTCGCCGTCTGCGAGCCGGGGCCTGGCCGGCGGCGCCGAAGGGGGCCACCCGGGCCAACACTGCCGCCGAGAGCACATAGCCCGGTTTCGGCCGCTCCGGCGGCCGCGTCGGATCAATCAGCAAGGTCTCATAGGCAATCGGCGTCGTGAGGCCTGCCTCGTCGTCCACGGCCAGATCGTCGGCCGCGATCGTGAGGCCGCCGTCGAGCGGGACAAACGCCGGTTGTGCCAACTGCTCATCCTCGCGCAGGTCTTCGAACTGGGCCAGGGCGAAGGGCTCTTGTACCGGCGTCGTCCGCCAGGGCTGCGCGCCGGTCCGATCCGTCACCGAGACCGTTACCGTCGTGGGCCCGCCGACCAGCGGTGCGGTGCCCAGCTTCGTGAGGTGTCTATTCAACGGCGCGATCCGCTCGCGCAGCGTCAACTCCGCCCAGGGATGGACGCGCAGGCCGTTGGCCGGCTGGGCGGTCTCTCTGATGGTCACGACCGGGGCGCTGCTCCGGGGTACGGTTCCACTCCAATTGCGCCGGTCGGCCAGGGCCGCGGCGATCAAGCCTATGACATCCACCGCAGCCGGCAGCGGCGGCGCAGTCTTGCTCCCGAACGTCCGTGAGAAGGACACCGAGACCGAGAAGAGCAGGATCTTGATCGAGGCCTTGCCCTCCACCTGCCAGGGCGTGGGTCCGGCCAAGCGTCCCTTGAAGGAGACCCCCAGCAGCAGCCGCCCGCGATAGCGCAACGCCAAGGCCGCGCCCACCTCGACCTCAAAGGCCAAGGGGGCCAACTGAATGATCGCATCGAAGCCGAGCATGCCGTCGAAGCTGAACCCGCCACCCGCCGCATGCAGGTCCACCCGGGCTCCGAACTGCACCGTATTGGAGGTGACCGCCAGATAGGCCTGGCAGCGTAACTGGAGCGAGTCGCCGTCAGCGAGCTGCAGGGCCAGCCGCTGCAACGCCGGAAGCCCCGGCGGCGGCGCAAACCGCGGGTGGAACCCGCCGATGGCCAGCACAAACTGTGGCTGACGCCCCCAGCCCGCGCGTAACGCCATGTCGCCGGTCAATGTGAACTGGAGAATCCGGGAGTCATAGAGCGTCGCATCCAACGCCACGGTCTCGGCACTCACATCCAATACGCCCAAGGCATCCATGCGAATCTGAATGAGCGGATGGGTCTGGTTCGGCAACAGGACTTGCAAGCGGCCCAACACGACCACCCGAATCGGCGCGGGCAGTTCGACGAGCAGGGCCAGATCGAGCGTGAGCAAGGTCGGCGAGCCCCAGCGTAGTTGCACCATCGGGCCAAAGACATGGCGGCCGGCGGTGGGCGGAAACACGCGGCGCAGGTCACTGAAGATCTGTGGGGCATTCCGGAGCGGATCGGGCGGAAACAACACCGAGTTCAAGGTGCCGGTCTTGAGGCCCTCGCGCAACACGTCGGTGCGGACGGTGCGATGCAGCGCCGCCAACCCGCCGATGCCGGTGAGGGTGAAGCCCAGCCCGATGGGGATGGGCGCGAAGCCTTCGGCGGTGAGGATCACGATCAACGAATAGCCTTTGCTGCCGTCCGGCAGCTTGGTAGTGAGCAGTCCCAGCGCCTTGATGGCAATCGTCTCGGCCAGCTCCAGTTGCAGTATCCCGCTGTATTCGGCGCGCTGGGGATCGAAGCCCAGGAAGCCGCCACCGGTCACCCCCGCTGTCGCGATCGCCAGGCCGATGCCGGTCGGAGGCTTGAAGCCGAGGGAGAGGTCAAGTGGGCCCAAGTTTCCGCCGCTCGGAGGAAGCCGGAGGCTCGCAGCGAATCCCACCTGGTCGATGGTGGCGGTGATCGGGCCAAGTTTGAGGGTGGCGCTCGTGGCGGCCTCGATGTCGATGCCCTGGTCCTCGCGGTTGTGCGACCGGACGGCGAGCCGGAGCAGCTCGATCGAAATCGCATTGAACAGGGTGACGTGCAGGGGTAGGGTCGCTTCGAATCCCACTTCGCCCTGCAGCGAGAGCCCACGGCGGAACGACCACTCACCGGCGAGATCGAACGGAACGGCAAGACCATCCTTAGGGAAAATCTGCGCGAGAAACCCATCACCTTTGGAGAAATCAATCACCACCTCGCCGCGTTCCACGGCGAAGGCAATCGCCGGGTCCACTGTGGCGCGAGCCGGTGCGGCCGAGTCGACATGCAGGTCCAGTTTCACGGAAGCGCGGAGGCGCTGCATGGCCAAGCGAGAGCCTTCCGCCGAGTCGATCACGACAAAAGGTTCGGCGTCGCCTGTACGGGCGAACTGGGCTCCCACGGTGACATCCATCGCGGTGCCTGCCGGCAACTGGAAATCCAGATCCAAGGGTGGACGGATGGAAGCGGTCAGATCACTGCTGACGCGGACGACCGTATCGAAGGTCACCTGCCACGCGCTCTCGGTGACGGTGTCGCTACGCTCGATCGAGGTTGGTGCGCGCAACGTCACGTCCAGGCCGGGGGGCGAGAATGTCGGGTTGACCTCGGCGTTGAATCCGAAGGCTTCCAACAGTGCCGGCTCACCAGCCGGGTGCAGGATCTCAGCGGGGATGCCGAATTTCTCGTGTAGTAACCTCTGCAACATCCTGAACAGCGTCAGGCCGTCGAACGAGGGCGCGCCCCAGCCATAGACGTCGCGCAACAATCCCGTCGGGTCGGTGAAGAGCTGCAGCAGGCGATTGAGATGCAGGGTCTTCCGGACGTAGGGACCGTGGAGCGACCCTTCCGGCAGGCCTGGCTCGTCGACGACCTCGATCGTGCCGGTGCCGAGCAGCAGCAGGGCGATCTGAGGGAAGCGGACTTCGAAGTAGTCGGCCACCAAACGATGCAGGAGCCGTTCCGGGAACAGACGAGCGAAGGCGGCGAGTTCAGTCTTGTGTTGGGGCGAGAGGGCTGCGTCGTTGCCGAAGGTTTGCAGGGCCCGCACCACTCCCTCGATGCCTTGGAGCGTCGCGCGTAGTTGTTGCATCAAGGCGGCGACGGTGGAGGCGATGGCTGCGCGATCGTCCTGCGTCACGGCTTGGGCCAAGTCGTTGATGAGGGGGTCAAGTTCGGCGGCAGCCGTGGCTGTGGCGGTGAGCGCACCAGTCAGCGCGGTCGTGTCCGGCTCCATCTCGAAGACGCGCAGGCCCAACCATGGCAGTACGTCGTCCAGCGTACCGGTTTCGGCGCGCTGCACCAGCGGTTCGAAGACCCGCGCAAGTTCCCCGGCCAATTGTTCGAGCGACCCGACAGCTGTACTCATGGTTGCGATATGGTCCGTGATTCAATCGGGGCCGTGAAACTCTCCGTCAGCAGCATGGAGACAAAAGAGTGGTACCGGTCGAGGCTCTGCCGCAGTCTTGGACTACCCTGTCGGGCCAGCAGATCCAGGCAGCGGTCGAGGTATCGGGAGGCCGATTCTTTCTCGATCGGCAGGGGACCGTCAACGGCTCGCGTGCCGTGGATGAGGCGCCGCAGGAGCGCCGGTCCCGCCGCGCGATGCCACATGGTCGCGATGCGCCGGTTGCTGTTGATCAGACGCCGGGCTTCGCTAAAGTGTCGGCTGATGGCGGCGGCGACGTGTTCTCCTTCGGGATAGTCCTTGAGCCGCTCGCGGAGCGTGCGGAGCCAGGAGGTGAATGGCGCAGGGGTTCCGGTGAAGGCCGACGCCTTTGGCTCGCGCTGGAATGACTCATCCAAACCTGACGGAGGATGGATCCGAGGTACGCCACCTCCACCTCCACCGCCTCCGGCCCCGCCGCCCCCGGCAGCTGCTGCACGCACGGCATCGATGGCGGCTTGGATGTTGAGTTTTCCCCCGCCCCAGGTCGCGTCCCGTCCGCCGGCCGGCCGGTCTCGCGCCGTCGCCTGCAAGTGGCGGACGATGTCGGCTCTGGTGAGCCGGGGATTTTCCTCCAGGAGCAGCGCGATGGCCCCGGCCACATGGGGAGCGGCCATGCTGGTGCCGGTGAGATCCTCATACAGACAACAGCAGGCATCGGGGCAACAATCGCAACAGCGTCCGCGCAGGTTGGCCGCATCGGCTTTCGCGGAGGTGATTTCTAGTCCCGGTGCGGCGATGTCGGGCTTGCGGTTGGTTGCGGCACCCCTCGCGACGGGGCCTCGGCTGGAAGAAGAGACGATCCCGGTTGAAGGCCAGCAATCGCAGCGGCTCGTGCGTGAGGCATGGTTGGCGACCGTGATGACTTGGGACGCGGTGCCGGGAATGCTGAGTGTTGCGTCCAGGCTCGCCCGCACCTTGCCGTCATCCGGAGTTTTCGGCGGGAGAAACCAGGGTGTGTTCGTACCGCGTTCGATCCAGCAGTGAAAATCGACGGCCCCGGCATTGGGATTCGCGAGGGTCAGCTTCCACGAGCCATCGAGGAGGTGTCCACGCCGGGAGCGCGCGATGGTGATGCGAAAGTTATTATTGCGGTCGTGCTCGCCGTTGATGGTCCCGTCGATCGAGACGCGGGTTTGCCGGTTGGCGGCAGCCGCGGGATTGGCGATAAACGGCGGGGCGGCGGCGTTGGCCGGAAGGTCGGTGCCATGGTTGACGACGCCGCTGGCGGCGCCGCCGGGCGCGGTCACGGTTAGGTTGAGGGTGCCGCCCCGGTCGTACCAGAGATCCAATAGCGCGTCGGACCTACGTCCCTTGGGCATCTCGAATTCAACTTCCAGATTGCCGTTCCCCGGCACGCGACCTTGCACGTGTCGCAACATGCCGCCTTCGTTGCCGGCCGATTTGACGACGATCTGCGGATGGTGCAGGAAGTCGCCGGTTTCGACGTGGGCGTCGATCGCCAGCTCGACGGCGCTTGTGCCGTCATGCGGCCCCAGGTTGTCGCCCTGGCTGATGTTGATGACCTTCGGCTTGTCGATGCTGCCCAGAAAGCCGAAGATGAAATCGATGGCTTCGATGAGACGTTGGTTTTCGCCGATCTCTTCGTCGTCGGTATAGTCGTAGCGAACGACGATGAGTTCGGCCTCCGGTGCCACGCCCACATAGGTTTGGCTGACGTGGCAGCAGGTCGGAGGTCTGCCGTTGCCTGCAGCAATGCCCGCGACATGGGTGCCGTGGCCCTCCCGGTTGTTGCTTGCATCGACATCTTTGGTGCGTACTCTGGCTCGGCCCTTCAGCGCTTGGGTGATTTGGTCTTGGTCATAGACGACGCCGATATTGTTGGGTCCCCTCGTGTCGCCCGCTCGGAAGGGCAACATGTGATCCCAGATCGCGAGAATCCTCGATTTCCCGTTCGCATCGACGAACGAGCCGTGCCGCCAGTCGATGCCGCTGTCGATGATGCCGACGACGACGCCCTTTCCTTTGCGCGAGAGGGGGCCGGTGTGTACGGCGGTGGCGCGGATTTCTTTCAAACTGAAGTTGAGTTCGCGATGCATGCGGCGCGGCCCCTCCACGGTCGTGACGTGGGGGATTGCAGCGAGATCGTCGAGACGGTCGAAAGCAATGGTGCCGGTGGCGATGCCGTAGCCCTTGCGAGGATGACGGACGAGCGTGCGCTGCACGAAGCCGACGGCGGTCAGGTCGTCTGCGCTGCCGGTGAAGGCGACGATGACGCCCACCTGCTCACTCTTTGCGCGGGAGCGTGTTTTTGGCACGGCCGCCGCTGCCGCATCGGCTGTCCGGTTGGTACGAAGTTTCGACCGTAGTCCAGGATCGAGTTTTTTGTTCATCGAGGCATCCTCGTCACCGTTCTACCAGAGTGACCACGTTGCCCCGTCGCCGTCTGCGCGCCGGGGCCTGGCCGGCGGCGCCGAAGGGCGCGACCCGCGCCAGCACCGCTGCCGAGAGTACGTAGCCCGGCTTCGGCCGCTCCGGCGGCCGCGTCGGATCAATCAGCAAGGTTTCATAGGCAATTGGCGCCGCGAGGCCGGTGTCGTCGTCCACGGCCAGATCGTCGGCGGCGATCGTGAGACCGCCGTCGAGCGGGAGAAATGCCGGCTGTGCCAACTGCTCATCCTCCCGCAGGTCTTCGAACTGCGCCAGGGCGAAGGGCTCCGATACCGGCGTCGTGCGCCAGGGCTGCGCGCCGGCGCGATCCGTCACCGAGACCCTTACCGTCGTGGGCCCGCCGACCAGCGGTGCGGTGCCCAGCTTCGTGAGCCGTCTGTTCAGCGGCGCGATCCGCTCGCGCAGCGTCAGCTCCGCCCAGGGATGGACGCGCAGGCCGTTGGCCGGCTGGGCGGTCTCTCCGATGGTCACGACCGGGGCGCTGCTGCGGGGGAGTGCCCCACTCCAATTGCGCCGGTCGGCCAGGGCGGCGGCGATCACGCCGACGACATCCACCGCCGCCGGCAGCGGCGGCGCCGTCCTGCTCCCGAACGTCCGCGAGAAGGACACCGACACCGAGAAGAACAGGATCTTGATCGAGGCTTTGCCCTCCACCTGCCAGGGCGTGGGGCCGGCCAGGCGACCCTTAAACGAGACCCCCACCAGTAGCCGCCCGCGATAGCGCAGGGCCAGCGCGGCGCCGACCTCCACCTCGAAGGCCAAGGGGGCCAATTGGATGATCGCATCGAAGCCGAGCATGCCGTCGAAGCTGAACCCGCCCCCCGCCGCATGCAGATCCACCCGGGCTCCGAACTGCACCGTATTGGAGGTGACCGCCAGATAGGCCTGGCAGCGTAACTGGAGTGAGTCGCCGTCGGCCAGACTCAAGGCCAGTCGTTTAAGTGCCGGTACCCCCGGCGGCGGGGCAAACCGCGGATGGAAGCCACCGATGGCCAGCACAAACTGTGGCTGACGGCCCCAGCCCGCGCGGAGCGCCATGTCGCCGGTCAGGGTGAATTGCAGAATGCGCGAATCGTAGAGCGTCGCATCCAACGCCACGGTCTCGGCCGAAACATCCAGCACGCCCAGCGCATCCATGCGAATCTGAATGAGCGGATGGGTCTGGTTCGGTAACAGGACTTGCAGACGGCCCAAGACCACGACCCGGACCGGCGAAGGCAGTTCGACGAGCAGGGCCAGGTCGAGCGTGAGCAGGGTCGGCGAGCCCCAGCGGAGTTGCACCATCGGGCCAAAGACATGGCGGCCGGCGGTCGGCGGGAACACGCGGCGCAGGTCGCTGAAGATCTGCGGGGCATTCCGCAAGGGATCGGGTGGAAACAACACCGAGTTCAAGGTGCCGGTCTTGAGCCCTTCGCGCAGCACGTCGGTGCGGACGGTGCGATGCAGTGCCACCAACCCGCCGATGCCGGTGAGGGTGAAGCCCAAGCCGATGGGGATGGGCGCGAAGCCTTCGGCGGTCAAGAGAATCACGAGCGAATAACCCTTGCTGCCGTCGGGCAGCTTGGTAGTGAGCAGTCCCAGCGCCTTGATGGCAATCGTCTCGGCCAGTTCCAGTTGCAGCATCCCGCTATATTCGGCGCGCTGGGGATCGAAGCCCAGGAAGCCGCCGCCGGTCACCCCCGCCGTTGCGATCGCCAGGCCGATGCCGGTCGGCGGCTTGAAGCGCGGCGACAGGCCGAAGAGGCCAAGGTTGCCTTCCTGGAAGGACAGGGCGACCGAGACACCGATCCGTTCGACGGTCGCGGTGACTGGGCCGAGCAGCAATCGGGCGTTGATACTGGTTTCCGTGTCGATGCCTTCTTCGCCCACGTTGATGCCGATGTGGGCCGCATCCAGCTTCACGGGGCCGACGGCCTGCTGCAACGGCAACGCCACGTGGAGTCCGCCGCTGCCGGAGAACGACAGTCCCTCTCTGCTGCTCCAGCGCAACGTGAGATCGAACGGGGCCTGGACAGACTCGCGCCCGACCGTGCCTTGGATGAAGTTGTCTGCATCTGCGAGCGAGAGGTCGAAGCGGAGCCCCAAGAGCGCAAGCTCCACGAACGTCTCCATGCGGGTTGCCGAGGAGGCGTCGAGGCCGCCTGCGACGGCGAACTGCTGATAACGCAGGGCTGAGCCACCGGGAAACCGCACCAACGGCTTGAGCTCGCCGGCCGGTTGGCCGTGCCGCAGCCCCAGCGTGAAGCGGCCGTTGAGGGCATCGGCGAGCCCGGCTCCCTTGCGAAGCGTGAGGTCCTGCCCGGGCCTGAGGATCACCGCCAGCCGTTTCAGCACCGCCACGTCGCCGGACCATTCAATCCGCGTGTCCTCCAGGCGAGGGAACGGAACGGCACCCTCTGCGCGTCCTTGAATGATGGGGGCGAGGCCGAGTCCGGCATCACTCGCGCCCGCCGATGTGGGAGCCGCGCCGAACAGCGAGAGGCCCAACCGCACTCCGAATGCGGAGCCACGTTCCTCGTGCAGGAAGGTGAGGAGTTGCGGCGGTAGGTTGGAGTTTGTTTCGGCTCGTCCCAGCCAGGCCTCTTGCGCCTGCGGACTCAGGGGTTGGATACGACTCCGTAGCCCCAGCGTTTGCAGCAGCTGGCTCAGCCTGGTGAGGAAGGTCATCGATTGGAAGTCGGGCGTGTGCCAGCCGTAGGCCTCGGTAAAGAGCTGATCGGGGCTCGTGACCGCTACTTTGAAGAGGTGATAGTTGATCGTGGCGCGGACGTGTTCGACCTGAAATATCGTCGGGTCGGCGGCGTAGTAAGGATAGTCGATGATGTTCAGCAGGTGGAGGACGGCGTAACTGAGCGGCGAGGCCTGGGCCAGAAAATTCGCGGCGAGAAAATCGAATAGCCGTCTCGGGAGTTCCTTATGGATCTGCGTACGATCTACGTAATCGCCGAAGGAGGCCAGTCTGGCGGGCAGGGTCTGCGCCAAGTCGTGTATCTGCCGCGTGAGGGCTTCGATCGCGAGCGCGAGGTCGGCGATGCGGCCCGCCATGGCCAGGTCGTCGTTCCATTCGGCATCGGACGCGCCGAGGACCGCGTCGAGCTTCGTGAAGAAATCGCCGAGATTGAGTGCGGCCAAGCCGATGTCGTCGAGGCCGGGTGGAAGATCCCAGCCTAGCAGTTTCAGAAACGCGCGTGCCTCCTCGACATCGCCCTGGACGATGTCGAGGTACGACAGGAGCCGCCCGATCCCGGCGGTGGCGTTCTGGATTAGATGATCGGCCACGGGAGCAGATCTTTCTTGTCGTCGACCTTGCAGGTTTTGAAATCGAACTTCTGCGCCTTGTTGCGCAGGGTGGACGTGCGGATCTTGAGCGCGGCCAGATAGTCCTTCGGGTTGGTCTCCGGCATCCAGGGCAACAGGTGCGGCGCATGGTCGGCCGGAGGCGCCAGGTCATTCTTGATGGCATCTACATGGTGTGTGGCGGCGGCTTCCCATTCGGCGACCCACGTCATGGAAGTCGGGTCGGCGGGCAAGGTCTTGAGCCGATCCGGCAGCGAGGCCAGCCCCAGGTGCTCTTGCCACAGTTCGTGGCGCAGGGCCCGGACGACGCCGTTCTCCGGCAGGCCGGCAATGCCGCTGTACATGACCAGGTTCAGTTCCACGCTGCGCGACGGCTGCCGCGAACGGCCGGGGAGGGCGTGCCGGGCGGTGCGTGTGAACACATCGGCGATGAGTTGGGGAATGTCGGCCACGTCGCCCAACGTTTCGCGGATGGTCTCCAGCGTTTCCTTGAAGTCGAAGATCAGTTTGTAGGCGACGAAGAGCAGGACGAGCAACGTCTTGAGATCGAACAGGATCTGCTTGAAGACGAAGAAAAAGAGATACCAGAACAGTTCCCAGAGAAATTTCCCCGGATCGTTGGTGAGCTTGGCTTTTTCGATCGCGCGGTCGAGGATGGAGCCGGTGATGATCAGGCCGATCTCGTGGTAGTTCATCGAGGTGCCGTCGAGGTTCGCGCTGCCGGCTGTGGCCCACACGTCGTCGATGATCGCAACCTTGCTGTGAACATACACCGGCATCACGTCGTAGCGCCGCGGATTCCCCGCGCCGCCGCTGCCTGCTTTCTCCGACCGGCTCCAGAGGGTGTAGACGCCCAGGTGATGCCCGCCTGCTTTGGCGGCGCTGCGGAGTTGGTTGACGTTATCGATCTGGCGATCCGGATAGCCGGGCAGGTCGGGGCGCAGGTTCAGGACCAGGATGATCTGCAGCCTGGGCTTTGTCGTATCTTTCATCCTCGCAATGAGCGCATCGACGATTTCGGGTGAGGTGAAATATTGGTTCTCGATGTAGATGTAGCGCTGGGCGTTGGCGATGGCCCGTTCATAGGCTTCGAGGATGCCGGTTTCCCCGTAGGGCAGGTCTTCATCGCTCGGATTGATGCGTTTGATCGAGCCCCCCGGGAGGGTGCGCAGGACCTGCACTGAGGCCACGTTGCCGTCGGGCGTGACCGGCAGGTCTGGAAAGGTCTTCGGCGGGGGGATGAGCATCGGTTTGCCGGTGGCATTCCAGATGCTCGCGAACGTCTTTTCGATGTGAGACACCGCAGGGCCCTTGAGATCGGTGTTGACGTCGTGCATGAGCGAGCCCTTGTGGCGCGCGTCGCGGATGGCATGGTTGGTGTCGCTGAAGTAGTACTGTTTGAGCGGCGACCCCATGAGGATGGCGTGGTCCCCATCCACCACGATGGCCTTGGCATGCAGCAGGGCGAAGCCCTTGTTGAACGCATTGGTGCGCACGCCCGCCGTCTGGGCAAAAAACTCCGCCACCTCGGTCACGGTGTCTTCCGCGGAGAGCGGCGGGTTCGTCACCAGCACGTTCACCGGTTTTCCACCCTTGTTCTTGAGCACCTCTTCCAGCGAGGTTTCCGCTCCCTGTTTGCAACCGGTGGAGGGAGGATTCAACTGGTTGAAGCTGCTTTTGAACTTGGTGAGGAAGCCGTTATTGACGTCGAAAAACAGCGTCATCAGGTTGATGGATTCGGTGGCGCCCTCGGCGGCGTCGGTCACCGCGGGGAACATCTTGGCGCCGTCGATCAGGTGTGTGATGCGGTTGTGGTGAAAGAGCGCGACCGGGTTGCCCACGGCGGGATTCAACGTGGTGTGGGTGACAAGCCAGCCCTCGATGTTGTTGCGGTGGATCGTGATGGTGCCGACTTCATGGTTCGAGTCGGTGACATCCTTTGCTTCCTTGGTTTCGTGCAGGAGGCGGGTGCCGAAGAGCGCCGGGTCCGTGTAGATGGGGCCGAATACCTGGGCGACGAGGTCGGGATTTCGATCAACCTTCCAGGTGCGGTAGGCGTCCGGCGAGTAGGAAATGAGAAAGGTGCCGTCGCCTTCTGTCTTGCCGACGCCCAGTACATCGTCTTCGCTAAAAAAAGGATCGAAGTCGAGCGCGCGAACAGTCAAGCCGGCGATGCCGGCCCCCCGCTCGTCGATGACGCGTCCATGGATGCTGATGTTGGCCATAGGTTCCGTCAGGTGACCGAAACCTACGCCGCTCGCGCGATACTGTCAACCGCTGATACGCGTGGGAATACGTGTATTTATCCGTCCCGCTGCGAGACCGATGGCACGATTCGGTGAGGCGTCAGACGGCTGAACAGGCGTCAAGTGACTCATCGATCAACAGGCGCCTGCACGCCATACCCGTGTGCCCAGGCGATCTCGACGATTCGCTCGCTGGAATGCGCCGGTGAGATCTGCTCATTAAAAAGATCCGGATACGCATTTCTCATGCGGTCCTGAAGGTCTGTCCACTGATCGGTAGAGACGCCGGTCAGGCTTGCCAACGACGCAAGATATTCTCCCTGGCCGCGGGCGATGTCCGCGCGGAGGTTCTCGTGCGTATGCATGGCGAAGACGGTGGCCTTTTGTCTGGCCCTGAGCAAACGGCCGTCCGCGAGCGCGCCCGGTGTCGTGCTGGATGTAAATTCGGTCGTCGGATCGAGAAACTCTTTGGTGGCCCCGGATGTGCCGTTGGTGAGTTGGGTCGTCGCGTCGTCGCGTCGAACGGCGCCTTCGTCAACTCGACGGTGGCATTCGTCATACAGCCGCCGAGGGTGAGGAGCAAACCGGGAATGAGTGCAAAGCCGCAATGTCGACATTGCACCTCGAAAGCGGCGTGAACTCGTTCAATGGCTCACAAAGCCTCCGCCTGAAAGGGGACCTTTCCATGAAGATACGTGGCGTGACGTTTGTCGTACCCGCTTCTTTCACAGCCTGTACGCGCTATGCGATCTGGCACGGGATTGCGTGTGGCCCGCCGGCCGATGGCGCGAAGCTCTGCAAGCCTGGAGCGAAGAAGGCATGGTGTTGCGGTCCTGGCGATACGCCGCGCCTTTGGTGCAGACCATGCCTGATGCCGTTCTTCAGGAAATTGCCCACGGTGTGACGTGGTGGATCGAGACGGTTTCGAAGTCGATCAACCAGCACGAGAACATTCTGCTCAACCTGTGCCGCCGAATTCTGGCTCTGCCACTCGAAGCAGGCACCGGCATGACGCGCAATGGGGAGCCGCTTGACCAGCCTGTTACCGAAGCCATCAATCACCCGGTCGGGTAAAGTGGACCCCTCTGTCAAGACAGATGTCATCCGAGTTTAAGCTACGCCCATCGTTTCAATCGCAGCGGAGCAGCGCTGCCCTGTTCTGACGCCGACATGATCGGGGATACTCGCCCCACCGCCCTGGCCATCGGCATACACCGTGTTCGGCGTCCGGTTGTCCAGCGACTGGTGCGGGCGCTCTCCGTTGTAGAACGCGAAATATTCCGCCAGGCCAAGGGTCAGCTCGGTGACCGTGCCGTATCCCGTCAGATACACCTCCTCGTACTTGACGCTGCGCCACAGCCGTTCGACGAAGATGTTGTCCAGCGCGCGTCCACGCCCATCCATGCTGATGGCGAGGCCTTCTCGCTTGAGGACGTCCGTGAACACCACGCTTGTGAACTGCGAGCCTTGGTCACTGTTGAAGATTTCCGGCTTGCCAACGAGGCTCAGCGCGTCCTCGAGGCAGTCGATGCAGAACGACGTGTCCAGGCTGTTGCTGATCCGCCAGGCCAGTACCCGCCGCGAGTACCAGTCGAGGATCGCCACCAGATACACGAAGCCGCGCGCCAGCCGGATAGAGGGGATGTCCGTGCTCCAGACCTGATTGGGCCGGCTGACCTCGATGCCGCGTAGCAGGTAGGGATAGACTTGATGGCCAGGGTGCGTCTCGCTCGTTGAAGGTCCCGGTGCCATCCCTGCCAAGCTCATCAGGCGCATCAGCCGCTGCACCCGCTTGCGGTTGACGGCGTACCCCTGGCGTGCCAGATACACGACCATCCGTCGGCTGCCGTAAAACGGCCGCCGCGTGTACTCCTCGTCAATCAGGCTGCACAGCAACAGCTCCTCCTCGGATTCCTCGCCTGGCATCTGCCGTCCGTAGAAGGTGGCTCGCGCCACCCCTGCCAGCTCGCATTGCCGCGCGATCGCCAGGACCTCGCCTCGGTCTATCCAGCCCATTCGCGTCTCGCCGTTCATAGTCCGGACTTTTTTTTGAGCCAGTCCAGCTCCCTCTTCAGCCGCCCGATCTCCCCGTACAGGCGCTCCTCGTCGGCGTACGCCGCTGGCTTTGGCCCGCGCTTGCGGTCGAACCACGTGGCCGCCCTCGCAATGAGCTCCTTCTTCCACTGCCCCACGACGACTGGATGGACTCCGTACTGCTGTCCAATCTCGTTGAGCGTCTTCACTCCTCGGACCGCTTCCATCCCAACCTTCGCCTTGAACTCTGCGCTGTGCACCGTGCGCTTCTTGCCGTCACTCATGCCATTATCCTCCTGGGACAACAGCTTAAACCGGTGTCTCGAATTTGGGGGCCACTTTAGGGCATGTTACGCAGGCATTGATCAACCTCTGGTTCAAACGCAATCCGAACGACGACGATAAGCTTCCAACCGACATCGAGCCCTTCTTCACTGAAATCTGCGATGTGCAGGTGGCAAGGTTCCGCCACGGCCGAGTGCTGCTGGGTTCGTGCTTGATCACGATATTCCGCGTTGATCGCGTTTCGGAACGTGTCAATGAGTTTGGGACACTTGCCGGTGGCATTGAGTGTAGCACCTCGTCTGTCGACGTCGTGATCGTGTGAGGCGAGACGATCACGGTCTCCGATACAACTTTCGAGCCCCTCAACATTCAGGGCGACCCGTGGGCCATCTGCGGTCGAGATCGTGGCTCCTGCGCCAGCCTGCGAGGCCGATGGTTTCGTCGGCGGGTTAATCCAGACCGCGTGAGGCAGCACGGGTGGTTGGGGCGGCTTCCTCACGAAGCGCTCCGGGTGGGCGGCGTAGGCGGTCATGAGCACCCGCTGCCGGGCGTCACGCATCGTTACGGCCTGCCCGTCGTGCACGGCGGCCGGCGTCATCAGCCCGATTCCCGCGTGGCGATGCTCGCCGTTGTACCAGGCGAAGAACGTCTGGCAGAAGGCGCGGGCGTCCTCGAGGCTACCGAAGCGTGCCGGGAAGTCCGGGCGGTACTTCAGCGTTTTGAATTGGGCCTCGGAGAACGGGTTATCGTCGCTGGTATAGGGCCGGCTGTGTGTCTTCGTGACGCCCAGGTCGGCGAGCAGCAGCGCCACCGGCTTGGATTTCATGGAGGAGCCTCGATCCGCATGCAGGGTCAACTGCCCCGTCCCGATCTGCTGCTTTGCGCAAGTATCTTTGATGAGCCGCTGGGCCAATACCGCCGACTCCGCCGGGGCGACCATCCAGCCGACCACGTATCGGCTGAAGCTATCCAGAATGACATAGAGGTAGCAGTACGACCACTTCACGGGGCCCAGGAGTTTCGTGATGTCCCACGACCACACCTGATTCGGGGCGGTCGCCAGGAGTTCCGGCTTCTGATAGACCGGGTGGCGGAGTTGGTTCCGGCGCTCCTTGACCTCCGCCTGCTCATCGAGGATGCGGTACAGGGTCCGGATGGACCAGTGGTAGCGGCCTTCATCGAGCAGGGTCGCGTAGACCGCGGCCGGGGCGGTATCGACGAAGCGGTCGCTGTGCAAGGTCGCGAGGACCGCCTGCCGCTCTTTGAGCGACAACGTGCGCGGCGGGCTCGGACGCGGGGCGGGCGCCGTCGCAGGGCCCTGTCTGCGATAGAACTCCGAGCGGGCGAGGCCAAAGGCGTCACAGGCTGGCTGAATGCCGATCTCCGTGGACAGCGACCGTGTGGCGGCCATCAGGTGCGCTCGCCTTCCTCGAGCGTCTGCGGCGGGATGTCCAGGATCTCGGAAACTTTTTTTTGCACGTCGATGATGAGCTCGGCCTGTTTCAGCCGCGTCGACAGCCGGGCGTTCTCCTTACGGAGGGTCTCATTCTCCGCCCGCAGCGGATGTCGGGCCGAGGCCTTTCGGCCTCGCTTCTGGGGCGTCAGGGCCGAGAGCACACCCTCCGTGCGTTGGCGACGCCACGCCGTAAGATTCGAGGCGTAGAGTCCTTCGGCGCGAAGCAGGGCCCCCAAGCTGCCTACCGCGGTACAGGCATCGGCCAATTTCAGGATGCGCAGTTTGTTCTCCGCTGTGAAGTGGCGCCGTGTCGGCGTGGCCACCACCTCGGGGTCTGGCGGGATCACGGCTGGTCGGGGTGAGGCGGCGCCTTGGGGGGACTGGTCCACGGGCATCGGCGTCGCCCGCCGGGCTCCTTCGAGTCCTCGACGGGCGTCCTTCTTGGCAACAATCATGAGGGGTACTCCTCTCCGCCCGCTACTCTAATTGAAGAGAGGCGAAGTGTCCCACTGATATTGGCACAGAGGGTTTGGGCCGAGCAACACCTCTTGCCGCTGTTCAGTTGGAACAATCCGGTTGAAGCAAAAGCCGTGTGGGAAGGTTTCCTGTGGTCGCCACGCCTTTACCAGCCCTTGCTGAGTGCGTTCAAACCGCAGTTCCTGGAGAGCGCAAACCACTACGCTGACCTAGGCGAACACCGCCAGCAGTTCGCAGCTTTCCTGACTTATGCAGCGCTCGGGCCGACCGAGGGCTACACCGTGGATGAGTTCCGATCCGCGATTGGAGCGCTCCCTCAAGAAGGGCTGGAAGAATGTGCACAGGCGTTGTCTCAGGCACTTGAAGGAGCCGCCAACCAGCGCGAGGACTATTGGAAGAACCGTGTCCAGCCTTTCTGGCAACACGTTTGGCCCAAGTCCCGAGACCTCGCCACGCCGCAAATCGCGGAGTCATTGACCCGGTTGATCATTGCAGCCCGAACTGAATTTCCCGCTGCTTTGATTGCGGTGCAAGACTGGCTGCAACCAATTGAACATCCAGACTACGTCATACATTCGCTGCACGAATCGGAGTTGTGTGCGCGATTCCCGGAAGATGCTCTGCGTCTGCTAAATGTTGTAATTGCTGATCAGCAGTGGGCGCCCCGGGAGTTGGGTCAATGTTTGGACAAGATCGAGCAGGTCGTGCCCCAGCTTGCGCAAGATGCCCGATACAAGCGAGTAAGTGAATACTTCCGGAGGCGTGGCATGTGAAGTGACGGAAGTAGCGCCCCGCAATCAGTGGGGTCTAACAAGTGGTTGAAGCCGACGGCGCTACGCTCCGCAGCTTAACTCCACCGTTACGCCTCGCGGATAGACATGGAGTCTATAAAGATCGAGTCGGGCTCTCCAATTCTCTCTGTGAACGATTTTACACAATCGATAGACTTCTACCGACATATGCTTGGGTTTGATCTGGCGTGGTTATAGGGGAGGCCGATGACATTGCTGCAGTTTGCGGCCAAAGCGTTGAAGTCGCCCTCACGCAACGCACAGCCTGCTGGAGCAGCACATATCTATCTTGGCGTATCTAGCATAGATGCGTATTACTCCGCTCTTGTGGATGCAGGCCTCACGGTAGTCGTTCCTATCGGTGACTGGCCATACAGTATGCGTGACCTGACCACATATCACCCCTCCTCCGACTCTTCCCTATCCGTGAAGGAGTTTCCGGCACTCCAGGAGGAGATAGACCGGCCGGGTGTGCTTTCCCTTCTTATCGGGCACGTGGCCGATGGCGGCGCCGGTCACCACCATCCCCGGTGGACATTCCCATTTTTGCGTGCCCGCTATACCTCCCAGCCCGAACGCATCCGGCACCCTGGGACTGACCTGAATGGATTGCGGATCTTTTCCTTTCAACCCGTTCTCATAGATATCTTCCGCGGTGGCATGTTCCAGCCCCACCTGCAGGAGACTCTCCCGAAGTTGCAGCTTGTTGTAGACCTCGTACAGGCCGATGGAGAGCCGGCTTGTCGGCATCGTGGTCTCGAACAGTGTGCCCTCTTTTTCGTAATTGAAGAGGAACGGGCTCTTCTCCCAACGGGACCAGACCGTGCCGTCGGCCTGCAATTCCCGGCACGAAAACCGGAACGATTCCCACGTGCGGTTGTTCACCTCTTTGATGAACAGCCCTTGCAGCACGCCGTCCTGAAACATCTCCAGGCAGGACACGAACCGGCTTTCGACCACCTTGTCCTTCGCGTAATCCAGATCGTTACAGGCCACCCACACGGAACCGACGGGCCCCTTGATCGGCAGATGCTTCGGTACGCATCCGGCGACGACGTAGGTGCGAAAGTCGTTCACTGTGTACTGCGGGTCACGGTCGTCCAATGGATTGCCGGCGATGGTGTAGCCGCTTCCCGGCCGCACGGCGGCCGTCCCGGCCCACGGTGTGGAGGCCGGCAGCAGCAGCGCGGCACTCAGTGCAACCAGAAGCCAGACACGCGGCGCACGCGTTCGTATGGTCATGGGACATCCCTCCTTGCTGTGAGGCATCGGATTGTACGTCAGTTGCGCCGTTCTGACGAGAGTCTGCCGGGGCCGTCCAGGACCGGGACATGAGACACGACTGAAGGGAGCAGGATTGAAGGGCTCAGACTCTTTTGTTTGATCTCATACGACACCTCCGGCTTGTGGGTGGCACGGCGCGCGAACGCCGTGGATGTGTGGTGAGCACCGCCCCATCCTACTCAGAAGCCGGAGGCATTTTAAGAACGCATTTTGGAGTGGGGCTGACCCCGTATATCTGGCCCGTGCTCACCGATCCCTAGCGGTAGTCGTGGCCGGCTGGTTCAGGCCATGGTAACGGAGATCCGCTAGTAGTATATTAAGCGCCGAGCGTGAACGGCTGCAGGGTGCTATAGTGATGGCCGTACCTGGAGGGATGGGGATGGACTGGAAACCCTACATTTCGACTGACCCGCAAATTATGCATGGCGCTGTGTGTTTTCGAGGCACGCGCATACCGGTATCGGTGGTGCTGGACAATCTCGCTGCAGGCGAAACGCTTGAGCGTATCCTCGATCAATACCCCTCGCTTCGGCCTGAGCATATTCCCGCAGCGATCGGCTATGCAGCGGACTTGGCGCGAGAGCGTATCGTTCCCATCCCCGCTTAAGCGCGTAGGATGCTTTTCCGATTTAAACTCGACGAGAACCTTCCTCGCAATGTTGAGGTTTTGCTTCAGCAGGCCGGTCACAATGTCCACACCGTACTTGCCGAGCAACTGGGTGGGAGCCCAGATCCACGAGTGTTTATGATCTCCCAGGCAGAGGAGAGAATTCTCGTCACGTTCGATCTCGATTTCTCCGACATCCGCGTATATCCCCCCGCAAGTCACCATGGAATCTGGGTATTACGTCCACACACGCAAAGTATCGAAAACACACTGGCATTGCTGCGATCCGCGTTGCGAGTTCTTGAAGGTGAGCCTCCACAAAGGCGGTTGTGGATCATCGAACCTGAACGGGTTCGGATTCATGAATAGGTGAGTACTTCTCGCTCCACCCAGGCACAAAGCGGTCCATTCTGTGGACATTTCGAAAAGACCCCCCTCGTGCAAGAGAAGATCGCCATCGGCATCGCCGTACTGTTTTGATCCAGGGCGATTCAGGGGGGCACCCCCTGTGTCTGATCCGGCTGAGCGTGATCGATGCGAGACACCGTGGATATGCGAGAGGCGGTAGGAGGATTAGGGAGAGACTGTGATGACCGCATGCAGGCGCGGAGGAACAGTTCTCCTATCGGTCCCGGTGCGTTAACCGCTTGAGTGCTTCCTGATAGACCGCGAGATCTTCGCGCCTGCCAATAGCGACGACTTCGACCAGGATCTGTTGGTCGATGATCCGGTACACGATACGAATCGATTTCTTCGCTGCGTAGAGTTTGTAGTAGCCGGTGAGATCGAGGCCTGCCCGATTGCCAAGATGCTCGCCGAGCCGTGGGGCGGTTTCGAGTTTTCTGAGCTGCTTCGCAACCGGTTCTTTCAGCGATCCGTCAAGACGTCGAAAGTCTTCGGCAGCTGCGACAGTCAGGACGACGCTATATCGCAAGCCGTTGCTCCTTCAGCAACGACTCCAATGTGACGGGTTTCTTCCCTTTCTTGCGTGCCCGCTGTGTGACAAGGCGATGGATCTCCATGTGCTCCAAGAGATCGAGCGCCTCCGCCATCTTTTCATAGTCATCCACCGGCACGATCACAGCCTCCACCTGATTGTTTTTGAGGACGACCACTCGCCGCCGATGCTGGGACTTCAGCTCGGTCAGCACTTTTCCGAAGGACCGTGCGACTCGAGATGCGCTGAGAATTTCTTCTTTCTTGTAGGCCACGGCCATGTGTTACCTCATGGTTGGATTATGTGTGCAATATAGCGCATAATTATACGCAATCACAGGTTAAAAATGCCATGAGGCCAAGGAATTGGATCGTAATAAGGAGTCCGACCCCTTGTTTTCGATATAAACATAGCTTGTCCGAGACCGGGCAGGCGGTGGGCTTGTATTCGACCGTCAGCCGGATCGTGAATCGGCAGGACAGCGACCATGCACGGAACAAGACATGACCGCACCCGATGATGACCCTCTCCGACCACCCTTCAAACGTTAGGCCGACCATGAACCGACATACAGCCGTGCTTGTCTGAAGTACGCCATTGGCGTATAGCATGGCATGCGCTTCGTCGAGACGCCCGTTTTTACCGCTGCCATTCGACGACTACTCGACGATGACCAATACCGGCGACTCCAGATTGCGCTCATGTTGCGGCCTGAACAGAGATCAGTTATCCAGGGGACAGGTGGCCTGCGGAAGGTGCGGTGGCCAAAGCTGGGGTTGGGAAGCGCGGCGGGGTCCGTATCATCTAATACTGGGCACCTGCTGAGGCGGTATTGTACATGCTGTATGCCTACACCAAGAGTGAGCAGGGCGATCTTGCGCCGGCGCAGGCCCGAGCCTTGGGTCGCCTTGTTCGGGAGGAGTTCAAGTGAAAAAGGAGGCGTTTCAGGAACTGCTGACGAGCGTGCGGGAAGCTGGTCGGATTCGGCGCGGGACTCTCAAGCCATCGCGCACGGCGGTGTTCCGCCCAGCCGACATCAGGGCGGTGCGGGCAAAGCTGGCTGCCTCGCAGACGGAATTCGCGCTGATGATCGGAGTGAGCGTCGCGACGCTCCGCAACTGGGAGCAGGGGCGACGTGCGCCTGACGGTCCAGCGCTGGCTCTGCTTCGTGTGGCGGCGAACAATCCCAAAGCTGTCGTGAACGCACTGTACGGCGCGACCAAGCGCGGGGCCGCCTAACTATCCGGCTCCTTGCTGAATTTCCGACTCGTGGAAGGACGTCAAACGTCATGAACACTGGCCGCAAGTCACCTTTGCCTCCGATTTCTTCAAGCCCATCGCGGGTGAAGAAGAGCACACGAATCCCGTGTGGTATGGTCAAGCCTTGGCGCACTGGCTGGCCGATCGGCTTCGAGAGCGTGGGGTATCCGTGGAGGGAGTCATCCCCGAGGATTTCGGGTGGGTGGTGATGATCGCGCATAAGCCCTTCATGCTGTGGCTGGCATGCGGCAACACGGATGGCAGCACCACTGAATGGACGGTCTATCCCGTCGCGGAATTGTCGGTGCTCCAGCGCCTCTTCAACCGTGTCGACCCTGCGCCCGAGATCGAACGGTTGAGCGCCCATCTCGCCGAACTTGTTCCTGCTATTCCGGGCGTCACCAACGTCGTCTGGGAGTGACCGTCTCCACTTCGCCAGCCTTCAGGCCATCGGCTCGTGCCTGGGCGGCTCGCCGCTTCTTTACCACCTTTATTACTTTTGCACGGACGTCTAAGAGTGCCATCGCAATCGCTGAGTGCTCACCTTATATCGAACCATTTGACTGATCGCTCGCGACCCTTTATCGTCACGGCATGGGCTTGGACGAGACTCTCTTTCACAGCATCAACGGTGTTGCCGGTCGGTCGAGCCTGCTGGATTGGGTGATGGTCGAATTGGCCAAGCCCGGCAATTTGCTCTATCCCGTTCTGCCCGCCGCGGCCTATTGGTTCTGGGTGAATCGCAGGGAATGTCTGATCGGTGCGGTGGGGCTGGCTGCCGTCGTCGGTGCTGCGGATGCATTGGGCACTCAGCTCAAGGGGCTCGTTCAGCGTTCGCGTCCCTGTGTCACGCTGGCGGACGTGCATCAATTGCTGGGCTGCGGCGGGGCCTTTTCCTTTCCCTCCAATCACGCGGCCAACACGGCGGCGGCCGCTGCGTTCTTCCAGGTGCTCTATCCGAAATCAGGCTGGATCGGCTGGCCGCTGGTGGCGGCCATTGGCATGTCGCGCGTCTATATCGGGGCCCACTATCTGACGGATGTGATCGGCGGATGGGTGGGGGGGGGATTGATCGGGGCGGGCATGGCCTGGTTGCTCACCCGTTGGTCTCGATTCCGGCCGCCTGCTGAGCGCGTGGCTCCCGCCGTCGTGCAACAACCTTCGACCGGTTCGATCTCCTGACAATCTTACGAAGCGAGGCAGGCGAGGAGGGCGGCGCGACAGCCGTTCTGGTCATAGTTGCGTCCGATCAAGACGACCACATGGTCCGGTTCATCGAGCAGCATGACCGGAGCTACGGTGCTGGTTCGGGGCGGAAAAAACTGAAACTCCTGCAGCTCGGGTTCCCCCGCAAAACGAAAGAAGCCCTTCGCCCGTTCCATGCCCTCCGGCAAGGACTTCGTCCATTCCATGAACTTTGTGCGATCCAGCGGCTTCGGTAGTCGGACCGTGGTCACCATGGGGTGATGCGGCGCGCGGGCGTCGTGCCTGTCGTCGGCAGCGGGTGGTTTCCCGAACGACACGTTGGTCGGGACGGTTCGTGTCGCAGGGGCGGCCAGGAGGCTGGCGATATCCAGCCGGGCATGGTTGGTTTCCCAGATCCGTCCGTACGGATTGTGGTGCGTTATGACTTGGCGAAACTGTTCCCAGTGACCGGGGATGTAGAGATCGCGCTTATTGAGGATCAGGTCATCCGCGTAGCGAATCGCGTTGCGCGTGACGAGTTCCGCCATGCCGCTATCGGGTAGGGGCACCGGATGTAGCATCGCAAGAATCCGTTCGAGTTTCGCGATGCGCGACACGTAGGCATCCGTGACGGCATCGACCACCTCCGCCGGGTCTGCCATGCCGGAACATTCCAGCACGATCACCGTGGACTGGTAGTCCTGCACGAGCTGAGTGATGCTCCAGGCCAAATCGTCTTTGGTGTCGCAACAGATGCAGCCGCCGGCGAGATTGAGGACCTGCTCGGCGATCGTGCCCGCGCGCGGCCCATCGATGCTGACTTCGCCCGCCTCGTTCATGAGCACGCCGACCTTGTGTCCCTGGCTGTTCCAGAATTCGAGGAGGCGCATGAGCAGCGTCGTTTTGCCGGCGCCGAGCGATCCGCACAGGACATAAAAAGGAACGGGGAGTGTCTGCGGTTGAGTCATGCGGCTATTGTAGCTGTTGAGGTGGCGGGGAGGCCAGCCCGGCGGTCTCCGATGAGGACAGGAACTACGCAAACACGTGCTGCACGTATGCCTAAAAGCCGACCCGAAATGTGACTGCGCCTGCGTGATTGGTGGTGCGGTACGTTCCATTCACCGTGGGATTCGGGCTGCCAGTGACGGTGCGAGGATCGAATAAGAACGCTTGGTAAGCCAGGTCCATGCCCATTGAATGTTTAGGGCACCTCTAAAAACTCGAATATGTTTCGGTGAACGCGCAAAAACCAGC
>CAKKRE010000052.1 GCA_919902505.1 Nitrospiraceae bacterium
AATCCATTTCTGCTTACCAGCGGGTTCGATCATAGGTTTGAGCAACAGGCTCGGAAGCGATTTTTTCAGATACCGATCACCTTGTCGAACATAGCCTGACTGGGTCACCGATGTCAGGAAGGAATAGATGGGAGCGCGGGCACTCGTGGGATCGTCTTCAAATTCATAGTTGAAGTCCGTGGACCGGACCAAACAGTCCTTGTCTACATTGTCCTCTTCAGGGAAATGGTGAAACATGAGGACTCGCTGGCAGAGTCGGTAGGTACGGACTTCGAATCCAGATCGATACGAAGAAAAAGGATCTGGACGTGGTTTCCAGGCGTACTTCAGCGATCCATCCGCATTCTTCGCCGTCTCGTCGCTTGGCTTGGGTACATCGAGATCGCAATCGCCATAGTCGAAAACCACTTGGAAGTACCATTTATCGTTCGAGGGAACTGTCGGCCAGGGAGCCGTTTCATCGAGATTTGGGAAGTATGGATTGTGGTTGCCGTACCGAATCTGTTTCAGATAGCGATTCGCCTTGCGCGAGTCGACGGAACGATTGCGCTCGTGGACCTGTGAGAGATCGACGTCATCGGAGTTTTCCGCCTTATACTGATAGACGATGACATTGCCCTTGTCGTCATAGCTCTCGCAGATGAGCCAGCTGAAGATACGTGTCGGGTCTGCCGGATCGGCAATGCGACTTTCTGAGGTTTTGCCGTACCAGGTCGTGAGGTTGTCTCTGGAGATGGAGCGCCAGAAGGTGTCTGTCGGATCGGTTTGATTGGTCCAACGCTCAATGCGGGCGAAGAGGCCCTCGATACGCGGGCGATACCGGCTGATTTGATAGGTTTGTCCCCCAACGGTCCTCGGCTCCAATTTCTCCCGTTCCCACTGTCCATTCTTCTTCACGAGCAATGGAACGAGGTCTTCTGCCCCGGACAGGATGAAAACATCCGAATCGAGTGCATCCTGGTATTTTGGCAACCCCTTCTCCGTCTTGCGGGTGATGGATGGTAGCGAGAGGTTCCATCCAAACCCGAATGGGCCGTTGCCGGCGCCGGAATCGTAGGAAAGAGAAAGCTGCGGGCCGAAGCCGGAGCGACCGGGGGACGTGGCAATCGGCACCGACGTGGAACCAGTGCCAGTGACCGGATTCGCCGCAAACTTCTCGCCCATTCCGCGAATCGCCCCACCGCCTTTCGGTAAGGTGATGGAAGGCGCACTGACCTGAAAGGATTGCTCGGGCGCAGCTTTGCTAGAGGTGTCGCTGCTTCTTGTGTCAGACATTAATAAGCCTCATACAAGACCAAGGGAAACCGGGCGCCAAGGTGCATCAATACCTGGGTCTCGACATTGAAATGCATGCATTTCAATGTCGAGAGTCGGATCGGTTTCAGGCTCTGTTCACACAAGTTTGCTTTGATGAGAGACTGGGAAGCACGATCCATTCCCTTCGTGAGCACCTCAGCGTCATTTCCACCATAAGTTCGCTTACTTTCAGCGCATATATTTTTTTACATACATTTTCGTCTGATAACATCGACTACGTAGACCTGGATAACTGTATCCAGCTAGATACTTAGGTGTACCCAAAAGGATTCATACACGATCTACAGTCATGCTCTGTGCCAGGTCGAGACACAGAGAGTATGCTTGGGTGTTATCGAGTGGGGGCCGCATCTGGCAATTGGATAAAATTGGCGGGAAAGGATCGGAAAAGTCGATCACTCTGAGCTTTGGCAGGAAAGAACCTCGTTCATTGATGAGAAGAAGTATTTACTCCATTCCGAACGATAAACAGCGAGGGGGATGCAGCATCAGCTGCATCCCCCTCGGCTTCAGGCCCACGCGGCGTTGGTTGTCTTAGGATGTTATGAACACCCGCTCGTCTCTCCGCAGCTCATGCATTTGAGGCAGGTTCCATTCCGCACCAGGGTGAACTGTTTACAATTCTGACAGGGGTCGCCTTCGTAGCCTTTTTCTTTGGCCTCCTGGCGTACCGAAGTGACGGTGACGGTCTCACGCTTCAGTTCCACCTTGTGCGCGACGCTGCCGTTGCCCGGCCTGTGACTATGGCCGTTGCCGCCGTTCATCCCGCCCCGCCGCACGGGCAGATGTTCGGTGAGGATCGACGACTTGGCGAGCGCGGTCATATCCGCCTCTTCATCCACGCATTCCGGATCCTGCTCATCTTTCTTCATCGAGTCCATGCGCAGGTCCTCTTCACGCACCTGCGACAGATCGGTCCGTTCCAGATAGGTGATCGCGAGTTCGCGGAAGATGTAGTCGATGATCGACGTGGCCATCTTGATGCGATCGTTCAGTTTCACCGGCCCGTTCGGCTCGAAGCGCGTAAACACGAAGGCTTCGACGAACTCCTCCAGCGGCACGCCGTGCTGCAGGCCGAGCGAAATGGCGATGGCGAAGTTGTTCATCAAGCTACGGAAGGCGGCGCCTTCCTTATGCATATCGAGGAAGATTTCGCCGAGCGTCCCGTCCTCATATTCGCCGGTGCGAAGATAGAGTTTGTGACCGCCGATGATGGCCTTCTGCGTGTACCCGCTGCGCCGTGCCGGGAGCGACCGACGTTTATGGAGGTAGCGAACCAGCACGCGCTCGGCCACCTTCTCAGCCACGGTCATGACGCTGGGCGTCGCTTCCGCACCCTTGCCGCTGTCGGACGAGGCATTCAGCGGTTGGCTCAGCTTCGACCCGTCGCGATAGAGGGCCACGGCCTTGACCATGCTCTTCCACGCGAACAGATACGCCGCCTTCACATCTTCCAGCGTGGCATCGGCCGGCATGTTGATGGTCTTGCTGATCGCGCCGCTGATGAACGGTTGCGCCGCCGCCATCATGCGGATATGCGCATCGACGGCGATATATCGCTGACCGATCCTGCCGCAACGATTGGCGCAATCGAAGATCGGCAGGTGCTCGAGCTTGAGGTGGGGCGCGCCCTCGACCGTCATGGTGCCGCAGCAATAATCGTTCGCGGCCGCCACATCTTCCTGGGTAAAGCCCAGGTGCTTGAGCATGTTGAAGGTCGGGTCCGCCAGCTGCGCCTCGCTGATGCCCAGTTTCTGCCGGCAGAAGTCTTCTCCCAACGTATACTTGTTGAAGACGAACTGGATTTCGAACGCCTGCGCCAACGATCCTTCCAGCCGCTCCAGCGCCGCATCGTCGAAACCCTTTTGACGCAACACCTCGTGATTGATGAAGGGCGCGCCTTGTAAGGTTTGATGTCCCGCGCAATAGGCCCCGATGTCCCTGATCTGGGCATCGGTGTACCCGAGCGCCTGCAAGGCCGGCGGCAGACTCTGGTTGACGATCTTAAAGTACCCGCCGCCCGCCAGTTTCTTGAACTTGACCAGGGCGAAATCCGGTTCAATGCCGGTCGTATCGCAATCCATGACCAGTCCGATCGTGCCGGTCGGGGCGATGACGGTCACCTGTGCGTTGCGGAATCCATAGGCCGCGCCCAATTCCAAGGCGCGATCCCAGGCGCGTCGCGCCGCCAGCAACATGGCCGGCGGACAATGCTCCGGCTGAATTGAGGTCGGCAGAATCGTGAGGCCTTCATACTCCTCATGCGCCGCGCTGTACGCCGCCCGCCGGTGATTCCGGATGACGCGCAACATCGATTCACGGTTCTTGTTGTAGCTTGGGAACGGGCCGATCTCCGCCGCCATTTCCGCCGAGGTCGCGTACGACTCGCCGGTCATGATCGCCGTGACGGCGCCGCAGATCGCCGTCGCTTTCGGTGAATCGTAGGGGATGCTCTGCTTCATGAGGATGGTGCCGAGGTTGGCATACCCCAATCCCAGCGTCCGGTACTCATAACTCTTCTGCGCGATCGCGCGACTGGGGAACGAGGCCATCAACACGCTGATTTCCAGCGCCACGGTCCACAAACGCACCGCATGGCGGAACGAATCCAGGTCGAACTCCCCTTCCACATTAAAAAACTTGGACAGGTTCAATGAGGCCAGGTTGCACGCCGTGTCGTCCAGGAACATGTATTCGGAACAGGGGTTGGAGGCGTTGATCCGCCCGTCTTCCGGGCAGGTGTGCCACTCATTGATCGTCGTATCGTATTGAGTTCCGGGATCGGCACAGATCCAGGCCGCCCAGGCGATCTTGTCCCAGAGGTCCCGGGCCTTGAGCGTCTTGCTGATCTTGCCGTCGATCCGGCGGCGCAATTCCCAGTCGCCATCCCGCTCCAACGCGTCGAAGAACCCGTTCGGGATTCGCACGCTGTTGTTGGAGTTCTGCCCCGAGACCGTCTGGTAGGCCTTGCCGTCCCAGTTGGTGTCATACTCGTGGAAGACAAAGTGCGTGTAGCCCTGCTTCGCATAATCGAACATGCGATGGATATAGGCCTCCGGCACCATGTCGCGCCGGGCCGCCGTCACGGCATCCCGCAACAGCTGGTTCTTCTTCATGTCCAATTCGACCTGCCCCAAGCCCTGCGCATCCACCAACAGGCAGGCCTTGAGCACGGCGTTCAGCCGTTGCGCGCAAATCTTGGAGCCGGTGACCATGGCGGCCACCTTCTGCTCTTCGACGACTTTCCAGTCGATGAACTCTTCGATATCCGGGTGGTCGAGGTCCAGGCAGACCATCTTGGCTGCGCGCCTGGTCGTCCCGCCGGACTTGATCGCCCCGGCCGCACGATCACCGATCTTTAGGAACGACATAAGGCCGGACGAGCGGCCGCCGCCCGACAAGGATTCACCGTCTCCGCGCAACCGCGAGAAGTTGGTGCCGGTGCCGGAGCCGTATTTGAAGAGCCGCGCCTCACGGACCCAGAGGTCCATGATGCCGTTCTCATTGACCAGGTCGTCTTCAATGGATTGGATAAAGCAGTTATGAACCACCACGTTGTTCGACAGGTACTGTCCGCTGGCGGTCTGAATGTCATAGACGGGCTGTACGCCGAGGGCCTCAATGCGAAGGATCGTCTCTTCCCGCAAGCCGGGAAGATCTTTGCCCGGAAAATCCAGCGAACATGCCCGGTCCAGCTTGATTCGCTTCTCTTCCGAAATAAACCCGATCAACTCACGGAAACGCTGCCTCGCACCGGCGTACCCGATCGACACAAAGTACGGCACACGGCGGTTACTCCGCGTTTCCACGCCTCGTTGCACCCTGGCATAGATGCCAAGATTGAGCAGCAGGGCTTGCACATCGCGCGCGAGGTCCGGCGAAACGGTCGTCAACACCACGTCGGACGTCCGGGATCGTCGAGACCTCAAGCGAACCGTGCCGTCTGCCTGGAACAGGGCCCGCACGTATGCGGTCTGCGCTTCTCGACCCGCCTGTCTCAGCTTCGCCGGGATCGTCACATCCTCCTTCGGGCCACGGAGGAGGTCGTATTGCTCCACGAACGGCCTGAGGACCTCCCCATACAGCCGGATGCGCCGCACATCCAAACCCGGCGTGTGAGTCTCGACAGACCGGACGTGATAGTGCACATCGGGAAATACGCGCTGAACCCGCTCCTGGAGGAAGTGGAACTCATCCTTATCGATCGTCATGAATTCCACTGTGAGGCTCCGATTGGTCCCCTGTTGGTACTGCCCCACAAACCCGTCGCCGTGCAGCCAGCCGACCAATGCCGCCTCATCCTCCGCTTTGGCATCGTGACGAACGACCACCTCTGTGGCGGTGGAAAGCTCCATCCGCATTCCAGGCGCCAGAGCGTCCACCCGACTCCATCCGCCGCGCGACCGACGCACCGACTTGGCCCACACCAGATGATCAGCCGTGGCATCGATGCAGACCCCGTTCTTGAGCATGATTCGGAATACCGGCTTGGCTCCATTGTCCTTGACCGCAAGCACTTGGGTGATTCCCTTGCCGTCAAGGCTCCCGTCGAATACGGTGAGCCCAATCAGCCGTCGGCTCACGATGTCGCCAATGGGGATCGGACCTTCCGGAGTGGAAATCAGCGCATCGTACGGCTGGCAGGCGTGCGGTTGCGGATGCTCGAAGGCATTCGTCGCTCTGACTACCTCGCCCAGTTTGGGATCGACATAGAAGTGGCCCTGCGCCGGCCCCGAGAGCCCGTAGGCATAGTGCAACCCGGTATTAAACCACTGCGGGCTGTTGGGGGCGGCCATTTGATAGGCCAGCATGTAGCACATCTCGTCGTGGAAGGCGGTCGCGTCTTCCGGCGTCTTGAAATAGCCGTGATTTTTGCCCCAGAAGGTCCAGCAACCGGCCAGCCGGTTGAACACCTGGCGGGAGTCGCGCTCCCCGCCGAGCACGGGCTTGCCTGCGGCGTCCACCACCGGCGTGCCGTCCTCATGGACTTGCGGGACTCCGGCCTTCCGGAAATATTTTTGCGCCAGAATATCGATCGCCAGTTGCGTCCAATGTTCCGGGATATCGATATGGTCTAATTTAAACACGGTCGATCCGTCGGGATTGCGGATCTCCGAGGAACGTTTTACGAACGCAAGACCCTCATAGGGGCTCTGCCCACGCTTGGTGAATCTTCGTTCAATCCTCACTGGTTCCTCCTTCGGCAGGTGCGAAACGTTCGGTACAGAGAACGGTCGGCGATGATGTGTCGGGGTGTGATTGGAAAAGACGGGTTCTTAACGGAGTCAATTTCTTTCGGAACCGCTCTCCCACAACCGCATACCTACTAGATATAGTGATCCATTTTTTTTGTCAAACAAAATGTTGTGGCACACCTGTGATTAATGGGGATAAGCTGGTGATAGCGCCGACGCCAGACTTGATGCTGGTTTTATTCATTTTCCGCAGAGTTATCCACAGCGATTCAGAGGCTGTGGAAGGAGGTTTTTCACAAGAGGGCGAGAAAATTTCTGGCACAGGCTAAAAAGCCAGCCGACCGACCTTTAATGTCGCCTCCTCGACCCCTCGTAAGGGCACAAATTGACCGGCCACCCCCAATACCAATACCGGTTGGTCCAGCACATTGGTTTCGAAGAAACTGAGCAGGCCCCAGTCATTCCTCGTGGTGTTCGGCCGGACAACGCCCTCCACGAGTTTGGGGCCTTGCGCGCGAAAGACGGCCTTGATGAGGTCGCGTTCGTGACGCGGCCCGGACTGGTCCATCTTTTCGATTTCGGCCACCAGGCGGGCTTCGACAAAATGCACGTAGGCATCCATCGTGGGATTGGTCGCCGCCAGCCCTATGGCGATCAGGAGGCCTGCCACCAACCCGGCCAATTTCAGGTTACTCATCATGTCCCTTTGTCGAGGGCAGTACGCACGGGCTTCATCTCCGTCGAGACCACAGTCTGGCGGTTTGACAGATTGGACCCCATCCGTTTAGCTTACGCCCGATTTCTGAGGAATGGAACCCTCACCCGGACTTGAGAGCAGCCCCGGCAGGCTTCGCTCTCAACGCCTCGCGGCGGCATTCATGCATGATCCGGGCTGGCTGATTCGATCGCACTGGTTCGACGGTAACGGAAGGAGCGCCTATGTTCGTGTGGAGTAAACGCCTGGTGACAGCCCTCCTGGCAGGGTTCGTCCTGCTTATCGGAGTCTTTCTCATTCAGGGAGAGCCGGAATCGGCCAGCGGCTTGAAGATTCACACCACGCGCTGGATGGCCATGAATTACATCGGCCTGCTCGTGTGGATCTTTATCTGGATGTTCGATCAAGCCCGCGTGCGGGGGAAAAACGTGCTGCTCTGGCTGCTGCCGTTCGCGCTGGCACCGCTGCCGACCCTGATGCTGTTCATTTTGTTTTTACAGAGGAAGGTGAAGTCATAGCAGGCGGCTGAACCTGCCTACCAAAGCACGAAGGAGAGGCGACACAGCCGCTGATCGACGGCTGCCTCTCAGTTCGTGAGCTCAGCTAGCTCACGAACGTTCTGAGTTACGAGGCCCACCTCAAATCAAGCTTCTTTTGACTGAGCGCACAATCTCGCAGATACAAATTGATGAGGTTCTGATACGGCATCCCGATCTCATCGGCCAACCCCTTGAAATAGGCCACGGTCGTTTTGTCCAATCGAATCGTAATGGGCTGTTTCAACTGCTTACGATATGGATTGCGCTGCCCCTTCATCTTTGAGAAATCATACTGTGCTCTCATACGTCACCTCCCATAGTGCTCGCGCTCCTGTCGTGTCGCTTTTCTGGCTGAAATAATCCGGATGACGGCATCACGCTCTCGATAGCAGTGACAGACGACCAGGATGCGGAGCGTGAAACTCAGGCCCAACATGAGAAAACGATCCTCGTCCTCCGAATGATCCGGATCGTAGAATCGCAGCGCATGGTCGTCTAGGAATACCGACTGCGCCTCCTCGAACGAGACACCGTGCTTCCGAATATTCTGTCGACTTTTCTTCTCATCCCACTCGAAACGAATGTCACCCATGCGTACAGTGTACATATTTTGAGCGCATGGCTCAATCCGTGACTTACGGTCTGCCAGCTAACCACTATGGAATCGAAGCATCCGGGGAGAGTCGGAATCGGCCAGCGGCTTGAAGATTCACACCACGCGCTGGATGGCCATGAATTACATCGGCCTGCTCGTGTGGATCTTTATCTGGATGTTCGATCAAGCCCGCGTGCGGGGGAAAAACGTGCTGCTCTGGCTGCTGCCGTTCGCGCTGGCACCGCTGCCGACCCTGATGCTGTTCATTTTGTTTTTACAGAGGAAGGTGAAGTAGGAGGAGAATACTGAACCAGCCTGGCGGATCACGGCGGGGATGGCGGCACGGTCGCTGCAGGCGCGGTGGCATCATCGATTGTGAGTTCAGCCGGCACGTGCCTAAGGTCATGCTAGGTTACGAGGCCCACCTCAAATCAAGCTTCTTCTGATTCAGCGCACAATCTCGCAGGTACAAATTAATCAGATTCTGATACGGCATCCCGATTTCATCGGCCAACCCCTTGGTCGTCTAGCAGGCTGCGGAAACACTCGATGGGTGCGCAATACATGACGATCCACTCATGCGCCGTGTCGGTATGACAATAACCCGCAGGATGCGCAAAAAGGCCGTCCAGCAAGGCCGCGGCAAGCGAAGAGGCGAATCGTACTCGCGCCGTACGGTGAGCCCCTGAGGTTCACGACGCGCGGAATAACGCGCGTCACGTTTGTGAACGCCGCCGAGCCGGCAGTGTCTTGCGAGAACGCCGCTGGCGGACTGTTTCCGCATCCTGCTAGGAATACCGACTGCGCCTTTTCGAACCGGTTACTTGGCCGGTGAAGCGCGCGAGATGAGTCGAGGATCGAAACTGAAGGGCACAGGCAAAGACCACGAAATCGCGGCAAACTCGGCATGATGAGGATTCAACACATAGTTTGATTCCTGATGAATGACTCCTGATGGCACCTGAAGTATTGCCGATTGTGCCGCCTCAGCCCACTGCGTTCCAATCGTTTGTGTCACCGGCTGCAGGGTCATTGCATTCCACCCCGCAGGAAGCGTCGCAATATCAACGGAAGTGATCGTAACAGAATCGGGAACGTCCGCGACTACATACACGAGATCGTCCGGGATCTTACTGGGATTCAGGTGTACCAGACATTCCAAAACCGCTAATGACAACGTGCTCGAGGTATAGATAACCGCGATCCCCGGCTTGTTCCATCGTCCCCCATAAAGCCGTGCGCCCTCTCCTTCAAGACCCAGCCGGTGTCGATTGGCGATCCGCCATACTTTCATCAGCTAAAGACGCCGTACTCAATACGACCCAGAATGGTCTCCACGGAGTGGACACCGATATCCGTATCCAGAATGTCGATCGGGGCAGCGTTGCGCAAGAGCCGATTCGGCTCATTCAACCATCCCGCTGCTTTTTCTGAGTTTCCAAACACCTCAATCGCCCGTGAAAACACACGCGCGAGGCGCATCAAGCGATCCGACTCTGCGGCTGTGAGCCGCCGCTCTTTTCGCCGGCGCGCCAGGGTGCGTGCCGGAATCATCAGGATACGACCCATCTTGTTCACGTCCACCTGTGTGCGTATGGAGAGGGCCAGGAGAGATTGAAACGGCAGCCCCTGCTTGATCATCAAAGTCATGTCATCGACCGAGCGGAGTCGACGCCGGAACACACTACTCCCGCCCAAAACCTCTTGAAGCTCTTCGTTCATTGACATGGCAGGCTCTCCTTCTGTCACATGACATTTCTGTCTCGCCAATTGGCATTCAGCTACAACCTATCGCAGCGCGGTGCTGCCGTCAAGCAGGGTCCCGGGCGGATCTTTTTTTGAGGGAAAGCGTTTAACCCGGATTATTCATGAATGCCGTCGCGAGGCATTCGAGACGGAAGCCCGCCGAGGCTGCTCGCACGTAAGGCCGACGCAGACGTACTGGCAGTCCGTCGAGGAGGCCGAACGAGAACAGCCTCGCCGGGCGAGAGGATCGGACGCCGGAGCAGGTATTCATGAATAGTCCGAGTTAACAGGACAACTCCGCCTCAACCCGGCCCTCGCTCCTCTCCGCATGCTGCGTCACCGGCTTGCGGAGTACCCACAGCAGCCATAAGCCTGGCAGCGCGGCGAGGAAGGTCACGAAGAAGAAGGGTCCCCACCCGGCGATCCCGACCAGCTTGGCGGCGGGCCAGCCGAGAAAGACCCGTCCGAGAGCTTCGACGGAAGAGAGCAGGGCAAACTGAGTCGCGGTGTAGCGATGATTGCAGAGCGACATCACCAGCGCCACAAAGGCCGCCGTGCCCATGCCGCCGGTGAGGTTCTCAAATCCGACTGCGAACGCCATGACAGCGTAGCTCTTTCCCGCCCAGGCCAGCCACAAGAACGACAGGTTCGACAGTGCCTGCAATACCCCGAACACCATCAGCGAACGAAAGAGGCCTAACTGCGGCATCAGGCCGCCGCCGATGAACGCGCCGAGAATCGTCGCGCCGATGCCGAACGCCCGGACCAGGCCGATGTCTTCCGACGAAAATGCCATCCCGCGCAGCAGAAACGAGGTCGTCAATGCGCCCGCGAAAGCATCGCCCAGCTTGTAGAGCACGATCAATCCCAGCAGCGCCAGCGCCATGGGACGAGACAAAAATTCGGACAAAGGTCCCCAGACCGCCTCTGCCATCGACTGCGGCGCCGCCCTCGCCGTCTCCGGTTCCGGGATCATCAGAATGGTGACAATGCCCAGCGCCATCAACCCGGCCATGCAGAGATAGGCTGAGGACCATCCCAGACGCGCCGCAACAATCAAAGCCAGCGAGCCCGACGCCATCATCGCGATGCGATAGCCCATCACCCAGGTGGCCGCGCCCAATCCCCGCTCATCCGGTTTCAACAAGTCAGTACGGTAGGCATCGAAGACAATATCCTGCGAGGCAGAGAGAAACGCGACCCCCACTGCCAACGCGGCAAAAATTTGAGCGCCGGCGCTTGGCCCGATGAAGGCCATTAGCGTCAGTGCCAGTGCAAGACCCGCCTGCGTGACGATCATCCAACCGCGGCGGTGCCCGAGCCAGGGCGGCACAATGCGATCCATGACCGGGGCCCAGAGAAATTTCAACGTATAGGGAAGACCGACGTAAGCGAACAGGCCGATGGTAGTCAGATCCAGGCCCGCTTCCGTGAGCCAGGCTTGCAGCGTTCCACCCGTAAGTGCCAGCGGCAACCCAGAGGCGAACCCCAAGGGCAGCATGATGCCGAGGCGTGGCGTGAGGACGGCGCGCAGGGTCGCTCTGTTCATGAGCGTGAGGGAGACCGGGAGATCACGAGGTGCAGCATACCACCGCCGCGCCTTTCTTGCGCATCAGAATCGCGAATCCCTCTGCTGGAGGCCGGGAGGCATCGGTACGCATTCGCCCACTCGCCGAAAGACGGAACGTCGTTCGCCTGCTTGCCTCTGGCAAACATCCTGCGAAGTATTTCAGAGGAGGCTTTTGCATCACTGACCTGGTATAAGAAGCCATACGGCGAGGAACGACATGAACACGACCAACTTAGGCCTCTCCTGGAACTCGCGCTACTTAGAGCTTCAGCCGACGGAACTGGCGATAGCCGGAGTCGCGGTGATCCTGGTAGGAGGGGCGATCTTGTATGTGCTGCTCAAGGTCCTGCAAAGCCGGCCCGTCAAATTGCTCGGGATCGGTCTGTTGGTTTCAGTGGCAGCACTGGTCGGGTGGCTGATCCTCGATCAACGCCAGCAGGACCAGCGCACGCGTGTCTCTGACATCTGGAGCCGCACCTTCGAAAACAGCGCCATCAAAGATTTCGAATCCTGCGTCGCGAACCGCACCCCCAGGAATGTCGGCCCCCAGTACCGCGTCGAAGTGGTGACGGAATGCGGAGACGTGGCCAAGGCCATCAAGGACGGGCTGGAATCCCGCTGAACCTCCAGTTGGCTGGTGAAGAGGCGGCCGCCCCTGCTCCGGCCGCTCATCGCGACTGCGAATCGATCCTGAGGTACACGAACCAATAAACCAGCGCGACCAGCACCGTCCCGCCGATGATGTTGCCGAGCGTGACCAGCAATAGGTTAGTCACGGCATCCATGACGGACAAGGGCGCGACCCCACCGGCGGCCAGTGCGATGCCCAGCGGCAGGAAAAACATGTTGGCCACGGAATGTTCAAAGCCACAGGCCACAAAGGCCGTGATCGGGAACACAATGGCGAGGATTTTATCCGCCACACTCCGCGCTCCCATGCATAACCAGACCGCGAGACAGACCAGCACGTTGCACAGGATCCCGCGGGCAAAGGCCGAAACCGGATCCAGCGCGATTTTGCTGCGCGCGATCTGAACCATGGTTTCCCCGACGGCCCCGTCTGCCAATGTCTGCACGCCCGCGAGCAGGACCAGCACTGCCGTCCCGCCGGCACCGAGCAGGTTCCCCAGGTACACCCATACCCAATTCCTCACTACCTGCCGCGTCTGCACACAACCGACGGCCCAGGCCATCGCAATAAGGTTATTCCCGGTGAAGAGTTCCGCGCCTCCCACGACCACCAGCACAAGACCCAGACTGAATGTCACGCCTCCCGCCACGCGCAACAATCCGAACGGCAACCCCGGTCCGCTTTTCCCGGACGTCATCGTCACGGTGTAGAAAAGCGCACCCAATGAGATAAATGCGCCTGCCAGCACCGCTAACGCGATCATGGTCGGCACAGGAGTGGTGACCTTGGCGAGCCCCACCTTGCAAACTCGTGCGGCAATTTCCGGCGGCGGATACGCGTCGGCAACAGGATTGGTGGCGGCAGGAGTGGGCTCTGCGGTCATGTGATCAACATCACATGCATGGGGGTGGAGGGAGTTCCAGCCGGCAGGACTTTCTCGATTCGCACCGTCGAGACTTTGTACTCCGGGCATTTTGAACTCTCATCCGCACTGGAGGAGAGCAACACGTTCAGATCCGTGTCGGGGAAGTGAAAACTCGTGAACAGTTCTCCCGGTTGCACCCGGTCGCTGACCATGACGGGCAGTCTGGCTTCGCCGCGTGCGCTCACGAGCCGGACGATGTCGCCCTCGTGAAGATCCAGCCGGGACGCATCGGATGCGTGTATTTCCAACACATCGGTATCGACCACCTGCATGATCTCCGTCCGTCTGGTCTGCGCGCCGCAATTATAGTGCTGCAGGATACGCCCGGTGATGAGCACCAGCGGATAGGTCTCCGTCGGCGACTCCCCTGGCGGCAAATAATCGATGGCCACAAACTGCGCCTTCCCTTTTGGAAACGATCGCTCGTGCATCAATGAGGTGCCGGGATGCTCCCTTGACGGCACCGGCCACTGCAGCCCTTCCGGCGCCTCCAGGCGATCATACGACACGCCGGCAAACATCGGCGCCAGCTGCGCAATCTCATCCATGATGGCGGACGGATGTCCGTACCACATGGGATAACCCATCCGCGCAGAGACTTCACTGACCACCTGCCAATCGGGCAGGACGCCGTTCGGTGGTTCCACCGCTTTTCTGATGCGTTGGATACGCCGCTCCAGATTGGTGAACGTCCCGTCTTTCTCCAGGAAGGAGGCACCCGGCATCACCAGATGCGCCAGCTTTGCCGTCTCGCTGAGAAACAGATCCTGCACGATGAGGAACTCCAGATTTTTGAGCGCCGCATGCACCTTTTTCAGATTCGGGTCCGTCTGGGCTACGTCATACCCGATGATCCAAAGGCTCTTAAGTGTGCCGCCTAACGCCGCATCCCACATGTCAGGCGTCTTCATCCCACGCGTCGTCGGCAAGGGTCGCCCCGTAATAGCCAGATGCGCGGCGGCGAGATCGGGATTGTCCAACGATTGATACCCGGCGAAATACGTCGGCAGGCAGCCGACATCCGATGCGCCCTGCACATTGTTCTGCCCGCGTAACGGGTTAATGCCGGTGCCCGGCTTGCCGAGGTTGCCGGTGGCCAGCGCCAGATTCACCAGCGCCATCACCCCGTGGCTCCCCCAGCGATGTTCGGTCATACCCAGGCCATGCACCGCCATCGAGCCGCCGCTTGTGGCATAACGACGCGCCGCTTCGGCAATCAGATGAGCCGGGACGCCGGTCACCTTCGACGTGGTCTCCGGTGTGCAGGACTCCACCACCTTCACCCATTCTTCAACGCCCTGCGTACGGTCGCGCACAAAATCCCGATCGATCAGGCCTTCCTTTACGAGGACGTGCCCGAGTCCGTTCAAGAGCGCCACGTTCGTGCCGGGATGCATTTGCAGATGGAGATCCGCGAGGCGGGCGAGTTCGGTGCGCCGTGGATCGATCACGATCAACACGGCACCGCGTCGTACGGCCTGTTTGATACGCGCGCCGACCACCGGATGCGATTCCGTGGGGTTGGCCCCGACCACCAGGATCAACTTCGCCAGATCCAGATCCTGAATGGAATTGGTCGCCGCCGACGCGCCGATCGTGTCCATCATGCCGGTCACGGTGGCGCTGTGGCAGACCCGCGCGCAGTTGTCGATATGGTTGCTGCCGACTACGCAGCGCATGAATTTCCCGAACAGATAGTTTTCTTCGTTCGTTCCGCGACTCGATGAAATCGTCGCCAGCGCATCAGGCCCGTAGATGTCTTTCAAACGTACCCACTCGTGTGCGATCCGGTCCAACGCGTCCGGCCAGGAGATCTCCACCCACTTGTTGCCCTGCCGGAGCAACGGCACGCGCAACCGGTCGGGCGCAGAGTTGTACGTCCAACCGAATCGCCCCTTCATGCAGGCATGACCCTGATTGGACGGGCCGTCATCGGCAGGCACCATACTCACGACGTTGCCGTCGCGCACTCCGGCGTCGAAGGCACAGCCGACACCGCAATAGGCGCAGGTGGTGCGCACGGTCCGTTCGGGCGTCCCCTGCTCGGCGACAGTTTTCTCCATCAGGGCCCCGGTGGGACATTCCTTCACGCAGGCCCCGCAGGACACACAGTTGGAGGAGGCAAACCCGGCCGCCTCCCCGGTGAACGACGCAGCCCCCGCGACCGGCCGGCTCGCGAACCCGCGATGGAGCATCGTCAACGCATGGGTCCCTTGAATTTCGTCACAGGCACGTACGCAGCGGGCGCAGGAAATACAGGCGGCATTGTCGAAGGTGAAAAAGGGATTGGATCGATCGACGACATCCAGCCGGTGGGAGGGCTGCGGATACCGCACCTGTCGGAGCCCGAGCGACTTGGCCAACCATTGCAGGGATTCCGGAGCCCGATCCCCCGCCGGTTGCTCGGACAAATACAGTTCGACGATGTTCCGCCGAAGGCGATTCAGCCGCTCGCTCTCCGTGTGGACCACCATGCCCTCGCGCACCGGAGTCGTGCAGGAGGCAGGCAAGCCACTCTGGCCCTCAACCTCGCAGAGACAGAGCCGGCAGGAACCGAACGGAGCCAAATGGTCCGACGAACAGAGTCCTGGAATGGCAATCCCGGCTTTTTTCGCCGCGCCGTAAATCGTGTCGCCCGGCGACGCCAGCACCGGACGCCCATTAATTTCCAGCTTCACCTGAGTGGCTCCGTATCTCGTCGTTCGTCTTTCGTGGTTCGTCTCTCGTGTTCCGCCTTACGTTTCACGTTTCTCGTTTGACGTCTCACGTTTTACGTCCTCAACTTCGCTCGAAACTCGGCCGGAAAATGTTCGATCGCCGTCAGCACCGGATAGGGCGCACGCCCGCCGAGGGCGCAGAGACTGGCGACCTTCATCGTGTCGCCCAGATCGTGCAACAGCGACAGGTCCTCGATGGTGCCGCTCCCGGCCTGAATCCGTTCGAGAATTTCACGGCCCCGCACCGATCCGATGCGGCAGGGCGTACATTTCCCGCAGGACTCGTCGGCGGTAAACGCCATAAAATGCCGCGCCAGATCCACCATATCGGTCTCGTGGTCGTAGACGACGATGCCTCCATGCCCCAACACCGCACCGGCCTTCGCGAATGCGTCGTAACAAATCGGAATGTCCATCTGGGAGGCCGGAAAGAGACTTCCGAGCGGTCCCCCAACCTGCACGGCCTTGAAGCGGGATCCGGGCGCCATACCTCCGCCGAATTGCTCCAGAACCTGATGCAGACTTAATCCGAACGGCACCTCGACCAACCCGGGATGTTTCACCCGCCCACCGAGTTGTAATGCAATGGTGCCGCGCGACTGCTCCGTGCCGAGCGCCGCGTGCCAGGCGCCGCCGCGCGAAAGAATGTTCGGGATGGTCGCGAAGGTCAGCACGTTGCTGACGATCGTCGGTCGTCCATACAGGCCGGACTGTGCCGGATAGGGAGGTCTCGCCCGCACCACGCCCCTCTTCCCTTCCAGCGATTCCAGGAGCGCCGTTTCCTCTCCACAGACATACGAACCGGCACCTTCCACCACTTCGATTGGAAACGGTTCGCCGTCCAACTCCAACCACTCCGCTTCATCCGTCTTCTGAATGGCTGCTCGCAACGTCTTCGCAGCCGCCGGATACTCCTGCCGGCAGTACACGTATCCCCGACCGGCCCCGATGGCCCTGGCGCAGATCAACATCCCTTCCAGCAATCGGAACGGATCGCCTTCCAGAATCATCCGGTCGCAATAGGTTCCCGCGTCGCCTTCGTCGGCATTGGCCACCACGTACTTCTCGTCGGCCTGAGTCTGTTGCGCCACCTTCCACTTATTCCAGACCGGAAAGGCCGCTCCGCCACGGCCACGCAACTGCGACACCCGCAGTTCTTCGATGATTGCATCCGGCGTGATTCGTAACGCCGCTTCCAGGCCGGATAGGCCGCCGCGCGTCTGATATTCATCGAGCGCCAGTGGCTCCGTCTCGCCGAAGTTGGCAAACGTGAACCTGGTTTGCTGGGCAAGAAAGGGAATGGATCGCACCGGAGTGCCATCTGTGCCGGATAGAATGAGCGGTAGATCCTGGGCTGTGACATTGAACCAGGCGACGCGGCCGGCCGGGGTATCGCGCTCCACCATCGGTTCAAGAAAGAACGCGCCGCGCGAGGAGATGCGAATAAGTTGGACTTCGGGATGTTCCGACCAAGCATCGGCCAACGCACCGGCTCCCGCGGCCCGTGCCGAGGTATCGTTGGACAGGTACAGTCTGGTGGCCGTACTCATGCTACTCGTACCGCTCCAGCAAGATATCGAGCTGCGAGGGCAACAGGCGGCCATAGAGGTCGCGGTCGATCATGACCGTGGGGGAAACCGCACAGTTCCCGGCACAAGACATGGTGTCGAGGGTAAACTTTCCACCCGCGGCAGTCTCGCCCACGTCCACACGGAGACGATCCTGCAATTCCCGCAGCAGCCGTCCGCAGCCGTTGGCGTAACACGATTCCCCCATGCAGACACGGATCAGGTGCCGACCCGGGGCCGTCAGGCGCAAATCGGGATAGTAGGAAAGCACCCCGACGACTTGCGCCGTGGTGACACCCAACGCATGGGCGATGTCTGATACCGCCTCTGTCGGCAGATGCCCGAGTCGCTCCTGCAGAGCCAGCAGAGCCTTGAGAATATTGGGTGGCTCACTGCGAACCTTCGCGAGAATGGACTTCACCTGCTCATCCATAGGTGCGCTCGTTCCACGCATTTCGTATCTCGTCGCTCGTATCTCAATGCGGAACGGGAGCAAGCAGCGTATCGCTTATGGCGTATAGTTGGGAACGACGGCAGCCCGCGGCGATCTGCTTTTATCCATACGCCATACGCTCTTCTCTCTCGCCATCAGCTCTTAGCAGAGCCCCACGTGCGCGCGGAGTGTGTTGTAATCGAAGGCCTTGACACCACTCCGAAGGAGGCCGAAATCATTCCGTTCCATCTCATCGATCAGCGCCGCCACCTGAGTGCGCCCCGCCTGAGTCGTCATCACATGCCGAGGGGTCTCACCGCCGACTGCGGGAGACTCCCGGTCAGCCCACTCGAGGTAGACGGTTTCCAGGAAGGCATTCATCAACGTGCGATCTTCTTCATCCGTGACCACTACCGTCAACGGCTCTGCGGCGGACAACTCCGCCTGCGTCACCTGACGCATCGGCGGTTGAACCGCTTCACCTCGGAAGTGCAGCGAAAATCCGAAGATGGCCGCCAGACTATGTTTGATCGCATCGAGCCGCTCTCGCGAGTCACATTCGAGAAACAGTCCTGTGGCCGTCACGGTCACTCTGGCTGTCAGGCTTGCTCCCGCCGCTGCCTCATTGTTCCCCTGCACGAAGCGCCGGAGCTTTCCGGAAGCCGTCGCACCGGCGGAACGAACCGGAGCCTCCTCTTTCCACCCCTCCAGCTCAGCCATACCTCCGGCGATAAACGTGAACTCACGATGTTCATACAATGCCATGACATAGAAATAAGGGGCGCCGGCAGTCGTCCGATAACGAATTTCGCTCACCGCCTCAATCAGCGCCGCCAGGCGCATGCGCGCAAAATTCCGCAACAACAGATGCCCGAACCGCTTGGCGAATTCAGGCCAATCGCCCAGCTCGAATGAGCCACCGACGACTTCCATCTCACGGCGCTCCTCACCGGTCGTCTCGTAGAGAGCCCTGGCATCCTCCGCCGACAACATCAAGACCGGCCCAGCCAACACCGCCAACGGACTTTCCGGGTCACCCGGCTCCCGAACGAGCCGGGTGAACAACACCTGTCCGCTTTCGGCGTCCGGCCCCAGGCTGTCGGCCGGTACCTCGTACACGCGCCCGTTTCCGATCGACCGTAGACTCCGCCGTTCCTTCCCCGTCTCATGCGGCAACAATTCGACGAGATCCATATAGGAATGTTTGAGAGGATCCAGCCAGACCCGCTCTTCTTCGGGAATATGTTCGGTGATGACGTCACGCAGCTGTTCAATCAGGGTCAGCTGGCCGTCTTCCGGGTAGAAGTCCGCATACAGCAACAGATCGGCCAGCCCGACTTCTTCCGGCAACGGCGATAGGGGGGTCTGGCTACCCAATTCGACATACACTTGCAGCGCACGCGCGAAGGCAATCCGGCGTTGTTGGGCAAATCCAGGCGTCATCGACAGCCGATCGAGCCGCATCAGGATGATGTCCAGCGCCTTCGTCACCGGCACCGATCGCCCGACGACCCGTTCATTCGCGAGCTTCATGAATCTCCTCCATGACGGTCGCTTCGGCATCCAGCCAATCCTGAAGCGCGTATCCTTCGCGGCATCCCCGATCTCGCCACAATTCAAAGGCCTTCTGACCGATCCGTTCCCACATGCCTTCCGGCAGTTCGATCGGATTCGTCACGGACGGCCTGACAGCTCGAACCTTCGATTGCGGAGCGGACGACTTTTTCACTTTGGGCTTCATGGGGGACTCCTTTATCGACAGCCTGCTGGTTATGTTTCCCCGAGAGGTACGACACGTTGATAGTCCGCCCCGAAATTGAACTGTCGCACGGTCAGAACCGGACAGGGCGCATGGCGCAGCATCGCGCCGGCAATGCTGCCGACGAGGACGTGGGCGATGCCACGCCGTCCATGCGTCCCCATGATCATCAAATCGTACCCTTGCTGCGTGACGTAGGAGGCGATCGAATCCGCGGGCAGTCCCGGCTTGAGGACATGATCGACTTGAAGACCCTGCGCCTGCACACAGGCAACCAGCACGGTGAGGCGTTTCTCCAGATAGGCCCGCTGCTCCTTCCACTCCTTCGTATGGCTCAAACTGAAATCCAATCCATACGCCACCGGCTCCATGGCGTGCAAAATCGTGATCGACGCTCCAAGCGGTTTGGAAAATTGGACGGCATATTCCAACGCATCGAGCGAACAGGCCGAGAGATCGATGGGCACCACGATTCGTTTGATATTCGCCATCGCGGGGATAGCCACACTGCCCTTGTCGGCCTTCACCGCCAGAACCGGGCAAGGCGCCATCCGGACGACCCGTTCAGCCGTGCTACCGATCAGGACATGGTCCAATCCCGTGCGCCCATGTGTACCGACCACCAGCAGGTCCGCGCCGATAGTTTGGGTGACGGTCTGGACCGCTTGGCTCGGAATGCCGGTTTCAATACGCACCGTCACTGGCTGCCCGGCCGCCTTGGCGCGTGCCTCCACCGCCGCCAACTGGCGGCTGGCCTCAGCGCGCAAGTGATCCAGATACATCTTATTGACGGTATAGTCCGGATCCATCCCCGGATAGAGTTCCAGGACGGTCATCACACACAGCTCCGCCCTCCACGCCGCCGCCATAGCCAAGGCATAGCCCATGGCCCGGTCCGCACAGGCCGAGAAATCCGTGGCAAAGAGCACTCGCTTGATCAGGACCATGACTTAGACCGCCTCCACGTTCAACAGGAGCAGTTCGCCCTTCATGTTCGGATGGATGGAGCAGTGGAACTCATGCCGGCCCGGCCGCTCCATGGTAAAGCGAACGACGGCTTCCTTCTTCGCATCCAAAAACAATCCGCCGATCTGCTTGCCGTACGACACGATCCCGCCGGATTCGACGCGCGTCGGAATGCCTTCGAACATGGTCGACCCGAAATCGTGGCGCACCTGATCCTGATTGACGATGGCAATGACCGTCGCCACCCCCAGCCGGAGCGGCACCTGTTTGGTGAGGAACGTAGAGTCCTTGATCGTCACTTCGATCCGCTGCTCCGCCTGCGCCCCGCCCTGCGAACAGAGGGCCAGGACAAAACAAGCCGCCAACCATACCCGTCCTCCGCTCAACAAGTCCGACACCTTCCTCGCACCCATAACGACCTCCTTATAAGTTCTTGCCCGTTTTCACTTTCGCCCGTTTCGTGGGGAGCGGCACCGTCAGCACCGGGCAACTGGCCGTCCGGACCACCTTCTCCGCCGTGCTGCCGAAAAAAATCTTATCGACCCCGCCGACCGCTCCCCCGTAACTTCCCATGACCACCAAGTCGACCCCCTCCACCCGAGCCGTGCGCGCAATTTCCTCGAAGGGGCAGCCGTCCGCAAGCAACCGGCGGATCGTCACCCCCTTCGCCTCATCCCTGGCCAACAGTTGCCGGGCATTGAGACGGGCGACATGATGCAGCTGCTTTTTCTGTTTCGCGGCTTCAGTGGCAGGCGCCAGCCCGAGTCGATTCAGCGCGTCTAAACTTTTGGTATCGACGACATGCAGCAGGAGCACCTCCGCCTGATACGATTTTGCGAACGACAGTGCAAGCCGGAAGGCTTCTTCGGAGCAGGGAGAAAAATCCACCGGCACGAGGATCTTCGTGAACAAACGATCGGCCATCACACCTCCGCGCAATACTCCTGCTTCCACCACCGACATCAGCAAGGCCGATGCCATCGACCTGAGCCGATGCCCGACGGCAAACAGCCAAGATTGCCGGATTTTCTTACACCATCAGGCCTAGGCCATCAACACCCGAACTCTCCGGGGGGTGTCCTGCTACAGCCGGCACCGAAGTTCTGTAGCGGAACGCCACAGAGCTGCAAAGAGCTCATGGCGTATGGCCTATGGTGAGCGAATGGCACCAAGGAATCGGAGCCTTCTTTATTCTTGCTATAGGCTCTCCAACTTCCGCTTGCCATACGCTATCAGCCATATGCTCCTGTTACGATGCTCCCGTCTCGGATGGCATTCCTCTTGCTCCATCGACGTTCAAGAGGACTGAACCATGTCGAGAACGCAATGGCTCTTGCTCGGAGCTGTGCTGGTGGGAGCCGCAGTCGCACTGTATCTGATCTTCTTCTGTCCGACCGATTGTCACTAACGGTCGCTAAGATTTCACGTTGCGCGCCCCTGAGCGTCATGAACCGACAGGATCCACATCAATCTATGGAAGCGGAGAGCATCTTCCAGGTCAGCATCAGCCATGATGGCCTCACGCTTGATGGAATCCTGGGTCTCCCTGCGCACCCGAAGGCTGTCATCGCCTTTGCCCACGGCAGCGGCAGCGGACGATTCAGTCCGCGCAACCGGTTCGTCGCCCGCCATCTGGAAACGGGAGGGTTCGCGACATTGCTGATGGACCTCCTCACCCCGGATGAGGCGGACGATCGCCGCAAAGTCTTCGACATCGACCTCCTCGCCGACCGGCTACTACTGGCAGAACGTTGGTTACAGGCGCATCGCCAGACCGCCGGACTACCGGTCGGGTATTTCGGTGCCAGCACGGGAGCCGGTGCGGCACTCCAGGCAGCCGCTCGCGAACCCCAGGCAGTCGGCGCCATCGTGTCGCGCGGCGGTCGACCCGACCTGGCCGGCCCCTTTCTGAGCCGGGTCACGGCACCCACGCTCCTGCTTGTCGGCGGAGACGACGGTCCCGTGATCGAGATGAATCAGGACGCGCTCACGCAACTGACCTGCCGGAAAGAGCTGGTGATCGTCCCGGGAGCCAGTCATTTATTCGAGGAACCGGGCACGCTGGAGCAGGTCGCCCGGGAGGCGCTCCGCTGGTTTCGGCGGTATCTCCAGCCGGACGCGCAGGCAGGAAAGGAGTCTCGCTCATGAAAGTGCTCTTGGCCATCGATGGATCCGACCACTCCTATGAAGCCGTGCGGGCGCTGAAATACCTGCGCCGCCCGGATGAGCTGACCCTGCTCCATGTCGTCGATGCTCCCCGACCGGCCTACCCGATGATGGTGCCGGAAGTCGCCCAGGAGCTGTATTCGCAACTGGAACGCAGCATGAAGGAGGATGGCGAGCAGTTGCTGACCAGGATCCATTCATTGCTCCCGCCTCACAGCGGGCCGGTCACCAAACAATTGGGCTTAGGATCCCCGGCGGAAATGATCGTCGCGACGGCTGAGTCACGCCATGTGGACCTCATTCTCATGGGAGCCCGGGGACTGGGACCGGTGAAGGAACGACTGTTGGGAAGCGTCTCCCATCGTGTGCTGAGCCTCGCTCCCTGCGCCAAACTGATCCTACAGGGCTCGCTCCGCGACTTGAAACAGGTCTTGCTCCCGCTGGAAGGACAATCGGACGCCGAGGCGGCGCTGCGATTTCTCCGGAAGCAACCCTTCCATGAGCCGGTGAACATCAATCTGCTGGCTGTCCTCCCGCCGACCCGTCCGCCCTGGCCCGTTGACGACTCGGCAGCGGAAAAACTGGAGACGCTGGCCCTCCGACATGCCCGTGACTTCGTGGATGGAGTGGCCAATGAGCTCCGGACACTCGGGTATACCACCCGTAGCACAAGCGTCCTGGGAACGCCGGTGACGATGATTCTCCATGAGGCGGAAAAGATGGGGGCAGACCTGATCATGGTGGGTTCGCGCGCCAGGCAGGGCATCACCCGGTTCGTCCTGGGCAGCGTCTCGCACGCAGTGCTGCATCGCGCACCCTGTCAGGTATTGGTGTTTGAATGAGTGCCGGAGGGTACCACGCGCAGAGGAAGGCTGGAACCAGTCAGAAGACACGAGCGACGAACCTGCGCCTGAAGGACAGTCGCAGGCTGTTCAGAAGGGCCGTCCAGCAAGGCCACAGGAAGCACGACGACTGAGGCCTACCCTCCGGGCACGTCGCAGGGAAGCGCGCGATCGAGAACGCCGCTGGTGGTCTTTCTCAACAGCCTGACTCAGCAGGGCTGTCCGTTGAAGAGGCAGGGTTTGTACCGCGCGATGTCGAACTCGATGTTCTCCTGGTAGACGCGCTCGTTCCCGTTCACTCCGTCCTGATCCGGATCGTTGAACATCGTGTGGTCCCACCAATAGAACAGAGGATACTGCTCGGTGTAGTACACCGGGTTCCCGTAATTGCTCCTCGTATACTCCTGCACCAGACGACCCGTAATATAGTCGACCTTCCCGTCGCCATGCAGCGAATAGAGCATGATGAACAGTCGCGCCTCATGGTCGTACAGTTCATCGAGGCGACTATTCAGGTCAGGCTCGAGGGGAAGCGGGTCCTGTGACCAAGCGGAGGCAGCCGGAAGGAAGAGGAGCACAGCGAGCAAAAGACTGGCGGCAACGCGAAGGTTCGTCATGGTTCAGAAAGCAGATCGACGCCATGATGGGGACGATTTTCTTCATGCTACCACCCAGTTATACCCCGTTCAAGCGCTCGACCGACTTTTTCGGGTCCTCGTCACCTTGCCGATCGAAGGTGCGCGCTCTTATAATCGCAGACGATGTCCACCAGCATGCCACGCGCCTCGCTCCATACATTGGGTTGCCGTCTCAGCCAATCCGAGACCTCCATGTTAGCCGATACCCTGGCCCGCCGGGGGTATCAACTGGTGGAGTTCGGCAAGGAGACGGACCTGCTCGTCTTGAACACCTGCTCGGTGACGGAGAATGCCGAAAAAGATTGCCGTTATGCCGTCCGCAAGACCTTGCGCCACTCGCCACATGCCTTCGTCGTAGTCACCGGTTGTTATGCCCAGACCGGCGCCGCGCAACTGCAGCAGGTACCCGGCATCGACCTGATCGTCGGCACCCAGTTCAAAATGAATCTCCCCGATTATCTCCCGGCGCCGGCCGAACTCCGGAAACAGCCGGAGCCGGAACTCCGCCATAGCCGCACGATCGATCGGGAAGACTTTGTCCTGCCCGGCACGGCCTATTCCGACTCAACCCGCGCCCTGCTGAAGATTCAGGACGGATGCGATTTCATGTGCAGCTTCTGCCTGATTCCGTTTGCGCGCGGGCGTGAACGCAGCCGGACCGCCGAGGATGTGTTGCGGGAAGCCCGGGAGCTCGCCGCTCATGGTTATCGGGAACTCGTGCTCACCGGCGTCAACATCGGCCAATACTCGTATCAGGGTCTCGGCCTGGTTGAGCTCCTCCGGGAACTGGAAGCGATTCCCGAGGTGACGCGAATCAGAATTTCCTCGATCGAACCCACGACGGTCCCTGCTGCCTTGCTGGAGCACATGGCCGGCTCCACGAAACTCTGTCATTACCTGCACCTTCCTCTGCAAAGCGGCGACGATGGGATCCTCCAGACGATGAACCGGCGTTATGCCGTCCGCGAGTATGAGGAACTGGTCGAGCAGGCGCTGACACTGATGCCGGACCTCGGGTTGGGAACCGATCTCATGGTGGGCTTTCCCGGTGAAGACGAGCAGGCGTTCGCGAATACGGTCCGGACAGCCGGGCGACTCCCCTTCTCCTATTTCCATGTCTTCAGTTATTCGTCGCGTCCGGGTACGGTGGCTGCGCGACTGGAGGCCCAGATTCCGCCTGCCGTCATCCGGCAGCGCAGCAAGTCATTGTCGGAACTCTCACGAACCAAGGCATTAGCCTTCTATCAGCAACAGATCGGCCGCACCCTCCCCGTCCTCTTCGAACAGGGGGAGCGAGACGGCTTTCGCACCGGAACCACAGCCAACTTCACCCGGGTGGCGGTCGCTGCCGATACCGTCGCCCCCGGCTCGATTCACCAGGTCACCATTACCGGCATCATGGACGGGCTGGCTTATGGCCGGCCGGTCGCCACAGTCTTAGCGCCCTCGCACAGGCCACTTGTATGACACAACCCAATAAGCCCCATACCGTCCATATCGAAACCTTCGGCTGCCAGATGAACGAGTACGATTCGGAACTCGTGCGGTCGTTACTCCGCAAAGCGGGATTCGAGTTTACCGACGATCGCGAGCGCGCCGATGTCATGCTCATGAACACCTGTGCCATCCGTGAGAATGCGCATAACAAGGTCTATGGCCATCTCGCCGAGTTGAAGGCGGTGAAGGAACAGCGCCCGCTGGTCGTCGGGGTGCTCGGCTGTATGGCCCAAAACCTCAAGGAAGAGCTGACGGAAAAACAACCGCTGGTGGATGTGCTGGTGGGCCCGGACGGATACCGGCAGTTGCCCGGGCTGCTGACGAATGCGTTGAACGCGGAAGAGCAGGGCCTTGTGCGACGGGGCATGGCCGTGGATCTGTCCGAATATGAAACCTACGACGACATCCTTCCCGAGCGCGACGGCAGCAGCAATGCCTGGATCGCCATCATGCGCGGTTGCGACAACTTTTGCAGCTTCTGCGTGGTGCCCTACACGCGAGGACGCGAGCGTTCACGCGATCCCCAGGGAATCCTCCGCGAGGTCGAGGCGTCGGTCGCCACCGGTCATACGCAGATCACGTTGCTCGGGCAGAACGTGAACAGCTACCGATATGAAAACTGGGACTTTGCCCGCCTCATCCTTGCTGTGGCAGAAGTGCCGGGGGTCCGGCGGGTTCGCTTTACCTCTCCGCATCCGAAAGACTTTCCCGCTGCGCTGCTGGATGCCGTCGCGGGCCATCCGAACATCTGCAAACACATCCACCTGCCCCTGCAGTCCGGCAACGACCGCATCCTGGAACTCATGAACCGGACCTACAGCCGGAAAGAATATCTCGATCTGGCCGCGCATGTTCGCCGCCGCCATCCCGGGATCGCGCTCACCACCGATATCATCTGCGGCTTCTGCTCGGAAAACGAGGAGGAGTATCTGGATACCTATCGGGTCGTCGAGGAGGTGCAGTACCACTCCGCCTATGTGTTCAAATATTCAGAACGCAAAAATACCATCGCGGCGCGAAAGTTCCCGGATGACGTGCCGGAAACCGTGAAGGGCGAACGGGTCAGCCGACTGGTGGACCTGCAGCGCCCCATTACCGCCCGCCTCAACCGGGAGCTGATCGGACAGACCCTCCCGGTGATGGTCGAGGGCGATTCGAAGCGTTCTGCCGAACAATGGATGGGCCGCACCGATACCGGCGTGTACGTCATTTGGAACAAGAGCGATGCGCCGGCCTTACCCGGCAGCATTCAACCGGTCACTATTCTCGACGGCAGCGCCGCAGTCCTGATGGGACGGCGCGAACCCTCAGCGATGCTCGCGTGAATTGTTCCCGCGCTCTGCACAACTCGTCATCCGACTCACCGCCACCGTCGATGGGCCGCCGGCGACAGGTCTACGAGAGACCGACGATTGCCGTCGAACGGCGACATTCTTGCCCAGTCCTGTACAACAGTTGCCAATTTTTAGACGCCCGCACTCGTCAGACTGACGGGAAAAGAGCAGGCATCGGCGCCTATCGCCGTCTTCAGCTTCTGGCTCGCGTGCCGGCTCACCATCACCTGCCTCTCAATGGAGCGACCTCACCGCCTTGAAACATCAATAGCTTAGGCGGCATCTTTCGCCGCGATCAATCACGTCGCATCGGCCGCATCCACAGCAAAGATCGACTCTCAGGGGAGTTACCACTAGGGTCCCCGAAGTCCATGGAAAGAGGGCATAGCCCTTGCTTGGTCCATTCTGGCGTCCACAATCAACCAGGTTCATCAACCACCGACCCGGCCCCAGAGGATTTCGCATCATGAAGAAAGACATCGCCCAGAGTCATGCAGAAGAGGCCCCTCGGGGCATGAGCCTGGAAACCATTATTGCCGTCGGGGTCTTCGGGTGGATGGCCCTCGGCGTGGTGATGATGGGTTTAGGAATCTGGTAATCCCGATTCGTCACGACGCGCCTTCGTCATGAAGCCGCGCCTCCCCTGTTCGCACCGCATCGACCAGCCGAGAAGGAAGACCCTCATGCGAATTCACGGCTCCCGCACTCCTTTCACCAAGACCCTGAACTCCGGACTCCTCGGGTTGGCTCTGTTGGGAGCCATGGCTGCCGGTTGCTCATCGACCGCCGCCACCGTTCAACAGAGAAGCGTCGCACAACCCCAGGGCTCCGTCCGGCTCGAAGAAGTCGCCGATTGGGAATTTGAGGCCAGCCACCCCAGCACCATCGATCTCGCCACCCTCGATAACCTGCTGCGTGGTGTCATGATCTCGGACGTACCGATGGATCTCTCGAATCTGCCCGTGGATGGCAGCAAGCCGATGACAGTGTTCAGCGATGAGGACGTGCACTATCTTGCTCCCCTGCTAGCCCAAGCGTTGTCTCAAGCGCAACCCGAATATGTGGTCGCTTTTCGTCTATCCTCATCGGCAGGGTCAGGCTCTGAACCCACCGCGGGCACCCTTTACGTTCAGAACGACCGGTTGTATCTCACCGTGACCGAGCACAACGGCACGTTGGCGAAAGTCGAGTCCTCCCTGTTCAGCAGCGGGCGACCGGCTCGCATCGTCAGCATCGCGCCGGAATCAGCCGGGAAAATCGAGCAGGCGTTGCCGGCGATTGCGCAGAACCGGCAGTCGCTCAAATCCCTCGCCATCGACTACAAGCTGTTTGCCAAGAGCCCAGAACCGGCCCCGGCGGTCGCGGCAACGATCGCAGCGCCGGCGCCTCAACCAGTCCAAGCCTCTGCACCCCGGATGGTCGTCGCCTCGGTGGTAGAAGAGGCGCCGGTGAAGAACGTACCCCCTGCGCAGCCGGCAGTCCCAGCATCCCCTGCGGCGAAAGCGTCTTCCGCCGAGGATGAACGATTGACCGAAACCGTCCAGGAGTTACAGGACGCGCGGGAAGCGATGGCACGGAAAGACGCCAAGATCAGCGCCCTGCGAAGAGACCTGGAATCGATGCGCACGCAGTTGGAAACGAAGGACAAGGAACTTCGAGCCGTGAAGAGCACGCCGCAGACTCAACCCAAACGCGAGACCCGGAACAAAGCCGAACTCACGGTTCGCTGACCGCCCGCCTGTTCATTCAGCCCACATCGATGAGTTCAGGCCGCAGAAGCACGATTTCACGAGAGATCGGCTGCCGGAAATTCATCCGGCAATAGCAGCCATACGTGACATAGGTATCCTGCAGGCAGTAGAGGGCGATTTCCTGGCCCTGCCCGTCCGCCCACATCTGCGCCACCTGCGACCCGCTGCCCGATTTACTTTCCACGTTCAGCGCCCGCGCGAGCACGTCCAGCTTGACCCATCCACGGTTGTCCCAGTTGCTCCAGATCGCCATGGTGTCGTACACCGGCTCCGCCCGGAACTTGGCCAGGTTGATCTCCATGGTCGGCTTCACCTGGTGAATGGTCGAGCGTTTCTTGATGAAGGGGAGGTCGAAATTCAGGCCGTTGTGGGTAATGAACAACGAGGGCCGGAGCTGCCCGAGATGACTCCAGAAACGACGCAATAGCTCCTGCTCGTTCGCCCCGTACCAGGAGGTGGCGCCACGCGGTTCGAGGTTGTCGGAGAACTCCAGCAACCCGATGCACACGATGCGGCTGAAGGTCCCGTCGAAGGAGGATTTTTCATAGAGTTCTTCATCGAGCCGGTGTTGCGCCTGCGCCTCCCCGACTGCGAACAGGTCCCCTCCGGTTTCGGAGAAGGCCGCCTCGCCCGAGGCCAGTTGGCGACCGGCCAGCCGGGCCCATTCCTCCCGGGGAGCCTGAACCGTTTCGATGTCGAGGACCACTTTCATACGCCCCTACACTTTCCCCTGCTGAAGCGCCGCGATAACGGGCTGATCGGCCGAAGGAAACTCGAACGCGGCCATCTCATGAGGATAGACCCATCGAAGTTCCGCGCAGTCCAGCGCGATCGCAACACCGGTCTCGATCCGGCAGCAAAAGAAATGCAATTCCACAATCTTCTCGGGATATTCATGTCGTACGATCTGAAAGGGAGTGGGATGGCCGATACGCACGTTCAGCTCTTCCCATAATTCCCGATGCAGACACTCCTCCAACGTTTCGCCCGTTTCGCGTTTCCCGCCCGGGAACTCCCATAACCCGCCGAGATGCACCCCGGCCTTCCGGCGCGCGATCAGATACCGGCCCTCGTGAACAATGATCCCTGCCGCAACCTCGATCACTTTCATGGAGCACCGTGCCTGGGAAAAGAGCGTATGGCCTATGGCATATAGCTCGATACTGAAAAACAGGCACGTCTCGGTTCCGAACCATAGGCCATATGCTCCTAGCCTGGCTATCTAGCCGGGTCGAACGGATAGGTCTTGCAGAACGGTTTCATCGGGCATAAGAGACAGTAGGGGTCGCGCGCCGTACAGACCGTCGCGCCGAAATCCATGAGGGCCTGATTGAAGTCATACCCCTTGCCGCGCGGAATCAGGGTTTCAGACAACTCCCAGAGGGCGGCCTTTTGCCCCTTGGGGTCGCCCTGCGCGATGAACACACGGTGCAGCACGCGGATGACATTCGTGTCCAGAATCGGAGCGTCTTCGTTGAACGCAAACGAACGAATCGCCCCCGCGGTGTACCGCCCGATGCCCTTGAAGGACAACAACTCCTCCGCATCGTTCGGCAACTGCCCGCCGTAGCGGGCTACGGTTTCACAAGCGATGCTGTGCAACCGTTCCGGCCGGATGTTGTACCCCAGCGGATACCAGGTCTGCTTGACTTCCGCAACCGGCGCATCGGCTAACTGTTCAAACGACGGATACCGTTCCAAAAACTCATGGTACTTGGGAATCACACGATCGACCTGGGTCTGCTGGAGCATCACTTCCGATACCAGGATGTGATAAGGATCGGAGGTCCTGCGCCAGGGTAGGTCACGCCCATGTTCCTTGTACCACTTCAACAACCGGTTCTGAAAGCGCTGCTTCAACCCGCGTGCAAGCGGGACCGAGGACTGAGGCGACTTCTTCTTACGGCGCGGGGATTTCTGAACGCGAGACTTTGTAGACATAACAGTTCGTGATGAGTGGCGGCATTCTAAGAGGCGGGCGGGCTGAAAATCAAACTACGACGCCTCGACGGCGGAGCCGCAGAGCGCGATCCACCAGGACGAATCCTTGCTTCGCGCCCTGCGGTCCCTCGCAGCGCTTGTGATACCGCTCGCTACTGCGGCGAAGCCTGCACCTTGGTCCCTTCCTTCACCGGCGGATCGATCACAATCTGAGGGCCTTGCACCTTCGGCAAGATCCCGGCCCCCGGTTTTTCCAGGAGTCGCTGATTCTGCTCGTCTTTCGGAAGCTGTTGCGACACATGCCGGTCGTCGAACGCCGCCGCTCCGTTGAGCGCCTTCTCCCCGACCGCATTGGCGCGGCCCGGATCGTTGGCGAGGGACTGGCCGTGGACCGGATCAGTCGCCTTGCCCATTGGATAGCCGGGATGTTGCGGCAACATCGCAGGGTTGCCGAACGCCACGACAGCAACCAGGACTCCGCTCGCCGCGAGTGGATATATGAATAATGAGGCTTTCATACCAAACCTCCTATTGAGCGGGTGAAATGAAAACGCCCTCCTGTCAGGACGATCAGGAGGGCGCAGGAAAAGACCTATGGAACAACAAGGAACAGACGAGCGTCGTTGGAACGAGGTCACCCGGGTTCATGGTCACCTCCAAATCTATTATTCAGCTTGCGCTCGTTGAACCCAATAATCAAGCCCACCCAACCTCGTAGCAACATCCACGACGCCGGGAAAAGTCCCGGCTCAGGCCCACCCATACCCTAGGGTTTTCCCCAACTCCAAATGGTCGGGGACATTATCCTGATCGCACCCACGATGAGGGACATGGTATGTCCTTCTGACGAAACACATTATCCGCGCTCGTTGCTCGTCCCCCATTACAGCGATCACGAGGCCGGTTTCCGACACTGGTGGCGCGGCTCTACGCATCGCCTCCCGCCGGACTACCTAGATTCGACAGCTCGCGCGATGATGCAATTCACGTAAGGATACAGACCGGCCCATGACCATGAAAGTTCACTATCAGGTGTCTCTCTCGAAGGAGTCGGCCACAAGCGGAGAAGGACGGCTTCTGGATCTCTCGGTGGAAGGCTGCCGTATCGAGTGTGCGCACGATTTGCCCGTCAACACCTACCTTTCACTACGACTGCTCATTTCACCGCAGGAGATGCCGGTCCTCGTGGATCTGGCCGCCGTGCGATGGACCCGTGGAACCGTCTGCGGCATACACTTTCTCTCGCTCCAGCCGTTACAGACCGCACGACTGAAAACGTTGCTCACCTCCGCCGCGCCGAAAAAACCACCGAACACGCCCGACAAGGGCTGAGTCGGCGGACACCCCCTCTTCCCAGCGGCACCGGCCCTCAAGATTTACTCTTGCCTTTTTAGTGCCGCTCTTGCATTCTTGGGTCGTCCCTAGGTCTCTCGAAAACCCATCGACTACTCAAGAGGAACGACTTCATGAACGAAGATAATCAATCCCGACGAATCGACGTGCTGGCAATCGGCCTCTTCGGTCTGGCAGTGGGCGCACTTACCCTGGGGGTCGCCCAACTCGGATGGATTCAGCATAAGAACATGGTGGGAGCCCTGGTGATTGCCCTGATCTTCGGCGGGATCGTTCAACTGCTGGCGGGCATTACCGATATTCGCTACAACGAACAGCTAGGCGGAACCGCACTGACGATGTACGGCTTCCTCTGGGTCACGATCTGCACTGTCAAATTAGTCAGCACAAGCAGCACCTTCCAGTTCGATGCGGTGCTCTACGCGCCCATCAATCTGGTCTACGCAGTCTTTTCCGGCGTCATGATTTTTCTGACGGCCTACCGTAACCTGACCCTCAGTGCCCTACACGTGGTGATTACCCTGACGTTTCTGGCCACCACCTTCGCCCGGCTGGACTTCATCAGCGAGCTCTTGCCGGGATGGGGCCACATCATAGTCGGCCTGATGGCCTTTTATCATGCGGTCGGCAGCCTGACGCAGGCCTTCACCGGGAAATCCATCCTCCCGCTCGGCCCGCCGCTCCTGTTTCACACACACAAGCACGTGCACTCGATCGCCAAGGTGGTGTAGCCCGGACTATTCATGAATCCCTGCTCCGGCGTCCGATCCTCTCGCCCGGCGAGGCTGTTCTCGTTCGGCCTCCTCGACGGACTGCCAGTACGCCTGCGTCGGCCTTACGTGCGAGCAGCCTCGGCGGACTTCCGTCTCGAACGCCTCGCGACGGGATTCATGAATAGTCCGGGCTAGCGGTGCGCTCCCCGTCGTTCGTCGTTCGTGAAACGTCGCTCTTCTCTGGTCCGCCTACGTTTGACGCTTGACGCTTCGACAGCCTACTACCAGTCGGCCCCCATCCGGTCCACCACGATCTGATGCACGGCCGACTGGGGACCGAGACAGGCCAGGTAGAGCGCGGTCTCGGCGATGTCGAACGGATCGATCTTTTCGCTGCGTGCCCGCTCCCCCGCCGACGCATCGACCAGATCATCCGCCACGCCGCCGGGACAAATCGCGCTCACTTTGATACGGTGCGCGCGCCCCTCGTCCGCCAGTGCCTTACTCAACGCCATGATCGCGTGTTTCGACGCGCTGTAAGTCCCCGTGCCGCTCCAGGCCTGCACGCCCGCCACGCTCGACATATTGAGAATCGTGCCACAGCCCTGCTTCTTCATCTGCGCAAAGGCGGCCCGGCAGCAGAAGAACGTCCCGCGCACATTCGTATTCATCACTTCGTCGAAGGCTTCGGTGCTGGTCTCGGCCAGCCGGCGTCCACCGAAGATCCCGGCGTTGTTCACCAGGATATCCAGGCGCTGGAAACGCCGCACGGTTTCACCGATCAGTCGCTCCACCTGCGACTCGTCCGCCACGTCGGTCTGCAACGGCAAGGCGGTGCCTCCGTCCGCCTCGATCTGAGCGACGGTTTCTTCGCATTTGTACAATCGCCGAGCCGCAACGACGACAATCGCGCCCTCTTGCGCGAACCGGAGTGCGATGGCCTTGCCGATCCCGCTGCTGCTGCCGGTGACGATCGCGACCTTGCCGTTCAGACGCTCCATATTCTCGTCTCCTTCTTGATACGGATGCAGCCTTCCGGCGCGCAGGCCCAGTCGGCGGGCCTTGGTGAAGTCGATATCGGCGTCACAAGGTGTGACTGACGAAAACCTGCTCACCCAACGCATCACGGGCGACATCGAGCAGATGGCGGTGATGCGTGAACAGCATGACCTGACTGCCCCCGGCGAAGCGCGCCAGGGCCCGCAGGATGTTGGCCGCTCGCGCGTCATCGGACGTGATGAGCGTATCGTCGAGCACCAGCGGCATCGGCGGATGGGAGGGGCGCCGCAACTCCAGCGCCGCCAGCCGTAGCGCCAGGTACAATTGATCGGCGGTGCCTTCGCTCATCTCCTCGATTCCGATCGTCACACCGCCGGCCCGTTGCGCGCACAGAACCGGCTTATCCTCACGCTCGTCCGTCACCAGCCGTTCGTAGGCGCCGCCCGTCATGAGCGAAAAGTAGGCCGACGCGGCGGACACCATGGGCGCCTGCGCCCGTTCACGAAACCGGTTCAACGCCTCCTGCAGCAACGCACGGGCAAGTTTCAGCCTGGCCCAGGGCCTGATGGCCGAACGGTATCGCGCCGCCGCAGATTCCATCGCCTCACGCGCCAGTGCCGCGCGATCCGATGCGTCGATGACTTCCAACGCCCGCCTGGCCTGCTCCTCCGTCCGCTGCGCCGCGACCTGTTCCTGTTCAAGCCGCACCATCTCGGTACGGCAACGTTCACGCTCGCTCTCGAGGGCCGGCACATCCAACCCCGCAAGGCGCGCCCGTAACTCATCTTCTGAATGAGACGAGGCGTCGGCCAGTTGCTGGCGCAGCAGCGCGAGCGATTTCCGGATCTCCCGTTTGTTCGCCGCCCGTTCTTCCAATTCCGGCAGCTGGTCGATCGTCGCCCCCCTCGCGCGCGTGCAGAGCCCGGCCAGCAGGGCGGCCTCGGTGACCTGGGCGGCGGCGGCCTGTCGCTTCTTTTCCTGGGCCTTCGTGCGGTCGCGAATGAGCGCATGCCCCTCTTGCTGATGTTGCCGAGAAACTGCCAATCGTTTGCGAAGACGATCCGCAAAATCATCCAGGACTGAGGGAACCGTCTCGCCAAGTAACTCGGCCACCTGTGCGGCTTGTGCCATGAGGTCATCGACCACGGCCTGTAGTTGCGCCTTTCGTTGTTGCGCGTCCGCCAAGGCCGACGCCTGTCGCGCCAGTCCATCGAGTTCGTCGAGCCGCGCCTTCAGGGCTTCCGGCGGCGCGTCACCCGCCAGGAACAGCCTGGCATACCAGGCCTGCAACGCGTCGAGATGGCGGCGACGTTCGGCCTCGGTCTCGCTGACCTGCCGGCCGACCTTCTCCCGCTCGATCCGTCGTGTATGAGCCGTCTTAAGCCGAGCCTGTTGTTCGGCCTCCGCTTCGGTCGCCGATTGTTCCCAACTCACGGCCTGTTCGATCAGCGCGGAGAGTTGTTCTGCCTCCCCCACCGGAGTCGTGGCAGGAGAACAGCCGACGGCGCGCAACCCTTCAGTAATCGCACTGACCGAGCTGGCGACATCGGCCAGCAAGCGGTCACGGTCGGCACGCTGCGCCGCCACCCGCTCAACCAGCTGCAGCGCCTCATCCCGGCGCCCCTGCCATTCACGCAGCGTCTCGGGATCCAGGTCCGGCAACCCGGCCTGCACAAGACGCTGCCGCCAAGTCGCTTGCAACCCGTCGCGTTTCGCGCGCAGCGCCGCCATCTCGTCTTCCAGTTCCTTGCGGCGCAATTCCATCTGCTCGATGCGCACCGAGCACTCTTCCAAGCCGGCCGCGCGTTTGGTGTCGGCGCGGAGCAGGTCTGCCTGCCGATCGGCTTCGCCCACCGCCGCTTCAAACGTCTCCGGCAAGGCCTTCGCGGCGTCGAACCCCAGCGCCAGCTGATCCGTTCCGCCGGTCCGATCGATGTAGGTGCGACGGATCGCGCCCCATTCGTCGGCGCGCCTGGCGCGGGCCTGGCGCAACGTCTCCGCCGTGACCACTTCACCTTCAGCGGCGAGTTGCCGTTGACGCAACCGCTGCCCGTCGAGATCGCGCCCGACCAGCTCGAATTCATCACGCCACTTGTTGAGATGGGCCTCGATATCCGCCAGATCCTGTTTTGCCTGCACAATCTGAGCGTCTAGAATCGGCTGGGTTCGGCGCAGCGCCTGCTCCGATTCCATGCCGAGTTCGGACAGCGCCAGGATGAGCCGGCTCTCAAGTTCACGAAGCCGGCGATCCAGATCGCTCTTCTGCCTGACCACATCACCCTGCGCCTGTCCTGCTCGTATTGCGGTCACCAGCGCCTGTCTGTGCAGTGGATCCGGCACTGGGTTGGGCAAGGCGTTGTCCGGTTGCAAGGCTGCGTCCAACGCTTCGGCACGCTCACGATAGCCTTCGAGCCGCTCACCCAATCGGCTCACGTCAGCAAGATGCCCCTCCAGCGCCACGCGGTCTGCGGCTGAAGGCACGGCCGCTAGAATGGTCCGACGATCCACGCCAGGCGCCAGCCTCGCCATAGCCAGATCCAACTCGCCCTCGATCTTCGCAATGAGGCTGTTCTGCTGATGAACGTCATGGCGATTTCTGGCTGCGGCTTCCACGCCGGACACCAGGCGCTCAATCGCGTCGGCATGGTCGAGCAGCAACGGCTCGATGACGAGTCCATCCAGCGCGGCGGCACAACGCGCGAGTTCCTCTTCAGCTTCCTGAAGATCTCCCTGCGCACGCTGCAAGGCCTGCTCCGCAGCCAGCCGTTCCTCTCGTTGCTGCTCGGACAAATCGGGAACCGCCGCATAGGATTGGAGTGCAGCCGCCAGGCGATCGTGCTCGCGCAGTAACGGCTCGACGGTGCGCAATTCAGTCAACTCGTTCTCGCGCCGGCGCAAGGTTTCCAGCGCCTTGATCAGCTCGTCGAGGGTTGCCTTGGCCGTGTCATGCGCGCGATTCAACTCCTGCCACTGAGCCGGTTTGGTCTGAGCCTCGCGCCAGGCCTTCCGTTGGTCATCCAACTGACGGCGCGCCTCGTTGATCACCGCATTCTGCGCACGACCGTGCTGGCTATAGAGTTTTTTCGCATCGGTATCGAGGGCCGCCAACAACGCCGCAATGCCGCTGGTGCCTGCGCTCGCCTCGAACAGCGCCGAGCCCAGATCGCCTTCGCCGCTCAGCAACACCGCGCCGCCCTCGCGAAGCCGCGCATGGTTCAACCCGAACATGGCCTCGAATTCCCGGCGATCCAACCCACCGGTCAGCTCCCGCTCCAGCCTGCTGTCCACTATGAAAGCAGGGTCCGTCAGTTCCGTGCGGACATCGAGGCCAGAGAGCGTCGTCCCCCTGCCCTTGCGCCTGATGAGTCCGACCGGTCGGCCCGCCTGGTCGATGAAGATGCCGCCGATCCGCAGCTCGCCTGCCGGGTGGACGAAGTCGTCCGGGCTACGCAACGGAATGCCGAAACGTAGGTCCGTCATGGCCCGCAGGGCCGAGGATTTGCCGGCTTCGTTCGGTCCATAGATCAGATGCAAATTGCCGGAGCCGGTGGAAAAATCTAACGTCTTGTTGGTGAAGGGGCCGAAGGCGAGCAGCAGCAGGCGCGCGAGTTTCATGCGTCTTCTCCGGAAGCGGACAGGCGCGCCAGGACTGTGGCTTCCGCATCCATCAGAAGACTGCGCAGTTCGGCAGGATCGTCCAGACGCGGCACATCGCCGGCCGTGACTTCTGCGGGCATGGCACCAAGAAGATCTCCCAGTTCAACCTGTGCCCGGCGCATCAGTTCTGCGTCGTCACCCGCAATCGTATCCACGAGACGGACCAACTCCCCCACCGCATCCTGGCGCTGCGCAGCCTGGGCACGGTCCAGCGGCGTAGAAAGATCCAGCCGCACCTGCTCGATCCAGATCTCCGCTGTGCCGATGTCTTGCGCCGCCGCATACATCGCCGCCGCGAGGGTACCGGGCTGCTCCGCCTCCAGTCGGTGCAACTCAGTCGATCCCGTCAGCGTCACGCGCACGGCATGCAGCCGATCCGTCGTCCCGGCCAGCACCGGCTCCAGTGCGCGAGCGAAGGCCTCGTCGAGCAATTCCAAGCGATCCACGCCATCGAGCGGCACCGGCAGCTGACTCCAGCGGACGACATCCAGCGCAATAAACTCGGCCTCGATCCTTCCCGCTTCCACCGTCACCAACTCGCAACCCTTCGCGCCGGTTTCCTTCGCATGGCGGCCTTGCAGGTTGCCGCAAAACACGATGCGCGGCCGCTCGTTCAGCACCTCGCGGGCGTGGACATGGCCGAGCGCCCAGTAGTCATATCCCTTGGCCACCAGCGTCGGCAGGTCAGTGGGCGCATAGGTATCGTGACCGGCACGCCCCGTCAGGCTCGTGTGCAGCAGGCCGATGTTGAAACAACCCTGGACCGGCGGCGGGTAGGACGGAACCAGGTCTTCATTCACCTCGCGCTCGGGAAAGCTGCGGCCATGAATCGCCACGGACAGATCGTCCAGCCTGATCGTCTGAGCGGAACGGCTCGAAAAGACAGTCACATTCGCCGGAAGAGTCAACTGACGCGAGATCACCCCCTGCGCATCGTGATTCCCCTGCACGATGAAACAGCGGATAGCCGAGCGTTCCAATCGCACCATCTGCCCGCGAAAGAAGAGCCCGGTGTGAAAATCCTGCCAGTCCCGGTCGTAAATGTCGCCCGCGAGCAGGAGGAAATCCACGCGCTCGGCCAGCGCCAGGTCTACCAACCGCTCAAACGCACTGCGGGTGGCGTTACGCAACCGCTCGACCGGCGCACCCTCGTACCGGTCCAACCCGCGTAAGGGACTATCGATGTGCAGATCGGAGGCGTGGATAAAGCGCATGAGGACTTGGATCCAGATGTTTCATGCAATGAGTTCGCTGCCGCAGCTTGTCACAGCTCCATGTCACAACTTTCCCAACAGGGATCAGCTCCGGGGCTTTTCTGCTCGGCCTGATCGGCTGGACCGCGCCCGCTTGGTGCGATAGAGGGCGGGTGTGTCGGCCACGCCGGTGGCTGCTGCGACTTCCTCTGGCTCGATCACGACGCGGACCCTGGCGCTCAACTCACGCGCCACGCGGCGCAACATACTCAGGGAGTGGCCTTCATAATCGGGGGACTCCAGGCGGCAAATCTGTTGCTGCGAAGTCTTGACCCGTCGCGCTAATTCTTTCTGTGACAACCCGGCACGCTGCCGGAGCGCCGCGATTTGCAATGCCACATCCCAGGCCTGCCCTGCCTGCTTGAACCGGCGGGCAAAGGCCGGATCGGCCAACTGCTCCGTCAAGTATCGGTCAAAATTCGTCTGTTTCATAGCTGCGCCCTCTTGTACCATTCGCGCATCCGCTCCCGCGCGGTCGCCAAGTCGCGGGACGGAATAGCGCGGCCTTTGTTCCTAATGCCGTGCACAGCGACGATCCGGTGCTGGCGCATGAAGAACCACAGCACCCGGGTATTCAATTTGCCGACGTGCCGCAATTCAAAGAGCCCATCACCAAGTGCTTTCGACAGCGGCTCACGGTGATATTGTCGGTTCCGCAATTTCGCCAACCCAGCCAGCACAGCCGCAAAGTCGTCGGGATCGCTGGACTGAAGCTTCTGGAGAAACGCCTGCACCGGACAGGCCCCGGCGTCAGTCTCGTAGAACTCTACCGTGAATTCCATGCTCATGCAACATCAATATTGATGTTAATGGTCACGTCCAGCCCCCATCCGACCGGCGCACCCTCGTACCGGTCCAAGCCTCTCAAGGGGCTATCGATGTGCAGATCGGAAGCGTGGATAAAGCGCATGAGAATTAGGTCCCGTCGGTTTCATTGAGAAGTGACGACCGAAGTGGCCTATGGCCAAGGCAATTCCAGTCAATGTACGATCCCTCATATACCACATCATATCCATCGTCGCACTTGAGTCGCATATGTCACGAATGCCTGGCCGAATAGGCGGGTGAGCGCCCTTTCCTCCGGTTCGATTTGGAAACGATTCATATAGAAGGCGAAGCCAGGAAGAACCAGGAAAGCCGGCGCGTTCGAGAGGAATATGCCCCAGCCGAGCAAGATCCACAAGAAGCCCAGATACATCGGATTGCGTGTCAGTCGATAGATGCCGGTCACGACCAGCGCGGACGAGGAGTCCGGCTTCATCGGATTGACCGTGGTCTTGGCCCTTCTGAATGAAAAGATACCCATCCCCGCTACTGCCGTGCCGATAAGCACCGCTCCCATCACGCAAATCCGACGCGCGGGGAAGACAAACCCAAGGGTCGGCGCCGCCCAGGCGATCCACCACATGACTCCCCCGGCGAGGAGCACGAGCATGAGTGGAGGAATTTTCAATTCCAGGCGCTTCATGGGTTCAATCAGGTTCTTCGTCGCTTTTCCCAGCTTCATTCAACGTCACTCGCGTGCTCACGCATGATATGCGAGCGGCGAGGTCCTCTCAATGCCGCACACATAGTCGAACCTGTGGAAATTTGAGACCCCGCCCACCACAGTCCGGCGGGCGGGGCATAACCAGCCTAGCGAGCGGCGGTTCGCTTGCGGCAACCACATTGGCAATTGGTTGGCTCGCAGCGACAGGCGTTTGCCTGGCACCCGCAGGAACAGGACGAGCAATCGCAGGTTCCGCAGCAGCTTGTCTTCGTGATCTTCTGCGTGGTGGACGTTTTCACTTCGGCCATGGTGGGTCTCCTTTGATACGCCGACGCGTGATTGCGCCGTCACAGAGGCTGACGGAGGCCCCCCGGAAACCTTACAGTTCTGCAGACAGTTTGGTAAGCTGCTCCCATGAACCTCGAATCAAATGCCTCGACCTCACTCTCGCCGGAGGCCATTGCGCAGCTGGTGAAGGGACACCGGGAGTTCCTGGCCTTCCTGGAACGGCGCGTCGAATCTCGCGCCGTGGCGGAAGACATCCTGCAAGCTGCCTTTACACGCGGATTGGAACGAGGGGCCGACGTGCAGGACGAAAAGGTCGTGGCCTGGTTCTATCGGGTACTCCGGAACGCCGTGATCGATCATTACCGGCAGCGCTCTACCACCGCGCGAGCGATGGAAGCCTGGGGGCGGGAATTCCCGGATGTGCAGGAGCCTGAAGCGGAGTTGCATCAGGAGATCTGCCGATGCGTCTCGGGCCTGCTGGACACCCTCAAGCCGGAATATCGCGATGCCCTGCGGATCGTGGATCTGGAGGAAGGAAAGCTGAAAGACCTCGCACAACGATCAGGCATCACCGCTGAAAACGCGGCCGTGCGCGTGCACCGGGCCAGGGCGGCGCTCCGTCGCCGGGTCGAACAGGCCTGCGGCACCTGTTCCGTGCATGGCTGCTTGGATTGTTCCTGTGAAGCAGACGGTTCGCCTTGCGAGCCTAGCTGAACGTCACGCCGTGCGAGTTCTTGGAAGAACAACGATCCTGCATCGCGTTCCTCGCCGAGCTGAAACCACAACAGCCGCAGAGTCCGCCATCACCGTGCCACGTCGCAACGACACAGCCAGCTTCGTGGTAATCATGTCAGGATGAATGATTGCAAGACGCGACCGCACTTTCTGGATTCCATCAGCGCTTGGTCAGGCCGGGAAGGCGAAGACACTCGCGTTGACGGCCTGCATGGGAAACTGCTCACCATTCTGAACGCGATGCTGAAACAGGGTACCCCATGGAGGGTAGCGGCTGGTCAGTCCGATTGATTTTCAAGACCGGTGCTGACCCCACCCTTCTTTAGGGAAACAGTCGTTCGAGTAGCCGTTCACGGCTGATTTCAAAATGCGCGGCGACATCGGCGAGAATGGCTGAGAGTGTGCCGATGCGAAGCGGGGTGTGCTGGGGGATCGTGAGATGATGCTCGCCTCGTTCATGGGTCGTCAGCCGAGCGTGGCTACCGGTTTGGCGGGTAATTGAGTAACCGAGCTTGTGAAGGGCCTGAGCGAGATCGCTCCCGGACAGATCACGGGGAAGCCTCATACGGCGATAACTTCCTCGCGGACATGGTGTAGACGGACGACCTTAGGAGCCTGGCCTTCCTCAAAATGACAGCGAACCGCCTCTCTGACTTTCCCCGGCAGCTCCGCCAGCGTGTCCGCCTCCGTGAAGATAGACTGTCCGAGTGCACGCGCGATGTATCCACCCTCAGGAGCCTCTTCTACGACAAAGATCAATTCACTCATCGACATCTCTCATCAAAGGTTTCTTGGCACATGGTAGTACTCGAACCAGCCAATGTCCAGCCCGCAAAGGCTTCTCGCACGAGAAGGGCCGGGGGTATCTTCCTCGCAACAATCTCCCACTCAGATCGCCTGGAGCAGTGCTTCATGGAGCAAGGCTTCGAGGAGGCGGCGGCTTTCGATTTGGGTGATGGTGAGCTGCGCTTCCAGCCGGTCGCACAGGGCCATCAGTTCGTCAACTTTGGCGACGATGCGATTTTGTTCGGCGAGGGGTGGGAGGAGCACCAAAAAGTTGCGAAGCGGTCGGAGTGGAACCGTTGGTTGTGCAGTTCCAGTAGTACTTCGCGTTGCCTGTTCATACACCAACGGCGACGCCAGTAATGAGCACAAGAATCGCATGTTCATCTGATCGGTCGGTTTTAGAATAGCGACATGCCGCTGCACGCAAAAGTGTCGACGAGTATCGACATAAGCAGGCCGCCCGTATGTTGCACCTACAACTGTGTAAAGGGCACCTCTATTAACCGCTAATTGAAGCCAGAAAAATCATGTCTCAAAAA
>CAKKRE010000053.1 GCA_919902505.1 Nitrospiraceae bacterium
GCCGGATTGTGGATCCGGAGGTCGCGGGTTCGAAACCCGTCACTCACCCCATTCCTTCTCGCCATAACTGCATGATCTAGCGAACCCTTTCTCTCAGGTATCCGCTCCAACTCCCTGATTGGTTGCGCGGGGGTTGCGGATTCGGCATGAAAAGCCAATTGCGCGAGAGGAGTATCGAGTCGATCCACGGCCTGTTTATTCCCGCCTGGAATCAGATGCCCATAACAATCCACGGTGACCTGGATCGAGGAGTGCCCCATTTGCTCTTTGACGTATACCGGACTCTCGCCGTTCTGGAGCAGGAGCGAGGCGAATGAATGACGGAGATCATGAAAGCGCACCCGTCGCAGCTTGGCTTTCGTCAACAAGCCATAAAACACGCGATCTCGGAGGTTATGTGGGTGCAGCAACCCTCCTTTCTCGCTCGGAAAGACCCAGAGGGGCACTTCGGTTCCGGTCGCGCCCGCGTCGATCTGACGCTCAAGCAGCAGGTCTTTGAGTGTCTGGGCTAATTCACGGGACATATCAACGCGCCGGCTCTCTCCACTCTTCGGTGTGGTCAATCGCCAGTGAGTAAAGTTTCGCCGGACTTCGATAAATCGACCCTGCCAATCCACGTCTGGCCACTGCAGCGCCAGGAGTTCTCCCATACGCAGCCCAGTGCGCGCAGCACAGAGGAAGAGGGGATAGTACCGGGGTAGTCTCATCTTTGCAGTATCGAGCAACACGGCAACTTCCTCACGAGTCAGTGGGTCGATCTTTCGACGTTTACTGATCTTCGGCAGAAACTTGCCGGGCTTCAGCGCCGGATTGATCGCAATAAGGCAATCTTCCACGGCGTGACTGAAGAGACTGCTTAGACAGCGGATGATGTTCTGTACGGTCTTGGGCGATTGGCCCTTCTTGAGGCACGCCATCGCCAGGGTCTTTACCTTCTCACGGGTTATAGCCCGTAGGTCCAATTCCCCCAACATCGGCTTAATGTCGTGGATCAGCGTCTGTTGATAGCTCTCGTGTGTGCTGGGTTTTCGGATATGCTCAATGCGTTGGAGAAAAGTCTCGGCATAGACATCCAGGGTGACGCCTGCAGATTGGTTGTCGATGGTCGTCTGACCGAGCGCAAGACGAGCCTGAATCTGTTGGGCTACCTGCTGCGCAGCCTTTTTGCCAGACGCGCCGGCGCCTATCCGCCTGGCCTTCCGTTGGCCGTGGTGGTTGATAAAAATCCACCAGGCTCCGTTTCGCTCTCGGACTTTGACTCCCATGACCGCCATATTTGAGGCTCCTCGTGGATTTGTCAAGCAACTTGCCTGGGTGGCCGTAACCGTGCGACTACACTCTCGACGATCTGACTGAGTTCATCCGAAGGCTGTACCACTCGATGTACGTCCATCCATGCGTCGAATTCACCACGCTGTACCAGCAGCTTTCCTCCAATACGATAATGCGGCAGCGGATTGATCTGATCTACCAGGCGATCTCGAAGCCAGCGGACCGAGCAGCTGGAATATGCTGCCAGCTTTCTCAGATTGAAATAGCTTGACTCGGTCATACAATCGTTCCGAGTCGGATCGATCAATCGTTGTGAGATTGATGCGCTTATGGGATCAGGCCGTTTCAATGCGCGGACCTCATTTTAATATCTCAGGTTTCCCGGAGAAGCCCTGGACAACCAATCGGCCGTCCGGGGCTGCTTGGGTGTGTGTTAAAACCCCACACGGGGGCTGTCACGGATGGCTTAAACATCCGCGAACACTCAAAGCGCGCAGGAGATTTTCGCTCAGATATTCGCAAGAATTCTTTTCTTTCCCTTCCTAAGCCCTTTCTAACCCACTCCTCCCTAAGCTCCGGTAGGAGAAGGAGAGGGCTAAACAGATGAATATTATCCAGTTTCACACTCGACCTGCACGATGAATTGACAAAACGAATCTTGCATCGTTGTCTGATTGACAGCATCTTGTTTATCCTCCCGCCACTCGCTCGAGGAGCTCCGCCACCAGTGGCATAGGGTGTCCTTTCTTGGGCACACTCCAAGCTATACGGACGTTCCAATATCCCCGGAATACACGGCACGTCATGCGGTCACCGCGAAGTGGTCGGCCACCGTTGGCCCTCACCCAAAGATCATAGAATTTATGCCGATGGGAGGGATGCTTCGGCATAGTTGAAAAAAGATAAACCTGGATGGAGGCGGAGGCAGCGGGCTCTATAATCTCGAAGCACAAGCGAACTTTCTGCTGACCAAACCATTGGCCGGGGCTAGCGTCACGGAACGCAGCGAGATATTCCCCATCCGGCAAGTCAGATTGCGATGGAGGTGCGATAGGCCAGTCGCACTCCCGTTCCGCTTGCCCATCATTTCTTGGCATCGGCTTCATGACTTCCTCGAGGTTAATGCCGGTGCTATCATCAAAATCATGGGTTAGCCTCGGTCTCTTGTTAGAAAGGCAATCACTTCATCTTCTCGAACAAGAACCTTTCCTCTGGGACAGGCGCGGTAGATAGGCATACCATTTTGTGCCCAGCGCAATAGGCTACGCTTTGAGACCTTCAGCCTCTTCGCCATGAACGCCAGATCCTGATAAGTGCTCATGATAAGAAGGGGTCTTTTCTTGACCTGAGCTCGTGACAGCATGGTCTATTCTAGCCAGGTGGTGACATAGCTGCTTGAATCGTAGAAAGTCGGCGGCGGTCCGTTAGGAGCGGGTTTACGGGGAATGATGGAAAGACAGAATGGTATTAGGTGTTGAGATACTTACGGCAACGTGCCTTCACTCGTTGCCATTGATGATCCTCCCATAGATCGGGGTAGCGACAATGAATGAGTGTCGATGCTTGTTCAAACACTATGTCGGGGATTGATCGTGTATCCCTTTTCCAAGAGTCCATTTTGCGACCGCTTACATACTGATGGAGATAGTTAGTCAAGGGAACAAATATACAGGTCCATAAAGTCTGCTTAGAGTTACTATCTGTTATCTTGTCGAAACCCCACTGAGCGGCCCAGGCCTCTTCTTGATCGCGGCTTAGAATCTGTTCTCCGGTAAATCGAGAGGGTAGGTCCTTAGCCACCTTCTGCTTGTGAGAATTGATAGCTGCTCGGTGCTCCTCACTGTCGCGGACATCCTTCATGCCCGCTCGCATTTTTGGCACCAGGTCCAGGATCGGTCTAGGCACGTAGGTCAGGGTCATCAGCTTTTGTCGACTCATCCCTAGCTTCTCCATCTCTTTCAGCCTCTGTTTCAGTTTTGGACGGGCTAGTGCGTCGAGATGATCGGTTTGCCGGACGCACCAGGCGAGGATCAACCAGTCAGTGAAGCTGTTCTGCGACTCTGGAGGAGGGATAAGCACTTGTGCGTCGGCGGGAAAGTCTGGCAACTCATTCCATGGATTGCGATAGAACTTCACAAGAGGGTTGGGAAGTACATCGATCCAGCTCTTCTTGAGCTTTCCCCTCCGCATCCACTCTGCAAGTAGCCGAAAAGTTCGAGCTTTGCACTTGCAGACATCGCAAAACTGAAGAGGGTTACATTTTTTGCATAGGTCCCACTCGATGATGAGATCTTTGAGCGATGGGACTTCATGGAGCGACACGGTTTACCCCCGCCAGAGACACCCGAGAGACCTTAGGCAAGGCCGTCCAGGGGTCCGTAAAAGTCAGGCAGAACCCCGTGAGAACTTGGAGTCCAAGGACCGACTTCCTGCAATCTATTCCAATCTGACAAAGGACTCGCTTTGCTTGGACGCTTGCTCGGATTGGGATGCCCTGCTACACTCGCGCAAAAGCAGGGAATAAATCATATTGCGAAAAATAGGACGAGCCGCACTTCATGGACAAGATTGATGTTCATCAAGCGGAGGTAGTATACCAAGCACACTTTGGACTACCCGTGTTCACACTGTTAGGACAAGCTGCAGTTGACCTACACCAGGCGATGTACTTAGCCCTGCAGCCTTTTGGTCTTGGCCTCCAAGACATGCAAGTGCAGACCGGCGCTAAGGACTTTTCAGAACTGCAGGCGACCTACTGGCTTCTGCGTCTAAATACAACTGTGAGAGTTTATCTTGACCGTGTTGAAGTTAATTGTTCAAGTGTCCACTCTTCGGTTGAGCAAGTGTATCGACAGATTGTAGTTGTAGCTACAGATGTGGCTCAGCGCACAATCCCTGAGAGCGCCTACAAATCCTTCACGATTCAGTTGGCTCTACATGGAATCATGCAAACTATGAGCGTCGATGATTTCATTGCCAAGCAATTCAATGAAGCGAATACTCCTAGTGGAGCCGGGAAGCTCATTGGCCGCGGATTGGTATATTATTTTGGCGAGGAGAAGGAAAGAGAATTTTCATCTTTACTCATTGAAAAATCAGCCAGAATTCAAGATGGAATTTTCTTAAGAGGGTCGGTTACTCTTAAAGGGAATGATATAATTATTTCCAGGCTTCCTGACATTGCTGAGGCCAACCTCAAAGCAATGATCGGTTCAACAGGTATGGATTGGGTACGCTAGCCATGAGCACGCAAACTGTGCATTCGTCGTCCGACGGGCAACACCAACTATTGTATCCGATAAGGAGACCTGACCCGTCCTCTAGTGGGCCTTGTTTGGAGGGCTTTGGTGGGTTGTCGACTTTCCCCTCAACTTTAGGACAGCATGCAGCATCAGTTTCAATTCAGACCATTCAGCCTCAAGGCCCCGTGGGATGGGAAAGCACCACGGTTGAAAGGCAAAGCCTGAGGTCACCTCGTCATTTTCAGGGTTTCGGAACTATTCTTCCCAAAGTTTCCTATGTCATACCAATTTCGAGCTTTGCTCCAGAACCCTATGCAACAATGATCCCATTGCAAATCCTCCTGACCCCGTCAGATGACGGCTTCATGGCTAGCTTCTTCGATGCCAACATTCATTCTGCTGGCGATACTGAGGAAGAAGCTATAGAAAACCTGAAATCACTGATCCTTGATATTTTTGAGATGCTCACCAGCAGCGAGCCTGAAACCCTTGGTCCTTCAACTAGGAAGCAATTAGCTAGATTGCAGTCGTTCATTCGGTGGGCCGGATGACTTTCGACCAAGGGGACGCCGACGCAATAGCGAAAAAGTTGGGGGCGTCACTTAGTCAAGGTAGAAAGCACGAGATTGCTACTTTTTGGCATGAGGGAAAGCAAATATTCCACTTTGGCATCCGCAGATCTTCCAAGGAAGTGCCACACGACTACATTCCTCGTCAAATGTATCTTTCGCAGGGGGAATGCCGTAAGTTCCGTTCATGTACGTTAACACTTGAATCCTATGTTCAGCTTCTGAAACTGAAACAAATCATCCCGGACTCTAGCGGAGAGGGCTAGCATCAAGTCCCCACCGACTACGCGCTAGTCGGGTCTCGTTCGAGATAACTCACCATCCACGGCTGACATGAGAAGTGCGGGTTAGCGGCCTGTCCTGAAAACCCTTCGAATTTCCTTCGCAGCAATCCCGCTATCCATGCGGAGATGGATCCTTTGATTTTAGGTGTCCTATATATAATTGTTTTTAGGGCCAGATGCCGTGGCTCGACGTAGAATGCCGGCGACCGCCTGGGGGCTCCATGACGACCCTGACTTTGTGGGAATGCCACGCCTCGTTAACTGTGCGGCAATTCGGCGGCGGCCCAAGCCCTTAGCCTGAAGTCGTTGTATGAGTTGCAGGCCGCTTTGCTCCGTAGGATTGGACACCAGATTCTCTCCATCTCCTGCCAGATCGTACCCATAGGGAATCTTCCCGCTGATCCGCTTTCCTTGATTACGAAGATGCGCTAACGCGCCTTTGGTGCGCTCGGCCACCTGGTCTCGTTCAAACTCCGCCAACACAGCCAGCATTCGAAACACCATCTTCCCTGCTGCAGTTGTCGTATCGATCCGTTCGGAGAGGCTCACGAGATCAGCCCCGTTCTTCGCAAGCCGCTCACTGATGGCAATCGCATCTTTGGTTGAACGAGCCAGCCGAGAGAGCGAGTAGACGACCAACGCGGCCTTGTGCCGAGCCGCCGAGGTCAGAGCATCTTGGAGGCCTGGACGATTATCTGCTCGGCAACCTGAAAGGCCGGCATCAACATGGACGTTGACGAGAACATAGCCGTTGGCTTCGCACCATGCGCGGATTCGTGCCTGTTGTGCCTCAAGGCTCACGCCATCGGTTGCCTGTCCATCTGTGCTGACCCTGGTATAACCGACGGCGTTCATTCGGTCTCCCTCGGCATCCGTGGGCAATAACCGCACGGTCATTGCCCATAGCTAAGCCACTTATACGTGAGCGCTCACGCATAGTCAAGGCGTATTGACAGCTGTGGTCAGCAACTTCATTATGCGGTCCATGAAGCCCAAGAAGAATCCTCATGCTGTCGCTCTCGGTCGCAAAGGTGGCAAGAAGGGTGGACCTGCGCGAGCTGCCAAGATGACTATGGAAGAAAGGTCTGCCTCGGCAAGAAAAGCTGCAAAGGCTAGATGGCAAAAAGGGAAAGCATCTTGAGGGGCGATATCAAGATTGCAGCGCACCATCAATGACCGAACAAAAACTCGAACAAAGCTTCATCGACAAGTTGTCGGAACTGAAGTACGTCTACCGCCCTGACATCCGCGACCGCGCCGCGCTGGAATGCAACTTCCGCGAAAAATTCGAGGCCCTCAACCGCGTCCGGCTCACCGATGGCGAGTTCGCCCGCCTGCTCGACGAGATCATCACGCCGGATGTCTTCACCGCCGCCAAGACCCTCCGCCAGATCAACGCCTTCACCCGCGATGACGGCACGCCGCTGAACTACACCTTGGTCAACATCAAGGACTGGTGCAAAAACACCTTTGAGGTCATGAACCAGCTCCGCATCAACACGGACAACAGCCACCACCGTTACGACGTCATCATCCTCATTAACGGCGTGCCCTGCGTTCAGATCGAGCTGAAGACCCTCGGCATCCATCCGCGCCGGGCCATGGAGCAGATCGTGGATTACAAGAACGACCCCGGCAACGGGTACACCAAGACGCTCCTCTGCTTCCTCCAGCTCTTCATCGTCAGCAATCGGGACAGCACCTACTACTTCGCCAACAACAACGCCCGCCACTTCGCCTTCAACGCCGACGAGCG
>CAKKRE010000054.1:0-65333 GCA_919902505.1 Nitrospiraceae bacterium
GTCAGCCGATCGAGCTGATCGTAGCCGAAGGCCTGCGGCCCACGCCGATCCGTCAGGCTAGTTCTGTTGCCCACAGGGTTGTAAACATAGTCAGCCTTGTTGATCTGGCTGCTCGTGGCGGTGAGTTGATGCAGGATGCTGGTGACCTGTGAGGCCGGATCGTAGGTATAGGTCGTCTGGATCCCGTTCGGGAGCGTCAGGCTCGTCCGGCGCGAGAGGGCGTCGTAGGTGTAGGTGGTCGCGTGCCCCAACGGCCCGCTGTCCTGACACATCGTCTGGGGGACTTCAGCCGGGGAGAGCACGCGATTGAACAACTGGATGTCATCAAGACTGCCGGCGAGCTTGCCGTCATACAGGCTCTGATTGGTGGCGCCGTAAATCAACGGACTGGTGCTGTGATCCAACGGGAATCCGACCGGACTCGTGCCCTCGAGGACCCCGTCGATATACAGCTTTAACTCCTGCGCATCGACCGTGGCCAGCACGTGGTACCAGAGTCCAGCCACCACGCTCGTCGTCGAATTCACAAAGACCGGTTGGCCGCTGGCGGCATTGATCCCAACCACCACATGGTGGCGCCCCTCTCGAAAGACTTTGGCGAACCCATAGTCATTGAAGAGGGTCGTGGTCGGACGACTATTCTTTTTGAAGAACACCCACTGCAGGCCTTGCTCCGAGACACTGGTCGAGGTCAGGGTATCCAGCTTGAGCCAGAAACTCAGCGAGAGCGCCGACGGCGTCAGCGAGGCGGCGTCCGGCACCTCCATAAAATCGTCGATGCCGTCGAAATGAAAGGCTTGATTGAACAGGCCGGGGCCAAACGTGGTGCCATTGCGGAGCGTCCCCGCATTGCTCCCCACCGCATCCGCGGCCGTCCCGTCGGCAAGCCACCGACTCACCAGCCCGGTCGGGAGCGTGGGGCAACTGGCCGACCCCGGCACCCCGAGTTGCGTGAGCCGATTGAGCCCGTCGTACCGGTAGGCCACGCTCTGGACTGGATCAGTCACATTCACTCGATTCCCGTTCTTATCAGACGTATAGCTCAACGTCACCGCAGGCTGATTGGGCGAGCCGTCGGTCTTGACCGTCGTGAGTCGATTGGCCTGGTCGTAGATCATGGCCAACACGCTATCCGGATCGGTCACATGGGTCAAGTTGCCGACCTGGTCGTACAGGTAGCTGGTGACCTGACTGCCCGGCAGGGTCTTACTGAGCAATTGATTCACAGCATCGTAGGCGAACAGGATGTCGTCGCCCTTCGGGGTCTGCCGCTTGATCAGGTTGTCGTTGCCGTCGTACTCATAGGTTTCTGTTTTACCCAGTGGGTCCGTGGTGGACAGCAATCGGTTCCGGCTGTCGTAGGCAAAGGTCGTCACCTGGTGCTTCGCGTCCTGTACCGTCAAGAGATTCCCGTTGCCGTCGTAGGCATAGGCGGTGATCCCTGCGTTGGGATCGGTGACCTGGGTGAGCCGGTTCTTCACGTCATACTGGAAACTGGTGACGCGGTTGAGGGCATCGGTGCTGGTCGCGACGTGGCCCGCCGCATCGTAGGTGAACGTCGTCGTGCGATTCAAGGGATCGGTCGTGGTGAGGAGGCGGCCCAGCGCGTCGTAGGTAAACGTCGTCGCGGGATTCGCCGGATAGAGCACATCGCGCGTTTCGGTCAGCAGCCCTTGGGCATTGTAGAAGAACTGCGTGACCTTGTTGTCCGCATCCGTGATCGTGAGCGGATTGCCTGTGGCATCGTAGGTGATGTTGGTCTGGTTGCCCTGGGGATCGGTGATGCGCGTCACCTGATTGAGCGTGGGTTCGTAGATGAACGTGGTCGTGGCGGCAATGGCCTGCTCGGTGCTGGTGAGCAGGTTGCCCTGGGCGTCGTAGGTCATGGCGGTGACGGCGCCGTTGGGCCTGGTGATCTGCGTGGGATTGCCTTGGGCATCCCGCTGGATCGTGGTCACGCGATTCAACGCATCGGTCTGTTTGATGACCCGGCCGAGGACATCGGTCTCAAACCGCGTGGTCTGATTCTTCGCGTCGGTAAAGCTGGCCTGATTGTTCGTACTCGTGCTCAAGGCCGACGGTGTGGCGGCCGTTCCCTGCCCTGCCGCCAGATTCGGCACGGCCAGCCGCTGACTGGAAGTCAGCGTGCGAGTGGCCCCATCCGGCAAAGTCGCCTGACTCAACCGACCAGTGTAATCATAGACATATTGGGTCACCTGATTGCGCGCATCGGTCTTTTTCAGCAAACGATGCTGCGGATCATAGGCGAAGGTCATGGTGCTCGTGTCGGCGTACGTCACGCCAGTGAGATTGCCGCCGCCGTCATGCGTGAATTGCGTGATGCGGCCCTGGGGGTCGGTGATCGTCGCGAGGCGACTGCCGCTGTAGGCGAACGTCGTGACCAGCCCGACCGGATCGGTGGTGGTGGTGAGCCGGCCGCTGCCGTCGTACGCGTAGGTGGTCTGGTTTCCGTTGCGGTCGCGAGCACTGGCCTGCAAGCCCTGAGCATTGAATTGGTACCTGCTCCCATCCTTCATGGTACGGGTGTAGGTGCCATCCGTGTTCTGCACGATGGTTGAAAACTCGCTGGGAAGCCCTTGATACGTCGACACGCTGTTGGGTGGAGGCGGCGGCATCCGAAAGCCGGGCGCACCCGCGAGAAACGCGATGGTGTTCAGGAAGAAGGGTCGATTATTGAGGTTATTGTACTGGTTCGATGCCGCATTGGAAAAGCCGCTCGCGAAGATTTCATCATCCCCCACGAGGACGGCCCGGCCCCGAGCGGACGGACCGGTGGGCTGAAACAGGAGCACATTGGGGCCCGCATCATTCCGGGCAACCTTCACCGCGCCGTTCGTCGTAGCATAGGCGCTATTGCCCGCCATGGTCAGCACCGGGCCTACGGTCCCAAATGGGCCCTGGCCCAGAGGAGACGTCATGCCCTCCGGGGTCATGTCGATCGTGATATCACCAAGGAACACGCCCGGGAGCGTGCCGAGGAGTAAGGGACGGGTACTGACGACATCGCGCATCTCGAACAGGCTGCCACCCTCGGCCACGAACTGTTCGAGCACCGCGACTTCAGACGGGGTGAGATCCGGCACTGGATGGTTCATGATAAACACATCGGTGCCCGCGAGCCCTTCCAGGGTGATGGTGTCTACCCCAGCCCGAAGGGTGACCGACCGTGGGACGGTCCCTGACGGGCCAAAGTTCGAGGAAGTGAGCAGATCTGCTCGTGCCTGGGCATGGGTGTCACCGGCGACAAAACTGGTGTTTCGCCCAAACACCGTGAGACTACGCGCCGGACTGAAACTGTTGATCACGATAGGCCGTCCAACTTGGCCGTAGACCTGTGAGTTCCCGTCCCCCTTGGCCAGGAGCAATGCGCCGTTGCTCTGTGGATAGAGCCGATCCACCACACTCAGGGTCCAGCCCGCACCAATAGGATTCTGCTGTTCGTTTCGCACGATCGTGCGGGAGGTGTTCGCTCCGCCAATGCTCGACTGCGGATAATTGGAGAACAGGGTCAATTCGAACGGATAGACGCCGGTGGAGAGATGCGCGGCATCCACCTGCACACCGAGCCGAGAGGTCGAATTCGCATTCTCCGGCAAGACATGGCTGTCCCAGAACACATCTTTCCCCTGTTGGACCCCACCCAAATTCAATCGCGCTGAGAAGGTAGGCGGCACCGCCGCGCGCACATCCAAGAAGGCATTCACCGGCAGAATGGGCTGCACATCCGCCATGGTGGAGGTATAGCGCAGAGTGAGATCTCGAGACACTCCGAGGCTGCGGATGCTGGGAATCGTGAGAGTCTCCGTCAGAGCCCCTTCGGTCAGATCGCCTTGTGATGCCATCCCGCATTGGGTACAGGGACCGGCTTGCTGATTCGTATTGCTGTTGGGTTGGGGATTCGGCGCCAAGGCGAAATGCCAGGCCGTCTTGCGGACACCGCCGTCGATGGTCTCCAGCCGCTGGCCATCGGCGCTGACCCGCATCCGGCCCACGACCAGGAACGTGCCAGTGTCGGGATACAGGGACCAGAGATCGAGTTCGTTCCCAGGGCTCAGATTATCGATATTCGGCAAGGTGATCGGCACCGGCGTGGCCATCGTAATCCCCGCCGGTTGAATCGTGATGGAGAAGCCGGGCTTCAGTTCCACCGGGCGCGATTCGGGCCGGCCATATTCCGGGACGGGACTGATCGTGAGCACGCCCGTGTAGTCCGTGCCGTCGGGATTCTTCGCGGTGTGCGGAGGAATCGTCACGGAGACGGCGGGGAATGCCGGATTGCCGAGCACCGTGGTCGCGTTCGGATTCACGGTCACGGCTGAGGCCATGTCGAGCGCTGGGACGCGCAGCTCGGAGGCAAGCGTGTTCATGACGCTGGGAATGAGATCGACCGGCGCGGCGAGGATCGCATAGCCGAGAGGAAATCCATCGGCGAGCAGGACCTGGCGACCGCTGACGGTCAGATTCGTGAGCGTGAACTGGCCCTGCGCATTGGTGGTCGTCGTTGCGGAGGTGCCTTTGACGGACACGGGCATACTCGCGATCGGTTGGCCCGAGCCATCCACCACACGACCGGAGACACCCGTGATTCCACCTGGCTGTGCGCCCGTGACCGTCACCGTGATCGTCTCTGAGACCGTGAGGATGCCATCGCTCGCGATGATGGTCAGCAGGAAATTGCCCACCTGGGTTGCGGCCGGCGTGAAGACGAATTCTCCCGTCTGGCTGTTGAAAGTGGCATGCTCCGGCAGCGGCAGCGGGGTGACGGCAACGGTCACGGGATCGTTGTCGGGATCGGTCGCGGTCGGCGTGAAGGTGAGCGTGCTGCCGAGCGGGACGGTCTGATTGCCGATCGGGCTCAGTTGTGGCGGTCCATTGACGATGGTGACGGACAGACTGTTCGAGACGCCGCCTCCCGGCGCGGGATTCGTGACCGTGACCGGGACCGTGCCTTGACTCGTGAGTGCCGCGGCGGGAATGACGGCGGAAAGCTGGGTGGCGCTCACCAGAGTCGCGGCGAGCGTCGTCACGCCGAACTGAACGGTGGCGCCGGCCACGAACCGCTGGCCAGTCAGCGTGAGGGTGGTCGCCGGACTCCCGCTCGGCAGGCTCGTCGGCGACAACGTCGTGAGCGACGGGACTGGATGCACCACCGTGACGGCGCTGCCGGCGCTGGTGCCGTTCAAGAAAGCCGTGATGTCCGCCTGTCCCGGCGCGATCGCCGTGACCGTGATCGAGGCATTCAGTTGAGTGGCTGGGACGGTCACCGTGCTTGGCACCGTCGCCACGGCGGCGTTGCTGGTGGACAGCGACACCGTGGTTTCCGTGCTCTGCACGGCGTGCAACGTGACCGTCAGCGTGCCCGTCTCGCCCTGTACGATCGCGAGGGTAGCCGGTTGAAGAGTGGCCAGGGTCGGCGCGGGGATGACGGTGAAGGGCGTGGCGCTGATGGCCGTCCCGGCGAGGGTCTGTACCGCCAGGGGACCGGTGGTGCCTCCCGAAGGCACCACGGCGACCACGGTCGTTGCGTCGGTGACGGTGAACGTGGCCGTCACGCCGTTGAACGCAACGGTCTGCACATTGACGAAGTTCGTCCCCGTCACCGTCACGGGCGTGCCCGGCTGTCCGCTCGTCGGGGTGATGCCGCTGATCGTCGGCAGCGGCAGCGCCACATCCACCTGACTGGCCGCCGTGCCGCCGTTCAGCGACACCGTCACGGTCGTGGAGCCGGACCCGACGGCGGTCACGGGAATCGACACGCTGGTCTGCCCGGCGGCAAACGACACCGAGGCCGGCGCCGTGGCGACTGCCGCATTCGCGCTGCTCACGGCCAACGCACCGGCGGCGGTCGGAGCCGGGGCTAACGTGGCGGTCAACGTGCCGGTCGCGCCGGCGGGCAGATGCAGAGGACTCGGGGTCAGCGCCGTCGGCTGAGCGCCTGCGCCCGTATCCAGCATGCTGATCGTCAAGAAGCTCCCCGGCGCGCTGGTGAGGCGAACCTGCAGCGTATTCGTCGCCTGCAAGATGACGGTCCGATCGACCACCACCACGTTCTGACCGAAGTCGGTCGGCCCGGCGATTTCCGTGCCGTTCAGTGTCACACGGGCGGAAGAAATCCGGTTCGTGCCGTTGGCATTCCCATTGACGATGTGCAGGGTGTACGGTGCAGTCGTCCCGGTTGGGAGCGTAAACGTGTCGGTGGACTGATTCGGCGGCCCGGCGGTGCGAGTATATTGTTGCGGCCCGAAGAGGACGGTTTGCGCCTGGACGGGCAGGCTCGTCAGCAGCGTGACTCCCATGGCCAGGACGGCCCCCACAATCCGGACCATCCGCTCACGTCGTCCCATCACGCCTCCTCGGGTGAAGCCCCGCCGAACGACTGTGCGCTGTGATTGATCAGCAATACGTACTTTGGCGTAACACGGTCACAAACTATACCGGACGCTCGGATATTTGCCAATACGGCTGAATGGCTCTATGTCTCTCTCATTGACCTGCATCCGGAGACGGCGCACCCATCAACTCCGCCACTCCGCGTCGCCACCCTTTGCGTCACGTCTCCTGCCCTGTGTATAAAGAAGACGATGCAGGAGGATGTATCTGGAGAACCGCGTGGACCTCGAACCGATCTGTGTATCGCCGTGCGGCGCGGAGCGGTTCCGTCCGGTTACGCGCTTCGCGCATCGACCACAGCCATCTGCCTGCTGCTGACCCTGCTGCTCTTCTGTCGGGTGGCGCAGGACGTGACGGCTCAACCACCGACCGATCACTCAACAGCTCCGGCTATCCATCCCGTCACGCTTCGTTTCGTCTCCTGGAAGCCCGATCACCCGCGGGTGTGGGACGAGGCCCTCGCCGAGTTCACCAAAACCCATCCTCATATTTCGGTGGTGCGCGAACTCGCCCCGCACAGCTCCACCGCCTATCACGATCTCTTGACGCAAAAACTGAAGAATCGCGATGCCACGGTCGATGTCTTTTTCATGGATGTGATCTGGGTGCCGGAGTTTGCCGAAGCCGGTTGGGCTCGTCCGCTCGACGAGCGATTTACTCCGGCCATGCGTGAGGAGTTTCTGCCGGCCACCATCGAGGTCACACGATATTCAGACCATCTTTACGGCATCCCGAGTCGTATCGATGCAGGCCTGCTCTACTATCGCTCGGATTTACTGACCAAATACGGCTTCTCACTACCGGCAACCTGGGACGAACTGGCCCGGCAGGCCGAGACGATTGTCGCCGGGGAACGATCGACTAACCCGACCCTGCGCGGCTACACGGCACAATTCAAACAGTACGAAGGCCTCGTCTGTAACATGCTGGAGTTCATCGACGGCCACGGCGGGAGCCTGCTGACCGCGGATGGAACACATTCCACTCTGGCCCGACCCGAAACGCTGGCCGCCGTGCAGTTCGTGCGTGATCGGGTGATCGGCGGGCTCGCTTCACGCGCCGCGCTCACCTATCAAGAACCGGAATCCCTCTCCGTCTTTCTCCAAGGACACGCGGTCTTTCACCGGAACTGGCCCTATGCCTGGGAACTGGCCAACAACCGGACTCGCTCGACCGTCGCCGGGCAGGTCGCCGTGATGCCCCTTCCCGGATTCACTCCGGGGCGCACGGCCGCCGCACTCGGCGGCTGGCTCTACGGCATTAGCGCCTACTCGCAGCATCCAGACGAGGCCTGGGCGCTCATCGAGTTTCTCTCCAGCCAGGCCATGCAAAAGAAGTTCGCACAGGAGGCCGGGATCGCGCCCTCCCGTCAGGCGCTGTTTGCCGATCCCGAGCTGCTGACGGCAGCGCCGCAACTGCGCAACCACTTCGCCGTCCTTCAGTCTGCGACGGCTCGCCCGCGCTCACCCGTGTATCCCGCCATCTCGCATCTACTGCAACGGTATTTCAGCCGCGCCCTCGCCATCGACGACCTCGACCTCGCGCGGGAAGCGGCCGTGACCGACGCCCACATCGATCGACTGCTCGCCCTCACAAGGATTGCGCCATGATCGCCCCCTTACAAGCCACACGGCATCGCGACAGCCTCGCAGCCTGGACCATGGTGGCTCCGGCGCTGCTCGTGACCATGGTCTTCGCACTGTACCCCGTGTTGGATTCGCTCTGGCTCAGCCTGCACAATATCTTCATCGGGCTGCCGCAACTCGGCAGTCCATTCGTCGGCCTGGACAATTATGTGGCGCTGATCCGCGATCCGGTGGCGCAGCAGGCGCTGGTCGTCACCCTCGCCTTTGTCGTCCTCTCGACACTGCTGGAGTTGGCCTGCGGGCTGATCATTGCCCTGGTGATTCATGAGCGGTTTCGCGGACGCGGTCTCGTGCGGGCGGCCATCCTGATTCCCTGGGCCATTCCCACGGTCGTCGCGTCGCAACTGTGGCGCTATATCTTCAACGACCAATACGGGTTCGCAAACTTATTGTTGTTCGGCGAACGCGTCACCGACTACGTCCCCTGGCTGGCCTATCCGGGCATGGCTTTCTGCATCGTGGTGCTGGCCGACGTCTGGAAGACCTCGTCTTTTGCGGCGTTATTGATCCTGGCCGGCCTCCAGGTCATCCCCGACGATCTCTACGACGCGGCGCGTGTGGATGGCGCCACCGTCTGGCAGCGGTTTTGGCACATCACCCTTCCGCTGCTGAAGCCCGCGCTGTTGCTCGCTTTATTATTTCGTACCATGGATGCGTTTCGCGTCTTCGATCTGGTGTTCGTGATGACCCAAGGCGGCCCTGGCGACGCCACGCAGGTGCTGCAGTTCTATGGCTACCAAACCCTGTTCACGGAGGGCCGCATCGGGTATGGCTCTGCCGTCTCCGTGGCCGTCTTCCTGATGATCCTGGCGCTGTCGTTGACGTATCTCCGCGCCATCGGGTCGAGCCTTTTGGAGCGCAGACGAACATGAATCGTCGGATTCTCCTCGCACTCGGCATCCTCGCTACGGTGGGCTTGAGCCTGCTGCCGTTCCTCTGGTTCGTCCTTACGTCGTTCAAGTCGCAAGCAGAGATCGAAGCCGCGCCGCCGGGCTGGTGGCCCTCGGGCAGCCTGGGATTCTATCGTTCGGCGCTCTTCGACCATCACCTCTTCGACTCTGTGCTGAACAGCGTCGTGGTCGCCGGCTCCACCACGCTGCTCGCACTGTTGTTCGCCATCCCGGCCGCTTATGCATTAGCCCGGCTGACCATTCCCGGCAAACAAGGGATTCTGGCCGTGCTGCTCTGCGTGTCGATGTTCCCGCAAATGGCCATCGCCGGGCCGGTCTGGCGACTGCTCGACACGCTCGGCGGGCTCAACCACCGCTGGGGTGTCGTGCTCCCCTATGTGGCCCTCACCCTGCCGTTGGCCATCTGGATTCTGGCCAGTTTCTTCAAGGAACTGCCGCCCGAGTTGGAAGATGCCGCGCGCGTGGATGGCTGCGGTCCCTGGACGACCCTCTTCCGGATCACACTCCCATTGGCGACCCCGGGGATCTTTACCGCTGCGATTCTGATCCTGATCTATGCCTGGAACGAATTTTTCTTCGCCCTCCTGATCCTGACCCAACCGGAGCAACAGACACTTCCTGTCGGCATCGCCCTCTTCCAGGGAGAATTCACCATGCCCTGGGGCGAACTGGCTGCCGCTTCGGTGGTGGCCACGCTTCCATTGATTATGGTGGTGCTCCTGTGCCAACGATGGATTGTGAGCGGGTTGTCCGCCGGCGCGGTCAAAGGATAGCCCGGACTATCAAAATGTTGAAAAGTCCGACGGCCTACGGACACTGGGCGCTCACCGGCTGCGGTCGTCCGCAAACATGACGCTTAGTCTTTCCGTCGCGGACCTCACTGCAGCCGCGCCCGTGACAAGGCGGTCGTTTTGACGCGCCGGGGTTGGGCGGGTAAGAACGTCGCCTTTTTGAACATTCTGTGCGCACTGTTGCCTGTTATTTGGTAGGGAGATCGCTGTGGCTGAACTGGAACTCCGTCACATTTCGAAATCCTTTCGGGACCAGCCAGTGCTGCGCGATATCTCGCTGCAGGTTCCCGATGGGAGTTTTACGATTCTGCTTGGCCCCTCCGGTTGCGGCAAATCGACGCTCCTGCGCATCATTGCCGGACTCGAGAGCCAGACCTCAGGCCAGGTGTGTATTGCCGGAACAGCGGTCGATCATCTCCCCCCGGCCGAACGCGACATCGCGATGGTCTTTCAGCAATACGCGCTTTATCCGCACCTCTCGGTCCGCGAGAATCTCGCCTTTGCCCTTACGATCCGACGAACTCCGCGCGGGGTGATCGACGAGCGCATTGCCGAAGCTGCGCAACTCCTGGACATTGAGCCTCTCCTGGACCGCAAACCCAAAGATCTGTCTGGGGGGCAACGGCAACGGGTCGCGATGGGACGGGCGATCGTGCGTAAGCCGAAGCTGTTCCTGTTCGACGAACCGCTCTCCAATTTGGACGCCCAACTCCGCACCACGATGCGCATTGAGTTGAAGAAGTTACAACAGCGCCTGCAGGCCACCATGATCTACGTGACTCACGATCAAGTGGAAGCCATGACGCTGGGCGACCGCATCGTCGTCATCGAGGGCGGGCGCATCCGACAGGCGGATGATCCCCATCGCACCTACGCCGCCCCGGCCGATCCCTTCGTCGCCTCCTTCATCGGGACACCACCGATGAATCTCTGGGAAGGCACCCTCATGACAGAAGGCGGAAAGACCGTCTTCAAAGGCAACGGCCTGACCTTCCCGCTCCCGGCAAGGCTGGCCCCATCTCAACCAACGCAACAATCCGCCGTGACAGTCGGCATCCGCCCGGAAGACATTGCGCTCCGAGAGTCGCCGGAAGCACTACAGATAACAGGAATGGTGGAACTGGTCGAAGATCTCGGGGCGGACCTACTTCTGCATTGCCGGGTCGGTGAGCTTCGCCTCGTGGTCCGTACGGCCCGCCGCACCGACAGAATTCAAGAACAGACAGTGACACTCTTTTTCCCTCTCGATAAGCTGCACCTCTTCACCGACAATCGCCGGATCGATCCGCCCACTAGCGCGCCAAGAGCCTGAGCCAGCTGCCCACGACCAGTTGCGCGAGATAGTCATGCAACTCCACGGCCAGGCGTCGCAGTCATCCGCATAAACTGAGTGACGCGCCCGTGGGGCTCGATGTCGGAGCCCTCAATTTCTAGTGGAGCAAGATAGGAGGGGCACGCATCGTCGTCGCGAGGTCCATATCCGTCGCCGCCAGTTCCTTCTCTAACCATGTGATGTGCGCGCGCAGGCGTTTCTGGATGGGCCGGGCCGCCAGGCGCAGTCGATTCTTTTCCGCGGTGAGCATCTCGATCAGCTGCCGACGCCGCGCGACGAGGGCGGCCAATGCCTGGGTCTGCTCATCCGGGACGGCGCGGACGGGCGGGCGAATCGCCTCGGCAAATTGGGCGAGGACCTGGGCATCGAGTCGATCGGTTTTCGCCAACTGTCCCGTCGCGCGAGCAAAGTCCCGCACTTGCCGGGGATTGATCACGACGACCGGTAAGGCGGCCGCAGCAAGCGCGCCTGCCAGCGGGACTTCGAGGCCGCCGGTCGCTTCCAGCACGATCAAGGTGGGGTGCACGGCCTGAAGCCGCTCGACGGCCTCCGCGATCTCAGGCTCGTCATGCGCAATCTGGAAGGCGGTCCCGGGCCGAACCGCCACATCGACACACTCCTGCGACACATCCAGGCCGACAAAAACCTCGGCGGTCATGGTGCACCTCCGTGTCTCCCGTCCTTGCACAATGCGGGCTCGAGGCCCCGTCAACTGTCCGGGTTGGTGAACGGAGGAACGGGACGACCCGAGCTGACCCTCGGTCTTGGATACAGCGGACCTGGATCTTTGCGATCTGTCCCGCTCCCGTGGTGCCATGATGCAAAACCTCCTGTGAAGATACAAGGTCTTGCAATTAAACACGGTTTTCAGAAACGGCTGGCTCGGGTTACTGAGCCAATCATGACTGAACGGCTTCGCTCCTCATCGATCATAAAGCGTCATTTGATTCCCGACGGCGCTGTGCCCATAATCAGCTTGAGGACGCTGGCTGCTGAGAGCTGGAAGCTGGTGACGAATCAGCGTCACCAGACTCGTCGTCGAGTGCAGTTCCTCCGAAGCGGGAATACCGACGACGCGTGCTGATCGCCATCACCGTTTCGACGCACCCTCCACCCCACCCACTTGACTGCGGCCAGGGCTCTCTTATCTCTTTCATAAAGACAACCGCGGCGGAAGAGAAAATCCATGAGTTCGCTTGCAATGCGTCCGGAGACCTCGTAAGCTCCGGAAAGGATTGCACTCTTCGTCTGCGCACAGCGGATTATTTTCCACGGACAGACCCTGATGGCCACATCTCAACGCGGTTATTACGACATCCTCGGCGTGCCACGGAACGCGACGGCCGACGACATCAAGAAGGCCTTTCGGCGGCGGGCGCGCGAAATTCATCCCGATCTCCATACGGGCACAAAAAAAACGGAGATGGAGAAGAAGTTCAAAGAATTGAACGAAGCGCACGAGGTGCTGTCGGACCCGGACAAGCGAAAAAAATACGACCAGTACGGCTCGAACTGGGAACAGGCGGAAGCCTATGAGCAGGCGCGCCAACAGGCCGGCGCCCAAGCGGGACGAGGCGGCCAAGCCGGCGGATTCAGCGGCGACTTCGGCGATATCTTCGAAACCTTCTTCGGAGGACGAGCCCGCGGCGGTGCCTCTCCCGGGTTTGCCGTCGATGGAGAAGATCTGGAGACCGACGTTCACCTGACCATCCGCGACGTGTTGACCGGAGTCACCCGGCGCATCGATCTCACCGAACGCGTCGCCTGCAAGGCCTGCGGCGGCAGCGCCATCGTGCGCGGGCGTCCATGTGTGGTCTGCGGCGGCGCCGGTACCCAGGCTGAAAAGCGTACGATCGAAGTACGCATTCCGGCCGGTGTGCAGAATGAGACCCGCGTCCGCCTGGCCGGCAAGGGACAACCAGGCATCAATGGAGGGAAACCGGGAGACCTCTATCTGCGCGTCCATATCCAGGCGAACGGCATCTTTCGGCAAAAGGGATTCGACATTCAGGTCACTCTGCCCGTTTGGCCCTGGGAAGCGGCATTGGGCGCTGACGTGATGGCGCCGACCCTGACGGAACCGGTGAAGGTCAAAATTCCCCCGGGCAGCAAGGCCGACAGTAAGCTGCGCTTGAAGGGCAAGGGTCTCCCGACCTCGACCGGCGAGCAGGGCGATCTCTTTCTGAAGCTCAAGATCGTCATGCCGACGGCCATTTCCGACGAAGAACGGGCGCTCTACGAACAGTTGAGCCGCGCTCGCCACAGCGATCCCCGGGCCGAGATCATCGCCGCATCGAGACGTAGTTCATCCTGATCGGCGCGGCACTGAGGCCGACCCCCTCTATGACTATTGCCGAATACGCGCTCCTCGCGTTTAGCTCTCTCTTCGTAATCGTCGATCCCATCGCCGTGGTCCCGGCCTTCCTCGCGATGACCCCACGGGATTCCGTGGCGCAGCGGCTCCGGACTGCGCGTGTCGCCTGCATGGTGACCGTCGCACTCCTCACGGGATTCGCCCTCTTCGGGCAAACCGTTTTGAAATTGTTAGGTATTAGCCTGCCGGCGGTTCAGATTGCCGGTGGACTGATCTTATTGCTCGTCGCGTTGGACATGCTACGAGCACAACGATCCACGGTGCAGGAGACGGCGGCGGAAACAGCCGCCGGCACCAACAAGGACGACATTGCCGTCACCCCGCTTGCCGTGCCTATGCTGGCGGGACCGGCCGCAATCTCGACGGTCATCCTGCTGGAGACACAGGCCACCACCTGGGCGCTGCGGGCCGTATTATTAGGATGCCTTGTACTGATCGGATTGGCGAGTTACAGTATATTAGCGATCGGCGCACGCAGCGCGAAGTGGCTCAATCCCATCGCCGAGAAGATCATCGCACGGCTGATGGGCCTGTTGCTCGCCGCGCTGGCCGTTCAATTTATGGTGAATGCCCTCACCGGAGAGCAAGGGCTGTTACGCGGGTTGACCGGACATTAATCGCATTAACCTGAAGGAGGAACGAATGACGACGAAACTGTTCACATTTGCCACCGCTTCGGCCATCGCCTGCGCGCTGACGATTTCCCCTGCCTGGGCGAACCCCGAAGGAGGATACGGCGGGCACAGCGGCGGCAGCTACGAGAAGGGCCGGCACGGCATGGGCGCCGCGATGATGGAAATGATGATGCACGGGGGCGCCGGCCACCTCATCCGCCACCTCCTAAAGCATGAAAAAGACATCGGACTGAGCGCCGAGCAGGTGACCAAGCTCAAGGGCCTGCAGCTCAATCTCGACAAGAACCGGATTAAGATGGAAGCCGACATCCAGATCGCCGAACGGGAAGTGAAAGCCCTGAACGACGACGAGAAAGCGGACATCGGCGCAATTGAAGCGAAGCTCAAGCAAAGCGCGGACGTGCAGATCGGACTCCGTGTCCTGTCGATCAAGACCAGACGGGAAGCCCTCGCACTGCTGACCCCGGAGCAACGCGCGAAGGAACAGGCCGAACATGAGAAGATGATGCAGCAGCATAAGGGCGCGGGCCAGGCCGCTCCCCATGGAAAGAATCCGCATGGTGCCAATCCTCACGGCGAGGCGAAGCCCCAATAACCATCCCACGCACAGAACCGGAGGCCACACATGATCAAGCACGTTGCAGTACCCGCCCTGATGGTCGCGGCACTTTGTTTCACGAGCACTCCCGCATGGAGCGACAAGGGACACAAAGGCAAGGATGAGAAGTGTGACGCGGCCGAGTTGGTGAAGGATGCCAAGGTCACCATCGACCAGGCCATCAAGACCGCGTTGGATGCAGTCCCCGGCACGGCCGTCGAAGCCGAGCTTGAAAAGAAGCACGACAAAACGGTCTGGGAAGTCGAAATACTGGGAGCCGACGGCAAAATGACGGAAGTCCATATCGACGCGGGCACAGGCACCGTCATCGATAAGGAAGCCAAACAAGAGAAGCACGAGAAGAAGGGTAAGAAAGAGAAGCACTAAGCCCCCTGCGGCAGGGTCGCGCCTTCAGATGCGATCCTGCCGCACCGTCTCGACCCGTCCCATTCATCTTTCTCCCCTTTCCCCCTGCTTGCCATTCCCAAGCCTAGCCACGGCCGATCTCAAGATCGGCGGATTGACCCTTTGCGCCCATCTATGCGAAAGTTTGCGACCCACCAGAAACAAGGCGATGCACTGAACGGCAGTCTTCCGATCCCGTAAATGAAGGAGTTTCCATGACGATCGACCCACGACACAAAAGCCACAACCTGCTCGACGGTCCGGACCGCGCGCCGGCCCGCGCCATGCTCAAGGCCGTCGGCTTCACCGATGCCGACCTTGAACGCCCCCTGATCGGCGTTGCCAACACCTGGATCGAGGTCATGCCCTGCAATTACCACCTCCGTCGGTTATCCGAGCGAGTGAAGGCCGGGATTCGCGCAGCAGGCGGCACTCCGATTGAATACAACACCATCGCGGTGTCGGACGGCATTACCATGGGCACCGAGGGCATGAAGGCCTCGCTCATCAGCCGGGAAGTCATTGCCGACTCCATCGAGCTGGTCGCGCGTGGACACCTGTTCGACGGAGTCGTCGCCCTGTCCGGTTGCGACAAGACGATTCCAGGCACCGTCATGGCCCTCTGCCGCTTGAACATCCCATCACTCATGATCTACGGCGGCTCCATCATGCCGGGGCAGTTCCAGGGACACGACGTCACGATTCAAGACGTGTTCGAAGCCGTCGGCAAACATGCGGCCGGCACGATGACGAATGCGGAACTCAAGGATCTCGAAGACCATGCCTGTCCGGGCCCCGGCGCCTGCGGCGGCCAGTTCACCGCCAACACCATGGCCATCGCCTTTGAATTTCTCGGCATCTCGCCGATGGGCCGAAACGGCGTCCCGGCCATGGACCAACGCAAAGACGATGTGGCGTTCGAATGCGGCAAACTGGTCATGGACCTGCTCAAGAAAGACATTCGCCCCAAACAGATCATCACGCGTCGCTCCATCGAAAATGCGATCGCCGCCGTGGCGACGACCGGTGGATCGACGAATGCCGTCTTGCACCTGCTGGCCGTGGCGCGCGAAATGGGCGTGCGGCTGACCATCGACGATTTCGACAAGATCAACCGGAAGGTGCCGTTACTGGCGGATCTCAAGCCGGGTGGCCGATTCACGGCGGCAGATCTCTATGCCGCCGGCGGCACGACCCTGGTCGCCAAACGCTTGATCGATGCCAAGATCCTGCATCCGGACCAGATCACCGTCAGCGGACGCACCATCGGTGAAGAGGCCAAGGCCGCCACGGAGAAGCCGGACCAGCAAGTGCTGCGTCCCCTCTCCAACCCGATCAAGCCGACGGGAGGCATGGTCATCCTGAAGGGCAACCTCGCGCCGGAAGGGTGCGTCGTGAAAGTCGCCGGCCACTCCATTCTGCATTTCAATGGACCCGCCAAGGTCTACGAGCGTGAAGAAGATGCCTTCAAAGCGGTGCAGGCCGGAAAGATCAAGGCCGGGGATGTGGTCGTCATCCGTTACGAAGGACCGTCCGGCGGTCCGGGCATGCGAGAAATGCTAGGCGTCACCGCCGCCATCGTCGGAGCCGGGCTCGGGGACTCAGTCGCTCTGCTCACTGACGGACGATTCTCCGGGGCCACACACGGCCTGATGGCCGGACATGTCGCGCCGGAAGCCATTAAGGGCGGCCCGATCGCAGCGGTGAAGACCGGCGACATCATCACCTTCGACATCACGAAGCGACGCCTCGACGTGAACGTGACTCAGAAGGAACTGGCCGCGCGCCTGAAGAAGGTGAAGCATCCGGCCCCTCGATACCTGTCCGGCGTGATGGGCAAATACGCCCGCCACGTCTCCTCCGCATCGGAAGGCGCGGTGACGAGCTAGTCATGGGCATCCTGCTTCGATGGAGCGTTGCGGCGACGATGCTCGTCGCCGCGTGCTTCATCGCGGCGGATGGTTCTGCCGATGCGGCTGCACGTGCCGGGACCGTTTGCGCCGACTGGCACGACCGCCATCCGGAATGGCTCTGGTGCGACGATTTCGAAGTCGACCGCCTAAAGAGCTATTTCGAGTACGACATTCGGCATGGCCGGTTCGTCCGCGAAGCCGGAGCAGGGGTCGGCCACTCAACCGGCATGCGCGCGGAATACCTTCCCGGCGATCCCCACGGCGGTTCCCTTCACCTGGCGTTCGGCAAGACCCCAAGCGACTATATGAAACCGGTCGATGCCGGGACCGCCACATACCGCGACATCTACTGGCGGTTCGATCTGCGACTCCAGCCTGGCTGGACCGGCGGTGGCGCCGACAAGTTGACCAGAGCCACAATTCTCTCCAGCGACCGGTTTGCGCAGGCCGCCATCGGCCATCTCTGGAGCGGAGGCCCGCCCGGCTCGGACCCTGAACGGCTCTATCTCGATCCTGCGTCCGGCACCGACGAATCGGGCTCGTTGCGCACCACCACCTACAATGATTTCCCGCGCCTACGCTGGCTCGGCGCGGCCGGCGGGAAGACTCCGCTGTTCAGCCCGCCCAACATCGGAACGTGGTTTTGCATCGAAGTGCACATGCAACTGAACAACGGAGCTGCCGACGACGGCGTCTTTGAATATTGGATCGACGATCGACTCGAAGCGCAACGAACCGGGATCAATTGGATCGGCAGCTACAGCGACTACGGCATTAACGCGGTGTACCTGGAGCAATATTGGACCTCCGTCCCGTTTGCTCAGATTCAACAGCGATACTTCGACAACTTCGTGGTCTCCACCGCTCGCATCGGATGCGCCCGGTGACACCAGCTGCCACCTGGATAGTCCGAGTCCGGGCAGCATGGTGAAAAATTTAACCGATTCTTGATTCGCCGTTTCGCGCGGCTGAGATACACTGCCGACCCACTAGTTATGTCATCAGTTATGTCATCGCCGCAGACACCTTCAGAGACTCAGCCCCACGCATCGACGCCGAAGACGAGGGCTCACCGGCCGGCCACGAGTGACCTCTCCCGGCCGGAATGGTACCTGAACCGCGAGCTCAGCCTCCTGGAATTCAACCGGCGCGTCCTCGATCTGGCGAAAGATCAGAAGGTTCCACTGCTGGAACGGTTGAAGTTTCTCTGCATCGTGAGTTCCAATCTCGACGAGTTCTTCGAAGTCCGCGTGGCGGGACTCAAGGAACAGGTGACTCATGGAGTCGAACAACGGGGCGCCGACGGACTGACCCCGTCGGAACTCCTGGCCCGCATCGCCGCGCTGACTCACCAGCTGGTGCATGAGCAATACGTCGTCCTGAATCAATCCCTCATCCCTCAGCTGGCCGACCAACGTATCCGTTTTCTCAAACGCGCCGATTGGATGCCGTCGCACATTCGGTGGATGCGCCGGTTTTTTTCCCGCGAATTGCTCCCGCTCCTGAGTCCGGTAGGCCTGGATCCCGCGCATCCCTTTCCCAAACTACTCAACAAGAGTCTCAACTTTCTGGTGACGCTGGAGGGAACCGATGCCTTCGGTCGCCCCAACGGAACTGCCATCGTGCAGGTCCCACGCTCGCTTCCGCGCGTGATTCATCTGCCGGTGCGCAATGCGGCCTGGCCCCACGATTTTGCATTTTTGTCGTCGGTGATCCATGCCTTTGTCCATCAACTCTTCCCCGGCATGCACGTCACCGGCTGCTACCAATTCCGTGTCACGCGGAACAGCAATCTTTTCGTGGACGAGGAAGACGTCGACGACCTCCGGCGGGCGCTCGAAGGTCAGCTTCCCGAACGGCGATTCGGCGACGAAGTGCGGCTTGAAGTGGCGGACAACTGCCCGCCCGACCTGGTCTATTTTCTGCGGGAACAGTTTCATCTGGATGCGCGCGACGTGTATCAGTGCCACGGACCGGTCAATCTGCATCGACTGATGGCCGTGCCCGACCTGGCGGATCGGCCCGATCTAAAATTTCAGCCCTTCACCCCCGGCATTCCCACGACGCCTGTGCCGAGCGAAGACTGGTTCGACGCCATCAGGCAAGGCGACATCCTCCTGCATCATCCCTATCAGTCCTTCGCGCCCGTCACCGAGTTTCTACGGCAGGCGGCCACGGACCCGCACGTCCTCACCATCAAGCAAACCCTGTATCGCACAGGGGCGGATTCAGCCATCGTGCAATCCCTGGTGGATGCGGCGCGAGGCGGAAAAGAAGTGACCGTGGTGATCGAGCTACGGGCCCGTTTCGACGAAGAGGCCAACATCGAGCTGGCGCACGATTTAGAGGAGGCAGGCGCCCATGTGGTGTACGGCGTGGTCGGACACAAAACCCACGCAAAAATGAGTCTGGTCCTCCGGCGGGAAGGCCGACTGCTGCGGAGCTATACGCACCTCGGAACCGGCAACTATCACGCCCGCAATGCGCGGCTCTATACCGATTTTGGATTGCTCACCTGCGATGCGGCGATCGGGCGGGACGTCCGGACGGTCTTTCAGCAACTGACTTCCCTGGGACGACCGGGACGGCTCAAACATCTGCTCCAATCGCCCTTTACCTTGCATGCCACATTGCTGAAATGGATCGGCCGTGAAACCGACAGGGCCAAGCAGGGCCGACCAGCCCACATCATCGCGAAGATGAATGCGCTCCTGGAGCCTCACATCATCCGGGCCCTCTACAAGGCCTCTCAGGCCGGGGTGAAAATCGACTTGATCGTCCGGGGTCCCTGCGCCTTACGACCCGGCATCGCGGGCCTCTCGGAACATATCCGCGTACGTTCGATCATCGGACGGTTTCTCGAACATAGCCGGATCTTCTATTTTCTGAACGACGGCGACGACCGGGTCTTTCTCTCCAGCGCCGATTGGATGGATCGCAATTTCTTTCGGCGCATCGAAGTGGCCTTTCCTGTGCTGGATAAAACATTACGTCAGCGCGTGATCGACGAGGGTCTCCGCCCCTACCTCGAAGACAATACCCACGCCTGGATTCTCCATCGAGACGGCACCTACCGGCGTCAGACGCCCGGACGCAGGGCCGCTCGTTCAGCCCAGCAGTGGCTGATGAATAGACTGGTTACCTAACTCCGCTGCAGGCGCACGCGCTCGTCACTATTAACCCCTCCTTAACCGGTCGCTTACCCGGTTGTCACGTCAGCCCTCTATGCTGTGGGCACGACAACGAGGAGGGGTAGCACCATGAGTGTCGCGCAGGTCATCCGACTCCATCCACGCCACCAGACTTTTGCGTCGTTACGCACACATCTGCTTCGAAGCCGCCGCATGCTCTTAGCACAGGTCGTGTCCCGGCCTCTGCCCCAATCAGAACAGGGTCTCCCTGCAGATGTCCTCGATCTGGCCGCTTGCGAACAGAGACGGCTGATCGACGACCTCATGGCGCAACGAGCCTACGCGAAACTCCGGCAAATAGAGCGTGCACTCAATCGCATGCTCGACACCTCATACGGCATCTGCCATCGCTGCCGAACGGATATCCCCCTGCCGAGACTACGCGCACAACCCGATGCGACGCTTTGTCTCACCTGCCAGCACCTTTCTGAAGAACGGGCTTCGACGCGGCGTGCGGCATGGAGGCCCGACACCCCGGCAGAAGAAGTCTACCGATCCTGACCACCGGATACCGGTTGGGAGTTGAGCTGCGCCACCTCTCCGCACCTCTCTCCCGGGCTGTTCCCCTCTTCTGAGCCGGAGCGGGACAGCCCACCAATTTTGGCTCGAAACCGCGCTCGTATGGGGCCGATCTCACGGCCCCATACAGCCCAGCTCGATCACACCATCGTTGTAAGGGAGAAACAGTCAGAAAAAGAAAGATTGGAATGACTCGGGAGCGGTGATTGGCCACGCGAGATTCCGTGGCGATTACCGCATGAAATCCGCAATCTCCAGTTCCCGCGACACAATCGGCACGAAGCAGCTCAGAAGCCTCGGCATGGACGCCTGACGCTTCCTACCCCCGGCACGATGCCTCTGCGCGACCCTGGCGGCCCGCAACGATTATTCAGACGAGCGGATGCCCTCGCGACTAGCCCGGACTATTCATGAATGCCGTCGCGAGGCGTTCGAGACCGAAGCCCGGCGGGGCTTCTCACACGTGAGGCCGACGCAGGCGTACTTGCAGTCCGTCGAGGAGGACGAACGAGAACAGCCCTGCCGGGCGAGAGGATCGGACGACGCAGTAGGTAATCATGAATAGTCTGGGCTAGAGCGCATCCGCAGACAGACAGTCGAGACGTTCTTGAACGCAGCTTGTGCACAGAGTCGCGTGCGGCCGGTGTCTCAGTTGTATGAAGGGGATCTCCTTCCGACACTCCAGGCACAGGCCAGTGATCCTCGGCCGTGTCTGACGGAGAGACAAAATATCCTGGCGGCGCGGGCGAGACCGATACATCTGAATACCTTGCTTTACGAGTCGCATGCTACACCTCCTGTGCTGAGAGCAACCTGGTCACCATCAGCCTACGGATCAAGGGTCACAGGCACGTCCGAACAAGGTAAATTTCTCGTTAACAGGTGAGGGTCGCTGGAGCAGAGAGTTGTATTCCGCTGGAAGGCGCCCCTGCGTTCTGTGCGCAGGGGCTTCGATTCAGACAATCATACGATCAGGGCACACAACGGAGAGGCGCTGCATCGGATGCATACGTAACCATGCCCTACTTCGCCGCAGTTCGACGCCGTTCGATCACCGAGGCCCAGGCCGGTTCAAGGTCGCGCTTGGCGGCAGCCAGGAACCGCTCTTCGGCAGCGGCGTCCCGACTCCCCTGTTTGACGCTGACCGTATGCACGGCGAAATAGGCCGGTGTACCGATCATCTGGAGATCGGCGATGACCTGGGCCAGCGGCTTGCCCCAAAATGCTTCGAAATAATGCTCCTGCACCGGATCGGCTGCCTTCTCCTGCAGGACCATCGTCGAGGTGCCCACTTCATATTCCCCCATGAAACTAATGCTGCCGGGAGGCACAGTCGTGTCGCTTTGTTTCACGACCGGCTTGGGTAACAGGAAGAGGGTCACCTCACGTACCTTGCCGAATCCCCTCTCCGAGGTGCTGAACGCCACGGCCGCATAGCGACCGGGCGGGACATTCTGCACATACACCGTCCCGCCTCCGCCGGCTCCGGGAGGCGGAGCCAGGATGCTGGTCGGAATCAGCTTGGAACCTTCGAAGAGATCGCGCTCGTTCTCGACCTTCACCAAATACAACCGATCTTCGGTGTTGGGCACCCAGGCCGGACTCTTGATCGTGATCCCGATGACCGCACTCTGCTGATCGGCCGGCTTCGTAATGTGAACCGGCGAGACGAATTCACCCGCCAGGCGCTGAAACTGTTTCTTCGGAGACTTACTAGCACAGGCCCCGGTGGTCAGAACGACCAGGGTAAGCAGCGCAATCACCGTGCGATTCATGGACGTCCCTCTGGGTGGATTAACTGAGCGGTTCGCGGCCACAGTGTAGGGGATTAGGCGTACTGCCTCAAGCGATACTTCCAGCGGGTATCAGCCTTGGACGGATCCTCGATGCGATAGCTAGCCCGCATTATTCATGAGCGCTTCTACTGCAACCGCTGATCCGCTGCTGCGACGAGCCTTCGGCCGGCGGGCTCGCCCATCGGACCCTCCACGTACTGCACGAGTACGCGTCGGGGCCTCCGGACTCCGCGCGCCGGTCTCGCGACGCGCCTCAGCGATTTCGTGACGAACCGTCATGAATAATGCGGGCTAAGCATAGATGCAGTGCAGGGCGTACTGGCAGGGTGAGAACGGAGCAGAAGTTTTCAGCACTGGGACGCGGCAGAAACGGGCAGCACAGTGGCTACCCTATGGCAACGGCGAAACCGGAGCAAGCGGGACATCTGCAGCGGTTTTTCCCTGGCTCTGGCTCTCCAGTGAGAGGCGCTTCAAGACTGCCTTGGCTCGCTCCTCCAGACGCTCGGCTTCGCCGGACCGCTGCCGACGCCTCAACAGAGACGCATAACTCCTCAAGGCCTTCACGTAGGCCTCGCGGTCATAACCGACGGACTGTTCGTAGATGACCAGCGACTGCTTGTAGAGATCCTCTGACTGTTCCAGCTTATTCTGCGATTGATAGAGTCCCGCCAGATTCTTGAGTTCACCCGCGACGTGAGGGCTCTCTGCGCCCTGCTGCTTTTCCCGGATGGCAATCGCCTGCTGAAAGAGCGGCTCCGCCTGGGAGTAGAGTCCCTGCAACTCATAGAGTTGTCCTAAGCGACTCATCGCCTCGGCGGTATCGACATGGTCGTTGCCGAGAGACTTTTTAAAAATGCTCACCGCGCGTTGATACAACACTTCGGCTTGAGGGTATTGATTCTGAGCCCGGTAGGTATCCGCCAGATTTTCAAGATTCCTGGCCACGATCGGATGGTTGGGACCGAAGGCCTTTTCATGAATCGTCAAGGCGCGCTGATAGAGCGGCATGGCGCGAGCATGCTGCCCCTGCGCCTGATACATCTTCGCCAGGTTGTCGCGCGTGATGGCCGTCGTGCTGTGTTCGGGCCCGAGTTGTTTTTCAAGAATGGCCAGTGCGCGCTGCAACACCGGCTCGGCGTCGGCGAAGCGCCGCTGATCCTGATATACCACGGCAATATTGTTCAAACTCTCCGCTGTCTTGCTATGGTCGGCGCCGAACACTTGCTCGCGGATTTCCCTTGCCCGTTGATGAAGCGCTTCGGACTGCGGGTAGAGCCCCTGCAGGCGGTAGAGTTCGCCCAAGTCGGTCAGGCTGGCAGCCGTCTCGGCATGCGCCGGCCCATACACGCGCTCCCTGATCGCCAGGGCTTCCTGAAAGAGTGCTTCGGCGCGTGGAAACCGCCCCAACTCACGATTCACTTCGCCCAGCTGACTCAACGTCTCGGCCAACCGTTTCCCTTGTGGGTCGAGCACCTCGGCTTCCTTGCGAGCAGCCACAAAGGATTCCTCCGCATGCGTGTAGTCGCCGGAACGCAGGGCGTGATTACCTTCCTGCATGGCTGAACGCCAGCGCTGGTCCTCCGCACATCCTGAGACCACACCCAGAAAGGCCAGACCGATGGTAAGCGCACGCGCATTCAATCCAATGTTCATGATGATCAACTCTTCGGTGGTGAGGCGGTTGCCGTTTGGGGACTGGTCCTGCTCGTAGAATACTCCTAAGACTTACCCCCTCCAACGCCTCAAATCAACCCCAGGAGGGCATCTTTTTCGACCTCTCAAACATCGCTATATTTTTCAAACACTTCCCCGAATACACTCATTTCGATCACAGAGAATGAATCGGCCCCATGCCGATCACTAACAATGAAACGGACCATGCGGGGGGACGGTTACCGTTTCTCGGAGGCGTGATCGACGTGAGGGGCAAGCTTCGCAATCCCGGAAGTGTCGTAAGGCAGGACGCTGAACACCTTGGCGACATCGATAGCCGGCTTCCCGGGACGCAGGATTTTCTGCGCGAGCGTCGCCAGCCAGGAGAGGGGAACCAACACAAACCTCGGTAGCCAGACCACCGTGAGATCGGGGTTGGCTTGCCGGAGACGATCCAACAGTTCCTGCTTGGTCGGGGAAACAGGATCGAGGAGGTTCAAGGGGCTCGGCACGTTGTCCCACGCGTCCGTCATCCAGCCAAGGAAGCGGCCGGCAAATCCGACATCTACCACCCCCAGACGATCGCCCGGCGAACCGACAGCCACGAAGATATTCCCCAACCGCTTACCAAGACGGCCCGGCGGGTCGAAATCGCGATAGTCGACCAATGCGCCGGGACGAATCACTTTCACAGAGAGACCGAGTTCCTTGCCGAGTTGGACCGCCAACCGTTCGGATTCCAACTTTCCCCAGACATAGGGACCGGACCCCTTGCTGTCCGGCTCAAGCGGATGGTCGTCGCCGATGGACCGGCCGTTGCCCTGCGCCAATACGGCAAGACTGCTGACATGGACGAAATGCGTAATCCCCGCCGCATCGGCCCCGCGAACCATCTGCTCGGTGGCGTCCAGCGAGTTCCGCTGATGCTCCGGCCAACCACCGGCGGTTTCTGCCGCAGCATGAATGACGGTATCCACCCCCTTGAAGAGCTGTGCAGCGGCTCCCGTGGCCACATCGGCCACCACATATTCGGCGCCGGCAATCCGCTCCCAGGGGGACGGCTCACGTCGCGCCACCACACGAACAGGGCGGCCACGCGACAGCAGCGTTCGCACGATTTCTTTTCCCAAAAACCCGGTTCCACCGGTAACCAGCACGCCCCGGCTCTCGACCGGCTTCGGCGCGGCGGCAGCCAGGGCCTTAGCCTCTCCCACCTTGAGCGCCTTCGCCACGCGCTCACAGATGCGCACCGTCTCCAGCAAACTCTCCGGCGACAAGGGCGACGGACCGCCCGTCCGCGCAGACTCATAGAACGCGGTGAAGAGTTCGGCCAGCCCAGGATAACTGCGCTGACTTTTCAGAAAGCGGTTCGCCATCGCGGACGTCGTACCGATCAGCAATTGCCAGGCTTGCCGGTAGGGCGCGAATAACTTATCGATGCCGGACGACCCGGGACCGATGGCGCGCTGAGTGGTACTGCGAACATAGTCGGCGAACAACGACCCGTTCTTCCCGACGACCCGCAGATAACTCTCCACCGGGCGCCCTTCGAGCGTCACGATCAACGTGCCGGTCACACCGCCGCGTCGCACCAGCGCATGCACCGTCCCGGCCTGACTCACTTCCAAGGACAGCAGCTCGGTACGCCCCTCCCCGGCTTGCTCCAACACCTGGAGCAACAGATACACCGGGTGCGGCAGGATGTCGAGTAACTGGTGGTCGGCGCGGAGCACCTTGCGGCCACCCGGCGCATGACGCACGGTCCGGAAGGAAAAGTAGCTCTCGACATGCACGACGCGCCCAATCGACGGCAAGTACTGGGTCAATACCCGCGTGGGTGGTTCATATAACAATTGATGGCCGGCACAGACACGGAGACCCTTTGCGCTCGCCTCATCCAGGATCTGTTGGGCGTCCTCCACCGACTCGGTGAAGGGCTTCTCGACATAGATGTGGCATCCGGCCTTGATCGCCATCCTGGCCAACGGAGCATGGGAGGCCGGCGGAGTAATGATGTGCACCACATTGAGACGTTCGGAGGCAAACAGCTCCTCCGGCGTCTTGAAACAGCCGATGCCCGGAACAATATCGCGCATCGCCTCTTGAGCCGCATCGGACGGGTCAGCCACCGCCACCAGTTGCACGCCGGGGCAGCGCAAAATGGCGCGGGCATGGTGCTGGGCATGGCGGCCTGCACCGATGAGCGCGATCCGTAACGGACGCGAGTCTGGAGTTGTCAGAGTAGAGTTGGCCACAAGTCCTGTGTGAGTGTGCAGCGCTACTATAGTCTATTCTCACGCATTCTTGAAGCCTTCTCGAAAATTAGCGCAGGGAGGAAGACTGCGGCGGTGGGCGAACCGTGCGAGGGACATCGTGTGAACAGGTCCACACACGTCTCGAACTACTTATGCCTGCCGTCGCAGGGAAAACAGTGATCCATACATTCCGGACAGAGCCCGCCGTTGAACTGGATCGCCGATCGCTCCGCGATAAACGTGGCCAGGTCGTACCACTCGCCGGATTCGTCCGGCACGCGCTTGCACCAGGAACACAAATTGATAATGCCCTGCGGACGTCCGAGCCGCGCATCCATCGTCCAGAAGCCCTCACGCTGTTCGCCCTGGACCTGAAGCCCCTGTCCGCTTGAGGCGATCTCATGGAATACAAGCACGGCGCCGAGCACGGTGCCGCCGTCGTCGACCACCGGCGCCACACTTCCTCGAATCGTCCGGCCCGCACCCAGCCTGGAGATGAGGGTCGCGCCGTCGATCGTCACCATGCAGACCTGTGCCATCGCCTGCTGAGCCGGACTTTCCGATTGTGGCACCGCTTCGGAGCCCAGGAGAGCGCTCACAGTCATCCCCGTCGCTTCCTCCTGACTCCAACCCGTGAACTCCTCTGCGGCAGGATTCATATACGTGACCCGGCCGCCACGATCAGTCGTCACAATGCCGTCACCGATACAGCGCACCGTGGTGGCGATCCAGCGTAATCGCTCCCGCATGTGGCGGTCATGCTGCGCGCGATGCAGCGCCAGCTCAATCGTGGTCCGGAGTTCGTTCGCTTGATAGGGCTTGAGCATATAACCGGCCGGAGACGTCACCTTCGCGCGCTCCAGCGTGTGGTTGTCGGCATAGGCCGTGAGATAGATCACCGGCACGTCCTGCTGACGTTGAATCTGGAGAGCGGTTTCCACCCCATCCATGTTCCCCTTCAACACGATATCCATCAGAATCAGATCGGGATGCATGTCGACGGCCTTGCGGATCGCCTCTTCGCCCGAGGTGGCTGTGGCCGGCACGCGATACCCCAGCCGTTGCAGATTGAGTTGAATGTCTTTCGCGACGACAGGCTCATCTTCCACAATCAAGATGCTGGCTGGTTCCATGGCATTCACATCCTTTCTGAATATTGCAGTTGCTGAAAGCGAATCTGCCATTCCGTGCCCGCTCCACTCCGGAGTTCCGTGCTGCCGTCCAGCTTCTCTGCCAGCAGCGTCACAAGTTCCAGCCCCAGTGAATCGGGATTGTTCAGCACGCCGTCTTTGGGAATCCCGATGCCGTTGTCGCTCACGCACAGGGTAAACGTGCCGTCGACATGATCGAGCAGATCGATGTGCACCGTTCCACTGTTGTCGTCGATAAACGCGTGCTTCAAACAATTGGAGACCAGCTCATCGATGATCAATCCGCAGGTCAGCCCCGTGTCGATATCGAACTCGACATCGTCCACGTTCAGCTCCAGCGAAATGAGGTTCGGATCGACCCCATACGAACGGAACAGGTGGCCGGTCAGGGTGCGGATATAGTCGCCCATTTTGATTCGCGAAAGATCGTGCGACCGGTGCAACGTCTCGTGAAGCAGCGCGATCGAGGTGATACGCACCTGACATTCTCGGAACAGCTGGTTGACGACCGGGTCCTTGATGGAAGCCGACTGCAAATTCAGCAGGCTGGAAATGACCTGCAGGTTGTTCTTGACCCGATGGTGCACTTCCCGCAGCAGACTTTCTTTTTCCTTCAACATCCGGCGGAGCTGGTCTTCCATGTCCTTGCGCTCGGTCAGGTCCATGCAGGTACCGATGTACCCGCCGAACTGCCCCTCCTCGTCGAACAAGGGCACTCCCGTATCCATGATCCACCGGTACTCGCCGTCGTGACGCCGCAGCCGGTATTCCAGAAAGAACGGCTGCTCCGACTTGAACGCCTCCAGATACGACTTCCGGCAGCGATCCAGATCGTCGGCGTGAATGCCTGTAAACCAGTTGTCGCCGATCTCTTCCTGCACGGTGCGCCCGGTAAATTCCAGCCAGCGTTTATTGATGAAGGTGATGTGTGTGTCCGGCCCGGCCATCCACACCATCACCGGAGCCGTGTCCGCCATCATACGAAACCGGGCTTCGCTTTCCCGCAGCGCCGCTTCGATGCGCCGCTTCACCGTGACATCGCGCGCGATGGCCGACGCGCCCATGACACAGCCGTCCGCATCCTTCACCGGCGAGATCGTCAACGACACATCGATGCGCTCCCCCTGCTTCCGCCGCTGCACCATTTCCACATTGCGCACATGCTCTCCGCGCGCAATCCGATCGAGCATGGTCGGCACTTCATCCAATCGGTTCGGGGGACACAGCACAGAGATGGGCCGGCCGAGTACCTCCTCGGCGCGATACCCGTAGACCCGTTCCGCGCCCCGATTCCAGCTTTGAATCATGCCGTTCAACGTCATGCCCACAATGGCGTCGTCGGATGATTTGACGATCGCGACCAGTTCTGACACCGCTTCCGCTCGCAGCACTTCAAGTTCCTGATTGGCGGCGGCCAGATCCGCCGTCCGCTCCTGGACCTGCTGCTCGATATCTTCATTGATGCGCAGCAATTCGGCCTCGTCGCGTTGCCGGCGCAGACACAACAGCGCCGTCACCCAGATCACCATCAGCGCAAAGGCCCGATTCATGGCGCTGACCCAGGTCAATGCAAAGAGCGGCCGATCGAACATATCGAGAATTGTCACCAGGGACGCGAGGGCAGCCACCCAGAACGTGAGACGGGGGTGAGGGATCCGGGAAGCGATGAGAACCGGCACTACGTAGAGCGTGGTGATGGTCAATCCCAAGGGCAACCACCAATCGATCGCGCCGATCGCCGCGATCAACGCCAGGGCCACTCCCAACCGGGAGTAGCTGCTGCGCGACATGCCGAGAAAGAATGATGCAGGGATTGTCATACGTACAACGACGCGGCGTCTCCCTTTATCATCCATATGAGCAAACCCTATGCCTCCGGCGCCACATCTATCCGCCAATCGCACAGGAAAACAGACCTGAGTCGGCAATCACGATCTGGTGATAGGCGGCCAAGCCTTGACCGGTGCCGCCTGCCAGGATTGCCCAGACCGCAACCGGTTCTCATATTGAGCCCATCGTTGGCGTCGCAGGAATTCCATTCAGCGCAAACCCATGCCCCACAGCGGCCCCTGGTGTACGTCACCGCCTCACCGTTGTTCAGACTTGAACGCCAGGCTACGGGACTGCTTGTCGTCGATTCGACGACCGGAAGGGAGGCACACATGCGGTCGGTCAAGCCGGAGGAGGCGCCGGCGGCGGCCGCGTCACAACGGGCAACAGGCACCGGCAGTCACAGCGCGACACGCCAAGAGGCGCTGCTGCTCCGGCGGACGACGGTGAAACTGTCGGCTATCAGGATGTGGGGATGAACCGTCCGGCCCCGGAAGGAAACCGGCGCCGGACGGCAACGCGAATGTTAGCGTTTGCGGTAGAACGAGGCGATCGTCTGCACGACGTATTGAAGTTGTTCGTCGGACAGTTCCGCGTAGATGGGAAGCGAGAGCACTTCTTCGGCCGCACGTTCCGATTGCGGGAACGCGCCTTTCTGATACCCCAGATCACGATAACAATTTTGCAAATGCAGGGGCAGGGGGTAATAGACCTCTGAGCCCACGCCCTGGTCTTTCAGATAACTCCGCAACTCGTCACGCTTGTGGACACGAATCGTGAATTGATTGAAGACGTGAAAGTTGTGAGCCCCCACCGCAGGCAAGGTGATCCGGTCTGTCAGTTTCGCCTCCGTGAATAACCGCACATACCGCGCGGCATTCCGGCGACGGCCTTCCGCCCACTCATCCAGACGTTTCAGCTTCACCAACAAGACCGCCGCTTGCAACGCATCCAACCGGCTGTTGATGCCGATCGCTTCGTGCACATAGCGCACCCGGCTCCCATGAACCCGCAACATCGCGATGGACTCCGCCAGCGCCTTGTCGTTGGTGGTCACCATGCCGGCGTCCCCGAACCCTCCGAGGTTCTTTGACGGGAAAAAACTGAAGCAGGCCACATCGCCCAACACACCGGCATATCGTCCGTTCTGACGGGCACCGATGGCCTGGCAGGCATCCTCGATCACGCCGATGTTGTGTCGCCGGGCGATCTCGTTGATCGCATCCATCTCGGCGCATTGACCGAAGAGATGCACGGGAATGATCGCCTTGGTTCGTGTGGTGATGGCGCGTTCCAATAGTGCCGGATCCATATTGAAATCATCCGGGCGAATATCGATGAACACCGGCTTGGCCCCCAGCCTGGAGATCGCCCCCGCCGTCGCAAAGAAGGTAAACGGCACGGTGACCACTTCATCGCCGGCTTTCACCCCCAAGGCCATGAGCGCCAGCAGCAGCGCGTCGCTACCGGAGGCGACTCCGACGCCATGGGCACTACCGGTATACGACGCCACCGCCTGCTCCAACGCTACCACTCGCGGGCCGAGAATAAAGCCCTGCTCATCACAGGTGGCCTCAATCGCGGCCAGGATTTCACTGCGCATCGATTGATATTGGGCTTTGAGATCAAGCAGCGGAATGTTCATCGTATCCCCCGATTTCCCCTTCTATAGTCGATTGGGTTGCAACTTCATGACATCTTCATTTTGACGCGCGGCATGCAGGAGATACGTATAGAGCGACTGATACTGTTTGAGCGTCTCTTGAATCGTGAACTCCTCCGGAAGTTCCTGCGTACCGGTCCGGAGGTCGACGCGAAAGCGCTCGTCTTCTAAAATCTGACAGACCCGCTCAGCCATGGCCCGCACGTCGCCGGCCGGACAGAGCGTGCCTTGAATGCCCTCAACAATTGCCTCGGCAGCGCCGCCCACTCGCGTGGCCACGATCGGAATCCGGCTGGCTCTGGCCTCCAGGATGGCGCAGGGCAACCCTTCCCATTGCGAGGTCAGCACGAACACATCGAATGCTTTCAATAAGGCGGCCACATCGCGGCGCCAGCCGAGCAGAGTCACCCGATCCTGCAGCCCTTGCGCCAGCAACAACGCTTCGATGTGGGGCCGCAGCTCTCCGTCGCCGACGAGCACACAGCGGGCGGCTGGAACGCGTCGACACACGAGCGCTGCAACGCGGACAAAGTCTTCGGGAGATTTTTGCGGTTTCAAGCACGAGACCGTTCCTACCAGCAGCTGATCAGGGCCCACTCCCAGCAGAGCCCGAAGACGGTCACGTTCGGAAGACTCGATTCGAGCCGCAAACGCCGTCGGATCGATTCCCGGCCTCACCACCGACACCTTGGATACGGTAAAGAGGCCCCACTCGATGCCCTGCCTGCGGTCGGCGTGTGACACCGCAATCCAGTGGGTGGTGATCCGGCCCACCATCCATTCCAGTGCGATCAATGCTTGTTGTTGCCAGAACGGCTGCGCGGGCGTCACGCCGTACCCGTGTATCGTGTGCAGGATGCAGGGGACACCGGCGAGCCAGGCGGCTAACCGCCCTAGGATACCAGCTTTTGAACTGTGGGTGTGCACAATCTTTGGCCGGAGTCGTCGAAAGGCGCCGACCAGCTCCCACAACGCGCACAGGTCTTGGAAGGGACGAATCTCTCGCGCGAGCGACGGGATGGTGTGAACCTCGACACCTTCCAACGCATGCGCGTCGTCGGTCCTCAGCCCTCCTGGCCCTGCGAGGAGCACGGGACGAAACCGGCTGCGATCCAGGCCCGACACGACTTGCATCGCCACTTCCTGTGCGCCGCCCAACTCCAGTTTCGTAATGACGTGACAGACTACATGCATGACATTCACGCGCTCAGGCCGCGGCCTTCATCCGTAACCGCGCAGCCGCCTGTTGCCCCTGGGCGATCGCATCCTCCATCGACGTGTGCTCCCACATTCCATACCGCCCGATCGACGAGATGCCGCGTCGCTCCAACTCGGCCAGCAGCTCCTGCACGGCTGGACTACGATACCGGTCGAACAGCACATAGGCGTAATAGAGATCCTTCACATCCGACATCACGAGTTCATCGGTCCGCTGGAGCACGCCGGCCTGCTCCAACCCCCGACGGACTCGCTCGATGAGCGCCGCATCGGATTCTCGTTCGGCCGGCTGGTGCGAGATTTCCACATAGAGGGAACTGCAGCCGGGTTGCCCCATCGACGGAGAAAAATTCATGGGAAACCCCGCGCGATAAAACGGATAGCGGTGCTCGGGAAAATAGATCCAATGTTTGTCGGAGATGCGCTCGCGCGCGACGGCCAGATTCACGTTATACACAGAGACCCACCGCAGCGACGCAGCCAATTCCCGCAGCGACGCCGGGAGATCCACACAACGCCGCACCAGATCAGGCAGGGGGATCGTCGAGACGATCCGGTCATAGGCTTCCGTCCGTTCGCCCTGCGCGCTGCGAAAGACCGCTCGCCGCCTGCCTGTCTCGATTTCCACCAACTCCGAATCGTACGACAGGTTCTCAACCGACGGGAGAAAGGCTTCCGGCAACACCTTAATGCCGCCGCTGGCAGGATACTGAAACGACGGGTTGTAGCCGAAGGCTTTGTCCTTGATTCCCAAGGCACCGTTGACGACATCCTTCACGTCCGGCTTCGGCACCAGCCACGACACCCAGTCGGACGTGAGTTCTTCCAGCGGCACCTGCCACAACTTTTCGTTGAAGGGCACCATGAAATGTTTCGCAATGCCCTCGCCCAGGCTCTCGACGATCCATTGCTTGAACGACCGGCTCTCCACCAGAGGCTTGGACGACGGATTCGACAGCGTCGCGATAAACCCCAGCAGACATTCCCGCACCACTTCCGGCGGGAGACCATGCGTGTTCACCTGAAACGGATATTCGGTGTAGGTGTCATGGGAATAGACGTAGGATTTTCGGGCATGCCGCTGAAGTCGGTCCGGCAGCAGGCTCTCGACGAGCGCCTTGATCGCCGTCTGCCGGAAGTGAAGCAGGTGTCCCGTATAGTCGAAGGTGAACCCGTCTTTTACGTACGAACGGCAGAGCCCTCCGACCTCGCGTTCCCGCTCCAGAATCTTGTAGGGCATCCCACGCAGGTGATAGGCCGCGCTGAGCCCAGCCAATCCAGCCCCGACGATCAAAATCATACTACGCCGGTCCTTTCTGTCGAACGTGCCGGGGCCGCTTCGGCGATCACGGCAACGGTTCCGGTCGAGACATTCACACGCGTCAAGGCCACGGCGGCCACGGCCAGGCCCAACACCGTAACACCGCTCAGCACCACGGCAAGATCCTGGGGCACGGCCATGACCAGCAGCCCGATTCCCCCCAATAACGCCGCACCGAGATAACTGAGCAGGACGACTTGCGTCACCGACAGGCCCCAATGCCGCAAACGAATCGCAAGATGATCGGGACTGCCGAGAAACACCGGCAACCCGCGCAGGAATCGGATGTACATCACGAACAGGGTATCGAAAATGGGCATGCCTAAGATCAACACCGGGGTCAGCAGCGAGACGGAATGGCCGGTCGTGTATTTGCCGATCATCGACAGGGCGCCCAGCATCAGACCGATGAACATCGCGCCGGAATCGCCCATATAAATCGAAGCCGGTCGCCAGTTGTATCGCAGGAAGCCGAGCAGGCTCCCCATGAGCGCCGCCAGCATGAACGCGATGGTCTGATCCCCGTTCAAGATCGCCACCACACAGAGAAAGGCGGCGCTGATCACACCGACACCGGCCGACAACCCGTCCATGATGTCCAACAGATTGAAGGCATTGATGATGCCGACCATCCAGAACACCGTCAGCACGATATCGACCCAATCAGGCAGCGACGCGATTTCGATGCGAATGCCGCTCTTGATCAACACGAACACGGCCAGAAACTGGCCCGCGAGTTTGGTTCCCGGCGACAAGACGCCGAAATCGTCGATCAGCCCCAGCATGACGATCAGTGTCCCGGAGAGCACGATGCCGAGCACGTCCTGCCGGAACTCGAAGGTAAAGGCCAAGCTCACGAGAAACGCGAGATAGATGGCCAGCCCACCCAGATAGGGCACCGGCTCACGCTGATGCTTCAGCCGGCCATCCGGATTATCGACGATGCCGAATTTTAAGGCGGCGCGACGCGCAATCGGCACGCCATAGAGCGAAAGGAGCATCGCGACCACGAATGTCAGGGTGAGCAGAATCATCGACTTCCTGTGGAACGACTGTGGCCTGACACAGGGCGATGAACCGCCCGGCTCATCACATTCAAATGCTCGTTCTCCGCGAAGGTCCGATACACGTCCACCAGCCGGGGGCCCCACACAGCCAGAGAGTACCGTTCCTCCACGGTCCGACGTCCGGCCTGCCCCATTCGCGCGCGCAACTGCGGCTGCCGGCAAAGTGCGTCGAGGCGCTCAAGCCACTCTTGTTCGGTGGCGGCAAGAAACCCGTTCTCTCCATTCACAATGATGTCGCGATTCACACCGACGGGAGAGGCCACCGAGGGCATCCCCACCGCAAGGTACTGCAGGAGCTTCAAGCCGCACTTGCCCCTGGCCCACTCCGTGTCCTCAAGCGGCATCACCCCGATCGTGGCATCCTGCAGATCCGCCACTTCGCGTTGAAAATCCCAGGGCCTGAATTCAATCTCGACGCCCGGCATGTGCGGCGGCCGTGAACAGACCACGCGGAGTGTCAGGCGAAACTTGGATTGCAACGCGCGAAGTGCCGGCGCCAGCACATCCAGACACTTCAGGTTGTAGGCTAGGCCTATCCATACGATTGTGATGGTATCGGAGTTGCGTTCAGATGAATCGAGGCTCATCGGGTTCGGGACAAATCTCTCGGTATCGACGACCGTAGGAACGATGCAGACCCGAGGCGAGAACTGCTTCGCATAGGCGGCAAGCCGGTCGTTCCCGACGATGGCGCCTGTGGCCATTGAGAGGAGCGCGGGGATCTTCTTCTCATGTCCGGGAGTCAGGTAAATCGCATCATCCATTTCGATCGCCACCCGGTATCGGCACCAGCGCAGCAGCCGTTCGGCCAACGGAGGCGCATAGGGAAAGAGCTGCCCCTCGATCACGATCAAGTCCTGCCTACCCAGGGTCAACAACGTCCAGAGTCGTCGAAGGAAACAGACGAACACATAGGGAATCTTCAACAAGGTCCGTAGCGCCCGCGGGTGCACTTTCAGAATCGAGAAGTAGATCTCTCCAAACAGGGCATCCACACGACAGCCGATCCCAGCCGCTTGAAAATGAGGCAGGAATTGAAAGACGCGATAGCGACTGCTGGGGCCGATGCTCGAACTCTTCGAGAAATACGTGACCGTCATTGCACGTGTTTCTGCCCGGTGGTGTTGGAATATCAGCCGCTTGCGAGCGCATAGCCGACTGCTCAAATAGTACCGGAGTTCTCTTGCAAGGATAGGTTTTTCGTTGTTTTTGACGGGGGGAATGGGCGAAGAGGACAAGAGGAACTAAAGGGTCGAATTATACTTTCAAACTCCAATCTTCTCTGGACGTTGTGAGTTCGGGGTGATAGTAAGGATCCCCCTGCCGAAGACTTGCCCCCCAACGAGCAAGAAAGAATGATTCGTCCTCCTGACACCGTCCTCCCTTTCTGGAAGCATTCTCGTAGTGAATCAAGAGCGCATCAGGAGTGTAGATAATTCGATACCCCGCTCGAATCAAACGTAGACAGAGGTCCACGTCATTGTATTCAACTTTCAAATGACCATCAAAGCCTTCGATTTCAGAAAAGATTTTTGCGGACATGAGCATACAGGCGGCCGTGACGGCACTACAGTTTCGCAGCGTATCAGGCAGTCCTCTATAGTGCTGTGTATCTCCCCGCAGGTGACGGAACGCATGTCCCGCCACGCCTCTGATACCTATCACAACCCCCGCATGCTGAATCATTCCACTTGGATAGAGAAGCTTAGCTCCCACAGCACCGACCCCCGCACGTTGCGCCTGCGCCACCATGGCACTCATCCAGTCGGGCGCAATGACCTGGGTGTCGTCATTCAAGAACAAGAGAAACTCTCCGTTCGCTTTCGAGGCCCCGTAATTGTTGATCTCGGAAAAATTAAACGGTCCCGGAAACCGATGGATGATCCATTTCTTGGAGAGTGCGTTCAGATATTCTTTCGCCTCAGCCGTGCGGCTCCCATTATCGACCACAACGATTTCGTAAGAAGGATATCGCGTTACAGATTCAACGCTCTCAATACACTGCCGCAGCATATCCCAGCGATCTTTTGTAGGAATAATAATAGACACCAGAGGATTCCTTGAAACACGGTAGTGCGCCTTGAACCTCCCGGCCCCCTCACACACCACATCAGCCGATTCCCCACGACGATTCAACGCGTCCTGAAGAGATTTCATCTGAGCTGTCACATCCAATTCAGGCTGATCGGCAGCGATACCGGAGGACTCATCAACCATGCGGCAATGACACAACACTTGAGGAATGCGTCCGATCCTATTCGTCTCTTCCGCCACTCGTAATACAAGATGATAGAAGCCATCGTTCGCAATGTCTCCCCAATCTGCTCCGATCTCGAGGAGAAGCTGCTTTCTCATGACGTTAAAACGACCGACATAATTCATTCCAATGAGGAGATCGGGACTCCAACAAGGCTTAAAGAACGGATCTACAAATTCGCCGTTCTCTCGGACCATATCTTCATCAGCGTAGAGGAAATCCAGATCCTGACATTCTTGGAAGCGCGTGATCACAGAGGACATGGCCTCCGGGGCAAGATAGCAGTCCAGAGAGAGAAAACTTACGAACTCTCCTAAGCGCCCTTTGAGTATGCAATCAGATATGCGCTCCGCCTCCGAGATCTCTTCAGGTTGAATTCTGGAGTCCGTCTCGGAATAGGCGTTTATTATATGTTCCACCATGCGTAGTCGAGGAACCTTGCCTACGACCGACAACGTCCAATGGGGATAAGTCTGGGCAAGCAGTGATTCGATGGTCTCCCGCAATCGCTTCTCATCAATTCGACTCACTACCAGCACGATCGTAATATGCGGTGGTGCCGGCATTTGCCCTGCCGCAATACGCATCCGCTGTAGGCACTCGGGAGATACCGTGTGGCGCTTCCGCCATACCTCATACTGGGCTGACTGGCTTTGGAGTGTAAAAGGAAGACTCGAAGGATCTCCGAGCGCAATGCTGCGGAGTTTAAGTAAACCTTTCCGTAGGCACGCTCCAATCCCTTCATTCGCGAGCACTTCCAAGAAACGGGATCGTAGCCAATACAGAACAGACAATATATTCATCTGAAATAAATGATCAGGCGGGCGTAATCATCTCTTTCAACTACGAGTTTTCTCGCACGATCTATGGGCCGGAGTCCGGACCAGGCAAACTCTGCCGTCGGAAGGATCGGATCGTCTTATCGGCAGCATCATGGCCGACAAGTTACTGGTGAATACACTCTCTCGGCGCGAAGAACGCGTACCGTTGCACACCACTCGTCATACTTAACCGTTCGCGATGAGTCGTCTGATAGGGGAAATGAGCGTTTTGATGAAGTCCTTGAGTCGAGGATATTGATTGATCCAATACCGCCATGCCGTAATCGTACGCCAGCCGTGATAGCGAGCAATCGAGAGTAAATCGCCGCAAATGGATCGGCGAACGACGCCGTCCCCGACAGAGGTTCCCAATAACTGAAATCCTTGAATAGTTGAAAGATGATTCTTGGCCCGCAGTGTCGCCTCAAGAAATTCCAGTTTGAAGCGCCTGTCTGGTTCCAAGTGACACCCTTCGGCCCATTCGTTCCATGCATTAATAAAGACCCATTTGTCCTCGTTGGGACAGGCATTCACCGTCTGATCCAATGTCTTGGCCAGCCAATGCTCATAATTATGCGGCGTTCCATTGAGCACGACTAACGCGCGTTCCCGCGAACGAGCCGTATTGTCCCAGGATGGGAATACAGTCTTAAAGACGTTCGATTCACGGTATTGACGAGTCAAATAGGCTTGAGCAATGTCCTGGTATTCCATAGCATTGCCATAAAACTGATCGTGGAATTCGATGCGGTCGTTGACGTTCCGACAATTAAGATTGTGTGGAGGAAACTCCACGCCACTATCAAACCCAAACTGACCGTACATTTCATTGCCATGAGTCAGCGCAGCGCAAACATGAATCTTTCCGATTCCCACCTGCTCACAATACTCTCGCCACACCTGCACCGTCCTGCAAGGATTCGGTAAATGTTGTGGGCGGTATACGATTAGAAATGGCGCCCCATCAAGCTTGATATACCGTGGGTCCTTAAAGAATGGGGCCAGACTTTTGATAAAATTCAGGTCGTCATCCGGCAAATACTGCTGGCTGATTAGAATTTGATGCTCAGCAGCATCCCATCGTCTTGTCCAATTTTCGTTGGCCCAACACAGACAAAACGGCATGTCACTTTCTCGATCAGCCAACATGTCGTCCAACGGCCGATTCAATAAACGTGTACCGGAGAACCAATAATAGTGATAGCAAAACCCATCAATGCCGTATTGCTTGGCGAGGCGAATCTGATCATGCCGAGTCTCGCGCAAACGTAGATCATAAAACCCTAAATCAGTCGGCAAATGAGGTTGATAGTGCCCATCGAACAATGGCGATGCTTTCGTCACATTGGTCCATTCCGTGAACCCTTTCCCCCACCACTCATCATTCTCTGTCGTCGGGTGAAACTGGGTAAGAAAAAATGCTATTAGTCGAGGCACCCCTACCACTCGTGCGGAGTGGGCAGGAGATTCAGACTCTGACCTAGAGTGGCCATGCACCATAACCGGAGCCGTTGTGTCGTTATCGAGAGGCATCCTCATGGCATTTTCCATCTACGCCGTCACGTGTAGACTTCGCATCAATCGTCTCACCACCATGCGACTTTCCGGACTCACATGGTGGCGCACCCACCCTTTAAAACGCCTCACGCACTTCCTAAATAGTGAGGGAGGTTGAGTTGCGCCGCCGAGCGCACGAGAGCCTACAGCCAGGGAGCAAAGAGAAATTGGGACGCCATCATGCTCGTTCGGCACGGCCTTAAATACTACTTGATAGACCTCACCGAAAGGATTAGTCGCCAAGGCAGCTCTGACATTTTCAGCCATCTCGCCCCATAGATCGGCAAATTCTGTTGCTTCGGGAGCACGCAACACATACTCAGCATGAACAATCTTCAGGCCCGCCTGATCAAACAGTGCCTGCATGTTCTTGATGCCGAAAAAACGAATGTGCGTACGATCTAATAGGCCCCAATCTCTGTACTCAAAATTTTCCGCCAGCAAACAGGCCACTATTGCAGAATGCCCCACATGCGGGAGTGAGGCAACTATACATCCATGATCGTTTAGCAACTCTTTCATTGCGCGAAGAACCGCCAATGGGTTGTACAGATGCTCCAACACATCAGCCGCTAGAACCACATCAAACTTCCCTTCTTGCCTGATGTGTTGGGCCCAGGAAGCATCGTTTAGATCGACCTGATAAACCTTATCGCAACACATAGCGAGTTTCTTGATGGCCCTAGGGTCTACTTCAATCCCCGTTACCTTACAGCCACCGTGACCTCGAAGGATGCGGGTAATAGACCCTGGACCAGCTCCAATTTCCAGCACCTTTCTCTCTCGCCCAATCAAGCGCACAATTCTAGCGGGCGCAGTGTCGCCATCCAGATCGACGGTATATTCGTATTTGTGAGGCATATCTAACATCAAGCCCCCCTATTCACCGGCCATTCTTTTCGCCCCGTTTCAGGTTCTGACTTCTGCCAATACACTCCAACTCCATCTATTTCGCCGAGGTGAGGGACAATCTTGTTCTTGGCCAAGAATTCATCTACTGCCAGCTTGCAGCCCTTCACCACATGATAATCATCGATAATGATGTATCCTCCGGTTGACACCTTCGCATAGAGGCTCTCCAGGGCAAGCATCGTTGATTCATACATGTCGCCATCCAACCTCAGTATTGCCAAGGAATTGATGTCGGCCGTCGGCAGGGTATCCTTGAACCAGCCCTTCAAAAATATCAGCTGTCCATCAAACAGACCGTACTTCTCGAAGTTTCGCTTCACTTCCTCCATAGACACCGAAAGGTCCTTATACGTATAAAACGTATCGTGCTCGTCAGCCGGGTACCTTGCCGCATCCGGCCGCGGCAAACCCTCAAATGAGTCAGCAATCCAAACACGACGTGTCTCAATACTATATGCAAATAGGATCGCCCGCATTAGAATGCATGCGCCACCACGCCACACTCCCGTCTCAATGAAATCGCCCGGCACCTCATTCTTGATTACGTCTTCAATCAATACACGCAGATTAGTCAGACGCTTTGTTCCGATCATCGTATGTGCCTGGCTAGGCCAATCCCATCCGTGTTCCCGCAGCGTCGCATCAAATCTCTCTTGCCCCAGCACCTTCAGGGGAGGGTCTTCGTAAATCGTGCCGGTCAAGCAACTCACCATCACCGATAAATATTTATCTCGGATGCGCTGGGTCTCTAGCTTTGCCAACCTAGCCTTTCCGATCGTTGTAATGAGCGGGCATGCATCAACGATGCGCCGGGCAATGCGGCGCATTACCCGTCTCGTCTCAGCAAAACTAAATGAATCAGGCTCATTTCCGGAGCATGTTTCTTTCACAAAATTTCCCATCATGAAGCAAGCGCCTCCTTCGTCCGAGACAGCTTACGGATCTCTATCTTCCCGAACGGAACCCCGATCAGCCCAGTCGACGTGCTAGAGGTCCGAGACTCTAATCTAAATGCATCATGGATCCACTGCAGTTGCATATGCTCCGAGGGAGTACCATCTGCGACCGCAACGTCCGCAAAATAGACACCCTGCGGCAAGATCGGTATACGGAAGGGGAAGCAAGCAACGGCCTCCTCGCCAACATCTAAGGAGATTGGGTGGGCATTTGTCGTCAAATGCGTATTGTCTCCGAACAGAATTTGACCGAGCCTGTCTTTGATGAAAAATCCGACCACAACTCGACGAATGGCCACCGAGGCTACGAACTGAACAATCACACACACAGCTTCACCGCCAATTACCCAGGACAATTCATGTTTGGCCTCATGGTCGAAAATGCCGGCAGTAACAATCCGAGCGCCTCCGGACCCAAATCCACGCCCCTTGCCTTGAAATGAAAATATTTCTATGTCATTGCGCAAATGGGATTGATTGATAAAATTGAGCCGCATATCGTGAAGCGGTGCCGTCAATGGTCTGGGTACAATATCAGACTGTGCGGAATGATCTGGAGAGCAGAAGGTCTCAGATCGGTGCTCGCTAGCCAAGTATTGTTCAGTCACCGTTTTCGAGGAGCCCTGTATCTGAATTTGACCATTCTCAAGCCAAATCGCCCGATGACAAAGGTTAAGTATTGCCGAGGAATCGTGACTGACGAACAATACCGTGCCACGTTCCATGAACGTCCTCAGAAAGCGCATGCACTTCTGAACGAAAAATGCATCTCCCACCGCTAAGGCCTCATCGATGACGAGAATGTCGGCCTTCACATGTGCCATCACGGCAAAAGCCAAGCGAACCACCATGCCACTAGAGTAGGTTTTCACCGGCTGATCGATCGAGGCCCCGATCTCGGCGAACGCCAGCATGTCATCCAGCTGCGCGTCGATGTCCGCTTGCGACAGACCGAGCAAGGACGCGTTGAGGAACACATTCTCCCGGCCACTGAATTCCGGATGGAACCCCGCGCCCAGTTCCAGCAGCGCCGCAACGCGACCGTCGATGTCGATCGTTCCGCCTGTCGGAGTCAAGGTCCCCACGATCAACTGCAACAGTGTGGACTTCCCGGACCCGTTTCGACCGATGATGCCGAGCGTCTCCCCCTTCTTCACCTCGAAGGACACATTCTCGACAGCATGCACCTCGCGGTAGTACTGCACGGGTTCGCGTCCGAGACACTTCTGGACAGCAGGCAGGATCCACTGCTTTCCCCTGTCGCCCGGGCGAGCGTACAGCCGGTAGGTCTTGGACAAATTGTGCACGCGGATGGCCCACTCAGAGGACATCGGCAAACGCCTTCCGTGTCTTCTGAAACCACAGCAGCCCGGCCCATGCGATCAGGTAGCTGCACACACAATAGAGGCCGATACCGACCCAGGATGGAGCCTTTCCCCAGATGAGCACATCCTGAGCTTGGGTGATGAGAAAGGTGAGCGGATTCGCATACAGCAAGACCCGATAGGAATCAGGAAATGCCGAGGCCGGATAGAACACCGGCGACAAAAACAACATCACGGTGGTGACCGGTCCACTCGCGTGACCGAGATCCCGCAGAAACACACCGGCGGAGGCGAGAAACCAGGAGATTCCAATCGTCACCAGGGCCAGCGGCAGGAGCAGGACGGGGATCAACAACATCGTCCAATGCAGCGAATGGTGGAGGACACCGTAAAAGACGATCAGCACGAGCGCACTGATGGCCGCGTGAAAGAGCGCCGCCCCGAGAGAAGTCCAGGCGAGAATTTCCAGCGGAAAGACAATCTTTTTGACGTAGTTGCTATGATTCACGATCAGGTATGGCGCGCGATGAATACTCTCAGCAAACAAGGCATGAATGATCAGCCCCGAAAACAGCAGGAGGCCGAAATCCATAGCACTCTCGCCGTCCCGCCCCCACCGCATACCGAACGCGCCCCTGAACACAATCGTATACACGGCCAGCATGACCGTCGGATGCAGAAACGCCCATACCACGCCCAGCAGCGACCCTCGATAGCGGCTGACGATTTCGCGCTTGGTCAATAGGCAGAGCAGGTTCCAATGCGAGGACATACTGGTAAAGACCATGAGGGGAGAGAGGCCATATTGCCGCGACGCCATTTCGTAGCCTTTGGTTGAGAACCCCCGCCGTCCAGCCGCCTGGCCTGAGCAGGAACGATGTGCGTGACGCCCGATCAATGATGAGACTCGCCGCTCTGCTTCGGCAGACCGATGCAGCAGGACCGTGGATCAGAAATCTCGCCGTTGAAACACCAGGCAGGCACCCGTCAGCAGCACCCCCGCGTACAGCACCCCGTAGAGGGACGCGAGTATCATGTACTCCGGTGCCGCCGCAACGCCCACAGCCGCCTGGCCCTTGATATTGAGCATTTCCAGATTCGGACAGAGGTAGTACAACAGGTCGACCACTGCCTTCCCGATCCCGCCCTCACTGTTCGCCACCATCGCCCTCAGGTCCGCGGTCAAATGCCCGATGACATACAGCCCCAAGGTAAAAATGGCGCTGAGCGTCGAGGAGGTGAACGTCGAGAAAAAGAGCGCGATCGCCGTCACCACCAGAATCTCGACGAACATCAATTGCACAGCCTGGAACAGTGAAGGCTCGATCGGGACATGGTAGAGCCAGAGAGTGAGCAGGAAGACGGCTAGCATGACGGACATGTTCACCAAAAGCGTCAACGCCAGGCCGAAATATTTTCCCAAAATGAAAAAGCTGCGGCTGATCGGCCTGGCCATGATCGTATAGATCGTGCGCCGCTCGATTTCTTTATTGACCAAACTGATGCCGACGAACATGGCGATAATCACGCCGATCAGATTGATCGCCGCCAGGCCCATATCCGCGATCACCTTGTGATGCTCGGTAATGGAGAGGTCCGCGAGCAACACCGACAGTCCGATGAGCAATCCGGCGAACAACACTAAATTGTAGAGGATCTTATCTCTCAGGCTTTCACGGAATGCATTCACTGCGATGACCCCGATCGCACCCATATCAGGACGCCCTCCCACTGATCACATGCGCCGGCACACGTGAGGCCGCCTGCGCGGCCTCATGGAAAAATAAATCTTCGAGGGAGGCCTTATGAGGCGTCACCGAAAGCAGGCGCCCCCCCTGACGACGGATCTCACCCACCAGGGTATCCACCGCATCCGGACTGGGTAGCACGATCAAGCACTGCTGGCCCTGCTGCAGCACCCGCGTGGCGAGCGAGTGGATGAGGGTATTGCCCTCCGTCTTGATATGCTGGCACACGATCTCGACCGATTGGATATGATCTTGCCGGACCAGTTCGTCGACCCGGCCGTTGGCCACCAGCCGCCCCTTCATAACGATACCGACGCGGTCGCAGATCATTTCGACGTCGTGCAAAATATGTGTACTGAAAAAGACCGTCTTCCCCCGATCCCGCAAACTCAGAATCAGGTCACGTACCTGCTTTCTGCCGACCGGATCCAAACCGGTCATGGGTTCATCGAGAATCACCAGTTCGGGATCGTGGATGAGCGCCTGTGCGAGGCCGATGCGTTGCAGCATCCCTTTGGAGAATTTCCTCAACTGCCTCGTGCGCGCCTCGCCCAGCCCGACGAGCTGCAACAGTTCGTCCACCCGCTGAGTGGTGACGGCGCGACTCAAGCCGGCCAATTGCCCGTAAAAGCCGAGAAACTCTTCCGCGGTCAAATAGTCATAAAAATAGGGCGACTCCGGCAAAAACCCGATCCGACGGCGGGTCGCCACATCGCCAGCCGGTTCGCCCAACAGCAGCGCGCGTCCGCTGGTCGCGCGAACGAGTCCGAGAAGAATTTTTAAGGTCGTGGTTTTTCCGGCACCGTTCGGACCGAGGAAACCGAAAATTTCTCCCCGCCGGACCGTCAGTGACAGTCCATCCAAGGCAACAAACGGCGGCCGGCCGGGCCAGCCAGACGGGTAGGATTTACTCAAATCTTCGGTGACAATATCGTCCACGAAACGCCTCCATCTTCATTCCAGCGCGGGGAGCGGATTGGCCCATGCCTGGGGCCTCACGTCGCCGGCTTTGGCCTGACAGGCCACCTTTTCATGAATGCGAAGCCGGTCACGCTTCGACGTCGCACGAATCACACCGTTGAAGGCATCGAGTTCATACGCCCCACCCAAGGGATCCACCGGCAGTTGCGGAATGATTCCGTGCAGCATCAGATCCTCAAGCTTCGCCGGAGGCTGGCCATACTTGGCTCGATAGCGGCTGATGCTCTCTTCCAGGAAACGCAGATCTTTTTCCTGAACGATTTCTTTCATACGCTGCAGAAGGGCCTCGCGCATCCGTTCGTCGGTCACGCTCCGAGCAAAGCGCTCCAAGAATTCGAGCGCCGCTGTGGGGTCCCCACTCTCCACCGTCATGCGTGCGGCCAACTGAGGCAGATAAGCCGGAGCGCCGGGGATGCTCGCCGCAATCCGAAAATATTCCCCACTCGCCACCGGATTGCAGAGCTCGTAATACGACACGTAACCGGCGAGAAACGGGAGTTGCCAGATTGACGGGTTGTGGCGAATCCCCTTGTCCAGGATCGCCAGACCTTCCTCCTGTCGCCCGACCAATACGCCAAGAAAAAGACCGGTCGCCTGATAGGGCGGAACAAACGTGGGGTCCAGGTCCGTGAGGACATCCACGGCATGGTAGGTCCAGGTATACCCAAGCTGGGTGTCCCGTTTTGCGCCGATGTGCTGAACCGCCTGCAGCCAGATCAGATCCGCGACGACCTGCCGATAGCCGAGCACCGCCAATTTCAGATATTCCCCTTTCGGGAGATAGGCCAACTGCTCGGCTCGCGCAACCGCAGTCCGTTGACCATCCAGGAGATGGAGCAGCACCGAGGAGCCTGCGAGTAGAATCAATCCCAAGGCCGCCTGAATCAGTCCCTGCTTCATGGTCGTACGCTTCATCCAGCGACCGCCTTTTCTCCGACTGCCGCACGAATGGGAGTGACATCGACATTCAAAAATGCCTGGTCGAGACTATTCTTGCTCTGCGGCTTATATCGTGCCTGCCGCGCCAGAATTTCACGCAGTTGGTCCCTTGCCTGATCAATCTGTCCATTTTCAATCCACAAGCGGGCCAGCAATGCACGAGCCGGCAGAAAATTCGGCTCCAAATTCTCAGCCTCTATTGCCCGGCGTTCAGCGTCGCTCCGCTCACCCAGCATCCAGTGGAGCCGCGCCTGTTCGTACCGATAAAGGGCGGAAAACGGCGCGAGTTGGATGGCCCGTTCGTAGACTTGAACCGCCGCGCGTAACCAGACTTTTTGCTGATCGTCGAATGCCGCCGGAGCAGCAGGAACGTGCGCCGCGGAAACATAGAGCTGCCCCAAGAGCCCGAGCAGGCGACTATCGAGCGGATTCAGTTCGATCGCGCGCTTAAACTCCGCATAGGCCAGTTGGAACGCCTGCTTTTCGCGGGACGCTTCAAAGGCCCTCGCATAGACCGATCCCAGACCGTGATGGTACAGCGCCTTGCCTGGATCCAATGCCACCGCGGTCTTCAATCCTTCGATCGCCGCATCTGTTTCACCTGCCATGGCCTGACGCGAAGCCCTTTCAAACTTCATCCAGGCCACACCCATTCGCGTCACCTCTGCGCCGGCAACCATGACCAGACATGCGGCACCGATTCCCCATGCCAGGCGTGAGCGAATCGGTATAACATAGACAGCTCCGGTTCCCCGGCGGGCCAACCGTGCGGCCGACAGGATCACTGCGCTACAGAGCACCAGCAGGATCGCGAGGGCCGACTCGCGCAAACTCGAGTCAAGCGCGGCGTGTACCAGGAGCGCGCTCACACCACCTCCTATGCCCACGATGAGACTCCGTTGCCAACGCCGCAGTCGCGATTGAAGCGCCTGTCTCAGTTCGCGAAAGAGCAGGACAACCCCGCTCCCAAACACAAGGATTGCTCCCGGACCCATCTCGACGCCCATCTGGAGGTAATCGTTGTGGGGTGTCTGAGCGACTTTTCCAAATCGGGTAATTTCACCATCGACCGGAAACGCATAGAGGGGATACGTATACTGATAGAGGCCCAGCCCGATTCCCATCGGATGGTCGACCATCTGTGTGACCGCTCCCTGCCACATCTGCCAGCGAGCATAGGTGACAAGATTCTGTTGATGCTCAACCAACACTCGATCACGGATCGGCGTGGGAACAAACAGCCCGAGCAACACAACCGCCGCCGCACAGCCGCCGGCTAATTTCCATCCATAGCGTGCGGTCAACACGAAAACCGTCCCGACAAGACAGACGATCATGCCTCCGCGAGACTGGGTCAACAACAACGCAAGGAACAGACCGCCCAACGCCGTGCTCAGTCCAAACCACCACAGGGCGGATGACATCCACGGCCGTGAAACGGCCGAACCGTGTCGATAACCGTAGATTGCGACGCTCAGCAGAATCGTCCAGGTCACCGTGAGATACCCGGCGAGAAAATTGGGATTGAAGAACGTGCCGCTTGGTCTGAGGACATTCCACGCCAATCCTTGCATAATGGCCCAGCCTGCTTCGCCCACGCCCATCAGCACGATCACGACGGTCAGCCCGCGAATATGCTCCCACCGGTCGACGAACGAGACAAGCAAATAGAACAACGTCGCGTACCCCGCGATCACGATCAACCACTGCCGGCTCGGATGAGCGTAGGGTGAAAGGATGGTCGCCACCAGAGCCAGTCCGACAAACGCCAACACGACATACCTCATCGTCAGCACAGGGACGGCGAGCCGCCCTGCTCGAATGCCGGCCGCCAGCACGATTCCCAGCCACGTTACAATCAACAGCCTGATGATCATTTGCGCGGGATGAGTCGTGCCGCCTTCCTGCAGGGGCGAGAAGATCACGAGTGCGCTGACCAGCAGCAGCGAAATGGAAGCGGTCATGTTCATAGCGACGTCTTGGTCACTTGCCGAAGCGGATATCTCCTGCTTTATCAGACAAGCCCAATTTGGCAAAGTGAATTTGAATACTGTGGCGCGGCAGGTGGTAACGGATAGAGCGACTGTCGGCGAATGGATCGCGGAATTCGTCGATGGGTCAGCCGCAATGAAAACGGGGGAGGAACATGGTCCCTCCCCCGCGCACCTAGCAGGTCCTGCGACTGATCGTTAGTTGATCACGTCGTCAGGAACCGCTTGCGTCAAGCCGCCCTTGATGTCGTTGACTGTCCAACCGTCCACGGTGGCATCATTATCGATGCTGGCAACAGCTGAGGCCGTAAACGCAATCGTTCCGGGCGTAGCGTTGCCATCAGACGGTACGGCAGGGGTACCATCGGTAGGCGGAGATGCCACGCAAGCGGCTGGGGCACCGCAATTAATCGTATCAAATTGGACGGCAGTCGGAGTAAAGACCTGACCAGCTGCCGCACCAGCGCCACCTACCGCAGGGCTGCGATACGTATACCGGTTCGTCGTCCCGGCCAGGGCATATCCGATCTCGGAGAAGCTTCCGTAACGTGAGTTCTCGCTGAGATAGGCCGTCTCTGCCACGAAGATCGCGCCCAAGTTCGTCTTGGCTTCCGACTGCCGCGACTTCGCCTGGTACCGCAAGAAGTTCGGAATGGCGATCGCCGCCAAGATACCGATAATCGCCACCACGATCATCAACTCAATCAACGTAAAACCTTTTTGACCTTTGACTTGCTTCAACATAGACTTCCTCCCTTTCCTATTGTTGCCACTTCATCCGACACGTTCTTCTCTCTTGCCTCTTCGTACGACACAGCTTTTTTTCAAGCCTAGCAGATCTTGGGAATAGCAGCTTCTATGCCCAACACCTCCTTCCTGTAGTTCCTTGTCATTCCTTCTATTTTCCAGTCACTTAGATTCATTGCCGACTGAGTCCCTGCTATCGCCGCCTGGCCCAGATTCCATTTTCCGTCATCTTCTGACAAGTTTTGCGCTCTCACTAGCTCGACACATCGTTGGGCTCCGCCCCGTTCAATCCCTGCTTCGCATCGTTCACATACCAGCCGTCATGCGTGGCATCTCCATCGAGATTCGCCGCGGCTGTGGCCGTAAATCCCGAGGCGGATGTCGTCGCACTACCAACCGCTCCCGTATAAGTCATTGCCCCGGCCATCGGAGACGCCGTCTGAATCGTGTCACAGCTACCGGATGGCCCGCAGAGATTGCCCCCGTTCGGCCCCATCCCGGATCCAATTCCCAGGCCGGATCGATAGGTGTAGCGGTTCGTCCCGCCTTCGGCGATGGCAAAGCCTACATCGGTAAAATTCCCATATTCTTTCCGCTCACTGAAGAACGAGGTTTCGGCCACGAAGATACCCGCCAAATTCGACCGGGCCTCAGCCTGCATCGCCTGCGCCCGGTATCGAAGAAAGTTGGGTATGGCAAAGGCAGCGAGAATACCCACGATCACCACCACGACCATCAATTCGATCAGCGTGAACCCTGTTTGCTTCGATGTAGTCACCATGGGATTTGGGCACTGACATCTTGGAAACCCATTTATACACTCCCTCGCCACAGACGCCCTGCAGACATGGACTCTATAAGCAGACCTTGTGCCACGAAACCGCCGAGTGCCGGGAAGATTGATAAGATCACGTCAACATTGATCTTTTCTCTCCGATTTCACAGCGATTGCCTCCCGACAGTCCCCCGCGGACCTGAATTCATAGGAGAAAGTGCCAAAAATTGACGGAATCGAACAGTCACGGCTCCCACTCTCAAGGAACTGGGACAGCCCAGTCCAGGCGATTCTTGACTGGTAGAGTGAAACCCGACGGAGAAATCTGTTGGGGTGTGGAAAGACCGCAGGCGATGCAGCCCGGTTCGCGGATGCCCGATGAATCGAAAACAGAGAGGGATTACTGCTGAGCAGGAGCCGGAGTGGCACCCTTACGATCTGAGACGCGCCGAAGCGCCTGGCGAATGCGTTCTTCTTTGGCGGGATCGCCCAAACCCAGTTCACGGAATCGCTGCATCAGCTTGTCATTGGAAGGATCCAGTTCCAGCGAATGCAGGAGCGCTTCCCGACCATCCGAGAGGTGTTGCTGCTTTAAGTAGATTTCGCCGAGATGTTCATAAATCACGGGATCGTCGCCGACCAGCGCAACCGCCCGCTTCATCTCTGCCAGCGCTTCAGCCAGCAGGCCCTTCTTGAAAAAGGCCCAGGCCAGACTATCGACGTAATACCCGTTGGTCGGTCGAAGTGCGACGGCCTGCTTCGTCAGCGTGATCGCATCTTCAATCTTCACGCCACGTTCCGCATAGCTGTACCCCAAATAGTTCAGAGCGTCGGCATGGTGAGGATCCAAGGCGAGCGTCGTCTGCATGGACTTCACGACGTCGTCGAATCGATTCAGCTTGTCATACGCGGTTCCCGCGTTGAAATGCAGATCCGCATTGTCGGGATTGTAACGAATCCCTTCCTGAAACGCCTGCAGGGAAGGCTCATATTGCTCGACTTGAAAATGCGCGAGCCCGAGGACGATATGCGCTTCCGGTTGCTTCGGATTCAAGCGGCTGGCTTCCTGAAGGTGCCGGATCGCCTCGGCATACTGCTTGGTCCGGTACTGCAGCACCCCCAAATGCAGATGCCCCTCGAAATACGAAGGTTCCAGCGTCAGATTGTAACGATAGGCCTCCATCGCATTAGCGTAATCCTTGGTCTCTTCATACAAATACCCCAGATAGTCACGAACCTTCAGTTCCGTCGGGCGCACCGTGAGGATTTGTTTCAACTGCTGAATGGCTTTGGGGTAGTTTTTCTGCTCCCCATAGACAAGCCCCATCCGAAGCTGAGCATCGAGGTCCGACGGATCTTCCGACAACATTTCCTGCAATTCATGCAGGGCTTCGTCGTACTGCTTCGCCGACACCTGCAGGCGAATGAGGTGATGCCGGATGTCTCGATTTTTCGGGTTCACACCCTGCAAGTAGCGACGATAGATCCCGATGGCTTTGTCTCGGTCCTGCTTGGCTTCATAGACAGACCCCAGGGCCACGTATGCCGGTTCAAATGCTGGATTCAGTGCCACCGCCTGCTCGAAGTGCGTCGTCGCCTTGTCAAAATCTCTGGCTTCGACCCCGATCCGACCTAAATAGTAGTACCCGACTGCCGAGTCCGGGCTGATCTTGATTCCAGCGCGAATCGTGTCTTCGGCTTCAACATATTGTTTCTGATTGGCTTGCAACAGCCCTTTGGCAAAGAAATGTTCGCTCCGCTGCGGCTCCTGATCAATGGCCCGATTGAACAGTCTCAACGCCTTGTCGGGTTTGCCTGCTGCCGCATACATGCCGCCGATTTGGCCGAGCATCTGCGCATCTAAACCCGGCGCATCGGAGACTTCATCGGCAAACCGCACGGCCGTCGGCACATCACCCGTAGTGAAGTGGAGCACGGCCAGCCTGGCTTTGAGATAATTCGAGGCGGGATCCGTTTGCAGGGCGAGTTGATATTCCTTGATCGCCAGTTCCGTCTCCTGATCCAACTCGGCCTGGTACCCGAGGAGAAAGTGATAGGACGCGCGAGAATCTGAGGATGAGGACGTGGCACGAGGAGCCACCGGCGCGGCGGATGGGACCGCAGCAGGAGCGGGGCGAGCAGGTGGCGTGCTCTGACAGGCGGCGGTGACAGAGGACAGAGCCGCCAGTAGAAGCGCTACCGTTTTGACGTTCACTGAACCTCTTCGGGCAGGTGGCTGTCGACACGCTTCACACAATCGTTGCACAATCATCCGCTCAATCTGCAGGGGGACGGTTCGAGGGCCCGTGGATGAGGGGAATTATACCGGCCCGAGAAAGAACGCGTCAAACGACCTCACGCGTCTCAAGATTCTCGAACTTGGCGAACCGATCGTGAAAGAATAATTCCCGTTTCCCAATCGGCCCGTTACGATGCTTGCTGACCAAAATATCGGCGATGCCTTTTCGCTCGGTCCCCGGTTCGTAGACTTCTTCACGATAGATAAACATCACCACATCGGCGTCCTGCTCGATGGCTCCGCTTTCCCGCAAGTCGGCCAGCATGGGAACCGGCGGCTTCCTGGCTTCCACCGCGCGGCTCAACTGAGACAGGGCAATGACCGGGACGTTCAGCTCCTTGGCCAGACTTTTTAAAGAACGCGAGATATCCGAAATTTCCTGCTGTCGTGACTCGGAGTCGCTCTTCCCCTGCATGAGCTGCAGGTAGTCGACAATCAACAGGTCGAGACCGCGCTCAGCCTTGAGCCGCCTCGCTTTCCCACGCATCTGCTGCACCGTCACGGCACCGGAATCGTCGATATAAATCGGCGCCTGCTCCAGCTTGCCGGCCGCTTCCGCGAGCCGCCACCAATCTTCCTTTTGCAACCGGCCGGTCCGGAGCGCATGCGAATCGACCCGAGCCTCGGAACTCAACATGCGGAGCACGAGCTGCGGCTTCGACATTTCGAGGCTGAAAATGCCGACGACGGTGCCGGCATGCAACGCGGCATGCTGCGCCATCCCCAGCGCCAGACTGGTCTTACCCATGCTCGGACGTCCGGCAATGACGATCAAGTCCGACGGTTGCAACCCGGCGGTCAGATCATCCAGGTCGATATAGCCGGTCGGCACACCCGTGACACGCTCCTTGCGCTTAGACAATTTATCGACGACATCGAGACTCTCTTTAATGATCTGATTCACCGGGGTGAAGGAACGATCCAGCTTCCCCTGGGCAAGGCTGAAGACCGAACGCTCGGCAAAATCCAACAGCTCATCGACTGCCACCGTCCCGTCATACCCGCGCGTCACGACCTCTGTGGAGGTCTGAATGAGCCCTCGCAACAGCGCTTTGTCCCGCACGATCTTGCTGTGATAACGAACATTGGCCGCCGTCGGCACTACTTGGACGAGTTCGGCCAGATAGGCGGATCCTCCAACCGCTTCGAGTTCGGAGCGCGCTTTCAAACATTCCGTGAGCGTGATCTGATCGATCACTTCTCCGCGATCGGACAGCTCCAGCATGGCCTGATAAATCTTGCGGTGCGCGGTTCGGTAAAACTCCTCGTCCGTCAGCACCTCCATGACCTTAGCCATTGCCGTGTTATCCAACAGGATCGCGCCGAGCACCGATTGTTCGGCCTCGACGTTCTGCGGCGGCAATTTAGGGGAGGTGAGATCAACCGCGGAGAGCGACTTCATGACCGGCTCCTGCGCCGACGCAATTCAGCGGCCACCGGCTTAGGGCCAGCAGTCGGAGAGAGACCGGAGTGAGGCGGCGTCACCACACCGGAAGCATCGAGGGCTCGAAACAGACGATCGACATCGAGACCAAACCCAGTAGATGCCGCGGTCCGACCGAACCGGCCCATCAAATGGTCGTATCGGCCCCCGCCTCCCAGCTCCGCCCCGATACCCGGCGCAAAGACGTCGAACACAATCCCGTCATAATATTCAAACCCACGGAACTCGCCCAGATCGATCAACACCGCCTGCTGCCCGGGCGACACCAATCGCTCATAGACCTGCGCGAGGCGATCGAGTGGTCTCAGGAGGGTCCTGTCACGCCCCACCAATTTTCTCCCGCGCGCCAAGACCTCAGGCCCACCGCACAATTCCAGCGCTTCAAGAATGACGCGCCCCGTCGATTTTGACACGCCTTCACGCGAGAGCAATTCCTCAAGCAGCGGCATGTCTTTCCGCGCGGCAGCCTGCTCCACACGCTTCTGGCCATCCTGCGATAAGCCGGACTTGACCAGCAGGGCCGTAAAAAATCCGACGTGGCCGACTGCAACCTTGAATGAAGACAACCCGACCTGTGCCAAACACTCCAGCAGGAGCGTCAACACTTCGGCATCTCCGGCAACTCCGTCTACGCCGATGAGTTCCGCCCCGACTTGAAAAATCTCACGGTCGCGGCCTGCATGCTCACGCTCATACCGGAACACAGAGGTGCGATAACACAACCGCAGCGGAAGCCGCTCGCCCATCATGCCCATGGCGACCGTTCTGGCAATCTGTGCCGTGGCATCCGGACGCAGCAGCATCAACCGACCCGTCGTCCGATCGACCAGCTGATAACATTTTTCGATGAGCTCGGACTCCAAGCCGGGCGCAAGGACGTCCTGGTACTCGAACATCGGCAGGATGATTTCTTCGTAGCCCCCGCGCGCAAGCACGGCCAGCAGCGTTTGCTCAAGATGTCGGATACGTCGAGCGGCGTCAGGAAGAATGGTGCTCATTCCAACAGGAATGAGCGACCGTTCGCGACCTGCCACCAGAGGCGAGGAGGAAGAGGAAGCCTTCAACGAAAGAGCGCCCATGGTCGACTGCCGGGCAATCTACAACCCTTTCGATAGGTCGGCGACCTTCACGGAAAGGATGTGCTTGCTGTTCGTAATCTGATCGAGGACCGACTTTGGAAGCGGCGCATCGAGCCCGAAAATCTGCAGGGCTTGTCCGCCACGCTCTTCCCGTGAACATTGCATCCGCGCGATATTGATGTTGTGATCGCCAAGGATATGCCCCACCGTGCCGATCACCCCCGGACGATCCTCATTCTGGATCAGCAGGAGATGGTTGTCCGGCACCACTTCCACCTTGAACTGGTCGATCTCAATGATTCGCGGGTCCTTGCGGTGGTAGAGGGTCCCGGCGACTTGATGAGATTTCTTCCCGGCCTCAACCCGCACACGGATCACACTGGCAAAGTCTCCGGCATCGCTGATCTTCACCTCTTTGACTTCGATGCCACGTTCCTTGGCGACGACCGGCGCGTTCACATAGTTGACCGGATCTTCGAGAATGGGGGTCAGGAGTCCCTTCAAAACCGCAATCGTCAATGGCGCCACATTCAAACCCGCGACTTCGCCACTGTACTCAACGGTCAAGCGCTCCAGGCCGCCCTCCAACAGCTGCGCCTGTAGGAGGCCGACACGCTCCCCAAGCGAGAGATACGGCTGGAGTTTCGGCAAGAGCTCCGGCGAAACCGAAGGAATATTGACCGCACCCCGGGCAATCCCTTTGGTGAAGTATTCCACGATCTGCTCTGCAATACCGATCGCCACATTTTCCTGCGCTTCCGTAGTGGAGGCGCCGATGTGCGGCGAGCAGATAAAATTATCCAACGCCAGGAGCGGATTGTCCGGCTTGACCGGCTCGTCCTCGAACACGTCGAATGCCGCGGCGGCAACCTTCTTGGATTTGAGCGCCTCGCACAAATCTCCCTCGTGCACGATTCCGCCACGCGCACAGTTGGCAATCATGACGCCGGTTTTCATCTTGGCAATGGCTTGCGCATTGATCAGAGCCTTGGTTTCCGGGGTCAGTGGAGTATGCACGGAAATGACGTCGGCTCGGCGGAACAGCTCGTCCAGCTCGACGATGGTCACACCCATTTTCTCCGCACGCTCCGGGGCCAGATAGGGATCGTAGGCCATCACCTGCATCCCCACTCCCTGGGCAAGCTTGGTGAGATACCCGCCGATTTGGCCCACGCCGACAATGCCGAGCACCTTGTTGTACAGCTCCACGCCCATGAATTTTTCTTTTTCCCACTTCCCACCCTTCGTCGAGGCGGTAGCTTGCGGGATGCGGCGCGACATCGAGAAAATCATGGCCATCGTATGCTCGGCAGTCGTCACGGTGTTGCCACCGGGAGTATTCATGACGACGATGCCGCGGCGGGTGGCGGCAGGGGTATCGACATTGTCCAAGCCGGAACCGGCTCGCCCGACGACCTTCAGCTGACTCGCTGCTGCGATGACCTCCGCGGTGACTTTCGTCCCGGAGCGGACGATCAGCCCGTCCGCATCCTTGATTTCCTTCAGCAGCTCCTCTTTCGGCAGTTTGGTTTTCACCACCACCGTAAAGCCGGCCTTCTCCAATACCTCGACACCCTGCTTCGAGAGACTATCGCTGACCAAAATTTTCATTGTCATGACGCCTTACCTGACGGTGAGTCTAGGACTTGCCCATAATAATTTCTTGAGCCTTCGCCACCCCGCTACCAAGCTTCACGGGATACCCCAGCCCCTTGATGACCATCTCCACCGCCGCCAGGGCCGTGATGACATCAAAACTATCGATATAGCCCATGTGCGAAATACGGAAGATCTTACCCTTCAGGTGGTCCTGACCACCTGCCGCCGTCATTCCGTACTGGGTCCGCAAATTCTTATAGACCGCTTGGCCATCTACACCTTCCGGCGCCGAAATGGCGGTTAACGCATCGCTCGGACGCTCCTGAGGGAAGATGGACAGCCCGGCGGCCTTGACACCTTCACGCATCGCCGTCGCCAACATCGCGTGACGGGCGAAGACGGCTTCCAGTCCCTCGGCTTTCAGAATGTTCATCACTTCCTTCAGGCCGAGAATGAGGGACACGGCCGGCGTATAGGCCGTCGTACTCTTCTGTTGATTCTCCCGCTCGCGCTTGAAATTGAAATAGAACGCCGCATTCTTGGCCTTGTCGGCCAATCGCCAGGCTTTCTCACTCACGCTGGCGAAGGCCAGCCCCGGCGGCAACATCAACGCCTTCTGCGAACCGGTAATAACCACGTCGAGGCCCCAGGCATCGGTCTTGAGATCGAGCACTCCCAACGCGGTGATGGCATCCACGACCAGAATCGTCTCCTCATACCCTTTGACGATATCGGCCAGCGTTTTGACATCATGCGCCACAGCCGTGGAGGTTTCGCTCGCTTGCACATAGACGGCCTTGATCGACGGATCCTTCTTCAAGGCATCAGCGACGGCCTGCGGATCCACCGCGCGACCCCACTCAACTTTCAACTCGGTCACCTGTGCGCCGAACGCCTTACACAGCTTCGTCCATCGCTCACCGAATTTGCCGCCGTTGATCGTGAGGGCCTTGTCCCCCGGTGACAAGAAATTCGAGACCGACCCCTCCATGCCTCCGGTGCCGGATGCCGCAAGAATCAAGACATCGTTCCTGGTTTGAAACAGCCACTTCAGGTCCTCACGGACCTCGGCAAAGAGTTTATCGAATTCAGGCGCCCGGTGATGAATCATCGGTCTGGCCATCGCCAGTAACACCTCCGGAGGAACGGGGGTGGGTCCGGGAGCGAGCAAATACCGTTTCAACATGGGACGATCCTCCTCACTGTGCAAAACGAACGATGTCAGGGATTTAGAAGGGGCGTACGCTACCATAGGCCCCCTAAGGTGTCAAGGTAACGAACCATGAAGATGCTTATCTTTTCAGCGACTTCACTGCATCGTGCAAGATTTATTTCGGAGACGCGGCGCAGCTCCTCGCTCGATGATTTTTCACCACAAACTGTGTGGCGACTCAACTCCCTCAATTTCTTGACAAGTTGCGACCTCATCGATAGGCTACCCTTCGAGAGTCAGTGATCTCACATTCCCTGAACAGTCTAGTGGGTATTCCTATGCATGCACGTTTCCTGGTCGCAGGTGTTCGCGCGCTGCCGCTTCTCTCTTTCTGCCTGGTCTCTCTCTCGTGGCCGGCTCTCACGGGAGCGGAGTCGCCGCCCCCACCTCAAACCGATGCACCCGCGACTGCGGAGATGACTTCGACCGACGTTCCGTCTCCTATCCAGGAACCGGACTACTCACTCGACGAGGACGATCACGCCACCGCCGCAGAACTCGAAGCAGCCGAGCCCCCGGCCCCCGTGGCCAGCGAACCCTCGACGGAAGTTCCGCCGGCCGAGGCGCTTCTTCAACTCAAGCCGCTCACCGGCACCACCGCTCGATTCACGGATCTGCTGACACCACCCGCAGAAGTGGTTCAGGAAGAGGCTTCCGCGCAGGACCAGGAATCGGATGAAGCCACGGCTTACAACGTGCCGATTGTGCTCGATCCATCCGTTCAAGGCCATATTCGTTTTTTCAACGTCTCTATCCGCAACCGATTTGAACAGTGGCTCATCCGCCTGAGTCACTATCGCCCGCTGGTTGACAGCATCTTCTCCGAGTTCCAGCTCCCCAGCGATCTCATCTATCTCTCTCTGGTTGAAAGCGGATTTAACCCCCACGCCTATTCCCGCGCCCGTGCGGCCGGTCCATGGCAATTTATGAAGGGGACCGCCAAAGTCTATGGGCTGCGTGTGGATAGTTATGTGGATGAACGGCGAGACCCTGTGAAATCGACCGTCGCGGCTGCGCGCTACCTGCGGGACCTGTACGACTTGTTCGGCACCTGGCCTTTGGCCATGGCCGCCTACAACGCCGGGGAGGGCAAGGTGATGCGAGCCCTCCATACGGCGCAAGCGGAGAGCTTTTCAGACATTGCAAAAACACGGCTGATTCGGCGGGAAACGAAAGAATACGTCCCCCGATTCATGGCCGCAACCATCATCGCCAAGAATCCGGACCGCTATGGCTTTCCGCAGAACGACGTGCAGCCTCACCAATTCGAGGAAGTGGTCGTGAAGCGCCCTATCCACTTCAAAGCCATTGCGAATGTGACGGGCATTTCGTACCAGGAACTGAAGGTGCTCAACCCAGAGTTACGGCGCGATGCCACGCCCCCGGACGATGCCGAATATCACCTGAAGGTTCCGGTCGGCACCAGGGAGAAGGTCGAACAATTGCTGGATCGGGCCCCGACTCACAAATTCGCGCCGCTCCAGGTCCCCGTCAGGGTCCGGCACGTCAAGCCTGAACCGGAATCCAGCCACTGGTATCGGGTGCGCGTAGGCGACTCTCTGGAGAGAATCGCCAAGCGATTCAACATCTCCGTCAAAACCCTCAAGTCCAACAATAACCTGACAGGTCCCACCATCAAGGCAGGAAGCCGCCTGGTCATCGCGAACTAACGCGACCACCCCTCACCGCGTCATTCTAAGGGAGCCGTTACGGTTTTTTCTTGGAGGACGCCGCGGCAGACTTGCCTGAAGACTTAGCGGGCGCCTCAGGTTGGGGAGCGGGCGCAGTCACGGCCGGAGCAGGTGTAGCAGCCGCCGCCGGACTCTCCGGAGACTTCTTCACTTCCAGCACCTTCACTCGCACAGCCGCTTCACTGGTAAAGGGCGAGTTAGGATAATTCTTCATCAAATCCTGGTAGTGCGCGAGGGCCCCCTCAGGACGGGACTGCGATTCTTCCAGTTTTGCCAGCTCGAAGAGCACATGATCTTTATTCAGCGCACCGGGGATCTCGAGGATGCCGGTAAACGCCTTCACCGCCTGATCACGATCCCCCTTCACCAAATAGGCGTAGGCCAGCCGCTGCTGGACAAGCCCCAGCAGCGAGGTATTGGAGCTATGGAGTAACATGAACCGTTTGTAGGTTTCGATTCCCGCGTCAACCTCATTGGCCAGGACCTGAGCATTTCCTAAATGGAATAGGGCCAACGGAGCAACGGGGCTCCGTGGATATTGATCCACAACCTGCTTGTAGAGATTGATGGCCTGCGCAAGCTGTTCGTGCCCTTTTTTCGGATCGTCAGCCGGCCGGTTGAGATAGTGCAGCGTCGCTTCCTGATCGAGATCACGCGCCTTCAGCGTAGCCTGGTAGTCGTACCAGATAACCCCGGCCACCACCGCCGCGGCAACGAGCAAGACTCCCAGCCCAACGAGAACTGCCCGCCGCTGTTCCTGCAAGACAAGCAGAAACCGCTCCACTCCGGTCAACAGATGAGCTTCATCGAGCGGATCGACCTTTGCGGGAATTTTGATTCGATAACTCATGCGCTCTCGATCATTTTATAGACACAGTAAAAGAAGCGGTCGTTTCCGAACGCCTCGCGCCTTATACTAGGGAGCAGTCAGCCTTGTCAAATATTCAGGCCCTTCGCGGGCACGGGACGCCATGTTCAAGGACTATCTTCAGAAATTGCAGGACCAGCACCTGCTGCGCCGGCTGCGCACCATCGCCTCGTCCACGGGGCCGACGGTCAGGCTCGACGGACACACCGTGATCCTGCTTTCCTCCAATAATTACCTGGGCCTCGCCACGCACCCGGCTGTCGTGGAAGCGGCCGTCGAAGCAACGCGTCAATACGGGGCGGGATCCGGGGCATCACGTCTCGTCTGCGGCACCCTGACACCCCATGAGGAACTGGAAACCGCGCTCGCCCGGTTCAAAGGCACGGAAGCCGCGCTCACCTTCGCAGCCGGCTATCTGGCCAACATCAGCGCCGTTCCGGCGCTGATCGGCCAAGACGGACTCATCCTCGCCGACCGCCTCTGCCATGCAAGCCTGATCGACGGCTGCCGCCTGAGCGGCGCCACATTTCGCGTCTACCACCACCGGGACATGGATCACCTGGAGCAACTGCTTACCCGCCGGACCTCCAACAAACCCACCCTGATCGTGACCGACGGCCTCTTCAGCATGGATGGGGACATCGCACCGATGAGGGACATCGCCCTCTTAGCGGAACGGTATGGCGCCGCTGTCTATGTCGACGATGCTCATGGCACGGGAATCCTGGGAGAAACAGGACGGGGCACCCTCGAACATTGCCACGTCGAATCGCGCGTGCCCTATCACATGGGCACCTTGAGCAAAGCGATCGGGAGCTCCGGAGGGTACCTGGCTGGATCAGCCGAGTTCATTGCCTATCTCGTAAATACCTGCCGCGCCTTCACCTATACAACCGCCCCCACGCCGGCCTCCGCTGCAGCCGCCACGGCGGCACTCCGCGTGATCCGGCAGGAGCCGGAGCGGCGCGCCAGATTGTGGCGGAATCGCGATCGCCTCGCGCAAGGACTCAGCGGCCTCGGCTTCCGACTCGCCGCATCGGAGAGCCCCATTCTTCCGGTCATCGTCGGCGATCCCGATCGCGCGATGCACCTCGCCCACACACTCCTCACGCTGGGAGTCTATGCCCCCGCGATTCGCCCACCAACGGTGCCGGCTTCCACGAGCCGGATTCGCCTCACGATCACGGCCGATCACACCGATGAGCACATCGACCAGGCGCTGGCAGCGCTGGCACAGGCGGGTCGTTCGCTCAACATGATCTAAGCAACAATCGCCCTTCACAGAGCGGCCGGCGGCGACCGTTTCGGCCTCGTCTCTTCTGGATATTTTCTTGCTTTCTCACCTTCCTATGGCATGATCGAATCAACCTGACGAGCCATGATCCTCTACTCATAGCGACGCTCGTTTATCCATACATTCTCTCACTGCATGGAGTGATCCGATGATTGATATCTCCAAACTGTTGACCTTTGGCGTCCAACAGGGCGCTTCGGACTGCCACATCAGCGCCGGTGAGCCACCGATGATCCGCCTGCATGGCGATCTCAAGAAACTCGACCATCCTCCCCTGACCCAGGATGAAACTCACGCGCTCATCTACGACATGATGAGTGACGTGCAACGGAAGAATTTCGAAGAACACCGGGAGTGTGACTTCTCCTTCGACCTGGGCGACATCGCCCGATTCCGCGTCAACGTCTTTGTGCAAGGGCGTGGATTGGGGGCCGTGTTCCGGACCATTCCGACGGAGATTCTTCCCCTGGAAAAACTCGGCATGCCGCCGATCCTTCGACAGCTCTGCGACCGCGAAAAAGGCCTGATCCTGGTGACCGGCCCAACCGGGTCCGGGAAATCCACCACACTCGCGGGCATGATCGACTATCTCAACAACACCTTCGAAGGACACATTCTCACGATCGAAGATCCGGTCGAGTTTGTTCACAAATCCAAAAAATGCCTGGTCAACCAGCGGGAACTGGGCGTCCACACGCTGTCGTTTGCCAACGCCCTCCGCGCCGCACTCCGCGAAGACCCCGACATCATTCTCGTCGGCGAAATGCGAGACCTGGATACGATCCAGCTGGCGTTGACCGCTGCCGAAACCGGACACTTGGTCTTTGCGACCCTGCACACGTCCAGCGCCCCGAAAACCATCGACCGCATCATCGACGCCTTCCCTCCGAACCAACAGGCCCAAGTCCGCGCACAGCTCTCGGAGACGCTGGAGGCAGTCCTGACCCAAACGCTCCTCAAGAAAAAGAGCGGCGGTCGCATTGCCGCGGTGGAGATCATGGTCGGTACCACCGCGGTGCGGAACCTTATCCGAGAAGGCAAACTCCACCAAATTCCCGGCATCATGCAGGCCAGCCAAAAAGACGGCATGCAGACCATGGACATGGCCCTGGTCGACCTGGCCACACGGGGACAAGTGACAAAAGCTGAGGCTCAATCGCGCAGCATGAATCCCAATCTCTTTAGCGCCGCTGCAGGAGGCGCCGCGTAAACGGGCACTCAGCGCAACCGACACGGGTTTCCCACGGCATTGGAAAGAGGCATTTCATGGATGTTCGCACGCTTCTCGAAGTGATGGTCAAGCAGGAATCGTCGGACCTGTATCTCACCGTCGATGCGCCCCCCATTTATCGCATCCATGGCTCGACACATCGGACCGATGCGCCGCCGTTCACGAACGAGCAACTCGAATCGCTGGCGCTGGCCCTCATGCGAGGCCAGCAGCGAGGTGAGTTCGAAGAGAAGATGGAGATGAACCTTGCCCTTTATTACAAAGACCTCGGCCGCTTCCGCGTGAACATCTTCCGACAGAAGGGCAACGTCGGGCTGGTGTTTCGACATATCAAAGCGGAGATCATGACCGTCGAACAGCTAGACCTGCCGCCCATCGTCAAAGACATCGCCATGACCAAGCGAGGTCTGGTGTTGGTGGTCGGCGCGACCGGCTCCGGAAAATCCACATCACTGGCCGCTATGATCGACCACCGCAACACGGTGCATGCCGGCCACATCATCAGCGTGGAAGACCCGATCGAATTTGTCCATCACCACAAGAAATCGATCGTCACCCAGCGCGAAGTCGGCTTCGACACCCATTCCTTCGGACACGCGTTGAAAAATACCCTGCGTCAGGCACCGGACGTCATTCTCATCGGTGAAATCCGGGATACGGAAACCATGGAAGCCGCGATCACGTTCGCTGAAACCGGACACCTCTGCCTCGGAACGTTGCACTCGAATAATGCGAATCAATCGATCGAGCGCATCATGAACTTCTTCCCGGTCGAACGGCACGCGCAGATCTATCTGCAGCTCTCCTTGAACCTGCGGGCCATCATCTCTCAACGATTGATCCCCTCCCTCGACGGCCGCCGCGTGCCTGCACTCGAAATCATGCTGGATACGCCGCGCATCAAGGACCTCATCAAACGTTCTGAGATCGATACCCTGAAAGAGGCGATGGAACAGGGCATCGACGAAGGCTGCCAGACATTCGACCACGTGCTGTTGCAACTCTATAAGGCCGGGAAGATCAGCATTGAACAAGCCTTGATCAACGCCGACAGCGCCAACAACCTCCGTCTGAAAATTAAACTGGCGGGGTTGAAAGGCGACGACGCAGTGGCCGCCCTCCTGGACAAGAGCGACCGGGATGAGAAGGGGTTCCAGATTCAAGGGCAAATGGGTCAGGCCGGGGGGAAAAAACGCTGAGGGGCAGGGCGTTGCTGCCCCCTAATCCTCAAGGGCTACTCTTCCGCGAGCGCACACCACGCAATTGATCGGCAGATCCGCCTAGGGGCGTCCCGAGGGCGGCTCCTCCACCGCCTGTTCGAGATACGACGCGATTTTATTCAACGCAGCCCCACTCAGCTTCCGTCCGTACCACGTCGGCATCGTATCCGGCGGAAACCCAGGCACCACATAGGTCCCTGGGGATACCACTGATTCCACAATGTACTCACGAACCGTCTGCGCCTGCCCCTTATACTGTGGATCAGCCAGGCGACTTGCTCCGGTCTTCCTTAGCCACAGTGGGGGACCGACCTGCCCCTTCGCTCCTGCAATGCCGGGAATCTGATGGCAAACCGGACAGCCGGCGCGGACAAAGAGTTCCTGAATCGGTTCATCACCCGTCACCAACGGCACCATGTTCGGATCAATATTCTGGATAGCCGGGGCTGAATCAGGCGGGGACGAGATATTGCGGATCCCCGCCAACGCCACCAGAAACACAAGCCCTGCCGCGAACGCGGCAACGGCCTTGTGCTTTCGGTTCGGCGGTGGAACAGAAGATGCGGCACCTGAATCAAGCATAGCCAGGAATTAGGAAACTTGCGAAGGCCTTAGAGCTCACCCCTGGCTCTATTTCTTGGCATCCATCGCGCAGCGGAATCCAATGGTGCGGTCCTGAAAACCAGGCTCCGCCGAGACCCGCGCAGACGCCCTTAACGCCACAGGCAAATCGGCCCACGACCCGCCACGAATCACCCGTTTCTCGCCATTAGCAGGACCCGTCGGATTTTTGTCGGGACTCTTGCCGTAATACGCACGATCGTACCAATCGGCTACCCACTCGGCCGCATTCCCCGCCATGTGATGAAGACCGTAGGGGCTCCGGCCGCCCTCTTTCAGCCCGTGGCGGACACTCATCCCTTCCACCCCACCAGCCACACTCACCAACGTAATGGCTTCGCTGACCCACACGCCGCGATTGTAGTTGGCAATGTCCACGAACGGCTGCATGGGGCCCCACGGGTACCGACGGCCATCGGTTCCACGCGCAGCCTTCTCCCATTCAGCTTCCGTCGGGAGTCGCTTCCCTGCCCAGGCACAATAGGCCGCCGCATCCTCCCAGCTCATCCCGACAGCCGGACGATCGCCGACCGTCTCCGCCGCTTCATCATCCCAGGTGGGCGGCGCATCATATCTCGCCGCCTGAAGAAACTTTCGATAGAGTTGCAGCGACACTTCATATCGATCGATGACATACGCGTCCAGAGTCACCACATGTTCGGGGCGTTCAGTGGGAAGCCCTTCGTTGCTCCCCATCGTAAAAGGCCCTGCCGGAACCAACACCATTGGCCCACCATCCTGCCCTGTGATCGCCTCAGTTCCGCCCGCCTGGCCATCCGCCACAGACGGTGACTCGGCGGCCCGCACCGACCAGACTCCAACAAACAGAATGACGGATACCACGAAGGTCATAATGAACAGACGCATATACACCTCTCACTGGCGGATACACCTAGACGCAACCCGACTCTACCCAGGCAAAGTGTAGCCGCGAGTCTGTGCAAACTCAACTACATGTAAAGGAGCGTGCACTGGAGAGGGATTTACTCAACTGGCGGAGACGAGCAACCCCTGCAATCTATCCCGACACTTCATGGAACAACTATGGGGGGAAGATGCAGAAACAGATTCGGGGGGGCGGGGG